>NZ_JACSJL010000001.1:0-747146 GCF_018617075.1 Exiguobacterium sp. s123 | reverse complement strand
GCCGGGAAGCCGCCCGTCCCGGCGAAGAACTTCGCGAACGCGGTGTCGAGGTTCAGCTTCGCGTTCGCGAGCGCGAGGCTGTCCGCCTCAGCGAGGAACGGGAACAGGGGCTTGTAGGATGCGGGTGTCGCCGGTTTCCGTCTCGTCCCGTCCCCCGCCTTCGCCTCCTCGCGGATGGCGATGCGGTCCTCGAGCAGCTTGTTGTAGATGAACCGGGCGCAGCCAATCGTCTTGATGAGGAACTCGGCCTGTGCCGGCGTCGGGTGGAGCCTGTATTTGTAGCCTTTCAGCATGTCCGTCCCTCCTCCTTCCAGCAGATCGTGATGTATCTTCCTCATCCGATACCCGCGAAGGGGGATGGAAAATCTGACGGAATCACGAACTTTTGTTCGTCCTATCTGTCACAAGGGGAAAAGATGTTTGGACCGGACGATTCATCTCCCACCTACGCTGGGCTACGCCCCGAGACGCTTAGAGGAGGGAGAATTATCGCCTACTTTTGTTAAAATAAATAATAGAGTCAATGAGAATCAAGACACCAGATAGAAGTCCCATTAGAACAATATAAACAAGTGTACGTTCTAGTAAAGGATTTGGCGCTTCTGTTATCCCGTTGCTATACGATATAACCTCTATCAAAAAAAGCGAGAACAAAGTAAAGAAAACACCTATAAATCCAATTTTATGCATATCATCTCTCCTAATAGTTATTCCCCGACCATCCCGTCACCGTCTCGGTCGTCCATATACTGGTACAACCAATGGTCACGCGTAATCGGCATCTCGAATCCGGCATTTTTGGCTTCTTTGATCGTCACTTGTCCATTTCCGTCAAGGTCGATATCGGATAATTCACGTTCCTCGACCGGCTCCGTCGTCACTGCAGGAGGGGAATCATCCGTCAATCCGAGCGATTCGTTCACTTCCTCCGGATCCACGTTATCATACGTATCGGTGACCGTATTGCCCCGTACGGTATACGTGTATTGGTAGCGGGAAGGAATCTGAGTCGTCGTGTTCGGATAGGTGATGATGGCTTCGAAGTCTTTCGCCCCGCCAGCCTTCCGGATGACATCTTCCATGAATGCCTGGTCGCCGTAACGGTTGAGTGCGCTGTTTTGTGGCGTGATGTTATAGGCGTTCGAGACACCGCCAAGTGAATCGGCGATGATATGGCCTTCGTCGAGGTTCGGGTCTTCGACACCCGGAACTTTTGCCTCGTCTGCATAATAGCGTCCTGAAGAATTAACGTCTTCGGTTTCATCGTCTTGAAGCGTGATTTCGTCGGCAATCACACGAACCAGTTGACCATGTTCGTTCGTGAACGCCCAATACTCACGATCGCCGAAGCCGATATCGACGACGACATTCGCTTCACGTGTGCCGGACTGATCGCCGCCATCGACCTCGATCTTCGTATAGCCTTCAAAAAGATCGCCTTCAGATTCAGGGATCTCGGTGGTTTGTTCCTCTTGTACAGGTTCCTCTTCAACTGTTTGCTCAGTTGACGTCGATGTCGGGACGCTCACATCGGCATCCGTACAACCGGAGAGGAGCAGCACCCCAAGCAGAAATGGAATGTAAAATGGTATTCTTTTCATCTATCTCGCTCCTTATTCGAAGTTACACTGTCGTATTTACTATGTAGCTTATAATGATAGCATAAGAAGACGAGATGTGAGCGTCCTCCCTCAAAATGTGCTCGATGGATTCCTCTCATTTGTGGATTCAGAGAGCTTATGCCAAGATTGAAAAAAAGGGGGAAGAACGTATGAACGAAGTGATTGAGACTTTATTGAACCACCGTTCCGTCCGCGATTTTACGGACGAGAAATTGACAGACAAACAAATCCAGACCATCGTCGAGAGCGCACAACGGGCATCGACGTCTAGCTTTATCCAAGCCTACTCCATCATCGGGGTGACCGATGAAGCGAAGAAGAAACGACTTGCCGAGATTGCGGGCAACCAGTCCTATGTCGTCGAGAACGGTCACTTCTTCGTTTTTTGTGCGGATTTGCACCGCCATGAAGTGATTGGTGAACTGCAAGAAACAGAAGTGTCCTCAACACTTGAGACTGATGAAAAGTTGCTTGTCGCGGTGATCGACGCTGCACTTGCCTCTCAAAATGCAGCAGTGGCGGCAGAGTCGATGGGGCTCGGAATTTGTTATATCGGTGGCATTCGGAACGACCTCTTTGCGGTGAAAGAAGTGCTCGTATTGCCGGAACGGGTCATTCCGCTCTTCGGGATGGCCGTCGGTGTACCGGCCTCAGTCGAGGATCAAAAACCACGCTTACCGTTCCAACATGTCTACCATGAAAATATGTATGAAGCGAATCCAGAACGGATGAAGCAGTCCCTTTCCGATTACGATGCGTTGATCCACGATTACTATATGGTCCGTGGCTCGAACCCGCGTAAAGATACGTGGACTGGTCAAATGGGGCGCATGTTGTCGAAATCGACACGGCTTGACGTCAAAGACTTTTTGAAAGCACAAGGCTATTTGAAGCAATAAGATAAACCGCCGACAACTCTTTGTCGGCGGTTTTGTCATGTTCAATTCAATTGGGCGTCGAGCCAATTCTTGTCGATGGCACCAAATTGCTTCGCGATGATCACACCCGATTCATCGAGCACATACGTCGTCGGCATCGCCTGAATCCGATACGCATCTCCAACTTGGCCGTCACGGTCATAGACGACGGTAAATGCGTCTTCATACGGTTCGACGAACGAGACGGCATCGGCGGGGTCGCGTTCACTCGTCGTCGTGTTGACGGCGACGATGGTCACGTCATCTCGCTCTTTCGCGAACGCCGCCATATCCGGCATCTCCGCCCGACAAGGCGGGCACCAGGACGCCCAAAAGTTGACGACGACGCGCTGACCACTTAGTGAAGTTAAGTCGAATGTACTCCCATCAGTTCGCTGTAATTCGAACGAAGGGGGAATTTGCCCGATGTTCAAACCGGTTGACGCCGTCTCTGTCGTGACAGATTGTGTCGCTTTCTCTGGCAGGACAGCATTCACGACCGCGAGAACGACCAGGACTCCGACACTAATTTGAATCACTTTCTTTGAAGGGCGGGCGAGATAGACCGTCAATCCGAAGAGAACGAGGGCGATGACAATTATCCACCATTGAATCTGTCCGACCGCATATGACTTAAATAGCCAGATGCCGGATGCACCGCATACTGTCCAAAGAATGTTTCCACGAGTCGGTTCATGCATCCAGCGCCACGTCGTTCCGAGTAGCAGAAAAATGAGCATGGCGCTCCATAGATGAATCGGCTGGTCGGAAAGGTTCAAAATCGTCCCGTATACTGGAACCGCGAGTGTCATTCCGAACCAAATGAGGAGTCCGCTCAGCACCCAATACCCTAAAAGGTTCCGGTCGAGTCGATAGACGAACCAAAGGACGACAGCAGCTGCAATCCATTGAGACCATACGCCTCCTGTGGCGTAAAGAGCGAGCGATAGGTCACGTGTCGTCAACAGACCGATGACGATGGCACTTCCTTTCCAGGCAAGAAAACCATAGAACCATGTCCCGATGACGGCTTCACGCTGTTTACTCGACAACCCGAGAAAGCGGAAGATGCCGTAAAGGACGGCAAGGCTTAGTAAAAAGATGAGTAAATCGAAACGAATGTTGAGTGGACCGATGGCGACCACGTCTTTCCCTCCTAAACAAAAGGCGCCCCTCTCGAAGCGGGCGCCATATTCATAGTCAGTATAGCATTACTTGATTTGTTGAGCGTTCAAGACAGTTTTCATCGCGCCATAGCCACCGAGGATATTGTGGATATCTTTGTAGCCGAGCGATTGAAGGACACTTGCCGCCATGCGTGAGCGGACGCCTGACGCACAATGCACCGCAATCGTTCGATCTGTCGGAAGACCTTCGTGGTCACTTGCGAGCTTACCGAGCAAGATGCGCTCTGCCTTTTCGTAATGGCTCGCGTTCCATTCTGTCGCGTTTCGAACGTCGAGGACGAAGACGTCACCTTTTTCAGCAGCTTCGATTGCTTCTTCTGCCGTCACGTCCGTATACGTTTCCGTCAAAAGTGATGCGTCGAGCTCTTCGACTGGGACGATGAAGCGAAGGCGATCGAGACCGATTGATTGAAGGTCGGTCTGCACTTGATCGACGTCATCCGCACTTGCGATAAGTGTGATGTCTTTGTCGAAGTTGACGAGCCAGCCAGCCCACGAGACGAACTTGTTGTTGTACGGGATGTTGATTGTCCCTGGTACGTGTCCGTTCGCAAAGTCTTCTCCTTTACGCGTGTCGACGACTTGCGTCTCTTCGACGAGTGTATCGAGACGGTCCGACCCGATGACTTCAGGACGAGCGACTTCCGTCGTCACTTGGATACCTTCTTTGTTCACTTTTTTCATCATGGCAAAGTAGTTCGGTGGTTCGGGTTGATCCGTCGTCAACTCTTTGATGAAGGCATCTTTATCCGTCATTTGAAGCGCCCAGTTCGTCGCTTTCTCGTAACCGACCGTCGATGTTGGAATCGCGCCGAGCGCTTTCCCGCAAGCACTACCTGCACCGTGTCCTGGCCAGACTTGAACGAAGTCAGGAAGTGCCATGAACTTTTTGAGTGAATCAAACATTTGTTCCGCACCGATTGCCGTCGTTCCTTTCACACCGGCCGCTTCTTCGAGAAGGTCAGGGCGACCGATATCCCCGACGAAGACGAAGTCTCCTGTGAAGATCCCCATCGGTTGTGTCTGGTTCCGGTCATAAAGGAGGAACGAGATATGTTCCGGTGTGTGACCCGGTGTGTGCATGACTTCAAGTGTCACGTTTCCGATTTTGAACGTGTCGCCTTCTTTGACGAGCTGTGCGTCAATTTCTTTCGCGAATGCATACTTCCAAGAAGCATCACCTTCGTCTGATAGGTAGGCTTTCGAACCTGTGCGCTTCGCGAGTTCGAGTGATCCCGATACAAAGTCCGCATGGATATGCGTCTCTGCCGTTGCGACGATGTTCATACCTTCTTTTTTCGCTTCTTGAAGATAAGGTTCGATGTTACGGGCCGGGTCGATGACGATGGCTTCTCCCGTCATTTGGCAACCGACCATATATGAAGCTTGTGCTAATTTTTCATCATAAAAATAACGTAATAGCATATCAATTTCCCCCTATGGATGTAATCGTTTATTCGACTTCGCCTTGCCAGCTCATCATCCCACCGTCGACGTTCGTGACATCGAATCCGAGTGAATCGAGATAGGCAGATGCGTTCATGCTGCGTCCGCCGGCTGCGCAAATGACGTGAATCGGTTTAGAGCGATCGAGCTCATCGACTTTTGCCCCGAATTCAGAAAGTGGTACGTTCTTCGCTTGTTTGATGTGACCTCCAGCATATTCGTCTACCTCTCGCACATCGATGAGGTTGAGTGAGTCGTCTGCTTGAAGTAACGCTTCTAATTCAGTAGTCGTAATCGTCTTCATGAGTCTGTGATCTCCTTTTCATGGTTAAGGTTTTTGGCAACGAGAATGTTTCGTTGGCTTTAATATACCCCATAAGGTATAATGAGCGCAAGTGAAAAGAATTGGAGGGTAAAACATGAAGAGAATTTCCTTATTTGTCGGAGTTTTGGCTTTAATGGCGATTTTTATCTTTGTAACCACATCAGAAAAGGATGAAATTACGAGAATTGACGTTAAAACTCTACAAAACAAATTGGAAAACGAAGAAATAACACTCCTTGACGTACGAGAATCGTCTGAATACGAGGGGGGGCATATCGAAGGGGCGGTGAACGCATCACTTTCTTCATTAGATGCAAATCAACTGCCTTATCCGAAAGACGAACCAATCTATGTGATCTGTCGGAGCGGTAACCGAAGTGCCCAGGCTGCTAGTCAATTACAGGATGCCGGCTATACGGAAATCTATGACGTATCAGGCGGGATGATGGCCTGGGAATCGATTGAATAAGTAGAGAAGACGAGAGCAAATGGAGGAGTCTATATGGAGTTCGGGTTTATCATTACAATCTTTCTAATTGGATTTATCGGGTCGTTCATTTCTGGGATGGTCGGGATTGGTGGATCGATCATCAAGTATCCGATGTTGCTATACATTCCACCGATTCTAGGGTTCGCGGCTTTCAGCGCGCATGAAGTATCCGGAATCAGTGCGATTCAAGTGTTCTTTGCGACAATCGGCGGGATTTATGCTTATCGTAAAGGTGGATACTTAAACAAGCAGTTGATTCTTTACATGGGGGTGTCGGTATTAATTGGTAGCTTCATCGGTGGATACGGATCGACGATTCTTTCGGAAGTGATGATCAATGTCGTCTATGCCGTACTCGCAACGATTGCCACAATCATGATGTTCTTGCCGAAGCCACAAGTGGACGATATGCCACTCGACCAAGTCCGGTTCAACAAAGTGATCGCAGCAAGCTCTGCCTCCATTGTAGGAATCGCCGCAGGAATCGTCGGGGCAGCGGGAGCCTTCATTCTCATGCCGATCATGCTTGTCGTCTTACGCATCCCGACGAAGATGGCGATTGCGAGTTCTCTCGCCATCACCTTCATCTCGTCGATTGGCTCGACGTTCGGTAAGATCATCACCGATCAAATTGTCTGGGGTCCGGCCGTCATTATGATTATCGCGAGCCTGATTGCCGCTCCAATCGGGGCGAATGTCGGGAAGAATATGAATACAAAAGCACTCCAATGGATTTTAGCGCTACTCATCTTGGCGAGTACCATCAAAATCTGGAGTGACTTGATTGCATAAAAAAATCACGATGCCTATATGCTGGCATCGTGATTTTTGTGTTATTTCGTAATGAAATAGTAGAGGAGTCCGAGTCCGATGAACGAGACAGGGAGCAAGATGATGTAGAGCCAAGATACCATCGACCAGCTCTTCTTTTGACTGTACGTGGAGCGGTCTTTCCCGAGCCCGACCATAATAGTGAAAATCATTGCAATCAAACAGACGAGCAAGGCTAATCCGATTGTTAGGTACAAAATATCACACCCTTTACTGACCGTTATAACTTAAGAATAGCTTAAAAGAAGAGCTTGAAAACGTTCTAAATGTTGGGATTTTGTGACCACGCTGATTACTATAAATCACTTTTGAATGTGACTCATATATTCAGACACAGGAGATATTTCAATTCCCAGTGCTTTATCGATAATCGTCAAGGCACTTTCGTGACGTTTTGATGTTTCTGCCGCCACACAATCACGAGGTACATATATATCATAGTCACGCATATATGCATCATTTGCAGAAAAGAGGATACAAATATCCGTCGCGACTCCGGTTAAAATCAATTTCGTCACGTTTAACTGACGAAGTAAAATATCTAACTGAGTTCCAAAGAAAGTGGAGTGCCTTGGTTTTATAATAAAATACTCTTCATCTTCCGGTTCGATTTGCGAGGCAATATGTTCACCCTTAGAAGCCTTTACATACTCAATGATGTCTTCCGTGCTATCTTTCCATTGTCCGAAGTTATCATTACAATAAATGACGGGCAAGTCCAACTCTTTAAAGTGCTTTTTAAGCTCGAGAATCGGTTCAACAATCGCTTCCGTATGTTTACGTAGCATGTCGCCACCTTCAAAATCAAAATCATTGAACAAATCAATAATGAGTAATGCCGTCCTAGACATAGAAATACCTCCTTACTATAAAACTCCTATAGCAAAGAGGTACCACTTTTTCATTTGAAGTATGCTTATTCAGCGAACGTTTTACTGCGGAACATAAATGCCGTGATGAGATAGAAGGCGATGATATGAAGGGCGACATAGAAAATCGAGAAGCCCATCGTAGCGTCCATCGCTTTCATAAACTCTGGGTTGACGTCATAGATGGAAAGGTCTGTATGCAAGAAGACAATCCATTTCGCAAGCTCAGGTTTCCAAGCGACGAGAAGACCGCCGATGATACTTGAGGCGAAGTTTGCGAGTACCGTGAAACCGATGACGACGCCGACCGACTTGAAGACGACCGAGAACATGAGCGTCAAGAAGATGATGAAGATCGGTCCGCTCACACTGATGAGGATCGGACGGACGACATCCCATGTGACAGAGCCGTCTAACGTGAGTGAGAACCCGAACGCGACGACCAAGATAAAGACGAATTGGAGCAACATGACGAGGACGGCCATGACGAGCTTCGACAATAAGATGCGGTCGCGAGAGTACGGGCTCATCAACAAGTGTTTCAACGTATCAAATTTCAATTCGTTCCCGACCATCTCGGCCGTAAAGACAATCGTAAAAATACTCAAGAAAGCGATGGCACCCATCGTTGAAAATTCAAAGAATGATGCCGCTTCTGGTGTACCTTCACCACTGGCCAATACAGCGTATACGATGAGGATGATTGCTGTATACACGCCTAGGGCGACGTATGGTTTAATCGTACGACGCCATTTCATCCATTCATTGCTGAGTAATGAACGCATTGTTCGTACCTCCTTCTTTTTTCGTCAATTTCAAGAATTGTTCTTCGAGTGACTCGTGTTTCATGCCAATTTGATAGACGGCGATATCGCGCTCGATTAATTGTTTCAGTAAGACCGGAATGTCTGTCTCTTGACGCGGTACGATAAACGACTCGGCAGACTGCTGGACGATTTTCACATCATCGAAGGCGAGTGCTGCGACGTCAAGTGCCTCGTTCATCTGTTCCTTGGCAACTTTACAGAGGATGACGCTGTCAGCCTTCGTCTGTCCGTCTTCCACTGACTTGATTTGTCCTTGGTCAATGATTGCGAAACGGTCGGTGATCAATTCCATCTCGCTCAATAAATGGCTCGAGATAAGGATGGCGATTCCGCGGTGGTCCGCAAGATGGCGTAAGTAATTCCGAAGGTCGGCGATCCCGGCTGGGTCAAGACCGTTCGTCGGCTCATCTA
Source organism: Exiguobacterium sp. s123 (assembly GCF_018617075.1). GTDB lineage: Bacteria > Bacillota > Bacilli > Exiguobacteriales > Exiguobacteriaceae > Exiguobacterium > Exiguobacterium profundum. Next base: position 738,221 of record NZ_JACSJL010000001.1, on the reverse strand, counting down.
AGATGAGCACTTTTGGGTTATGCAACAAGGCACGGGCAATCCCGAGGCGCTGTTTCATCCCGAGTGAGTACTGTTTGACTTTCATATCGAGCTTTCCGTCGAGTCCGACGAGGGCACCGAGTGCATTCAAGTCGACTTTTTTCAAGTTCGGAATCAAGTTCATCGCATGAATCAAGTTTTCCCGGCCCGTCATGTACGGATAGAATGCAGGATTCTCGACGATGGCCCCGATTCGGCTGAGCGCTTCTTGGCGGTTGTTCGCCACGTCATACCCATCGACTGTCACGGTCCCGTGCGTCGCAGGCATGAGACCTGTGATGATTCGAATAGTTGTCGTCTTCCCGGCGCCGTTCGGTCCGAGGAATCCGAAAATTTCTCCTGGAACAACGTCAAAACTGACATTTGTCAATACCGTTGCTTTTCCCATCTTTTTATGGACATTTTGTACGGATAACATGTGGTCACCTAGCTTTCTGTTAAGAGTAATAGTGTAATGCCTACACTCCCTATTACGAGGCTGTTTGAAATAAGGTTTCATCTTTTTTTTGAAATTGTTGAAACAAATACATCAAGACACAATTTATCGATAAGCAAAACTTATTGAAATAGTATGGACGAATTGTGAATTTGTAAGGGTCTTTCTGCGACGAAAGGTGTAGTATGAAGTTGAGCGTAAGAGGCAAGATTTGGTTTTGTTCACCAGGGTAGGAGAAAGGTGAACTGCTTCGGGCTACATGTTAAAATGAAAGCGTTCACAGATTGAACGTTTAGGAATGGATAAGGGGGATTTATTCAATGGGAGAGTCGTCGAATGTTCACGAGAAATCGCAAGCATTTTATGGTCCTAACTTAGGCTACATCATTGAACTGTACGAACAATATTTGGAAGACCCATCATCGGTCGATGAAGAAACGCGCCGATATTTTGACGAATTTGGGGCACCGGAAACGTCGACACCGACAGAAGTTCCAGTCTCGGGTCCATCGTTTGATTTAGAGAAGGTCGTTTCGGCGACACGGCTCATCAACGACATCCGTGCTTTCGGTCATAAAGCAGCTGATATTTATCCACTAAAAGACCATCCGCGCGAGCAGGAGTTATTCGAACTGTCACGCTATGATTTGACAGAAGAAGACTTAAAACAAATTCCAGCCCGCCTTTTATCAGATGATGCACCAAAACCAAACGCGAGCGCCTTGGAACTATTCCGTCACTTGCTTGACGTTTATACAGGAACGGTCGCCATCGAACTCCGTCACTTAGATGACATGGAAGAGAAGAAGTGGATTCGTCGTCAAGTCGAACAAGGGGCGTTACAGCAAACCTTCTCGAAAGAAGAAAAAATTGAGTTATTCAAACGTTTGGCTGAAACAGAACTGTTTGAATCATTCCTTCATAAAACATACGTCGGACAAAAACGCTTCTCGATCGAAGGATTGGATGCGATGGTGCCACTTCTCGATGCGATGGTCGGAGGCCTCATTTCGAGCGGTTCGGAACATATCAACATCGGGATGGCCCACCGTGGACGTTTGAACGTACTTGCCCATGTTCTCGGCAAACCATACGAAATGATTTTTGCGGAGTTCCAGCACGCACCGAACAAAGAATTGATCCCATCTGAAGGGTCAATCGGCATCAACTTCGGTTGGTCAGGCGATGTGAAATATCACCTCGGTCTTGACCGGAAAGTGGTCGAACAGCAAAAAGAAGTCCGTCTCAACTTGGCGAACAACCCGAGTCACCTCGAGTTCGTCGGGTCGGTCGTCGAAGGATACACGCGTGCCGCACAAGATGACCGTTCTGAAAAAGGATCGGCTGTACAGCACGACGATTTGGCAGCCTCAATCTTGATCCACGGAGATGCGGCCTTCCCAGGACAAGGCATCGTCGCGGAGACACTCAACATGACAAACTTGACGGGTTACCGTACAGGTGGGACGGTTCACGTCATCGCCAACAACACAATCGGTTTCACAACGGACCCGAACGATTCACGGTCGACGCGTTACGCAAGTGATATCGCCAAAGGCTACGAGATTCCGGTCTTCCATGTGAATGCGGATGATCCGGAGGCATGTGTTGCCGTCGCGAAGTTGATCAGTGAGTATCGTGCCAAGTTCCATAAAGATATCTTGGTCGACTTGATCGGGTACCGCCGATACGGTCACAACGAAATGGACGAACCGATGAACACGAACCCGGTCCTTTACAAAGCCATCAAAGGACACCAGTCTGTCCGTCACGTCTATGCCGCACGACTTGAGGAAGAAGGCGTCATGACGAAAGATGAGAAGGCGCAAATCGAACAAAAAATCGAAGAGGCATTAAAGGCGGCACGTGATCTCGTTCCTTCTGAAGAAGAGGATGCAGACATCGTGTTACCGGATGCGGTCCATAAAGGATTCCCGAAAGTCGATACGAGCGTCGAACGAGAATTCCTCACGCAATTGAATGAAGAGTTATTGAACTGGCCGGAAGGCTTTGGTGTCTTCCATAAGCTTCAAAAAGTACTCGACCGTCGTCGTGATGCGTTCAGCGAAGGTGGAAAAATTGACTGGGGTCATGCGGAGACGCTCGCCTTCGCGTCAATTCTTTCAGATGGTACGCCGGTCCGCTTGAGCGGTCAAGATTCAGAGCGCGGAACGTTCGCCCAACGGAACATCATGTTGAACGATGTCGAGTCAGGTAAGAAATTCTCGCCACTCCATGAGTTGTCGACGGCGAAAGCATCGTTCTCGGTCTATAACAGCCCGCTCTCAGAAGGTTCGGTGCTTGGATTTGAATATGGCTACAACGTATTCGCACAAGATACACTCGTCCTGTGGGAAGCACAATACGGTGACTTCGCGAACTCGGCACAAGTCATGTTCGACCAGTTCATCTCGGCGGGACGCGCGAAATGGGGCCAAAAGTCAGGCCTCGTCATGCTCTTACCGCACGGTTACGAAGGACAAGGGCCGGAGCACTCAAGTGCACGTATGGAACGTTACTTGACACTTGCCGGGGAGAAAAACTGGACAGTCGCAAACCTTTCGTCTGCGGCACAGTACTTCCATATTCTTCGTCGTCAAGCAGAGATGCTCGGGAAAGAAGAGATTCGTCCGATGATCATCATGACACCGAAGAGTCTGCTTCGTCATCCGCTCGCCACGTCACCAGTCGAGGCGTTCACGGAAGAGAGCTTTAAACCAATCGTCGAACAACCAGGTCTCGGGGAAAACACAGAGAAAGTCGAACGTCTTGTTTTCTGTACAGGGAAAATGGCAATCGACCTCGCGGAAGCGGTCGGCAAGTCAGAAGAGTCACTCGACTTCTTGCATATCGTCCGGGTCGAAGAAATCTATCCGTTCCCGGTTCGTGAGATTCGTGACGTCATCAGCCGTTATCCGAACGCGCGTGAAATCGTCTGGGTTCAGGAAGAACCGAAAAACATGGGGGCTTGGACATATATCGAGCCTCGTTTAGAAGCGGTCACAACGAACCGACTCGATGTCCGTTATATCGGTCGTCGCCGTCGTTCGAGTCCGGCTGAAGGGAATCCGACAGCTCATAAACAAGAACAAGCACGCATCATCCGTGAAGCACTCTCTCGTGACGTCGTCTCGAGCGGTGCAGGCACGAGCACATATCAAAAAGATCGTAAATAAGTTAAGGGGGAACTCATTGTGATCGAAATCAAAGTACCGGAGTTAGCAGAGTCCATTACGGAAGGAACGGTCGCGACATGGCTCAAACAGCCAGGCGACCAAGTCGAAAAAGGTGAAGCCATCGTCGAGCTCGAGACAGATAAAGTCAATATCGAAGTCCCGGCTGACGAAGCGGGTGTGTTAGAAGAGCAACTTGCCGGAGAAGGGGACACGGTTCAAGTCGGTGAAGTCATCGCACGTCTCGGTTCAGGTTCTGGTGGCGGAACGGCTGTCGCGACGAAGACGAAGACGGAAAACGCGACAGAAACGAAAACAGAAGCACCGACTGAGAAAAAGACAGAGTCTATTGAAGAAGGCAAGAAAGTCGAGAAACGTGAAGAGCACGTGGCGAGCCCGGGTAAAGGACCAATCGCGACACCGGCTGCACGTAAACTCGCTCGTGAGAAAGGCATCGATCTCTCAGCCGTTCAAACGAATGATCCAATCGGGCGCATCAACGTCCATGATGTATCGAGACATGAAGAGAAACCGGCTGTGAAAGAGCAGAAACCAGCGGCGGCAGCTTCGGCACCACAACCAGCTGCAGCTGCAAATGGAAAAGAAGAAGAGCGCATCAAAATGACACGTCGCCGTCAGACGATTGCGAACCGTCTCGTTGAAGTGCAACAGACGGCAGCGATGCTCACGACGTTCAATGAAATCGACATGTCTGCGGTCATGGCACTTCGTAAACGTCGCCAAGAGAAGTTCGTGAAAGACAACGATGTCAAACTCGGCTTCATGTCATTCTTCACGAAAGCAGCAGTGGCGGCTCTCAAGCGGATGCCTTACTTGAACGCTGAGATCCAAGGTAACGAAATCGTCTTGAAGAAATATTATGACATCGGAATCGCCGTTTCGGCTCCAGATGGTCTCGTCGTTCCGGTCGTCCGTGAAGCGGACCGCAAAAACTTCGGGGAGATCGAGAAAGATATCCTTCACCTCGCGGACAAAGCGCGTAACAACAAACTCGGGTTGAGTGATTTGACAGGTGGTACGTTCACGATCACAAACGGTGGCGTGTTCGGTTCACTCCTCTCGACACCAATCTTGAACGGACCGCAAGTCGCTATCCTTGGGATGCACTCGATTCAACTCCGTCCAGTCGCCATCGATGCGGATACAATGGAGAACCGTCCGATGATGTACGTGGCACTCTCGTATGACCACCGAATCGTAGATGGTCGTGAGGCTGTGACATTCCTCAAGCACATTAAAGACATGATTGAAGATCCAGAACAATTATTGTTCGAAGCGTAAAACGAGAAGGTACTCGCTCCTATGTAGGGGCGAGTGTTTTTTTTGTAAGGTTATATTGAAACCCTTTTTATGGGATTTGTTGTTGGGTAAATATGTTATCCTTGATGGAGAATAGCTAGAAAAGGGTGTGGGGACAGAATGAAACGGAAAAAAGCGTTTTGGTGGGTTGCACTGACGGGACTTGTCGTCATCGGGATTGCTTCCTATGTTGGCTATACATATTGGAGTGGACCGAATCCAAATGAACTTGACCGGGAGCAGATGACGGAAGAAGACTACACGCGAGCACTCGAATTGATTGATATCATCAAGGAAGAAGACCCACTCGGGCGGCGTCAAAATGTGACGCGCCGCATCAATCCACAGGAGACGACGGGACTCATCTTTGATGATCCCAAAAAGCTGAACAAAGGGAATCTTATTGACGCGATGCATCTGATGACCCATCAAAAAATCTTGGCGACAGAAAAAGCGGGTGCCATCCCGATGACGCATGACAATCTGAAAGAGGTTCGTGACTATTTGGAGTTGTTGCGTGACAAGAATAAAATCAAAAACGATGACTATCTTCAACTCGGTGGTATCATTGAACGCTGGGAACAAGCCATCTTCGATGAAATCGATAAAGAGCAGGACGTTTTGTTAGAGGAAATGTATGCCGCCATCGGATTCTCGAACGGACTGGCGACACGTGCGGAAGAAGAGTTGTTCATCTTGAATAACTTTGGGGGAGAATACGTGTATACGCTGGATTTAGAACCGATGCCAGAAGAGGAAGAACAGAAGGGAGACGTGAATACGAATACGGAAGAATAAGCAAAAGGAGTTCATCACGAACTCCTTTTCGTATGGAGAAACGATGTCACGAAAGCGACTCATGGAAAGAAAGTTGATGTTTCCCGTTCGCTTTTGACCGATATAACGCGTCGTCCGCTTGTTCGATGGCAATGTGTGGTGGTTCCGGTGGACTCCAAATGGACACCCCGATACTAGCCCCGACTTTCACCGATGCGATGTCTAGCGTAATCGGTTTAGAAATTGTATCGATGAGTGTGTTTCCAACCTCCCGAATTTGTTGGGTCGAACGCTCAGTCCTTGGGAACATGAGGAAGAACTCGTCTCCGCTCAATCGAACGGGATAGACCTCCTCGATGGGCAGAGCCCGTAACCGTTGTGCGACCTCGACCAAAACCTCGTCCCCGCCCCCATGACCATATGTATCATTCACCGCCTTGAAGCCATCGAGGTCGAGATAGAAGAAGACGTACGGTTCTTTCGAGGTGTGTAGTTGATTCAGCTGCTCACGTAGGGCGACCCGATTTGAAAGACCGGTCAGTGCGTCACGATTCGCTAGTTTTTCAAAGTGTACCCGTTCCGACTCTGACTCCGTAAGGGAGGTGACGAGCGATTCGAGCGCGAACGCGAGCGACTCAATCTCTTTGATTCCTGATTGATGGGGAAACGTGTTTGCTTTCCCTTGTTCCATGAGCGAAGCCGTTTCGGTGATTCGCTTCAACGGTCTCGTCACGATCGAAGCGAGTAGCCAACCGAGTACAGCCGTCACAAGTGAGGCCAATAAACCAATCCATAGAATTCTCGTTTCAAGTGTCTCGACTGGTGCAAACGCGACTGCCGTCGGCTGACGGACGACGACCTGCCAACCAAGTCCAGGATATTCATCATATCCTTCTCCGATTGACATGCCTGTCAGATAGTCTTGACCGTCATCCCACTCTTTCACGGAGGCGCCTTCTGTAAAGGATACAGGGAGTGGTTTTCCGACCATGTCGTCTGGACCGAGGAGCACGACACTGTCTCGTTCACTGATGACGAATAAATCCGTATCATCGACTTGTTCATGAAGCGTTCGATTGAAATGTTCGAGTACTTCTTTCCCCCAGGCCCAGCTTAAATGAGTGGCAAGTACCCCTTGAAACGAGCCGTCCTGGAAAAGCGGGACACTGATATCGACGAATTGAAGGGGTTCCCCCGTCGGATTAGGCAATAATTCAGCTAAGAGGACCGCCTCGTGGACATCTCCGATAAAGGGAGCATCTTGTGCTTTGAGATAAACCGGTCGTTCGGCAATCGAGGCTCCCTCGAGAATCCCGTTCGTCGAAGCGACGACGGTCCCGGCCGCATCCGTGACGCCCATCCATGAGAAGGCGGGGATGTTCGTCTGGACTTGATCGAGGAGTCGACGTGTTTCATCTCGGTCCTCTAAATCGAGACCTTGTAAGAGTTGGACTTCTTGATAGCGTGACCACATATAAAAATCGAGCTTGTCCGCCAACTGATGCGATGTCGTCGAGAGGCGTTCCCCGATTTCTTGTTCGAGTGAATCAGATGCCCTATGACTGATGAGAGAAGTGAGGGCGATTGTCAGTAAAAAGACGAGCGTGGCAATGCTGAGCGCCAAAATGAGTCCGAGGCGCATCGTAAAAGACTTGATCATGCGTAAATAAACCTCCTAAAGCTTGAATTGAAGAGAATTATGAAAAACGAGTCGATATCATGATAGGAAGAAGAGCTTCCGCTATAATGAAAGACGAGTCAAAATAGATAGAGGTGAAGAGAATGAAAAAGAATCAATTGTTGGTCATCTTGACCATCGTTGCGGTCGCGTTAATCGCATTGGTGTTCGTCTTACTCAACCAAGATGAGTCGACGACAGCCGAGCGTGGCGATCACGTCTCGATTGAAGGACAACCGACACTCGGAAACCCGGATGCGAAAGTATCCGTCGTCGAGTTCGGAGATTACAAGTGTCCTTCGTGTAAACAGTGGGGTGAAACGATTTACCCGCAACTGAAAGCGGATTATCTCGACAAGGAAGACGTCAGCTTCAGCTATATTAACGTCTTGTTCCATGAACAAGAATCAATTTTGGCATCCCTCGCTTCCGAGTCGGTATACGAGCAAGATCCTGAGTCGTTCTGGAAGTTCCATAAGGCGCTCTACGATGCGCAACCGGAATCACAACAACACGACAATGCGTGGGTGACCGTCGAGAAGCTGAAAGAAATCGCAAGCAAGACGACGACATCGGTCGACTTGGCGAAGTTTGAGCAAGACCTTGGGGAAGAATCGACCGTGCTTGAAAAAGTCAGTACGGATGATGGTCTTGTAAAAGAGAACGGTGTCCAATTCACGCCGTCTATCATGATCAACGGTGTGATGCTCGAAGACCCGTTCGATTACGAAAAAATCCAAGAGCTGATCGAGCAGGATTTGTAAGATGAAATCATTTCTCGAAAAGTATGGGTTATACCTCGCTTGGCTCGTCTCGTTGACGGCGACGCTCGGCAGTCTCTACTTCAGTGAGATCCGGGAGTTCGTGCCATGTGAGCTATGTTGGATTCAACGTATCTTTATGTATCCGCTGACCATCCTCTTGGGGATTGCCGTCTTCACGGAAGATCGGGCGGTTCGGAAATATGTGTTACCGCTTACTATCATAGGCGGTTTCGTATCACTTTACCATTACTTGGTACAGAAAGTGCCAGGTTTTGCAGAAATTCAACCTTGTGCACAAGGAGTTCCGTGTAGCGGTCAATACATTAACTGGCTCGGGTTCATCACAATCCCGTTCCTCGCATTGACAGCTTTCACGCTCATCACGATCCTCATGTGGAACGTCAAAAAGCGATAAGGAGTTGGCATGTGTGAAGAAATGGTGGATGATTGGTTTGACGACGATGCTTATCGTCCTAGCAGGATGCGGTCAAGAGATTGAGGATCCGCTCAACTGGGAAGTCGAATCGTTCGAATATACGAATCAAGATGAAGAAATGGTCAGTCTTGACGATTTAAAAGGGAAAGTGTGGATGGCGGATTTCGTTTTCACAAGCTGTGAGACCGTCTGTCCACCGATGACATACAATATGACAAAGCTGAATGAAGCGCTTGAAGAAGAGGGCGTCGAAGACGTGCAATTCGTTTCCTTCAGCGTCGACCCGACGGTGGACACTCCGGAGAAGATGAAAGAGTTTATGAGTGGCTATGACCTTGCGAAAGCAGATTGGCAGTTCCTCTCAGGTTACTCGCAAGACGAGATTGAAACGTTTGCCCAACAGAACTTCAAGGCGCTCGTCCGGAAGCCTGACGAAGGTACACAAGTCGACCACGGTACGTATTTCTATTTGGTCGACCAGGAAGGAAAGATCATCAAGGCGTATCCTGGTTTCCAAAACGTTCCGACCGAAGACATCATCAACGACATTAAAATCTTGCAAAAATCTTAACCGAAGACCTGCTCCACCAAACACGGGTGAGCAGGTCTTTTTGGTTTAAGAGAACTGATATAATGGAATAACCAGAATGCTCAATGAAGAGCACGCCATTTTTTTGAAAGATAAGCGAATCGACATACTTTCTCGGATAGAAACGGCGAAGGCACGCTATAATCAATTCAACGAACTATTAGAAAAGAGGACCTACATGAAAAAGACGATGTTGCTCTCATTGGTTGGAATGGCGGCTGTCACCGGAACGATTCTGACACAGTACAAACCACTTGGACGAAAGCCGAAATCGCTTCAATCTCCGAACCGAATCAATGGAAAGTTCCGTAATCAATATGAGACACCGATGAACTTCTCTGCGCAAGACATGGTGTCGATGGCGCGCGACTATCGTGATGTGACGTCACTGCGTAAGCCTACCGAACGTCTTCCGATCGTGCCAATCGATTTTGAGGAGAAGACGGACTCGAGCTTCACAAGAATCTATTGGCTCGGTCATTCGGCGCTCATGGTACAAATGGACGGGAAGACGATGCTCGTCGATCCGATGTTTGGACGTAGCCCATCCCCACTCCCGTTCGCTAAAAACGAACGCTTCAGTGAAGACTTGCCGTTCGAACTAGAGGACTTGCCCGAAATCGATGTCGTCTTATTGACACATGACCATTACGACCATCTCGATTATGGAACGATTCTTGCCATCCAAGACAAGGTCGCCATGTTCATCGTACCGCTCGGGGTAGGGAGTCATTTGAAACGATGGGGTGTCGGGGCAGAACGAATCGTAGAACGGGATTGGGGCGAGTCGTATGCGTTAGGGTCGTGGACATTCGTCTGTACGCCGGCGCGTCACTTCTCCGGTCGCTCGTTGACGGACCGCAACAGCACACTCTGGGCATCATGGGTCGTCCTAGGTGAGACAGATCGGCTCTTCTTCAGTGGGGATAGTGGCTACGCGCCGCATTTCAAGATGATTGGCGAACAGTACGGGCCGTTTGATTTTGCCGCACTTGAATGCGGGCAATATGACGTGCGCTGGCCAGACGTCCATATGCAACCGGAAGAGACCGCGCAAGCGTTTCACGATTTACGGGCCGACCAAATGATGCCGATCCATTGGGGGGCGTTCACGCTGTCGTTCCACGATTGGTTCGACCCAGCGGAACAGATGTCGTCTCTCTTACCAAAAGAAGTCGTCCTCACTCCAAAAATCGGGGAGAGAATCACGCTCGACGGTCGGAATGATACGACGACGTGGTGGCGAGAGCTCAAAGACGCAAACAAGCGATGACCTTGGTCACCGCTTGTTTTTTTGTTAGGAAGACATCTTCTCTGTGGAATCTTCCTCGATATGCAATTGATGCTTTCTCGTGTATACAAGAAATGCGCCGGTCATCGCGATCGAACTGATTCCGAACAAGACGACCATGAGCTGAAGTCCAATCAAGTCGAGGAAGAATCCTGTCACGAGAAGGACGACTTGGAAGATAATCCGGTCGAGCATGTTTCGGAACGAGAAGAAACGACCGTGATATTCTTTTGGCATCCGTGTCTGGAAAATCGTGACCGCCGTCGGGAAGAAGCATCCGACCGAGAAGCCGAAGAGAACGAACGCAGCAATGGACATGAACGGGATGTCCGCAAAATAGAGCATCAGTTGGGCGACACCGATTAAAAACGAGAACGAGAATAAAATCGAGAACGCCGAGAATTTTTCTCCGATCCGTTTAATCATAAAGGCACCTGTCATGAAGGCGAGTCCTTCTGCCGTATAAATCCATCCTTTAATCGCCGTCGAATCCTGCAGCTCACTGATATTGATGACGAGCAAGTTGAACCCTCCGAGGAAGAGGAGTGGGATGAGCGTCATGACGAGCGTCATGAAGATGACGGGAATCGATTTGATGATTGGGAAGACGTCTTTGAAACCGCTCGACGCTTTCGCATCGACCTTTTTCGCCGAGGGCGTTTTCGTCTCATCGAGTTTCAAGAAGAGCGTCGCCACCGCTAGCAACAGGTAGGCGACGAGCGAGAGCGCGTAGACGTTACGGAGCGAGATCAGTGTCAAAAGGACACCTGCAATCGCCGTCCCGATGACACGCGACAAGGTAGACACATTCATATGAACGCCGTTCAAGGCAAGAAGTTCCCGTTCTTTCACGATGAGCGGAATCGCTGCCTGAAGGGCAGGGAAATAAAAAGCGGCCGATCCCTGTAAGATAATCAAGAAGATGACCATCCACACGACCGAATTCGTCTCGATGGCGACGAACATGAAAATCACGCTGAGCGCCCGGACGATGCTCGAGATGAGCATGATTTTTTTCTTAGAACCTTGGTCGGTCAAGCGACCCGCGAGCGGACCGATGGCGACCCCGGCAAGTAAGCCGATGGCGAGAATGACCGCCTTCACAAAGTCAGAGGGGACGCGGTCTTGCATAAATTCCAAGTTCCCGATGATGCCGAGCCATAGACCAAGACCGGCGACGAATTCGCCCGTCAAGATGATCCAGACGTTCCGATTTTTCCACATAGATGTATTCCTCGATTCTTATCTGTTGATAATAATTATGCTTGAGAATGATTCATTTAGCCACAAAAAAGAAGCCAAACGTCGGCTTCTTCATCAATCAAATATCACAGTTGTCGTCGGTGCACGTCGCGCCGTTCGAAAGGACTTGGATCGTCGGATTGTTCTCAGACCAGACTTTTTCGAGCACTTGCGTGAACGCTTCCGTCGGCTGAGCACCAGACACCCCATATTTGTTGTCGAATACGAAGAACGGGACACCCGTGATGCCGAGGTCGCTTGCGCGTTTCTCTTCGGCACGGACGTCTTCCGTATACACGTCAGTCGTCAAGACGTCACGCACGGCGTCACGTTCGAGTCCGACGCTTGTCGCGATTTCAAGTAGCACATCGTGATTCCCGATGTGTTTCGCGTCGACAAAATACGCCTGAAGCAACGCTTCCGACAATTCTTTTTCTTTCCCGACCGTTTTCGCGTAATGCGTCAAACGATGCGAGTCGAGCGTACCCGTCACGACCATGTTCTCAAAATCGTAATCGAGTCCGACTTCGCGGGCCTGAGCGGCGACTTGTGCAGTCGTTCCTTTTGCCTGTTCGATCGGCATCCGATATTTCGTTGCGAGTGCCTCATAGATGGTACGTGAATCATTCGTCGGGGCGTTCGGGTCGAGTTCGAAACTCTTGAATTCGACTTCCACTTGGTCTGCCTGTGGGAACTGTTCGAGCGCCTCTTCTAGACGACGCTTACCGATATAACAAAACGGGCAGACATAATCTGACCATACTTCAATTTTCATGATGAATCCCTCCTGTCCTTAGTGTAGGAAATCTTGAATTCAAAGTACAGGAAACGGCTCATGAAAAAAGCCCTCCACGAGGAGGACTTAAAAGACGTACCAAAACACACAGACGAAGTGGGCGAAGCTTCCGAACAAGATGAACAGATGGAACACCTCATGGAAGCCCCAGCCTCGCCAGTTGACGAATTTTGGCTTGAACCCGTAAATGAGTCCACCAATGGTATACATGACGCCACCGAGGACGAGCCAGAAGATACCGGCGTTGCCGATTACGTCATGGAGCGGTCCGATAAAAAAGACGGACAGCCAGCCCATCCCGATATAGAGCGCGGTCGACAAGAAACGCGGGGCATGGAACCAAACGAGTTTGAAGATAATGCCGAACAAGGCGAGTGCGTGTACGGTACCGAAGAGGACCCACCGCGTCGGTCCTTCGAGCGCGAGTAACGTGAGCGGTGCGTATGTACCCGCAATCAATGCGTAAATCATCGCATGATCGATTCTCCGGAAGAAAGCGATGACGTTCGGTGAGGCGATGATGCTATGGTAAAGACCTGACGATAAGTAAAGAAAGACGAGGCTGATCCCGAATAGAATCGCGGCCATAATGGCAAGCGGCGAGCCGAGTAACGAGGCTTTGACGACCATCGCGATGAGGGCGATGAAAGCCAGTACCGCACCGGCAAGATGCGTCAGTGCGTTGATGGGTTCACGGAAAATCGAATGCATGTAAAACACTCCTTATCACATCATGTAGTATCGATAACTACATGATATGCTGAAGAGGAACAAACAGCAAGGTGTACCTTTCGACAAATGGAAGTTTTCTTTATACTTAGGAAGTGAGGTGAGGTAGATGAAAGCGAAGGACATTACCGAAACGGAAGGCACACTCCCGCGGGATGTGCTGCCGACCATCAATTTATACATGGATCAGGTCATCCAGCTGTTCGAGCAGCATTATGGGAAGATGAAGCGAAACGAGAAGGAGACCATTTTGACGAAGACGATGATCAACAACTATGCCAAGGGCAAGTTGTTTCATCCCGTCAAAAATAAAAAGTATACAAATGAACATCTGATGTTACTCAGTTTGATTTATGAGATGAAAGGTCTCTTGTCGATCAGTGATATTAAGGAGACGCTCCGACCGTTGAACGAGTCGGATGAGACGTTCTCACTTGAAGACTTCTACGAGGCCTATCAGGCTCAGAAAGTGAAGAATCTAGAAGCGTTCGAAGCCCAGGCGGACACGCTATTAAGTACATCGCTCGAAAAAGAGAGCGATGTCAAGCGAACGCTCGCCATCGCATCTGCCGTTCATATGAGCCACTTGTATCAGCGGTTGGCCGAGCAATTGATCGATGAGAACTAAAAACAACTCCTCCGAAGACAAATCGTCTGCGGAGGAGTTGTTTTAGTTATTGATGTATTTCTCGTAAACCGTACCGAAGTCTTTACGGTTCCATTCATGATAGTGGCGTTGTAGCCAATCGAACGATTGCTCGTTCAATTCCTTGAACGTGTTCGGCACGTTCATGTCACCTTCACGAAGTCCGCTCAAGATCGAGACGGAGTGAGTCAGTGATGTGTTCGCATACTCCATCATGCGACGGCCTTCCCGCTGAATCTCTTCAATCGCGAGGAGTGCCTTGTACAAATCTTTCACGTGCTCGATTTGTTTCTTGTTGATATCGATTGAGTATGGCTTGTCGCCGATTGTGAATTTGACTTCGACATCGAGGTCGACGGTGCCGGCCGTCTCGAACATGACGTGCTTAATCGGATAGTGTGCGTAAGGGTAACGATATAGCACTCGTTTCGAACTCATCGCACTCGTTCCATCAAGGTGAATCATACCTAAGTTTGTAAAGCAGTATTCATCCGATTTTGATTTGATCAAGAAATAGATCTTTTCGTTATCCTCATGGAGGACATAATCATCCGAGTCCGCCTTATCAAAATCGGACGGGTCGATCACCTCACCGATGTCGCTGAAGCCAGTCAAATCAGAAGCCAGTTTTTTGAACATGTCATTCACTCCTCAGTAATGGATTTTATGCATCTCTTTCGGGTCGGACCCGGTCCGCTCGTCACGATTGAGCGCATCGATGGCCGCCATCTCTTCTTTCGTCAACGTGAAGTCGAATACCTGTATGTTTTCTTTGATTCGACTCGGTGTGACCGATTTTGGAATGACGGCGACTCCGTTCTGTAAATGCCAACGCAAGATGACTTGAGCCGGTGACTTGCCGTGAGCGTTCGCAACCTTGACAATCGTCTCATCTTCGAGCGCTTCGCGTCCTTTCATGAGTGGACTCCACGCTTGAATTTGGATGTCATATCGCTTGCAGAATGCAATCAGTTCTTTCTGAGACAAATATGGATGGATCTCGACCTGGTTCACGGCCGGGACGATCGAGCAAGATTGAATGATTTGTTCCAAATGCTCGATCTCAAAGTTCGAGACGCCGATTGCTCGGACGCGTCCTTCTTCATACAGCTGTTCGAGTGCTTTGTACGTTTCGACGAATTTACCGAAACGAGGCATCGGCCAGTGGATGAGGAACAAGTCGACATACTCGAGTCCGAGCCGATTTAAGCTATCCTGAAACGCTTGGAGCGCCTCGTCGAATCCGTGGAACTCGTTCCAAAGCTTTGTCGTCACAAAGACGTCCTCTCGTGGGATGCCTGCTTCACGAAGCGCTTGTCCGACACTCTCTTCATTTTGATAAATCGCAGCCGTATCGATCAATCGATAGTCTGCATCGAGCGCAGCTTTGACCGTATCGACCGTCACTGCGCCATCTTCGACCTTATAGACACCGAGCCCGAGCATCGGCATCTTGACGTTATTATTCAACGTCGTCCATTCCATAAAAAATCCCTCCCTCTCGTCTATAACGTTACCGAAATTTTGGATGAAGGGAAAGTAAAAACTACAGACGGATGCTTTCCCCGTGCGCCTTGATCACAATTTGGTCACGGTCGAGTTTTGCGGCCGCGACGAGACGATGATACGGTTCCTCGACAGGCTCATAAGAAAGGACGAACGTATCCCAATGCATCGGGAAGAAACGCTTCGCTCCGCTCTCTTTGTACATCATCCAAGCCTGTTCCGGAGTACAGTGTGCTTCCTGGAACGAGTCCGGTTGATAGGCACCGATTGGGAAGAAGGCGAGGTCGATCGGTTCACGGTCAGCGAGTCCTTTGAAGGAGTCGGTATAGGCCGTGTCTCCTGCGAAGAGCATACGAATCCCTTTGTATTTGAGCAGGTATCCGTTGTACCCCATATGTTTGTCCCACGGGAAACGGTTGCCCCAATGCTTGACGGGAATGGCGCGGACATCGAGCCCGTTCGCAAGTGTCACTTTGTCATGTGGATGCAGTTCGAGCGTCTGCAGACTCGGGTATCGGCGCAACAGGCGGCTCGTCCCAGGAGCAGAGACGACAATCGTCTCGCGAGTGATGAGTCGCTTCAAACTTTTATGGTCAAAGTGGTCCATATGGGCATGGCTGAGTAGGATGACATCGACCGGGCCGACCTCCTCAATGGAGAGGGCCGGAGCGGTGTGACGTTTCATGCCGACTGTCAGCGGTCCGAGATGGACACCGATTCGTTTTGAGAAGACGGGGTCCGTTAAAATCTTGAGCCCATACCAATGAATGAGGACCGTCGAATGCCCGATCCACGTCGCCTGCACATGCGTCTCATCAATGGTTGTCAGTTCTGGACGTTCCGGCCATTTAAAGCGCGGACGGGGGAGCTGTCGTTTGAATCGTGTATAGAGAAACGTTCCGACGCTCGCCAAGACGGCACTCGGAACGAGAATGCGTCGACGCATCATGCATCACCTCACTGTTCGAATATACTGTCATCATATCGCGAGGACAGATGCACCGCATCCGCCTAAAGGAGTAGAAAAAATGGGAGATTGTGGGGTACACTCTTGCGGATCCGCTTTCAATTTGATAAGGTGGCAGTAACTTAGGAAAGAGAGGTACACCGTGCTATGAAAAATACACGTTCACTCCAACGATGAGACGAATCATCATTGTTCGCTTGAACAGTCACGGGTGAAGTGTGTCCATTTTTTCAAATACGGGAAGCGCTCGTTTTCCTCTTTGAACGGATTCCTTCACACCACCGCTTTGAAGCGGATGGTGTTTTTTGTTTCATCGCGTATCGGATTCATAAGCGAGGTGAAACAGATGTTAGCAGTAAAACAAGTCCGGTTTGACTATGACCGGAAACCATTATTTGACGCGGTCTCGTTCGAGGTCGCGGCTGGAGAGCGTGCCGTATTATTCGGATTGAACGGGAGTGGGAAGACGACGCTCTTCCGACTCATGACCGGGGAGTTGACCCCGCAAGCCGGGAAGATTGAATGTCTTGGCGAGGTCGGACTCGTCCGACAGACCATCGAATCGACAGACATGACCGTACTTGAGTGGACGATGCGCAGTGATCCAGAACGATATGCGCTCTATGAAGATGTTTCTTCTGGTGACGAGATGCGTGTCATGCGGTCCTATGAACGGGCGCTCGCACTCGATGTGTACAACTTGGAACAAGAGGCGACAAGAGCATTGACTCGACTTGGGCTGGAGGAGCACCTCTTCCGAAACATTAACGAGCTAAGTGGAGGCGAGAAGACGCGAGCTCAGCTCTCAACACTGACGATGAAGCGGGTGGACCTCGTCCTGCTCGACGAACCGACGAACCATCTGGATCTCGAGTCGATCGACTGGCTCACGAAGTGGTTGAATCAGTTTAAGGGGACGGTGCTCATCATCTCACACGACCGTCAACTAATGGATGATGTCGCAACGACCATTCTTGAACTGTCAGGCGGACTAGTCACTCGATATCAGGGAAACTATACGGCGTATAAACATCAAAAAGAAGAAGAACGCGTGCGTGACGAGCGAGCACATGCTCGATACGAGAACCGAAAGGCAGAACTTCTCGAGATGATTGCCCAATATAAAGGGTGGCACTTAAAGGCGAAAGCGACAGCGAGTGTCCGCAGTCCGGGAGCGCAAAAAGGAGCGGCCAATCTCGCCGTCAAAATGAAGGCAAGAGAACAGAAGTTAAGGCAGCTCGAAGACAATCGTCCACAAAAACCAAAAGAGGAGAAATCCATCTCCGTCCGTTTTGCGGCGGATGAGCTCGAAGCGAAAACGTGGCTGACGTGTGAGGATGTGACGTTTGGATACGACAAGCCGTTCTATGAACCGTTTTCCTTCTCGATGAATAAAGGAGAGCGGATCTCGATTACCGGACCGAACGGAAGCGGAAAGACGACGTTATTAAACGTGCTGATCGGTGAACGATTACCACACTCGGGCGTGATCAAGCGACATCCTCGTCTGAAGATCGGATATTTCTCTCAAACGCTCGAGCGTCTCCCGGAGACCGGAACGTTACTTGAGGCGTTACTCGCCAATAGTGAGATCGGAGAGACGGAGGCGCGGACGTTGCTCGCTCACTTCTTGTTCCGGCGAGATGAAGTGCACCGACCGATTACCGAGGCGAGCATGGGAGAAAAGTGTCGAATCGCGTTTCTCATCTTGTACTTCTCGGATGCCCATCTGTTGGCATTAGATGAACCGACGAACTATTTAGATGTGGCGACACGCGAACAAATCGAGGCGGCGTTGTCCGTCTATCCGGGTGGATTATTGTTGATTTCCCACGACCGCTACTTTCATCGTCTGACTTCGCGCACGATTGAATTAGGAGAGCACATTGTCATACGTGAGAACGATGAGCGCGATGAACCGGTCGATGTCGAACAAATGGTCAGAACGATGGACGAATTGACAAAAGATGAATTGAAATTTTTTGATGAAGCAGGAAACCTCCTACCATTTGACGAAACGAGTGAAATGAATCGAATCGAGTAGGAGTGAAGAACATGAATGGAGGAAGATTGTCGCGTGCGACGACGCGGAAGCGTAAACGCGTGTTCCGTATCACGACGGCATTGGCATTAATGCTCGCCTTGGTCGGGATCATCGCGTTCGCGGCACTGATTGACAAGAAACAGGACTCGGCTTTACCGGAATCGGATGAGATTGCCACGGAAATGGTCGACTCCGAGTCGGAACAACCGGCTGATGCTGATGCTGAGACGGAATCGGCAGATAAGATTTATATCGGGCAACCGTATACGAAAGTATACGCGGATGACCGGGTCACGGTCGTTTATGAAGCCGACTTGGGTGATCGATTTGAACGGTTGGAGACGGTAAGTGGATTTGTGAAAGTTCAGTTGAACGAGCGGTTGACCGGCTGGGTCACAGAAGAAAGTGTGACGACAGAGGCGACAGCTTTATCGGATGACGAGGTGATTGCCGCTTGGCAACAAGTCGTCCCAAACGCTTCGGAGTCCGTCCTTGACTGGATTGGGAAAGATCTCGAAACTGTCCGTGCGGAGCTTGGCAGTCCTTCTGCCGTTCAACGTGACCAAGTGAACGAGTATCATTTCTATGATGGATTCTTCCTCATGGTCCGGGACCAAAAAGTACGGGCCGTTGATTGGGACAAACAAGCAACCGCGACGCCAGACTTACAACCGACTCGCGAACAAGCGACCGGAATTTGGTTCGAGGGCGAGACGCTCCAATTGAAACTGTTCCCTTATAACGGCGTCATGCGTGTCCGTCTGGAGCAAAAATGAGACAAAGCGGGAGAATTCATTCTCCCGTTTTTTTATTGTTTTTCATTCAAATGAACGTTTGAATGTTTGGTTAAAATGGAATAAGATAAACAGTAGAAGGAGGAATCAGTTATGGGACATCATCATGATCACGACCACCATCACCATCATTCGACGAATCAGCGGGCGCTCTTACTCGCCTTTCTCTTGATTGCGGCGTTCATGGTCGTCGAAGTGATCGGCGGACTATGGACGAACAGTTTGGCGCTATTATCGGATGCGGGGCATATGCTAGGAGATGCGGCGGCGTTAGGACTCAGTTTCCTCGCTGTTCGATTTGGGGCGAAAGCGGCGACACCGAACCGGACGTTCGGGTATCGACGTTTCGAGATTTTAGCGGCATTCATTAACGGGCTGACACTGCTCGTCATCTCGATCTATATCCTTGTCGAGGCATACCAACGAATCAGCGCGCCACCAGAAATTCTAAGTAGTGGGATGCTTGTCGTCGCCATTATCGGGCTGCTCGTCAACATCCTTGCCGCCTGGATTTTAATGCGCGGGGAGAAAGACAATTTGAACGTGAAGAGTGCGTTGTTGCACGTATTCGGAGATTTGCTCGGCTCGGTCGGAGCCATCACGGCAGCAATCCTCATCATGTTGTTCGGATGGACGTGGGCGGACCCGGTCGCGAGCGCCTTTGTTGCGATTTTGATTTTAATCAGCGGTTATCGTGTGACGCGTGACGCGATTCATATCTTGATGGAAGGGTCGCCGGAACAGATTGACGTCCGGGCGATGCAAGAAGAGATTGCTAAAGTTGAAGGGGTGAAAGAAGTGCACGACTTGCATGTCTGGTCCATCTCGTCGAGCGAGCATGCAGCGACGTGTCACGTGTTGATTGGAGAAGAGACGGATGATCAAGACGTCTTGAGACAAGTGACGGAACGAATCCGGAAATACGGGACGTTCGAACGTTCGACGGTCCAGATTGAACGGGAACGACAATGTTGTGAAGAACGAATCATCTGGTAGTGAAGAGTAAGGGAGTTCAGTTTGGACTGAACTCCCTTTTACTAAGGCTTCAATACTACTTTTACGCAGTCATCTAAATGCTCATTGAATAAGTGATAGGCATCAGCAGCATGTTCAAGAGATAAACGATGCGTGATAATGTCAGTAGGGTCAAATTTTTGATCTATGATCATTTGAAATAACTCAGGCATGTAATGAATAACAGGTGCTTGTCCTGTTTTCAAAGTAACATTTCGGGTGAAAAAATCTCCCATCGGAAACTGATTGTAATTCATTGGGTATACCCCGGTAAGTTGAACGACCCCAAATTTACGAACCGCTTCTTTTGCTACTTTGATTGCGCTTAGTGTACCGCCTTGGATCATAAGTTTTTGTTCTATCTTTTCAATTGAAGATTTTTTTCCATCAATACCCACACAGTCGATAACAACATCTGCCCCGCCATTAGTAATCTCATAGATATATTTTCCTGTCTCAGTTGGATCTTTTAAAAGAATTGTTTCTACTTTATTTGATAGTTTTGCCCGATTTAGTCGATAGAGTTCGGGATCTACAGCAATAACCCGTTTAGCCCCACGTACCCAAGCTAATTTTTGAGTCATTAACCCCACAGGACCTGATCCGAGAACCACTACCGTATCTCCAGCTTTCATGCCAGCATTATCTAAACTCCACCATGCTGTTGGAATAACATCAGATAAAAAGAGAAGTGCCTCATCTTCAAGCTCACATGATTCGGGGATGACAAGCGGCATGAAATTACCGTATGGAACCTTTAGAAACTCTGCTTGACCACCGGGATGATTTCCAAACTGTTCAGTATATCCAAATAAACCACCAGCATCAGTGTGAGGGGCGTGGTTAGAGTTATCGCACTGACTCTCCATCTCATTTTCACAATAAAAGCAGTGACCACATGATACATTGAATGGAAGGACGACCCGATCACCCTTTTTCACTTTAGTTACATCAGGTCCAGTCTCTTCAACAATTCCCATAGGCTCATGTCCAATAATAAAACCAGGGCGAGTAGGCATATTCCCTTGATAGATATGAAGATCTGATCCACAAATAGCTGTCGATGTAATTTTTACAATGATTTCTTCCCGATTTTCGATTTCGGGATCTCTAACGTCCTTTACTTCAATCTTCTTAGTTCCTTGATAAGTTACTGCGCGCATATAATTCATTCCTCCTTTTTTAAAGACAAGTAAATGGCAACATAGCTTGTATACCCTTCTTTTAAAAAAGGTGAACTAAATATTGGAACTCGATGATGACTATCTTTGACCATTCACATCGATCACGACAATTTCTGGTGGATTGTAAATACGTGGAATGTTGAAGCTGTAATTGAATCCCCGTCCAATCACATGGGTGAATGTCTCATGCTCATAGAGTCCGCCTGCGTATTCAGGAAAGAATCCTTGGTCAGGTGCGAATAATCCGTTCATCAAATAAGGGATTCTCACTTGCCCGCCATGAGCATGTCCGGACAAGACGAGGTCGAATGGAAGTTTAGCATACGTATCGACTTGTTCGGCACGGTGCGAAAGAAGTACCTTGAACGTCTCATCGGGGGCGATGTCCTGTATCGCCGCAGTCGACTCCGCATCCCAATCCGTATAAATATTTTCTCTGAACCCACGAAGAGGATCTTCTAGCCCGCCGATGACGAGGTCGATTCCATTGATGGTGACCGTCTCCCATTCGTCTTCGAGAACGTTGACACCGTATGAGCGAAACACGTCTTTCACATTGTGACGGACATAGTCATCCGATCCATCGATTTCATGGTTGCCGGTCACGAAATACATCGGCGCAATTCCTTCAAGCCCTTCGATTAGTTCGAAGGCGGGTTCAGGTGAACGATACCGGTCGAGTAAATCGCCCGGTAAAGCGATGAGATCCGGTTTCTGTGCACGAACCTGGTCGATCAAAATCGACTGTTTATAACCGTATGAAGCGCTGTGTAAGTCGGAGAGGAGCACGATGCGGAGAGACTCGTCTGCTGACAGTTTATCGGACGTCACGTCATACGTCCGGACGGTCAACCCATTGTACGTCGCCGTGAACAACAAAATGCCGAGTGCAACAAAAAGAAGAGTTGATTTATGTTTCTTCATCAGTGCTCCCTCCTTCCTTAATCGTGTCTCTATCTTACTCTGATAGGCAGGGTTAAGCAAAAAAAATCCCGCTCAAGAGAGCGGGATGAATGTTATGCAGCTTTCGCTGTCAATTTGACGTCGACATTTCCGCGAGTCGCTTTTGAATAAGGGCACACTTGGTGTGCTTCTTCGACAAGGCGCTCTGCTGTCGCTTGGTCGACACCTTTGATTTCGACTTCAAGTTCGACTGAAATGAAGAACCCTTCATCGTTTTGGTTTAATGTGACGTGACCTGTGACGCTTGAACCGTCTGTCTTCACACGTTCTTTTCCGATGATGAGGTTGAGGGCACTACCGAAGCAAGCCGCATAGCCAGCTGCGAAAAGTTGTTCCGGGTTTGTCGCACCGTCTACGTGTTTCGCGCCAGGCATCGAGACGTTCATGTCGATGACGCCATCTGTTGATTTCACATGACCTTCGCGGCCACCGATTGCTGTTGCTGATGCTGTGAATAGTGATTTCATGATTGAATTCCTCCATTTCATTTTTAACAATTAAGTTGTGCACAATTTAAATTATAGAGCAGTCAAAAAGTTTCGCAAGTGATATGCTTGGCTAAAGAAGAGTACGGAGGATTACGTATGGACCAATCGTTAAAGTTAGAACATCAAATCTGTTTTCAATTGTATACCGCCTCAAAAGAGCTTACCCGGTTATATCGCCCAATTTTAGCACCGCTAAACCTGACGTATAGTCAATATCTCGTGATGCTTGTCTTATGGGAAGAGGATGGAATCGATTTGCGACAACTCGGATCGCGGTTGACGCTCGACTCTGGGACATTGTCGCCGCTCGTCAAACGGCTCATCCAAATCGGCTATGTGGAGAAAAGTCGTGCGACGGACGACGAACGAAAAATCATCGTTCGTTTGACCGAAAGCGGTAGCGCGTTGCGTGAGCAGGCGGCGAATGTGCCGTTACAAGTAAGTGGTATGCTGAATATAGACGAAGCGACGTATGTCGCATACATGGAGATGCTCACCGATATCAAGACGAGACTACACGATTTCGGGGAGCGTCAGCGCGAGCAGTAAGGAAGGAGGAGCCATGTTTCGAAAATTGATCATCCTCTTGATGGGGATTGGACTCTATATGGCTTGGCAATATGAGATGCCGAACGTCTCTGCCCCGACGAGCATTCAGGTGGAGTCTGAGGTGGCGACCGAACGAGCGACAGACGCGCCAAAGTTCGCAAGTCAGTATGCCGGGCATGACTGGTATTTGGTCGAACGTGGCGGTGACCGCGGACTTGAACTGATTGATGAGGACGGTGCGAAAAAAGGATTCTATCAGTTCGAGACAGGTAGCACGTATCGAGGTCTTGTACTGAATGAAACGACCCGTGATCAAGTCGAGGACATCGGCTTCGAGGCGGTGACTTCGTATAATAAGGGATTGAATCGATACTTGATTCCGGACGATCCATCGTTTTCCGTTTTCGCAATCGACGGACAGTATGTCACTTTCTTTTTTGACCAGCATGACGACGACCTCTTGAAAGGGATCTTATCGGTCGACCGCCGTGTCGAAGAGGCGAGTGAGGGGTACTATGGTGATTTGTCGAAAGAGGGAACAGTCGCCAATGAGCAGTTGATGCGCATCCTCATGAATTGGGACCGTGAAAAGTTTGAATTGAACGCTTTAGCCGACTATGAACCGCTCTATCCGGTCGTGCGGGCACATAGTCAAAACATGGCTGAAAGCGATTTCTTTAGCCATACAGACCCAGAAGGACAGGACCCGTTCGATCGAATGGACGAAGCGGGACTTTCATATTCGATGGCCGGCGAAAACTTGGCCATGGGACAGATGAGCGTGTTCCATGCGCATTGGGGACTCATGAACTCGAAAGGGCATCGTGAGAACATCATGCAGCCACGATTCACCCATGCTGCCGTCGGGCTTGCTTACAATGAAGAAGACAGTCCGTTCTACACAATCAATTTCATCACTCCACGTTAAAAGGATGACTCTTCGGAGCCATCCTTTTCGATATTAAATGAGTTTTTTCACCGCATCCTCAATCTCAGCCGGTGTTGTCTGTGGCGAGAAGCGTTCGATGACGTTTCCATCACGGTCGACTAAAAACTTCGTGAAGTTCCATTTGATCGCCTTCGACCCGAGAAGCCCGGGTGCTTCTTTTGAGAGATAGGTGAAGAGTGGGTGGGCATCCTTGCCGTTCACGTCGACTTTCGCGAACATCGGGAACGATACCCCGTAATTCAGTTGACAGAACTCCTGGATTTCTTCATTGGAACCCGGGTCTTGATGACCGAACTGGTTGCACGGGAAGCCTAAGACCTGTAGACCCTGTCCCTTATATGTGTTGTAAAGTGACTCGAGACCTTCGAGCTGTGGCGTGAACCCACATTTGCTCGCCGTGTTGACGATAAGTAAGACGTCGCCTTTATATGTAGCTAACGGTTGCAATTGTCCTTTCATGTCTACTGCTTCAAAATCATAAATCATGGTGATTCCCCCTTTTTCTGTAGTATACCAAGAGAAGGGGACAGACTCGAACTTGAACGCGTTGCGTGCAATCAAATTGTTATGAAATCATGATGTCGCTGTTACATCATTCCGAAGAAAGAATCCGTATAATGAAAAACGTTGTAGAAAGGAACGGTGTTATGCGATTTTTAAAAAATGAATTTATATGGATTGCGCTTATTTTAATCGGACTCTTTTTATCAAGTGCGACGCCTTACTCGGACCAGTCTATCGTTTCGCCACTCGAGCGATTCAATTGGAGCTGGATCGAACCGACGCTCGCGAACGTACAGTTCGACTACGCAGGAAAGGAAATCTCACTTGATACGTTAGGGACGGCAGGATTGATTGAGTTCTTTATGCGGAAGACGGCACATGTCGTCACGTTCTTCGTTCTCGGTGCCTTATTCGTGAAGGCCATCTCGAGAACGAATCTTCATGCGGGACTGAACGTACTCTTCGCTTGGGCACTCGCGAACACGGTGGCGATCTTTGATGAGTATCATCAGAGTTTGACTCCTGAACGGACCGCGCTGTTAGAAGATGTCCTTTTGGATAGTACGGGTGCTGCCGCAGGTGTCATCTTGTTCGGTGGGTTGTTATTCCTTCGTTCGAAACGGAAAAATAGCAAACGGGCCGGTTATGTAGCCTTAAGGTAGTCAAAAAAATGAATAGGTTACTATGTGAAAAGCGCTTTCTTGAAGTGCTTTTTTTCTTTTTAAAGCTATTTTGTGACAACAAACCAAACAAAATATCGTCTATACCCACGTTTTTTAAAGGATAAAACCTAAATTAGGTCAATGTCATACGAATGAAATATAAGTGTAAAATAAATTTTGGTTTAGATTGCTATAATGAGTCACAGAGCGAACGAAATGTCGCGACTTATCTTGTAAAAAATACTTTACGACTATAGATAAAAACTACACGGGAATCAGCGGAGGGAAGCACAGTGTATAACTTGAAAAAATTTGCAGCTACAGTCACTCTAGGCGCACTCTTGATCGGCGGAACGTCACCGACTTATGCAGCCTCACTTACAGAGAAGCAGAAGAAAGTACAAGAACAACGACAAAAGAATAGCAGTGAACAGTCGAAAGCAAACTCTTCGATTCAATCACGTGAGCAAGCCATCAGCAAAGAGCAGCAAGAGATCAACAAGTTAGATGCTGAACTCCAAGACGTCATCAACGATGTCGCTCAGAAAAAAGCTGAGATTCGTGCCACTGAAGAAAAAATTAAAAAGCTTCAAGCACAAATTAAAAAGTACGAAGCGAAAATGAAAGCCCAAGAAGATCTTATGAAAGATCGTATGGCGACGATGCAAAAGAATGGTGGCTCGTCAGTCAACTGGGCTGAGTTCATCTTCGGTTCTAAAGACTTCGGTGATTTGATCACACGTATGATCACAGCTGGTACGATTCAAGAGAACGACCAACAGATCTTCGAAGAATACGAAGCAACGAAAGAAAAACTCGCGAAAGCGCAAGCTGATTTGAAAGCGGAGCGCGACTCACTCGTGAAGCAAAAAGAAGAACTTGAAAAACGTCAGAAAGAGCTCGATCAAAAAATGAAAGAGCGTGCTGCGAAAATCAAGAAACTCGAAGCTGAAAAAGTGAAGTTCGAATCAAAACTCATGAGCCTTCAAGAGATGGAAGATACGCTCAAAGCTCAAGAACAAGCGATTCAAGCAGAAATCGAAGCGCAACGTCGTGCTGAAGAAGAAGCACGTCGTGCAGCGGCAGCAACTGCTGCGGCGAAAAAACAACAAGGTTCAAGCTCGAATAGCGGTTCAAGTGCTTCAACAGCACCGGTAGCGTCTGCACCAGCAAGCGGTGGCATGTTCCAACGTCCAGCAAGCGGTCGCCTCACACAAGGATGGGGTCCAGCAAGCGGAGCGAACGGCTACTCGTTCCACAACGCTCTTGATATCGCAGGTCCAGTCGGTACACCGATCTATGCAGCACAAACAGGTACGGTCCTCCGTGCAGGTTGGGGTGGCGCATACGGAAACCATGTTATGATTGCACACGTGATCAACGGGCAAGTATGGACGACAGTATACGCTCACATGAGCTCGGTATCCGTTTCTGCGGGTCAACGCGTGTCACAAGGACAAAACCTTGGCGGCATGGGTAGCACAGGGAACTCGACAGGTTCACACCTTCACTTCGAGATTCACCGTGGCGGCTATTCGTACTCTTCATCGAGCGCGGGAAGCACAGTTAACCCAGCATCATTCTTCTAAACACAAAGACAGTGATCGACGAACGCGTCGATCACTTTTTTGTTGCCCTATAGACGATGAACGTCAAAAGGGAGGCACCGATGACACTGAGCCATAGCGTTTCGAAGTTTGGGTCATCGAGCATGCTCCGGCCTCCAAGGAACACCATATAGCCGAGTATCGCGAGCGTGACAAGTGTCAAAGCGGTCAATCGGATCTGTCGGGGGATACGGAGCCACCAACCGAATAATCTGTTCATGAAAAATCGCCTCCTCTATTAGTATAGGGGAGGCGATGTGTTTCATCTAGCGAGTCGGACCCAAGCAGAGTCCATGATTTGTCGGTAACCGACTTCCCGATAGATTTTGTTCGATGTCGGGTTCGTCAAGTCGGTATAGAGGACACAGAACGATTTCGTCTCAAGTAATTGGCGGCTAAGGTCTGCAACGAGACTTCGCGCGTAACCTCTACCACGTGCATCAGGTGATGTGTAGACAAATGAAACGGTGATCCCGTTCTCAGTTGGACGTGCGCGTTTCGCACACGAGACGACCTGTCCGTCGACTTCCCAAAAGACAGCCTCTTCCCTGTCGAGCATCGTCTGTACAGCCTTCGTCACCTTCTCTGGTGGAGATGATCGGAGACCTGATTCGGCTTCGAAGGCACTATACCAAGCTTCGAGCTGTGCCTGGTCGGCCTTCGTCGCTTCTCGCATGTGGCCTTTTGCCATGTCGATGTCTTCCACGCTGTCGAGGCGATAAAGACCTTGGGACATGAACATCTCACTCGACCCAGACGTCAACTCCTGCCATACTTTCCCGAAACGTTCCGCTTGCTGTCGTTCCGAGACGACTTCCGCGAAGGGGACTGCTTCTTTCAAAAGGTGGGGGATGATGAAAGACGGGAGAAGGTCCGAGCGCTCCGTCTTCACGACGATATAGTGAAGTGGATGCGGTGGTGTCACTTGGAGGATGGCGAGAAGCTCCCCGTCCTCTTCGACTGTGAACTGATGAAACGTTTCATAGATTCCTTGTTTGACGTTACTCAAGACGCCAATCATGAGGCTATTCTTTGCCTCCTCGTCGAGTAATGCCGTCATGACGCGGTCTGAGAAGTGATTAGGGTCTTTCCATTCAATCCATTCCATATGGTTCTCTCCTTTATTATATGTAGACAAAAACGGACAAACCTGATGGCTTGCCCGTTTATGAGTCGTTCATTATGCGATATTTTCTTGTTTCGACGACGTGTTGTCGAGAAGTTTTGTGTTGTGTTTGAAGTAATGAATGATTTTCGCGATGGCACCGTCACCCGTGACGTTTGTTGCTGTCCCGAAGCTATCTTGTGCCAAGTAGAGTGCGATGACCAAACTTTGCATCGTCGCGTCGAATCCGAGGATCGAGCCGAACAATCCGAGCGATGCCATGACGGCCCCGCCTGGTACACCTGGTGCTGCAATCATCGTCACACCGAGTGCGAGGATGAATGGAAGCATGATTGCGTAGGATAACGCCATGCCATTCAAGTACATGAGCGCGACACCGACCGATGTGAGTGTGATCGTCGACCCTGACAAGTGGATCGTTGCCGAGAGCGGGATGACGAAGTTCGCGACACCTTCGTCCGTGTTGTTCAACTTCGCTTGGCGAAGCGTGACTGGAATCGTCGCGGCCGATGATTGCGTCCCGATGGCTGTGAAGTAAGCCGGCATCATCGTCTTGAGCAACTTGAACGGATTCTCTTTGTTAAGACCACCTGCGATTGAATATTGAATCATGAGCATCGTCAAATGAAGGACGATGATTGTGACGAAGACGAGCGAGAAGACCGATAGGATCTCAGCGACTTGACCAGCGTACGTCATGTTCATGAAAATTCCGGCGATGTGGATTGGAAGTAATGGAATAATGACTTTACTGATTAAGAGTTCGATGATATCGCGGAAATCCATGGCGAGGTCGAGTGACCGTTTGCTTTCGATCGCGGCAATCCCGATTCCGATGACGAAAGCTAAGATAAGTGCGGTCATAACACCGAATACAGGTGGAATCTCAAATTCCATGAACCCTTTCAACAAGGCTTCTTCTGGATTTTCTGCTCCTGTCGTCGACCGTGTCAAAATTTGCGGGAACAAGTTGCTTGTTGCAAAGTATGCTAATGTTCCGGCGATGATGGTTGATGCGTAAGCGATGAGTGCTGTGAGTCCGACCAGCTTTCCTGCTCCTTTTCCAAGTTCCCCGATACCCGGGATGATAAAAGCAAGAATAATCAATGGAATAGCGAAGCCTAAGAACTGCCCGAAGACCGTGTTGAACGTCACGAACGTCCGAACAATCCAGTTCTGACTTTCTGGTACGATGCTCCCGAGTAAAATACCGAAAGCGATCGCGATGATGATGCGACCTAAGAGGCCAATACGTAATTTCAAATCAATCACCCTTTCTGTTTGTTTGAATAGTTGATATTTTCGCACATTTTACGGAATGTTGCCACCTTCTCTTACAATTTTTCTAAAGAAAGACGTTTGACAACTGTTTAGAAGGGTATTAGAAAATGTTGTACATATCAAGGGAAGGGGCTTCTCCTTTTCCTAATATAAAAACGATGTTATGATTAATTCTGACAGACGTAAAGGAGGGGTGCGCGTGCAGTTACAACGAACAACGATTCACATTGCGGGTCAAGACTATACGATCGTAAGCGAAGAACCCGCTGACCACGTGAGGGAAGTAGGCTTTTTGGTCGACAGTAAGATCCGCGAAATTCGTGAACAATCCCCTCATCTAGATGCTCGTCAGGCAGCGGTCTTGGCTGCGATTCAAATCGCGAGCGACCACGTCAAAACTAAACGAAATATGGGAGAATAAATCAATCCATGGTTACGCTACTTATACTGTTTTTCTTGTTTATCGGAATCGTCAACGGCTTCCGTCGTGGCGCGATTCTACAGCTCGGCCATTGGGTCGCGCTCATAATCAGTTTTCTCGTCGCCAATACGTACTATAAAGAGTTAGCCGAAGCGTTCAAGCTGTGGATCCCGTATCCGTCTCAGCTCGACGGAACGCTCCCGGGTGGCGTGTTGGACCTCAATTCCCTTTCAGGGATTGAGATGACATTTTATAACGTCTTTTGGTTCGTCGTCTTGTTCCTCATTACGAAACTCGTCTTGCATCTCATCTTGGCGATGCTCGACTTCTTGACGGACTTGCCCATTTTGCGCCAATTAAAAGGTGTGATCGGAGCTGTCCTAGGATTCTTCGAGGCATATGTCATCACATTCTTCATCCTTTGGGTGATCGCGTTCGTGCCGATGGCGAGCGTTCAAAACGCCGTCGACAACTCGTCGCTAGCGACATATATCATTCAAGACACGCCATATCTATCGGATTGGTTTTCAAATAAGATGTTGTGACACGACAGGCCGGAATGCAAGCTAGTGCTTGTGTCTCGGTCTTTTCTGTGTGAAGAGGGGGAAGCATATGAATAAAGTAGAAGCGATGATGTTGCTCGAAAAAATCGCGCAATATATGGAGATCAAAGGGGAGAACCCGTTTAAAATCAATGCGTTCCGCAAGGCGGCGACAGCGCTAGAGAACACGGACCTTGAACTCGAGGACATCGACGACTTGACGTCCATCTCAGGAATCGGGAAAGGGACGGCTGCAGTCCTTGAAGAGTATCGAGACACAGGACGCAGTGAAGTACTTGAAGCACTGCAAGAAGAGATTCCGTTCGGTTTGATGAAGCTCTTGAAAATTCAAGGGCTCGGCGGGAAGAAACTTGCTAAACTCCGTGAAATCGGTGTCGTCGACTTGGAGTCGCTCATCCGTGTACTCGAAGATGGGACGGCTGCATCATTACCCGGTTTCGGGGCGAAGAGTGTGGAGAAATTACTCGCAGCCGCGAAGAACCTCGAATCACGTCCAGAACGATTGGCTTATGCAGTCATGCGACCAATCGTTGAAGAAATCAATGAGGTGTTAGAGAAGGAGACGCTCGTGTTGCGTCATTCGGTCGGAGGAAGCTTCCGCCGTGCCGAAGAGACGTGTAAAGACCTTGACTTCATCATCGCGACCGAGGAGCCGATTGAGCTACGTGAGAAGCTGCTCGCTTTGCCGTTCATCAACGAAGTGATTGCGGCAGGCGAGACGAAAGTCTCGCTCGTCCTCGAACGTGAAGAGATGGTATCGGTCGATTTCCGTATGGTCGAGCCAGGCGCGTTCGCTGCGACGCTTCACCATTTCACGGGTTCGAAAGACCACAACGTCCGCATGCGTCAACTCGCGAAAGCAAAAGGAGAGTCCATTTCCGAATATGGGGTCGAGACAGCAGACGGATTGTGGCAACCAAAAACAGAAGAAGAATTGTTCGAACGGTACGGTCTCCCATTCATCCCGCCTGAACTTCGGGAGGGGCATGCTGAGTTCGAGCACGACTTATCGAAGCTCGTCACGCTCGAGGACATCAAGGCTGACGCGCACATGCACACGGTCTGGTCGGACGGGAAGTTGACCGTCGACGAAATTGTCGTGGCGATGAAAGATCGCGGCTATGAATGGATGGCCATCACCGACCACGGGAAGTATTTGACGTTCGTCAATGGCTTGACCGAGGAACGGCTCGAAGCACAAGGGGAAGAAATCCGCGAGGCCGCGAAGACACATGATATGAACGTGTTACGAGGCGTTGAGATGGACATCCGTCCTGACGGGACGCTCGACTATGAACCCGAGTTTCTAGAGACGCTCGATTACGTCGTCGCCTCCATCCATTCGAAGATGGACCAATCGGTCGACGAGATCATGGCACGTCTCGAGAACGCCTGTCGTTCTCCGTACGTCAACGTAATCGCCCATCCGACAGGTCGACTCATCGGTCGTCGGGACGGCTATCCGATCGACGAGGACAAGTTGATCGCACTCGCCAAAGAGACAGGGACGGCGCTCGAGTTGAATGCCAACCCGAACCGCCTCGACCTGACAGCCTCTACGCTCAAGAAGGCGAAGGCGGCGGGCGTCAAAGTGATGATCAACACGGACACGCATCACCCAGATATGATGGAAGACATGGCCCTCGGTGTGTTGCACGCACGGAAAGCCTATCTCGAACCATCGGATATTATCAACTGCTTCACATTTGAAGACGCCAAGGCGTTCTTTGCAGCGAAGCGATAGAAAGGAACATGCTAGATGGACCACGCGTTACGCGTATTAGAATATGAAAAATTGCGCCAACAGCTTGCCAGTCACGCGGCGAGCTCGCTCGGAAAAGATTTGGCGCTGAAGATGCAACCCGACTACTCATACGACCGGGTGCTCTCGAATTTGAACGTGACGAAAGAGGCGACCGAGGTCGTTCGTCTCCGTGACCGTCTGCCGCTCGGTGGGCTTACGGATGTCCGCGCGGAAGTGAAACGGGCCGCAATCGGCTCGGTCCTCTCGACGAGCGAATTACTCGCTGTCGCTGCCGTCATGTATGGCGGACGCCAAGTGAAAAACTTCTTCGAGAAGCTTCACGAGGATAACGAAGAGATTCGCATTCCACGTCTTGACGAGTATGCGGACAAGTTGACGAAGCTCATCGAGGTCGAACAGGCGATTCGTCATGCGATTGACGACCAAGGGACGGTCCAAGATTCCGCGAGTCCACAACTCCGTGGACTTCGGACACAGCTCCGGAGCTTTGAAGGGAGTGTCCGGTCACGTATCGACAACATCCTCCGCAACAATGCGAAGATGCTCTCGGACGCCATCGTCACAATCCGAAATGATCGCTATGTTGTACCGGTCAAACAAGAGTACCGTCAAGCGTTCGGTGGAATCGTCCATGACCAGTCGGCTTCTGGTCAGACACTCTTCATTGAGCCGCAGGCCATCGTCTCCATCAATAACGAGATTCAAGAAGTTCGTCTGAAAGAACGTGCTGAAATCGAACGGATTTTAAGTGCTCTCTCGAACGAGGTCGGTGGGGTCCATGATGCCATCATGACGAACCTCGACGTGTTGGCCGAACTAGACTTTATCTTTGCGAAAGTCGCATTTGGACAAGAGATGAAAGCGACCGAGCCAAAGTTGAACGACAATCGAGAAATCAAGTTGAAACAGGCACGTCATCCGTTCATCCCGAAAGATGAGGTCGTACCGATTACGGTCGAGCTCGGCGAAGATTACACGTCACTCGTCATCACCGGACCAAACACCGGCGGGAAAACCGTCACGTTGAAGACGATTGGACTCCTTCAGTTGATGGTGCAATCAGGTCTCTACGTGCCGGCAGAGTTCGGGACAGAGCTTTCCGTGTTTGACGCGGTCTATGCCGATATCGGGG
Source organism: Exiguobacterium sp. s123 (assembly GCF_018617075.1). Lineage (GTDB taxonomy): Bacteria > Bacillota > Bacilli > Exiguobacteriales > Exiguobacteriaceae > Exiguobacterium > Exiguobacterium profundum. The sequence goes on along the minus strand of NZ_JACSJL010000001.1, from coordinate 704,786 downwards.
ATGAGCAATCGATTGAACAGAGTCTCTCGACGTTCAGCTCGCATATGACAAACATCGTCGGCATGCTCGACAAAATCGACTTCATGTCACTCGTCCTCTTCGATGAGCTCGGTGCCGGAACGGACCCGCAAGAAGGGGCCGCCCTCGCCATCGCGATTCTCGATGAAGTGAAACGCCGCGGGGCACGTGTCGCTGCGACGACGCACTACTCGGAACTAAAGGCTTACGCTTATAACCGCGAAGGTGTCATGAACGCCTCGATGGAGTTTGATATCGAATCGCTCAGCCCAACGTACCGTCTCTTGATTGGCGTACCGGGTCGCTCGAACGCCTTCGAGATCAGTCGTCGTCTCGGACTGTCTGAGCAAGTCATCGACAAGGCACGTAGCCACGTCGGTAGTGATGCCGAGTCAGTCGAATCGATGATCAATGAGCTTGAAGCAGCGAAGCAACGCGCCGAGCAGCTCGAGCAAGAGCTCATCGTCAAGCGCCATGACTTTGAAGAAGAGCAGGCCGAATTCGAAGCGAAGTTGACCGAATTTGAGCGCGAACGCGACAACTTGTATAGAGCGGCCGAGGCGAAAGCCGAGAAGGCCGTCGAACAGGCGAAGCGTCAAGCGAACGAAGTCATCGACCGCTTGAAGAAGCTACGTGAGCAAGGAATCGTCAAAGAGCACGAGATTATCGCGGCGAAGAAAGAGCTCGAATCGGCAAAACCGACGCTTCAAGAGAAAAAGATTCAAAAAGTGAAACAAAAAGCCCAGCAGAAACGTACGTTCAGTAAGGGCGAAGAAGTGAAAGTGACGACGTTCAATCAAAAAGGCTACATCGTGAAACAAATCAACGACAATGAGTATAACGTCCAAGTTGGCATCATGAAAGTGAATGTTAAAGCGGACGACCTTCAGAAGATCGGTCCATCGAAAGAGAAGTCGCTTCAGTCAAAAGGCAGCTCGCTCAAACGTCAGAGCTCGACGAAGTCCGAGCTCGACCTCCGTGGCGTTCGTGTCGAAGAGGGACTCATGCGTCTAGACAAGTATATCGATGAAGCACTCGTGTCGGGCTATGATAACGTCCGCATCATCCACGGATTAGGTACCGGAGCGATGCGTCAGGCGACACAAGAATTTTTAAAAGGACATCGTCACGTGAAGAGCCAGCGCCCAGGAGGAATGGGTGAAGGTGGACTCGGTGTCACGGTCGTCGAACTGAAGTAAGGAGAGTCGGGAATGGGTACGATTACGTTTGCCGTTATGCTGGAGTCGTTCGGCCTCTATTCGATGGCGGGACTGATGATTGTCGTCGGTCTTGCCATCTTCGAGGTGACAACGCCGTACAGCAACTGGCGTGAGATTCAAAAAGGAAATATTGCCGTCGCCTTGGCGACAGGCGGGAAGATTGTCGGTCTCGCCAACATCTTTCGGGTCGTCGAGAACCATCATGATAGCACAATCGACATCTTCGTCGGGGGTGCTTTCGGATTCATTTTGCTCCTCGCGACATACTGGTTGTTTGAATTTTTGACACCGACACTGAAGGTGAACGATGAGATTCAACAAGGGAATATCGCCGTCGGGTTGTTGGCATTCTTGCTGTCGATTGGGGTCTCCCTCGTCGTCGGCGCGGCATTGGTGAGGTGAAGACATGGTATACGAACGATTGGCAAAGATCTTGTTCATCGGGGCCGGGATGTTCTTAGTGGCAGCGGCACTCTGGTATATGTTTTATTGAGGGAAGAGGGAGAATCCGTTTGGGTGCTCCCTTTTTTTGATTTCAGGCACCTTGAATATAATAAATATGGGCGAAAGGAAAATATTTTACAATTCGTGTGAGGAAATCGATATACTGAAACTAGATTATGGAACGAGATACATAAGAAGGTTGAGGTGTAGGTCATGGCGAACGGGTCAGAAGTGTTTGAAGTCTTGATGACGAATGCAGTGAAATTACCTGGAGTGAAAGTAGATCGAAAAGAATTTTTAGCCCAAAGTTTCAGTAAGTACGTGCCAGCGACTCAGTTGGCAGAGGTTGTCGAGAAGGGACCGCTTGAAGCAAAGGTCCCTCTTTCAGTCATCAAAAAAGTAGCGAAGCGAAATATTACCAATCAGACGATGAAAAGTTCGAGTGCATCGTTTGCAGCCGGGCTACCTGGAGGCATCGGTCTTGCTGCAACGATTCCGGCCGATACAGCACAATTCTTCGGTTTCGCCCTCCGTATGGCGCAAGAAATCGGGTATTTGTATGGATACGATGATTTTTGGGAAGATGGGGAACTAGATGTCGAACGGGTGAATGGAGAATTGATTCTCTTTTTAGGTGTCATGTTCGGAGTGGGTGGCGCGACGGCTACAATCAAAGCGTTATCTGCACAATTATCGAAAGAAGCTTTGAAAAAGATCCCGAACAAAGCATTGATGAAAACGGTATATTATCCAATCATCAAGAAAATGTCAGCGATGATTGGCGTGAAGATGACGAAAGACACGTTCGCCAAAGGAATCTCGAAGATGATTCCACTCGCAGGTGGTGTCATCTCAGGAGGGATCACGTATTCATCGATGACGAAGATGGGCAATCGTCTCATGAATACGCTTGAAGAAGGCGTAAACATGACGGAAGCGGAGTTTGTTGAAAGTGTGGAAGAAGTGAAACGAGAGAACCTTGAGATTATCGAAGGGGAATTCATAGAAATCGAAGAGATTTTACGTCAAGAAGGGGAAATCATATAACAAGTTGTTGTGTTTTTAAGGGGGGATCTCATGAAACTAGATTTACACTACTTGATGTCGACCGAGCGCTACGTACTCGACATGGAATCGTTTCAGATGAAGAATGAGGCGTATTACCCGTTAGAGTGGACGTTTTATGGAGCGGCGAATCCGACGATGCTGCTCACATGGGATGCCGAGCGCGACCGCATCCGAGTTCGCTTCGAACAGTATGCCGTCTTTCTAGGGACACAAGAAGAGCACGGAATGAAAGAAGACGGATTATGGAACGAGCATCCGATTGTGAAACTGTCCGCATCGCGCCTGATGTCATTCGCTAGTGAACGGATGTCGATTGATCGGGTGAACCGTAACCGTGGTGCGCTCTCGCATTACGTCATCCGTACAATCGAACAGGAATTTCATGTGTTGGCGTATGAAGACCCGACCGTAGAAAACCTAGGAAAAGTCGGGGGCACAGGAGTACGTGTCGAAATCGTAGAAGAAGCCGAATAAAAACAACGTCGCCTCGAATCGGGGCGACGTTGTTTCGTTTACGGCACGTCAATTTTGACGGTATAGACTTTCGGCATGGCACCGCTTGACGCATACAAGACGAGCGTCTTCTCTTTCTCTGGGACGAGGAAGACCAAATCGATTTCAGATTTCTCGCCTGGTGTGTAAATGAATCCACCCCGGAATGCTTTCTTGTTGTGGTTGACCATGTCGACCGGACTGTACTCTGTGCCATCTGGTGTGTACATGCGGAAGCCGTTTGGACGATAATCCATAGTTCCCTCATACTGATCTGGTTCATTGTACAACGAGATCGGTAGACTGACGAATCGTTTTCCATCTTCCGGTTTGGTTCCGTCCGGAGAGGCGTACACGGGTTCACCAACTTGGAACTCACGTTTCTTCATTTGTGGATCTCCAATAAACGTTTGGAACGTGCCGAGGTTCATGATTTTTTGAAGGTCATCTTCTTTTGGTGTTGTGTCTTTTGCTTCTTTCGGTTGGTCTGCTTTTAAATCAGCCTGTTTCGCACCCGTCGTCTGTGCGGTCGGGGCTGGGGTCGCTTTCGCTTCTTCCGTGACCGGCTTGACTTCTGGTGATGTGAAGACGAACAAGCTGATGATTCCGACGACGAGTGCCGTCGCCGTCGTCCCGAGGACGAAGCGGAAGCGTTTCTCGACTTGCTTTTGGTTGACGACGTGCCCACCAATTGCTTCAGCCGGTGTGATTCGGACAGCGCGTTCGGCCGGAAGCAGTGCACCTAAGACCCCTGTTACGACCGGGATGAGAATGGTCGCAAACAAGAATGGTAGCTCTGAAGTCGGGAACTGTTGATACATGATGGTGACGATAACGATGGTGAACGTCACACCGAGTAGTCCGGCGAAGAATCCGGTCAATGCACCTTCTGTCAAGACGAGACGACGGATGGACGTATTCTGCCAACCGAGCGCTTTCAAGACGGCGAGTTGTGGTTTTCGTTCAGAGACGTTTTGCCACATGATCTCGGTCGTCGTCAGCATCGCAATCAGTAAGGCGACCCCCATGGCGACGTAATGCATCGTCCCGACTTCTAGTGCCACGAACTCCCCGATCCACGTCGTATACAAGACACCTTGGAGACGGAACGTGACGAACAAGAAGAAGCCGAACAGACTCGTTGGTAAGGCGATGGCGAGAATCGACAACAACGTCCGTGGCCAATACGTCACGAGTTGGTTCAAGCTCATACCGACGCTCGAACGAGAGCGGCCGAGACGTCGTCCTTTTGAGACTTCACCAGACTGCATCGTTTCATATGGCTTGATGCGACGGACGAGTCGAATCGGGATGAGTGTCCCGAGCCAGTAAATCAAGAGACCGGAGAGTCCAATCAATAAGATACGGGTGATTGAAGTCGAGCCGGCTGCCGTCCAAAGGAATGTCCCGAGAATCATCCACGAGATGAGCGCGACCATCGACCCGAGGATCGTGGCTTCTAAGAATAACAGTTTCGACAGCTGACTCGGCCGCCAACCGAGCGACAAGAGGATGGCGAACTCTTTCTTCCGTGCGTACAACATGATGATGTTCGAGCTGAACACGTACAACATCGCGACGAGGATGACGCTCGCGACGACACCGGAGAAGCCGAGTTTCGCTTCCTGGAAAATCGTGATTGATGACCCGATTTTAATCCATGGCTGCTGGATCCAACCGAGCGAACTTTCTCCTTTTAAACCAGGGAGATAGGTGACGGCGTATTGTGGAGATGAGCCGAGCGTGACATCGGTAATGAGACCGGTCTTGTCCTCGATCTCTTTGGCGACCGCTTGGAGCTTCGCTTCGCTCTCTTCGTTCAAGACGTCCACGCCTTTCACATTGACGCGAATGGCCGAGATGGCCTTGTCACCGGCGATGGCGAACGCTGCATCGAGTGTCGTCAACATTGACGGTGGCTTCGTCAAGAAGCTATATGGGTTATTCGTCGGTTTGACGGTCGTCGGTGGGTTGACCGGCTCGTCTTTCGAGTTCATGACCCATTCGGCGCTTGCCGGGAAATACGTCTCCATCGGGAGTTCCGTCAACGGATCTTTTGACAACTTCAGTTTCGATGGGTCGAATAAGCCGATGTAGTTATATTTCACTTTCGGTGCATCGTTGAGGTCTTCTGCGTATAAATTGGACTTACGATACATACTTTCTTGACCATACTTCACTTGACCCTCAGCAAGGAACGGTTTGATTTGATACGAGTACGGCCACCGTTTCGGGAACGGGCTCGTCACGCCTTCGTAGACAAGAGGTGACGCCTTCTCGGAAAGCCAAGTGTAGTCAACCGTGACACGAGGATCTTGTGGCTGCGGTGTTCCTTCTAAAATGTGTCTCGTGATATTGTCGTGCATTTGTTGTGCTGTAAAGTCGTATGAGGCGACTTTTGTCCCTTTCAAGCTATCCAGGTATTCCTCTTTTCCGTTCTCTAAATACGTATTGATGAATTTTTCTGCGTCGCTCGTATCGGCATCGACTTCTTCGATGGTGTAGTTGATCGAGGCATCGACGTAGTCTTTTGTACTCATCAAAATCGGGATTGTCGTGATGGCTTCATCGTAAGGTTCTGGGACATCCTCTTCATTGAAGTAACGACTGAACGCTGTCGCTTGTACGGCATCGTCTAACCCGACGAGTTTCGCTTCGGCGACCGGGTCGATCCCCGCGAGCATGACATCGCTTCCGTAACTGAGTGGGAATTCTTCATATAGGGCGGTCGGGCCAATTCCGATGTGAGTGGAATCACCGTTTGGCATCCAGCCGACCCAAAAGTAGGCTTTCAAGTCTTGGAAGTCATTGATTTTTTCAATGCCTGTATCGATGAGTGTGTTCATCTTGAGGCGATAAAGACCCGCTTTATCAAACGTATGCGTTTGCGTGAACGAGCTCGAATAAGTCGACCCAATCATCGCGATCGGTGCCGCGACATCGACGTCGGCAATCTGTTGAATCGTCTCGTACTGTTCGCGTGTGATTCCGCCTTCGAGTCCGCTCATATAGTTCGGCTCGAGCAAGTTCAAGTCCTCAGTCACGCTCCGGCTGCCTTCCGGACGCACGACGATGTGATAAGACGAATCCCAACGTTTCTGTAGCTCGTTGACGACCGTCCCGTTATTCGCCTGGGTCACACCGAGAAGATAGCTGAGCCCGGTACTGACGATGAGCATCCCGACCATGAGCAGGATGAATCGTTCCTTATTCCGCCACCATGAATTCCAAATGAACTTAAGCATGATGGACGTCGCTCATGGCGACGACCTGCCCGTCGCGCATCTCGATTTTTCGGTTGGCTCGGTCGGCGAGTTCCGGGTCATGGGTGACGAAGAGGACGCCACATCCGTTCTCACGATTCAAGCGGATCAATAGGTCAAAGATGACGTCACCCGTGTGTGTATCGAGGTTTCCTGTCGGCTCATCGGCGAGGAGCCATTTCGGACGGTGGATGAGGGCGCGGGCGACGGCGACGCGTTGTTGCTGACCGCCGGACAATTGGGACGGTAACGAATCGATCTTGTCAGCGAGACCGACCTCTTTCAACAGTTCGAGCGCACGTTCATGGACGTCGTAATCGACTTTTCGTCCGAAGAGCGGGGACATGATGTTCTCAAGCGCCGTCAGTGTCGGAATCAAGTGGAACTGTTGGAAGATGAAACCGATGTTCTCGAATCGGAAGTCCGCGAGTTGTTTCGCAGAGAGCGTAGAGATGGGTTCATCGTTGAAGAGTAACGTTCCTTCTGTCGGACGGTCGAGTGTACCGATCAGACTGAGGAGCGTCGACTTTCCAGACCCAGATGGTCCGATAATGGAGATGAAATCCCCGTGTTCGAAGCGGAGGTTAATGTCCTGTAAGGCGACCGTTTTAAAGTCACCCGTATCAAATCGTTTTGTTAAGTGTTCGCATGTGAAGTGATAGGCCATATCGTGAAATCTCTCCTTTAACTAATATTTAGTGAAAATATGTAAGAGTACGTAATATTCTGACTATTTTAGATTATAGGAAAAAGATTCCAATATATAGCTGTATTTTTTTCAAATGGGGAACGGGTATAGAAGAGTGAGGAGGAGAGAAGATGAAATCATTCGAAATTGAATTCCATTTAATTAACGAAGAAGTGCTGACGTATATGGTGGAAGCCGATACACGATATGAGGCATTGGAGTCGATTTACCAATCGTTTCGGCATGCGAGCGATGGATTCGTTCAATTTGAGGACGAGTTGATTGTGATGTTGGATCATGTGGCGTATGTGAAGGCGTTTGAGGTGGATTGAAGTAGACTTAATTTAAACAATTGAAAAAGCAGACAAGCGTATTAAACATACGTCTGTCTGCTTTATATTATGAAAACGAACACACACAAGGAATCGTGTCATCTTTTTCAGCAAGATAAGCTTCAACTCCATCTCGCTCCATCATTTCGCGATATTCACGTAATGTAAATGGTCCACCATTCCGTTTGAGAATAGATACGTCCTTTTGGAATTTCTCACGGAATCGTTCTTCCATAGCTTCTTGCTCTGCATATTGATCTGGCCATACTTTATAGAGCAGAGCATAGTGACCCAATCCACCGCGTACACAGCGACCTCCGCAGTTTGCGTGTGAGAAGCCAAGGTCGTACATGCGTGGCAATTTGATTCCCCATTCGTTTTGGATAATTGTCTTGGCGTCCATATCCTCTTTAAAGATTTCAATCATTGGGAACCGAGTTTCGATTGGTTCGATTGGATTATGCTCATAAAAGTTTTGGAGATTAATTGCTCGATGTTGCTCGTGTGGTCCGATACCAAAGTACAAGATTGGCTCCAAATTATGAATATCTCGTAATTCTTCTAAGAAAATCATAGTCTGTCTGACTTTTAATTCTTCTGAGCATTTTGCCATACGTGAATTTCCGAGAAAACGCATATCAAAAAATACTTCTTCGGGGGTTCTACCGTCGATACTAGTAGTGATGTCTAGTCCGATGTAATCTGCAACTTCTTCCATGAATCGATAATTGTCCATGTCTTCCCATAATGTATCAGTAAAGAAAAGAATTGAATTTTCTTTGCCGTATTTTTGCACAATATGATAAGCGACATATGCTGAAGAAGCACCACCGCTAAACATTGCAACATGAACAGGTTTTCGACCGTGTTCTGCTGCGCTATAGTCTTTGTTATTTAATTCCCCAAGCGCGAGGCGGCTCGTGGTTTTTTGTGTTTTAACATTATTCATATTCATTTAGAACACCTCATATTCTTAACGTCTTCATACTATTACAGTAACGGAATGTAAATATACAAGAAACAAAAATGCTTGCTTCTAAAACATATAATATAGGAGAAGTAGCTTATAACCCTATCGAAAAAATAACCAGGTAAAGTTTTTTCCTTCTCAACCCCTTTTATTTACCATACATTAATATTACAATAATAGGAAGAAACGAAAATGTGAAACTTTATTATATTTTTGAATGGATAGTTTGAAAGGATGATATGTATGAACAACAATCATGTATGGAATCACTTAGTTTCAGTAGCTGAAAGTGAAATTACATTTACTTTAAATGATGTAAAACGAATGATTGATTTTAATCCGACTGAACAAATTTTTTATATGCAATCATTGTTCCTCCCACTTGCATACAATTGGATGATGGATCTAGGAAGTTTCTACAAATATTCTTTATTACCGAAGTCATATTTTGAGGCTCACTCTATTCAATATGGATGGAAAGCATTAAAAACAAACTATAATTTATCTATGAAAAATTATAAAGAAGGAATTCGTTTTTTAGAAATTTGCGATATTGCGACAAAGCGTGATCTCAAAACAAAAGAAGCAAATGAAGCTTTGGGAATTTTATTAGAATTAGGTCAGTCATGGATTGCAGATTTTGAGAAAACGAAAATTAATAACGCACCAAATTCTGATATCAACAGTGTGCATGAAAATTCATCATCAAAAAAATTAACACTGACAGATGATCTTACTAACAATGGACAAGCGGTTGAGCCGATGATTGAGCCGAAATATGTTGAACCAATTGAACCAAAAAGTGAGGAATTGGTTTCTCAAAATAACAATCTAGAACAGGAGAGTGCTTCAAATATGAATCAGGAATTAGTTCAAGATTCCGAAAAACTTGGAGAAATGAACGTGAGGGAACAAATTAATCCTTTTGTTGATTTCATGCATCAATATGACTTAACTACAGCTGACTATTCTAAAATCTTTGACGAGCATACAAAAAAAATTGAGTACAGTATCGATACTAACATTAATCAAAAAATTATTGATGAATTGTCAAATTCTCCACGTTCGATAATTATTACCGGTAATGCCGGTGATGGGAAAACGCGAATTTGTAGAAATGTGTATGATCAATTGGTGGATGAACCGTTTGAGGGTTGGCCAGAATCTGGCATAGAAGAAATTACATATAAAGACTATAAAATTCGGATTATTAAAGATTTATCTGAATTACGAGATGAAGTCATCGTTTCAGAATTAAAGAAAATGCAAGAAACCTTACACGATGCACACCATAAACTGTACTTCTTAATTGCGGCGAATGAAGGAAAACTCACTCATACATTAATTAAATACCCAGAGTTAAAGGACTTAAAGAATCATGTTGTCCCTCAGTTCATGTCACCAAATAAAGAAATCAAAGAGACAGAACAGGTAAAAGTTTATAACTTACTTTACGCATCATCATCTGTATACGCTGAGAAAATTATTGAAGAGTGGAACAAGGAAGTGAATTGGGACATTTGTGGAACTTGTTCAAGTCGTAATAAATGTATTATCTATGATAATCATAATGCACTTAATAATTCAGTGACTCCTAAACGAATGATGCGGATGTACAAGTCCCTTGATATGAATGGAAAGCATATGACGATGCGTGAGCTTCTTATTCATCTTGCATATACTCAAACGGGAGGTATGACTTGTCGAAACATACATGAAGCCTCAAATAGTGAAGCTATAAATGAATTGGCTAAAAAATCATACTATGAAAACTTCTTTGGAAACAATTTAAGACCAGAGATATTCGAGGAGATTAACGGTATCCAAGAATTTAAATCGCTAGATCCAGGCTATATTTCTGATTCTTTAATTGACGACTATATTTTGAATGGTGATCTAAGTAACCAAGATAAAACGAAAGAATCACACTCTAACCTATTTAAAGAAGGTATCGATGTCGAAAATGGAGCTTACTATGAAGAAGTAAAAATGTATCGCTCTAACATTAATGGGGACAACGTAAATGGTGTTGAGCTGATGAATAAATGGTTCCCGAGACTGCGTCGTAAATACTATTTCGAGTATAAAGATAATAAAAAAGTTGAGCAGTTGATTCCATATCGTCACCGTCATGAGTTTATCGGGATTTTGCATAAAGGGAAAATTGAACACAGCACAAAAATAAAACTCGTAGACGGATTGAATACATTTTTCGCAAAACGAATGGTCTATTCTCCGTCAAATCAACTATATGTTGCGTCGGATAGCCTATTAGTTCATCAAATTATCGGAATAGATCAAATTGATTTTGTTATTCAAGAGAAAAATGAAGATATAGATCAAGCTAGCACACTACTGTATTTGAAAATCAAAGATGTAGAGTTAGAAATCAATTTAGTAACATTTGAATATTTAATGCGACTTAGCAATGGCGGTATGTTGAATGTATTACGTGAACATGTCGAAATTTTGTTAAACAGCTTCAGAAACAGACTTATTCCAATGAAGAAGCAAAATGAAGACATTCTACAAATATTAAAATTTGATTATTCACAAGGTGCATTCGTTTTAGAAACTATTGAGATCAAATCTTCAGATGATATTGAAAATGATGAAATAGATTTAGATGATGACTATTAATAAAACTAATCTTTAGAACAGGAGAGTACTTTATGGAACAAGAAAAAGTCAGTTTTTCAAGTAAAATTGGTGCAGAGATATGGGGTCATCGATTTAAAGATGGTCAACGAGGACCAGAATACACACTAGAATTTTTAAACGTTATGGCGGGGACAGGATTCAGTTTGCAACGAAAATATTATAATCGTCGAAAAATGATTGAATTCCGTCAATTTGTTTTCGAAGGAGAGAAAGAAGGATCAAAAGGTCATATCGCTGTTTTTGATAATGAGAAAAAAGATGTAATTCGAGAGAAACTTGGAATTAATGAGAAGCAGCTTGAAGACTTACAAGTATTTTTCAAGAACTTGACGATTCCGCTTACAACACCTATGGGTAAGCCGGTAGATCGTTCTTGGTATGCTCAAATGATGTATCCACTTCATGAATCGCTTCTTTTCACTGAAATTCGAGCGAATAGAGACAAAGGTAAATCGAATAACCCGACATATAGCTACGAAAGAAACTTTTTCGCTAGGGGCGGAGAGTTATATTATTTAATGCTTCATTATGGAACATTAAATAATAAGGAACTTCGAGAAAGTATCGAAGAAAATATGAAAAGTTTGTTATCCAACTCAAGTGGGCTGATAACTGTCGTTAATCAAATAAACGAAGCATTTGCGGAGTATGCCTCAACTGAAGATACTACTGTAAAGAGCGATCAACCTGCACCATTAATTAAAGATATCGAATTGGACGGTTTGATTAGCGGATGGGAAAAGTCTGAATATCCTCTGTTACCATCTACTAACTTAAAGCTTTATCAAGAGTTTGCAGAAGAACTTAATGCACTTTTGACTTTAAAAATAGATGTTTACGAAATGTTTGATATTTTAACTTCTTTAATTACGTTTCAGCTTCATCGATATATGATTTACCAGGCAGAACAAATTGTTCAAGAAAAAACTCATTACTTTATTGATTGCTTTGAAGGTCAAAATAAGTCAATCAAGTTTTTGGCTCAAGATGCATATCGAATTCATGAAGCGGTTGTCAGTGACGCTTATAAAACATTTGTAGAAAAACGTGTTGCAGAAGTATTTCCTGAAGAAATAGCCGAGAAGAAAATTGAAACTTGGTTAAATAGCTTAGATGAAACCAAAAAAACAAAAGTAGACGGTTATTCATCATTCTTTGAAGAACTAAATTTGAAAAATTTACATTCACCGAAGAAGAAAAAATTGATTGAGGCACTTGAAGTATCAGATAAGAAAAAAGCTAAAAAAATGTTGAAGTTACGCATTACAGAACTTTATATGGAAGATTTATCTAAATCACAATTGCCTATAATGAAAACTTTAGCACGAGATGGTCAATTTATTGTCTCTGGAAAGGGTGCTAAGGCTCGTTATGTTCTAAACGATAAGATATTGAGTGCACTAGTATATGCAACCTTAAACGGGGATGGGTCGCTCCCATATGATGATTTTCTAAATAAATTGTACGATAAATTTAATATCATCATTGGGGAGAGTGCGGCGAAAAAATCAGGCCTTTACTCAAAAGAAGGAATCAACTTGTCTCACTTTAGAAATAATGAGAAGAAAATGAGACAAAAGTTAAAACAAAATGGATTATTACAAGAGTATTCTGATGCCACTGCATTAATCCGAAATCCTTATTTCGCTTAATACGGAAATAAACAAAGGAGATTATGAATATGTCAGTAAGTACATCATATAAAGAAACAATCGTTGGGAATTGGATTGCACAGTATATATTGAATTATCTTAAGGACCACAAAAAGAAAAATGCAGAAAAGGTACTCATTAAAATTGAGGGGATTAATGAAGAGTATTTCCCAGCCGTTCTGAATTCGTTATTAGAGGAAGAGGCTCACTTTAAAACTTTTTATAATCCATTGATCCGAACAATTAAGCAAATTGATGGTTTTGATTCATTTGTTTTAAACGAAAATGAGAATGGGGTTTGGTTGAGAAACAATGTAAAGTCTAGTGAAGCTCTCATTCTTCTAATGAACGAGAGAACTCCTGAGGCACAAAGTCTAAAAGACATCGTCTCAATTGATGAAACTCAATTGCTCTCGGACGAAGGGCTAGATAGCTTAGATCAAGCACTTTCTGAGAAAAAGTTCTTAGAATCTCATCAAATTAAAGATTTGATGAGATTGATTGGAGCATATCAACACAAAGGAGAATTAGATTTACAACTCTCTATGTTGATTGCATATTTAGAGGATGTAATCAAAGTAAAAAATTCTTCAGATGAACCTTTTAAAACGATTCTTGGGAAACAACTTCCTCACTTTAGACTTTTTAAAGATGAATTTTTAAAGTTTGAGTCTTTAGAGTCACTTCGAAAACAGCTCAGAAAAAACTTTTTGTTAAGTCATCTTAGAAAAACAATGGTAACGTATTTTGATTCAGAAAAATTATTGAAAAATGTAGAGAACTTTATGTTGAATGAAGAGAAGACAAATTACTCCAGTGAATTATGGGAGAGCTTTGACGATGAAGTTCATTTTCTGGAGAAGGCTATACAATTTATTGAACGAAAGAACAATGACTTTCTTTCGATGGTTTCTTACACAGACGCAGAGCGTATATTTGGGTTTAAAGTTTCAAATACCCTGAAAGATAAATTAAATAATGCTCGAGATATTTTAATTGATAAGTATAACAATGCTATTGATAGTGCAAAAACAATCGAAGAAGAAAATCAATTGAAACAACAAAAAATTGATGCGGAAAATCGATTTGATCGTGGAGTTGAAGCTGTAAATTCAAAAGCTGACATCGATGCTATTCGAGATTTTAGAGAAGAATATGAACAAGAATTGGAACAAGAAGGAATTTTGAAAAAGGTCGTAAATATCGAAAATAAGTTAGAGAATCCTTCAGAATATATTGATATGTTTGAAGCTATATTAGCTGAGAGTTTAGTAATGCTCGAGGATGTTGATCATGAACAGTTTGAAGGGAATTTGTCTTTTGAAATTTCTGTTGATGAAAATCAAGAACTTTCAGAGAAACAAGCAATTTTCTTTAATTTTCATCTAAAGTCTTTATCGATGCTTTCATCAAATATGATTGTGTTATCACATTTAAAAGGCTCGGAAGAGATTTCAAAAGAAGTTGAATCGTTACCAGTAAGACTCCGACTCCTTCGGAATGAAGAACCAATTGCTAAGACTGATTTTAAAGTGGATGCAGGAGAAGCAATAAGTGGAAATAGTTTTACAAATTTTATCAATCAAATTCAACATGGTTATTTACAGTACATTGAAATTAAACGAGGCACTCCTACTGAAGGGGACTTTAAAAAATATTTAAATGAACAAAAAACTTATACATCTTTGACAGATAAGCGATTATTAAACCCTATCGAACAGTTTGATCAATTTAATCAAGAATATACTAAGATACTTCAAGCTGTTTTGAATGAAGAACGAGGTATTACGGCAGATGATTTAAAAAATGTTGCAACACTGACAGAAAATTTCTTGAAGTGTTCTGAAACAGATGTTGATGGAGTCCGCAAAATCTATTCGTTACTTAATGAGATGGGAACAATCAATATCGTTGAAACAAAAAATAGTAAACAGTCTGAAGTGGAACGAAAAGTAGTATCAATCTTTAATCCAATTCGTTTCATTGCATATGGCTATAAATTAGTACATTTCGGCAAATTGATTGAAGATTTATCTGACACTTCGACTGGACGAAATAAAGTTCAAGATGTAGAAGACCTTAAACAATACAAAGAATTCTTAAGAGGATCGTTTGCTAACCTGGCGCCTTCTTATTATGTTTCACAAGCAGGTAATCATTTGTTTGCGCAGGATGAGTTCTATGGGCAGGGTACTTATCTTGAAGGTGGCGAAATTGAGAGTGTTGCATCTCAAGCTACTTCATTTGCAAAAGAGATTGAAAAAGTCGCACATGATTATGTACGCGTTTATCCATATACTGCTGATTGTTTAGACATTTTATTTTTGTATGTAACAAACTTAGAATTTGTTAAAAAGAGTATCGAACAAATTCTAAAAAAAGATAATGTAAGAAAATTAAATGTTACGATTCATAGCCCAGCTAGGGCTGCAATGCTTTATGATGAAATCAATCAATGGATTCAATCTCAAGAAGATTACGTAAACGCAGTAGATGCATTTGGTGAGTTCCCTAGACTTGAAATAAATGTTCTACCGTTCAGTGACTCAAAAACTCTAGAAGAAAAGTTAGATTCACTGATGCTTGATTTTGATTTAGCTGTCTTTATCGATTATTTTGGACAACAAGATAATTTAAAAATCCCACATCAGTTTTATTCAGAACCATACAAAGAGTGCGGATTAGAAGATAAGCAATGGACCTTCTATGAAAACCGTGAATTCAAATCAATTAAAGAAGGTACACGTCTACTAAACTATGCTTCTCCAACTCAGCCTAAAGTCATGCAACAATTTTATAATATGCAAGCCATTCTAAATGACGGCATAATCATCGAAGCTGAAAAAATTGGATTACTTAAAGGGAAATTATCTGTAACACGAACAGAAACAAATACATTGTATAAATTGGCACATGAAAAATTCAATTGGGTTATCACATATGATAAATTTATGGACCCACTATTGATGAAACAAGTAGCAGAAGGTTCTAACATTATTCGATACCACGTGAATCGATCAGGTAAAGAAGAAATCAAAGTGCTTGTTTCTTCTTCGGATTCAATTCGAAGATCATCTGAAAAAGAAGTCGAGACAAATTATTATAGAACTAGACTTCATAGTCGTCTTAAAGACCAATTGAAAGTCACTACTTTAGACGAGCAAAAAGTAGATGAGTCTCTAAAAATTGTAAAAGACTTATCTGGAAGCTTAGTACTTCGTGCTTTAGGTCCTGGGAAATTTGTAAACGAGTTCTTATCAGTATATCTGACAGTTGTTCAAAATAATGAAAATCAGAATGACGTAGTACTATGGGATATGTGTGATGAGTTAGAATGGTTTAGAACACGTCAAAAGAGACCGGATCTTTTAAAAACAACTATTCAATATTCATCTGAAACAGGAACATATGATATTAACTTTGACTTAATTGAACTTAAGCTGATTCAGCAGGAGAGCTATGTAAGTGAAGTCACAGATGCAAAAGTTCAATTATTATCAGGTGAAAGAGCTCTTCAGAAATTCTTCAGACGATTTGACTCACCACTTGAACGTGAGTTATATCTCAACTCCTTCTTATTGCATTTAGAAGATAAGAGAGCATATGAAGAGTATGAGCTTGCACTATTACACGAACTTAAGAATAACGTGAATGCAAAAATCAATTTCTCATTCACAAAATCAGTATATGCATATATTCATAATAAAAATACTGATTTCGAAGGAAGAGCCCAGTTATCACCGGGTCATTATTACGAAAAAGAAGATGAAGATGGTATTGTTGTGCATACGTTTACTAGATCCTACATCTTATCAGAAATGAATGTCTCGAGTGATGAATTGATACTCGAGATTCCAGAGAATGATGAGGATGATTCGGTGCCTTTAGAGGATGATACAAGCAACACATCGTCAAGCACATCAAATGAAAACGATTGGACTGCCCCTACTTTAGTAAGTCCAATTCAGCGACCTGATGATATCCTTGTAATTGATGATGAATCTAGTGAAATAGACTATCATAAAGACTCTGTAGATCCTACCCAGCCGAAGTCTAGTGATCAAACTCACAACCAATATCCCGAGGATATTGCATTGGTAAATGTTCAAGTACCTAATGAAGATTCTTTTGATGAAACCCTTCAGACACTTGGAAATCGTTACGCGGATACTTTACAGACGAAACTAAGAATTAACGGTGTTCAGTTTACGGTAGAACGAACGATAGTCGGAGCAAGTGTCATTCGAATTATTGGTAGAATTCCACCAAATCAAAGTATTTCGGCAGTTGAGAAGAAAGCGAAAGACATGCCTTTGTGGTTACAAATCGATTCTCCACCGACTATTTTTAGTGATAGAAATGGGATTAATATCGATATTAATCGGAATGACCCTGATACAATCTTTTTCTCTCAATTTATGAAGTATGTTCGTAATGACGTGAAGAAAGAAGACTTAGATAAAGGATTCTTGGTCCCGATTGGATTAAGCCCTTTAAATGAAGTTATGACAGTTGATTTTAATGGAACAGAGCCGCATATGTTGGTTGCTGGATCCACCGGAAGTGGTAAAAGTGTAAGCTTAAACTCGATTGTCATGTCTATGATGTGTCTTTACGAGCCGAAAGATCTTCAATTTGTATTCATTGACCCGAAACAAGTTGAGTTTTCGATGTTTGGTGGAGTAAAACACACTGAAAAAGTATTGTTAGACTTAATGGAATCTGCTGATTATTTAGATGTAATGATTGCAGAGATGGAAAGTCGTTATAGTAAGTTCAGAGATTCATTTGCGAAGAACTTAATGGAGTATAACGAACTATTGATTCAGGAAAACCGTCCTGATGAAGTATTACCACGCGTCGTCATAGTGTTTGACGAATTTGCTGATTTTATGATGCAAGATAAAGAATTTGCACAACGAATTGAAACTGCAATTAAGCGTTTAGGTCAAAAGGGTCGTGCTGCAGGTATTCATATGATTGTGTGTACACAATCTCCAAAAGCGGAAATTATTAGTACCACAATTAAAAATAACTTAGCAGCAAGATTGTGTCTTCGAGTCACGGATAGTGTCGCATCAAACGTAGTCATGGATACCTCTGGTGGTGAAAACTTAGCTGGAAAAGGTGACTACTTGTTCAAAACAAATAAAGAACCGGCACGTGGTAAGAGTCCTTACCTTCAACCGCAAGCTTTACGCGCACTAATGCAGCATTTCAAGAAATAAACCGTGAAGTAGCTACGAACGTAGCTACTTCACTTCTTTTGGAAGATAGGTGGGAAAAATATGGGATTTGGACAACATCAAAGTTTTTACTTTCGTCCATCATGGATTAATAAAGGATTAGAACACATTGGTCAAAACTCTAGATTTTTTTATGAGAAAAACCATTTCGAAATTCTCGGTCTTGGAAAAAACATGGCTAAATCTTTGAGATATTGGTTGATTGCTACAAATGTTGTAGAGGAGCAAAAGGGAAAACAAACAGTTCATACCTTTACTGATTTTGGTCAAATCATTTATAAATACGATCGACATTTGCAACATGGCTTATCGTTAGGGATGTTACATTATTATCTTGTAACAAATAAAGATATGGCGACTTCATGGTACTGGTTCTTCAATGAGTATCGAGAGTCAGTATTTGATCGAGAAAGATTAATTACAGCTTTAGAGAAGTGGATAGAGGTTAGTGGGTTAAAAGCTGTTTCACCTAACACGCTTAAACGTGATATCGACTGCCTTCTTAATATGTATGCATTGAAGGATTATAAAAGTTTAACTCCAGAAGATGTCATATCATGTCCCCTCGAAAACTTAGAGATGATTTCTAAGAACGTAAGTAACTACTACACGAAATCTTTTGCAGATGTAGATGAAATACGAGATATTTTATTCGTTTCTTTACTCGTATATTCAGAAAAGCATGGACAGAATGAATTTGCGGTAGAAGAGTTAGCTGAGAGTCCAGAACTTTGGGGGAAAGTGTTCAATCTTTCAAGAAGCGCAATCGTAGAATATGCAACACAAATGACTGAAGGATATCCAATTAGATTTATCAGAACGAATAAGCTTGACACGATACTCCTTACTAAAGAAATAACGTCTATCGAGGCTCTGAAAGAAAAATTCGAACAATATAGTAAAGAGGTAAGTAGTTATGCATAAGTTTCAACCAAGTATCAATATATCGTACGATTTTCAAAAAGATAATTTATTGACGCAATTTGTGCCGAATCAAAAACAATTATCAATCATTCAAAGAGTTTTAGAAACTGTAACGAATGCAAATGAGAACATGAACTCTCACTTATTAATTGGACCTTACGGTGCTGGAAAATCAATGGTCGGAGCTATAATCTCTAATTTAATGATGAGCCGACGAAATGGAAAAACGTTGAAGAGTTTTTATGCAAATGTTGCTCAAATTGGTCAAGAGCAAAGTGAATTTTTAGAAACTCTTATTAGGTCTAAAGATAAACGCTGGATTCCAGTAGCAATTGTTGGTCATTCAGGAAAGTTGGCAGAAGTCATTCTCCAAAATACTGTGGAAGCCCTAAAAAAAGAAGGGATCTCATTCAGCCTAAAAGGTGAAGAAGATCAAATCATTCAGACGATAAAGAATTGGCGAATGAATTATCAAAGTACGTATTCTAACCTTGAGAAGCTGTGCGCTCAAGATAACCAAAGTCTTGATACCTTGGTTGCTCAAATCAAAGTTGGAAGCAAAGAAGCGATAGATTTATTCAAGAAGTACTATACAATCCTTACTTCAGGGGCATCATTGATTGTTACAACTAAGACAACTGAATTAGAACAATTAGAATATATTTTGAAACAGCTAAAAAAACAAAAAGTTGGGCTGTTCATTACTTATGATGAATTTGGTCGTTTTCTTCAACTACTTGATAAATCTCAAACATATAAAGCGATGCAAGAAATGCAAGACCTAGCAGAACTTTCGAATCGCCTCGATAACTTAGGCATTCTGTTTATTACTCACTCAGGGTTAAGACAGTATGCAGAAAAAAATAGTTTTTCAAAATCGGAATTAGAGAGAGTGGAAAAAAGATTTAGCGCCCACTATTTAGAAAGTGATTCTTCTTTATTTTATCGGTCTGCATTTAAAGTATTGGGACGACAAGAAGAAGTCAAAACGCCAAGTTTGTTTCTTCAGAATGATATTGAACGATACAAAATCGATATTGCTAAATTTAATTTATTCCCAGAGATGTCTGCACAAGAAATTGATGGAACAATATTAGAAGGATGTCAACCAATCCATCCACTCACCATTTATTTATTACCTCATCTATCGAATATATTGGGTCAAAACGAGAGAACTCTATATATGTTCTTATCTCAGTTCGACGGTGAATTTGACGAAACAAAATGGTATTACGCAGATGAGTTGTTTGATTATTTTTATTCGGATGAAACACTCTACTATAGAATTGAAGAATTAAAACAATATCGATTTGCGGTCAGTTATGGAGTTTCCGATAATGCCCTTCGTCTTATAAAATTATTGACTTTGCTCGAAAATTTCAAAGGGAAATTTTCAGTACAAGAAGATTTAATTAGTTTTGGTCTTGGAATCGGTATGGATGATGCGAAAAAAGTTATTGAAGAGTTACTTCAAGTAAAATTACTAAGATTCAATCGCATCTCTGGTTCGTATGAAATGTATACGGGTTCAATTATTGAAATTGATGATTTAATTAAACAATACCGTTTGAAAATTAAAGATGATGATCTTCTTAGAGCTCAGCCTTTAAAAGAGCTTATTAAGAACAAGTACTACCTCCCGTTAACTTATAATAGCGATAAAAGTATGACGAGATATATTGAAGTAGATTTTTACTTTAACTTAGACTCTGTTGATAACGTACATGTTTCAGCAGATGGTGAAATGTCTGTACTTTTATTAGGTGAAGATGAACTAGATGATGTACTATCTTTAGCCAAATATTCTAAAGGATTTTCAGACAGAATTTTTATTGGATTTGTATTAGATAAACATGAATTAGTGGAGAAAATTGATGAGTATCGCATACTAATACACATGTTGAATGATAAAGTTCTATTAAAATCTGATGAAAAGTTAGAATCAGAAATCGGATACCGGATTGAAAACTTAATTTTTGAAATTCGACAATATCTATCACCGTTAGAGAATTTTAGTTCGAAACAATTAACATGGTATTCCGATGGAAAAGAAATTGGAAACATTGATTCTAGATTTGCATTAGAGAGTTTTTTGTCTAATTGGATGAATAACCGGTTTAGTCAAACATTAGAAGTAAGGAATGAAGGATTTAATAAGCAAAGAGTTTCAAAGGTACAGCGAAATGCTGCGATTAGTGTCTTAGACAAATTGATGAAAAGTCGATTAATAGAGGAGATTGAGATTGAAGGATTTGGTCCAGATTATTTGATCTATGTTTCAATTTTAAAAAATAATCATTTAAATCCTTTTGAACTAACGAATTTAGACTCAATTATTCTGCAAGATATGCGCGAATCCTTGTTGAATTATATTGAGACTTCTGATCGCGGTAACTTACTCACGCTTATGAAAATCCTTCAAAAAGAGCCTTTTGGGATGCGAAAACCGATTGTGCCGATTTTGACAGTTTCACTATTGAAAGATTATTGGCATCAACTTTCGTTTTATGCGAACGGGCTATTCGTTGAAGAAATGAATGCGGAACTTTTGTACTCAATTCTTGAGCAAGAAGCAGGTTTTTATGAATTTGAATTCTACAAATTAGATGAACAAGTTCGTCAAACTATTTTAAAGGTGAATGATATCTTCTTTGATAATTCATTTGAAGAACACCCTGTACAAGTATTTAGTAAATTGCGGAGATGGTTACGCCAATTGCCTAGATATACCCAAATCACTTCGAATCAATCAAGCTATTTAATTGATTTCAAGGATATCATTAGGTATAGCGAGATTGATCCAATGGATGCAGCTAATCGTTTAAGTCAACTCATTAAACAAACAGGTTTGGCATTTTCTGACGTGAAAGAAGAATTAGAATCTCATTTGTCATTAACTAAAAATGAATTGAGAAGTAAAGTGAAATCGATTTTAGCGATAGACAATGATTTGGAGAGTTGGGTGGACTCCAATCGTGAACTCGTATCGAAAAATCCCATTTTGTTTGAAGTGATACATTCTATGGATCAAGGTGAAGATTGGCTAGCGTTATTAATCCGTAAAACGGTTGGTGTTCGTCTAGATGAATGGTCAGATGTTACATTAGATTCTTTTGATTCTTCTGTTCGGCGTCTAGTCGTTGTTTCAAATTCAGAAGAAACGATTCGGGTTGTCACAAATAATCAAACAACAATCGAAATTCAAAAGATGGATCTCTCCGTTAAAGGAAAAACGATATTTAATAATGTTCAGCGTATTGTAAAATCGAGTGGGCGAACAATGCAAGCTGAAGAAGTAAAGTTTATTTTGTATAAACTATTAGAGGAGTTAGAGAAAAGTTCGGAGGAGTGACGATGCGTCTAGATTTAGTGAGAAAAATTGAATTTGCAATAAAAAGTCATGGTGGAAAAGCGACCTTAAAAGAAATCTATGATTATGTTGAGAAGTCATTTTATCAACTTGGTTTGGACGATTACAAAGATTGGAAATCACAAGTGAGGAAGCATATTCATATGCATTCGAGTGATTGTGATATTTATCGAGGAGAACGAGATTTATTCTACTCAGTTGAAGGTAAAGGAAAAGGCATTTGGGGTCTCAGACAATCCAATAACTAACGAAAGCGGGACCAATTTCACTTGGTTCCGCTTTCAATGTTTACAAAAACATCACACCCTATTGTCACATAATGTTCATTACTGTACACTTCGATATTGTGTGCTAAAAATTATGTTAGGGGTTAGTCAATGGAACTTGTACAGCAATTATCTCAAATGCAACTCATCAACCAATTCTGGTTGCTTATGGCCTTCATCATCCCGATGGTCATTTTATCTCGTATGGTCGTGGCAGGGACGCGCTTCTCGCCGATCCTCGTCATCGTCATCTTCGGTCTCGGTCTCGGATTCGGTATGGTCGAGCTCGGCATCGCGACACCGGGACTTCCTGAATTCCCGCTCGTCGACTTCTTGTCACGGACGACAATCATCGCGTTAGTCGTTTCGTTCTTCGTCGGTGGACAGGAACTTCGTAAAATCTTAAGTAAACAAGAGCTCGCCATGGAGGACATCGTCGTTCCTTCTAAAGAAGAGATGTTCCTCGGGACGGGACGTACGCAGTTCATCTTCATCCTTCGTTCGTTCTTCTTGCTCGTTGGTTTGGAAGGGTTCTTCCGTATGGCAATCGAGCCAGGTACGGCAGAAGGGATTGCGCTTTACTACCCAATCCTCGCACTCCTCGGTCTTGCCGTGTCGTTCTTACTCATCGACCATAAAGCACAAATTCAGGACAAGAAAGTATACATGCAAAAAGGTGTCATCGAGACTGTCCTCTTGCTTGTCATCTTGTTCGTCTCGTTCTTGATTGCGACAGCGGTTCAGCCGATTATCGCATTGCCGCAAATCTTCTTCGCGATGTTGATCTCGTCAGCACTCGGTGCCATCTTCCATAACTGGACGTACGGACCGACAGTCCGCGCGCTTCTCTTCGCAGGGATTCCGGTCGTCTTGGCTGCTAACTTCATGGTTGGTGGTTCACGAATCGGTGACGCGTTCGCCATCGAAGGCATGAACTCGATTCTCGTGTACGGTTTCTTCGGCCAGTTGTTCTGGATGTTCGGTGGAATCGCACTCATCATGTGGTTCGCTCGTACGGGTCACATCCGTAACCTCGCACCAGGTATGGCAGGTTCACTTTCACACAGTGGTCTAACAGGAGCGTGTACAGCTGGGGACTTCGGTCAAGTGGCGGCGAAACGTGCGCCAATCATGATCAACATCCCGTTCTTCGGACATATCTTCGTCTTCTCAATCCTCGCGGTCAGTGCCGACAACGGTGCGCTCTGGATTTGGCCGACAGCCATCATCGTTTTGGTCGGTCTCGTACTCACGGCGCTTTCGTTGAAAAATTTGCGTGCGGCGAACGGGGAAGACTTCAAAGAAGTCAAAGCCCTTATGCAGTTCTCGTTCGGATGGCAGATGATGGCCGTCTTCGGTGGTCTCGTCATCTTGGCGTTCAGCACAATTGCGTTTGATTACACGACGATGGCACAATCGTCAGCGATCTCGCACTTCGGCTTGTTCGCAGCGGTTCAAGGTGGAATGTTCGGAACGGAAGCGTCACTTCTCATCCCGCTCATCTTCTCGATGCCGTTCCTCGTGCACCCAATCGTCTTCTACATGTTCGGGAAAGCGCTCGACAACAATGGCGAAATGCCACGTGTACCGGTATATGCGATGGCGCTCATTGGTGTCGTCGGTGTATCTGCAGCGATTTTCGCCTTATAATTGGACTCCGCTCTGACTTCGTCAGGGCGGTTTTTTAATTTTGATGAAATGGATATGGTAGACTTTGGATAGTGAGAGCAGGGGAGAGCGTATGAAAAAATGGTTGTTCATCGGTTTTGTTGTGTTGATTGTAGCTTGGGCCAGGGTGACACCGATGTATACGATAAGCCCAGGTATGGATGACTTTATAAGCTGGTTCGAGGAAACCTATTCGGTACAATGTGAAGATGAGAGCTGTGACGCATTTACGCTGATTGGGGATCAGACAAATACATATGTGAATCAAGAAGGGTATATGAAACAATCAAGTGGCTTTTTCACTTTTGACATGGAGGTCAGGCGATTATATCGAAGTGTCGAAGAACCCGAAAGAGTCGGGACGATTGAAGTGAGATGGAATCAAGATTCGTTTGAGATTACGGAAGAGACGGGTATATTTGTTTCTTCGCCATAGGAGGCTCGAAGCATGCTGATGATCACTCAAGATGTAAAGGGAGAGCGCTATGAGGCGCTCATCGATGTTTTGCTTGAGCACTGCACTCACTTTGCGTTCGTGGAAGACAGGCGACGCATGGAGATTGAAGAGGAGCGTCTAGCGTATATGGATGTACTGACTGAAGAGATTCGTTGGGATTTGATTGAACGAACTATCGTAAGTGAGTGGGAGACAACACGACTGTCTGTGGATACAGCGTATCTATATTCGTTTCATATGAATTACAGGACAGCAAAGTTCTCAAAAGAACGGGGTCGTTCATTATTCAGTTGGATTCATCCGAAACTTCCGGAAGACTTGATGTTTTATGCAGGGGATACTTGCGTGCTCGCGGTATGTTCCCATGAATCGTTCTTTGTCGTGGATGAAGAGATATGGGAGCGTGTTAGATTAGATGAATGATCAAGGTCACCTCTTATATGGGTGACCTTGTATTAAGTCAACTTGCTAGAGAAGGGTTTCCAGTCTGGGTCTTTTCTGTCGTGTTTATTCGGTTTTTTGACATCATCACAAAAGAGCCGTTCACTCGCACCAAATTGGATGTAATTTTGTTGAGCCTGTCGAAGCGACACCGTATTCGCACCGCCGTCATAATCGGGATCGTCGAATTGAACCCCGTCGTCCTCCCAAAAGCAGATTCGACAAATGTCGTATGTGCCTGGTGGTTCCTCTTCTAACGTCTGATAGCCACAGCATGGGCATGTGTATCTCACCATCATCACCTCATCATTTAGTATAAAGGATACAAGCAAAAAGCGTTCGACCATTTTCTCAGGTCGAACGCTTTCTGTCAAAAGATCACCATCGAGATCAACGTCAAGATGGCAAGCCCACCTTGTGTCAGAATAATCTTCTTGTCACTCGTGATACTGCCATATAGGGCAACGAGAATAATATAGGTCAGGATCATGGTGACAACCTCGACGGGGTTGGGGGAGATGTAGAGTCCGTACAAGAGTCCGACCCCGATCAATCCGTTATAGACGCCTTGATTTTTGAACAAAACCGACACCGAGTCTCTCGTCAGCTCGTCTTTCGACATACGGAAGACGCGTGACGTCGACGAGGATGCCGTCGCAATCGTCTCTAAGTAGAAGATATAGAAGAATTCGATGGCGACGAGCGTTCCGAGCACAAGGGTGAGCGTCGACATATTAGTTGACCGCCGCTACTTGCACGACCGGTTTCGCTGACACGTAGTTCGCCACGTTTTGTGCGAAGTTGATGAGGACTGGGTTTTGGTTGTGCTGCTCGAGAGCGGCTTGGTCTTCCCAGTTCTCGATCATGACGAAACGGTTCTCGACAGATGTTGACTCGTATAGGTCATATCCGACACACCCTGCTTCTTGTTTTGATGAGTCGATCAAGATTTGGATATCGCGCAAGAAGTTCTCACGTTGTAATACTTGGATATCGAATGTGGCGTTGACTAAAATCACGGTTGATTCCTCCGATTGTTAAATGAATTATTTGAATGATGTGACCGTTTGAGCATCAAGGCGAACTGATTCGTAACCTTCTTCTGCTGCTTTCCCTACAGACAAGATCATGACTGGTACGTAACGATCTTTATCGAGACCGAACGCTTCTGCGAGTTGGTCTTTCTCGAAACCGCCGATTGGGTTCGTGTCATAGCCGTGTGCACGGGCTGTGAGCATGAATTGCATCGCTGCGAGACTCGCATCGATTTTCACGATGTCGTTCATCTCTTGTTTCGAGAGATTTTTGTAGTAAGGGATGATCGCGTCGAGCTGTTGGTCACGTACTTCTTGTGGCATTTTACCTTCTGCGACCGCTTGATCGTAGATTTGTTCGCCGTACTCGTAGCACTCCATGTCTCCGAAGATGAGGAGCATCGCTGCAGACGTGTCGTTTTGACGCGTGTTGAAACGGATAAGCGGTTTGAGCGTCTCTTTCGCTTCTGGGCTCTCGACGACGACGAAACGCCATGGCTGCATGTTGACCGATGATGGGGCAGTCGTTGCTTCTTGAATCATCTCGAGCATTTCTTCTTGTGAGATTTTCACGTTCTCGTCATAGACACGGATTGATTTACGACCGAACATGACGTCTGTAAATGTATTGTTTTCGAATGTAGTTGCCATTGGTGAATTCCTTCTTTCTCTGTTTAGGCGTGACTGTTCAATTTTTGAAGCAGTCCGGATAAGTGTTGAATCTCTTCAGCGGACAAGGCTTGTAAGACGAGGTGGTTGGCCTGTTCGTCTCGTTCGCAATCCCTTAGGTCTTGCTCTGCTTTCTCTGTCACACGGACGAACATCTCGCGATGGTTCTCCGCGTTCCGCTCTCTGACGACAAATCCTTTCTCTTCAAGGATTTTCAAATGTCGAGTGATGGCGGCATTGTCGATTTTCATCTCTTCCTTAATCGCACGTTGCGAACAAACGCCTCGTTCTTTGACGACTTGTAACATCTCGTAGCGGGTCAGGCTGAATCCTGTCTCCCGTTCGAACGACGATGCGACGTTTTGTTCCGCCAACTTGATTTGGTAAAGTAATCGGCTGATTTCACGTAGGTCCATTGCGTCCCACCTTTCTCGATTGACTTATCAATCGTTGACTTGTCAAACGATACAACGTTTTGGATTGCCTGTAAAGTCAAACGCTCAAAAAAAGACGACACCGAAATTTATCGTGTCGTCTCGTCTTCGATGGGAGTGCCATCAAATCGATATTCTGTCGTGAACGTCGTCTCGTCGAATCCGTATAGACGGTCGTAGGCGTTCAAATCCTCAATCATTCGCACGTCGAGGAATGACGGATCGATATCAGACGCTTCGCGCGTGAACATCATGTACCGTTCCGTATAGTCGTCATTGCCACCTGGCTTCCCGTCGAACGAGAAATGGATCCAGTAGACGTCAGGCTCGATTTCGCGGATGACGTCGAGGATTCGTTGTTTCTGTTCGTCCGTATTGTTCCAGTCTTCATGAAACATGATCGAGACGTCGAGATACGTCTTCGGATTCGTTTCATAGATGGACGGCGGGGCCGGGCTGACTTTTGCTTGCACATCATCGGACACTCCGGTCGGTACTTCCGCACGGACGGTCTCTTCTTCTTTTAAGATTCTTTTCGAAACGAGGCGCTCGTGAATCGTCCGCTCTGCCTCGCGTTCCCAATATGTCTCGAGCACGTTATCGTGGATGGAGCCGTCACTGTACGTCACGAGAAAATAAGTGCCAGCGAACGGTTCCTTCGTCAATGTCACTTCTCCGGT
The DNA here is from genome assembly GCF_018617075.1 of Exiguobacterium sp. s123. Classification (GTDB taxonomy): domain Bacteria; phylum Bacillota; class Bacilli; order Exiguobacteriales; family Exiguobacteriaceae; genus Exiguobacterium; species Exiguobacterium profundum. Next base: position 676,789 of record NZ_JACSJL010000001.1, on the reverse strand, counting down.
ATAACTTCCCATATGCCAGTCGCGTGACAGCTTGATGTCGGGTTGTTCATTATACGTTTCCTTCACATACGCGTTGTATGTCTCCCGTGCCTCTGACTTTTCAATCGTCGTATATACGAAGAGCCCGCCAGCGAGAAGCCCGACTGCCATACCTGCTATGATTCGTTTTCTGATCATTTCGTCACCTCTCGTTCAATCTACCTGATATTGAAGGAGAATACCTCGGTCCAAAGTCTTATTCAAATCATTTCCATTTCGCTGTAAACTAAAAGTGCCCTCAAAGAACTATTGTAATTGCGTGTACTAATACATATAATACACTTAAAGAGTAACATTGACTATGAGAGGGTGTGACCCATGTTATACAAAATCGATATGAAAAGTTCAGAACCGCTATACGAACAAATCGTCAATCAAACGAAAGAGCTCGTTATCCGTGGAATTTTACGACCCGGAGATAAGGTGATGTCCGTGCGTGAACTCGCCACCGATCTTGTCATCAATCCGAATACGGTCAGTAAGGCGTATCAGGAGTTGGAACGGCTCGGGCTGCTTGAGATGCGACGTGGGCGCGGGACGTTTGTCTCCGAGGACTGGGTGGACGATGATGCGGCACGTGAGCCGGTCATCGCCTCGATCAAAAAGATTGCGATTGATTGCCACTATGCGAACGTGCCGTTAGACGAAGCCATTGGCGTATTGCGAACGGAATATGAGAAAGTAGGGAAATCCAATGCTGAAAGTTGAACAGTTAAGTAAAAAAATTGACCGTCAAACAATTTTGGACGGAATTGACTTTACTGTCGAGTCAGGAGAAATCATCGCGCTCGTCGGACGTAACGGTGCCGGCAAGACGACACTTCTCCGGACGATGGTCGGCATCATCCGCCCAGATCAGGGAGACGTGCTTTATGGAACGAAAAGTATCTTTAAAGATGCCGGATTGAAGCGGGACATCATCTTCGTACCGGATTCGGCGGACGCGCTCAAACACTATACGGTAAACGAGGCGACGGACTTGTATGAGTCAATCTACCCGTCGTTCAATCGTTCCGCCTTCCGTGAGACATTGACGCGTTACAACATCGACAACAAAAAAATTCGCCAACTCTCAAAAGGTCAAAAGGCGCTCGTCACGTTATCGCTCGCTTTCGCCGTCCAAGCGAAATACTATCTGCTCGACGAACCGACGGACGGTCTAGACGTCGTCGCCAAGTCAGACGTGTTGAAACTGATGATTGCCCAAGTCGAGAAACGGAACTGCTCGATTATCGTCTCGAGCCACCAGTTACACGAACTTGAACGAATTGCCGACCGCATCATCATGATCGAGAGTGGACGCGTCAAAGCAATCATGTCGCTCGAAGAGGCGCGTGCTCTCAGTATTAAGTGGCAAGTCGTCTTCAACGACCATGTCCCGGTCGAGTTGCTCGAACGAAAAGATATTGAAATCATTAGTGTGACAGGACGTGTCGTGCTGTTCATGGCGAAAGAACGCACAGACGAGCTCGAGGCGTTTATCGATTCATACAATCCGATGCTCATCGAAGAGATCCCGATGTCTCTCGAAGACGTATTCCGTATCCAGTTAGGAGGAGAAGCCCATGCCGTCTAAAGTGTTGTTGAAAAAAGATTGGAAACAAGTGTCGCTGCTTTGGATCTTGCTCGTTTTTTTAGGCGTCATCGCCTTCACGGTGCCGGTATGGACGCAAATGCAGGTGTATGAGGAACAGATTCGCGATATGCAAGAAAATCCAAGTGATTATTCGGATGTAATCCAAGAAGATATAGAGACGATGACTACCGAGGACTTTTTCAATAGCAATTCTGATTTCGGATATTTAGGAGGACTCGATGCACTCATTCCGATGGGGGTCGTCGTCTTCTTATTTGTCATCTTCGGTGCGCTTATGGCATCCGTACTGATTGGAAGTGAACGAAACAGTCAAATGTCGGACTTTTCGATGTCGCTACCATATACCCGCACCCAGCTGTACATATCAAAATGGGTGATTGGTGTTACAGGGATTGTTCCAGCGACATTGGTAGGGGGGGCATTGATGTTTCTCATCATCCGTCTTTCTGACTATTCCTTCTTACTTGATGGCAATGAGGTCAAAGTGCTCGGATTGATTGTTTTCCTACTTTTGTCGGGCATCTCATTTTTCTCGGTATCGCTATGGATGGGATCATTTGGTGGTGAGTCGATCTCACAAGTCGTTTGGACATTTGTGGCACTTGTCTTCCCGATGGGGATTGTAGCCCTCATTCAAGGATCGCTCATAGCCTTTTCTCCAAATCTTTCATATACACTTTTTGACGAGGTATTTGAAAGTGTACCGATGCGAATCCTGTCACCGTTGAATAACATCGTCAATACAGATATGTATTCAATCTTTGATTCTCGAGCGGAGTGGACGGAATTCCTTACAATCGGTTTGTCCAGTTCGATTGTCTTTATCGTTCTAACATTTGGTCTCGGATTGTGGATGTTCAAGGAAGCACCACAAGAAAATAATGGCCGCTTCTTTATGTTCTCGAACTGGTTATGGCTCATCCATATCGTTATCGTTATTTGTTTCGCAATGTTAGGCGGTGTGTTCTTCTCGGGAATTTTTTACCCGCAAAGCGTGATGTTATATGTTGTCGGTTTTGTGATCGGAGCGTTCTTAGCACACTTACTCGCTAAACGCTTGCTTTACCGCTTCAACTTGAGACTCAAATCGTAAGGAGGGACACCTATGAAACGCTTCTGTCTGTTGCTCGTACTCGTCATCTCACTGGCAGGATGTATGAACCCGGAACCGGACGCCTTTGAATACAAAGGGGCGAAAGTCGGGGACAATGCAGCCGTCGTCGGCATTGCCGGAAGTTTGCCGCTACATGAATGCTATCAATCGGTCGAACTGCAGACGAAGAAGCGTCCTTATGGGTTGACCGTCCGTTACGAAGACCCGGGTATGGAACGAGCGGAACAAGAACATCTGGCGATTCGGAATGCGGCTGCCTATTTCACCCTCATCCCGAACGCCGAAATCGTCCGTTTTGCTTTCCCGAACCGGACCTATGCCTTCTCTCGACCTGAAATGGAGGCATGGTTCGGGACTGACTTCTCAAATATTCGTCACGAAAAAGAATTGCAACAACTCATGAATCAGAAGCTTGAAAAACTGGATTCGAAAGATTCCTATTTTAGGCGGGTATGACAGCGATTGGATGACAAATCCAATCGCTTTTTTTGATATTTTCTGAAAATTATCGGGTAAAGGGTAGATGAAAGCGTTTTCTTAGCATTATAATAGGGGTAACTGAATGAGTATTCATTTCCTAAGGAGGAACAGCGATGAACAAACCGTGGTTACAAGATTATCCAAAAGGAATGCCCCAGTCAATCGATTATGAGGTAAAGCCGCTCTATGAGGCATTGTCTCGCGCAGCAAAGGATTATCCAAATCGTACGGCCGTCTCCTTTATCGGAAAGGAGTGGACATTCGCGGAAATCGATGATGCCGCACGTCGACTCGGAACGATGCTTCAAGCGAAAGGGCTTGAAAAAGGCGACCGCGTCAGCCTCATGCTTCCGAACTGTCCTCAATACGTCATCTCATTCTATGCCGTGCTCTATGCAGGTGGGACGGTCGTCCAGACGAACCCGCTCTACACGGAACGAGAGCTAGAAAACCTCGTCACGGACGCAGGGGTCAAAATTGTCATCACCCTCGACCTGTTATATCCGAAAACGCTTCGCGTCAGTGAGAAGACGGAGATTCAAACCGTGATCACGACGAGTATCGCTGATTACTTACCATTCCCGAAAAACAAACTGTATCCAATCAAAGTGAAACGTGAGAACAATATCGTCATCGATACGACCGGTTCGACGCTGTTCAAAGATTATAAGGACTTCAATCCTATCACGCCGCTCGACATCGATCCAAAAGAAGATGTCGCCGTTCTTCAATATACAGGGGGAACAACGGGACTTCCGAAAGGTGTCATGTTGACTCATTTCAACTTGACGGCGAACGCGGATCAAATCACGAACTTATTCTATAAGTACAATCGCGGGGACGAGAAACGCGTCTTGTGTGTCGTGCCGTTCTTCCACGTCTATGGGATGTCGTGCTGTCTGAACTTTGGGGTCACGAACGGCTATGAGCTCGTCCTCGTGCCACGTTTTGAAGTGACGGATGTCTTGAAGACGATTCAGAAGAAAAAGCCGCACTTCTTCCCAGGAGCTCCGACGATGTACGTCGGGATCTTGAACGACCCGAAACTGAAAAAGTACGACTTGTCATCGATTGAAGCGTGTATCTCAGGTTCGGCACCGCTTCCGATTGAGGTACAAGAAGAGTTCGAGAAGATCACGGGTGGTCGCATCGTCGAAGGATACGGATTGTCTGAGACGTCGCCGGTTACGCACGCGAACTTCTTATGGGATAAGCGAATCGTCGGCTCAATTGGTGCGCCGCTGTCGGATACTTCTGCTAAAATAGTAAAAGCAGACGGAGAGATGGAAGCAGATATCGGCGAGATCGGTGAAATCATGCTGAGCGGTCCACAAGTCATGAAAGGCTACTGGCAGAAACCGGAGGAAACGGCAGCCGTCTTGAAAGATGGGTGGCTCGCAACCGGTGACCTCGGCTACATGGGCGAGGACGGGTTCTTCTATATTGTCGACCGGAAGAAGGACATGATCATCGCAGGTGGCTTTAATGTCTATCCGCGTGAAATCGAAGAAGTGCTCTACGAACATCCGGCCGTGAAGGAAGTGGTCTGTATCGGTGTCCCAGATCCATATCGGGGTGAGACGGTCAAAGCGTTCATCGTCCTTCGCGATGGCTCGAGTGTGACGGAAGAAGAACTCGACAAACATTGTCGCGAGAAGCTTGCGGCTTATAAAGTGCCAAAGTTGTATGAGTTCCGCGACGAGTTGCCGAAGACGTTCGTCGGTAAGATTTTACGCCGTGTCCTCGTCGACGAAGAGAAGGCCAAACAAGTGAAACAAAGCAGTTGACACCAAGCGTACGCATGATAGAATAATAAATGAATGAACCATCATTCATTTTTCTGCAACGGTAAGGAGCTTGGGGTTAATGACAAATCATATTTCGAAAAGTGACCGAATCATTGATGCGGCGGTCAAAGTAATTGCCAATCATGGCTATCACGGTGCAAAGGTGACAGCCATCGCCAAAGAGGCGGGTGTCGCGGACGGCACGATCTATTTGTACTTTAAAAACAAGGAGCATCTCTTAATCGAATTGTTCCAAGCGAAGATGGGGCTGTTCATCGACTACTCGAAACAACAAATCGGGAACGAGACGACAGCCGGAGATCAATTGTATCAGTTGATTGAATCACATTTAAAGCAACTGTCGGCAGATTACGACCTCGCCGTCGTGACACAAATCGAACTGCGGCAGTCGAACTTGGTACTTCGCCAAAAAATCGGAGAAGTGCTCAAACCGTATTTGAACTTAATCGATTCTGTCGTCAAACATGGAATCGAGACAGGAGAGTTTGACAAGGATTTAGACTATCGACTCGCCCGTCAAATGATTTTCGGCACAATCGATGAGGTTGTGACGAGTTGGATGGCGAGCGGCTTCAAGTATGATCTGTTGTCGACGCTTCCAAATGTGCACCATATGTTGAAAAAAGGGCTTACGTAACAGTGAGCCCTATCACTAGCTCAAAAAATGAATGCTGATTCATGAATGATGGAAAGAATTGACTAAAGGGGGATCAACCATGAATATTTTTGTTTTGCTGAAACGTACGTTTGATACTGAGGAAGCAATTCAGCTCGAGAATGGGGAAATTCAAGAAGACGGCGCTGAGTTCATCATCAACCCGTATGACGAATATGCGGTCGAAGAAGCGATTCAAAAACGTGACGCACTCGGGGGAGAGGTCACGGTCGTCACGGTAGGACCAGAAGATGCGGACAAAGAATTACGTACAGCACTCGCAATGGGTGCGGACAAAGCCGTTCGCATCTCAATCGAGGACGATGTCGAGGATGCGGACCATGTCACGATTTCAAAAGTTCTCGCCTCATACTTGAAAGAACAGGACGCAGACCTCATCTTCGCAGGAAACGTGGCAATCGATGGCGGTAGCGGACAAGTCGCACCACGTGTCGCAGAACTTCTCGACATGAACTACGTGACGACGATCACGGGTCTTGAAATCGATGGTACAACGGCTACGGTCACACGTGACGTCGAAGGGGATACGGAAGTGATCGAAGTCGCACTCCCACTTCTCGTAACGGCACAACAAGGGTTGAACGAGCCGCGTTACCCGAGCTTGCCAGGAATCATGAAGGCGAAGAAGAAACCGCTCGAAGAACTCGAACTCATGGACATCGATCTCGATGAAGATGAAATCGAAGCGAAAATCGAGACGATTGAACGATTCTTGCCAGAAGAGAAGAAAGCCGGTCGCATCCTTGAAGGCGATATGTCGACACAAGTGAGCGAGCTCGTACAACTTCTTCGCACGGAAGCGAAAGTCATTTAAGGGGGAGATCATAGATGAAAGCTTTAGTACTCGCAGAAGCGCGTGAAGGCGCGTTACGTAACGTATCATTCGAAGCCATCGCTGCGGCGAAGCAATTGACAGACGATGTGACGGCAGTCGTGATTGGGGATCACGTGCAATCACTCGCACAAGAACTCGGGGAGTATGGCGCAAGCCGTGTCCTCGTCGTCGAAGATGATCGCCTTAAGCATTATACGCCAGACGGCTACGGACAAGTGCTCCGTCAGTTGATCGAGCAAGAAAATCCGGAAATGATTGTTCTCGGGCACACGGCTCTCGGGAAAGATATCGCACCGAAACTTGCGGCACGTCTTGATGCCGGACTCATCAGTGACGTTGTCTCGATCGAAGGAACAGGACGCGACGCAGAGTTCGTTCGCCCAATCTACTCAGGGAAGGCGTTCGAGAAAGTGAAGTTCAAAGATTCGGTCATGTTCTTCACAATCCGTCCAAACAACATCGATGCACTTGCACGTCAAGCGGGCGCGAGCGTCTCTGTTGAAACGCCGGCGGTCGAATTGAAAGACCTCGCGATGATCGTCAAAGAAGTCGTGCGTAAGGCGACTGGGAAAGTAGATTTGGCGGAAGCGAAAGTTATCGTCGCAGGTGGACGTGGCGTGAAGAGCGAAGATGGATTCAAACCGCTTGAAGAGTTGGCTGAGCTTCTCGGAGGAGCGGTCGGTGCTTCACGTGGAGCATGTGACGCTGATTACTGCGATTACGCACTTCAAATCGGACAGACGGGTAAAGTTGTCACGCCAGACCTCTACATCGCATGTGGGATCTCAGGAGCAATTCAACACTTGGCTGGGATGAGTAACGCGAAAGTCATCGTCGCCATCAACAAGGACCCAGAAGCAAACATCTTCAGCGTGGCAGACTATGGCATCGTCGGCGACTTGTTCGATGTCGTCCCGATGTTGACAGAAGAGTTCCGTAAGCACCTCGTCAATAGCTAATAAGCAAAACGTTTTGGGGTTGTTACCCTCCGTGGTATACTCTGAACATGAATTGCATGAGAGTTCTTTACCAGGACTCTCTCATCTTATTGGGGAGGTTTTTACAAATGGCTATTAAACACGCAACGACTCAATCGTTTGAACAAGATGTAAAAGAGGGCGTCGTCCTCGTAGATTTCTGGGCAACTTGGTGTGGACCATGTCGCATGATCGCGCCAGTTCTCGAAGAACTCGATCAAGAAATGGGTGACCAAGTCCAAATCGTGAAACTCGACGTCGACGAAAACCCTGAAGTCGCAGGTGCTTTCCAAATCCAAAGTATCCCGACACTCATGATGTTCAAAGATGGCGAGCCTGTTTCGAAAACAATGGGCTTCCAACCAAAAGAAGCATTGAAAGAGTTTATCGCGACAGCACAATAATTGCGTAGCAGCCGATTGAGATCGGCTGCTTTTTTGTTTTGCGGAATAGAAAAGAAGGAAAAGGACAGGCAAGTAGGGAATAAGTTGAGTTATTCCACGCACCCTCAATCCGGTCATATTCCGATACATAACGTCTGATTTCAAAATTTTTTTGAAGAAATTCCGTCGGCTTCCTTCATATTTAACAGATTCGGAATTTTGACGGGGGAGCGCTTGAACTGGAAGCTTTTATCATGGAAACAGACTGAAAATTTACGCTATACTCATGAGGAAGACATGATGGAGTCAAGTGACCTTACTTTACGGCTCAATCTATTGTACGACTCTGTTCGAAGGAGGAATTTTCTTGTCGCTGTTACATTTAGCTATTTTGTTGCCGCTTCTTGCGGCACCATTCATCCCGCTTTTGTTCCGGGGGATGAAACAAATTCATACAGGCTGGTTCGTCTTGATCGTTCCGGTCGTGCTCGTCACCTACTTCGCCGGATTCATTCCGATCACGAGTGCAGGGGACGTCGTGACAGAGACGATTGCGTGGATGCCGTCCCTCGGGATTAACTTCACGGCATACGTCGATGGACTCAGTCTCTTGTTCGCGCTTCTCATCACGGGAATTGGCGCACTTGTCGTCCTCTATTCGATTTACTATTTGAATAAGGACAAAGAGTCGCTCGGGCATTTTTACGTTTATCTCTTGATGTTCATGAGTGCGATGCTCGGGGTCGTTCTCTCGGATAACATGATTGTCATGTATATGTTCTGGGAGCTCACATCGATTTCTTCATTCCTATTGATTGGGTACTGGTATGAGAAAGAACGTTCACGCTATGGTGCGCAGAAGTCGATGCTTCTCACCGTGTTCGGTGGATTGTCGATGCTCGGAGGGATTGTCTTACTCGAATCGATGGTCGGTTCGTACAGCATTCGCGATATGGTCGCGAACTCGGGCGTCATCGCCGAGAGTCCGTTCTTCCTCGTCGCGATGATTCTCATCTTGCTCGGGGCGTTCACGAAGTCGGCGCAGTTCCCGTTCCACATCTGGTTGCCTGACGCGATGGAAGCACCGACTCCGGTCAGTGCGTACCTCCACTCAGCAACGATGGTCAAGGCGGGTCTCTACCTTGTGGCCCGCATGAGCCCGGTGTTCCAAGAATCATCCGTCTGGCTATGGACGATAGCCGGGGTCGGGATGTTCACGATGTTCTGGGGTTCGTTCAACGCCGTGAAGCAGACCGACCTGAAGGGAATCCTAGCGTTCTCGACCGTCAGTCAACTCGGGTTGATCATGTCACTCCTTGGACTCGGAGCGGCGGCGCTCCACTATGACGGCATGGATGACAACATCTTTATGGTCGCGACGATTGCGGCGATCTTCCATTTGATCAACCACGCGACGTTCAAAGGCTCGCTCTTCATGATGGTCGGGATTGTCGACCACGAGACGGGCACACGTGACATTCGTAAACTCGGTGGTCTGATGACCGTCATGCCGATTTCATTCACGGTCGCCGTCATCGGTTCTTTATCGATGGCTGGTCTTCCGCCATTTAACGGATTCTTGAGTAAAGAGATGTTCTTGAAGGCGACGACGAAAGTCTTCTCGGCCGACTTCTTTGCGCTTGATACGATTGGGATTTTGCTCCCGGTCATCGCGTTCGTCGGAAGTGTGTTCACGTTCATCTACAGCATCATGCTGTTCACGCGGACGTTCATGGGCAAGGCAAAGTTCGATCAATTGCCGAAACAACCGCATGAGGCGCCGATTGGCATGTTAATCTCACCGGTCATCCTTGCACTTCTCGTTGTCGTGCTCGGGTTCTTCCCGAACGTCTTGTCGAACTCGCTCATCAAACCAGCCGTCGAGTCGATCTATCCGACACTCGTCGCACAAGGGCAAGAAGTCGATGTTCACATCTACTTCTGGCACGGTTTGACACCAGAACTCTTCATGACGATCGGGATCGTCCTTCTCGGTTCATTGATGTTCTGGCAAATGGGTAAATGGATAGGCATCTACAACCGCATCCCACATCGTCTGACGCTCAACGGGATGTACGACGGTACGCTCGTCTGGTCGAACAAGGCGGCATATCGCTTTAAGGACAACTACATGACTGGATTCATCCGGTCGTACTTGATCTATATTTTCGTCTTCCTCTCAGGCATGATGCTCTTCAGTATCTGGTGGTTCGACATGTACCGCTTCTCGTTTGAGAACCTGGCTGAGATTGCACCGTATGAATATGTGCTCGGAGCCGTCGTCATGCTAGCGGCGCTCGCGATTCTCTTCATGAAGTCGCGTCTCCCGTCCATCATTCTCCTTGGGGTCGTTGGTTACGGCGTGGCACTGTTCTTCGTCTTCTTCGGTGCACCGGACTTGGCACTCACGCAGCTCGTCATCGAGACGGTCTCGGTCGCATTGTTCTTGCTCGTCTTCTATCACATGCCGGACATCAGCAAGAAGGAAGTTCGGATGCGTTTCAAAGTCGGGAATGCTATCGTGGCTGTTCTCGTCGGGACGACCGTGACGCTTCTCAGCTTCATGGCACTCACAAACAAATCGCTCACCTCGATCTCAGAGTATTACAAAGAGAACGTGTATGAGCTTGCAGCAGGTAAAAACATGGTCAACGTCGTTCTCGTCGACTTCCGTGGATTTGATACCTTGTTTGAAATCGTCGTTCTCGGGATTGCAGCTTTCGGGATCTACACGATGATTAAATTTAGAACAACACGACGTACGAAAGGAGAAGCTGAACATGAAGCAAAACAGCAGACGCGTCAATGACGTCATTTTGCAGACGGCCGCGATTATCATTTTCTTCATCATTGTCATCTTCTCCATCGACTTGTTCTTTGCCGGTCACTATTCACCAGGTGGAGGATTCATCGGTGGATTGATGACATCCGCGGCACTCGTCTTGTTGCTACTCGCATTTGATTCGAAGACGCTTGCGAACGTGCTCCCGATCGACTACCGTCTCATGACGGCGACCGGATTACTGATTGCACTCGCGACAGGTCTTCACTCCGTATTCTTGGGTCGTCCGTTCTTGACGCATGCTTACGGGAAGTTCGACTTACCACTTCTCGGTGAACAGACGCTCCATACGGCGATTGCGTTCGACTTAGGGGTTTACCTCGTAGTCATCGGAATCACGTTGACGATTATACAAACGATTGGAGAGAGTGAATAATGGAAATCTTCGTTAGCATCATCATCGGTGTCTTGACGATGTGTGCCGTCTATCTTGTTCTCTCAAGAAGTTTGTTACGCATCATCATCGGCACTGCCTTGTTCAGTCACGCGGCACACCTTCTCGTCTTGACGACGGCAGGTTTGAAGACAGGGGCTGCCCCTGTCCTCGTCGACGGTGTGACTGAATTCACAGACCCGTTACCGCAAGCGCTCGTCTTGACGGCAATCGTGATCAGTTTCGGGGTGACGGCGTTCTTCCTCGTACTTGCTTACCGCACGTACCAGGAGCTCAGCACGGACAATATGGAAGAAATGAAAGGAACAGAATCGTATGATTAACTTACCGGTCTTTCCAATCGTCATTCCTGCGCTTGCGGCCATCCTTATGATGTTTATGCCAAAACGGGTCCAGCTGCAGCGCGTGATGGCTCTTGGAGCTTTAGTTATGACGGCGATCGTGTCACTCTTTCTCGTGCATACGGTCTCCACGGAGGGAATTCAAACCCTCAACCTCGGGAACTGGCAAGCGCCGTTCGGCATCACGCTCGTATCGGATATGCTGTCAGCCCTACTCGTGACGACGTCGACTCTCCTCACGCTCTTCATCGTGTGGTTCGCCGTCCATTATTTCTCAGATTCATATGAAGGCAACTACTTGTACATTTCGATGCTGTTCTTGCTCGTCGGGGTGAACGGTGCCTTCACGACAGGTGATATTTTCAACTTGTTCGTCTTCTTCGAGGTCTTCTTGATGTCCTCATACGTGTTGATTGTACTCGGTGGACGTGGCGTCCAGTTACGTGAATCGATCAAATACTTGCTCGTGAACATCATCGCCTCGGCGCTCTTCGTCATGTCGGTCGCCTTGCTTTACGGAGTCACAGGCACGCTCAACTTGGCGGACTTGGCGATGAAGATCCCGCTCGTCGATAACCCGGACGTCATCACTGTCATCGGTGTGCTGTTCGTCATCGTCTTCGGGATGAAAGGGGCACTCGTCCCACTTCACTACTGGCTCCCTGGAGCGTACGTGGTCGCACCGACCCCGATTCTCGCCATGTTTGGGGCACTCTTGACGAAAGTCGGGGTGTACTCGATCTTGCGGACGTACACGCTACTGTTTGATGGGAACGGTGAATTTTTACAGACGTTCCTCATGGTGCTCGCTGTCCTCACCATCTTCATCGGGATGACAGGGGCCATCGCATATAACGATGTGAAACTGATCATCATCTACAACATCATGATCGCGGTCGGGGTCATCTTGTACGGGATCTCGGTCAATACGCAGACGTCCCTTGAAGGGTCACTCTACTATTTGATTCACGACATGATCATCAAAGCGGTTCTCTTCATGCTCGTCGGGATGATGATCGGAATCACCAAATCCGGTCAACTCCGTGATATGGGTGGACTCATCACCCGTTTCCCGCTGTTCGGATGGACGTTCTTCGTCGCAGCGCTCTCGCTCGCAGGGATTCCGCCACTTAGTGGATTCTTCGGAAAGTTATTGATCGTCTCAGGTGGGATGGACGAAGGCGAGCTGTTCGGACCACTTCTCGTCCTCTTGTCGAGTCTCTTCGTCCTCTATTCGGTCATGAAGATTTTCTTGAACGGGTTCTGGGGCGAGGCGAAGCGCGAGTATGATGGACCGCTCGTACCGTATACGAAGCGTTTGATCGTGCCGGTCTTCTTGTTGCTCATCATTGCGGTCGCATACGGATTTGGGGCAGAAGCCATCCATCCGTATATCACGCAAGCGATTGAGCCGCTCGTCAATCCAGAAATCTATATCGATGCCGTGATAAAGGAGTGAATGACAGATGGCTTATCAACTATTGATTAACTTTTTCTTGGCGTTCATCTGGATGTTCCTCACGGGATCGTTCACAACGAGCGGATTCTTCGTCGGGTATCTACTTGGCTTACTCATCTTGTTCATGATGCGCCGATTCTTTAAATCTAGTGGAGGCGGCTTTTACTTCACACGCGTCTGGCGTCTATTTAAACTGCTGCTCATCTTCATCCGTGAATTGTTCCTCGCGAACTTTGAGGTACTGCGTCTCGTCCTTAGTCCGAAGTTGAAAATCCAACCAGGGATTTTCCGCTATGAGACGTCGCTCGACAAAGGATGGAAAGTCAGCTTGCTCTCGATGCTGATCACGCTCACACCAGGGACGCTCGTCGTTCAGGTGTCAAAAGACAATTCCGTGCTCTATATCCACGCACTTAACATGCCGGATAAAGAAGCGTTACAAAAAGACATTTATGATAACTTTGAATCAAGCATTAAGGAGGCGACAGAGTGATGGATTTACTAGACATTCTCATCTACATCTCGCTCGCCATTCTCTTGCTTGCGATGTTGATGATGTTGTATCGTGTCGTCAAAGGACCGACGACGGCAGACCGAGTCATCGCGCTCGACTCCATCGGGATCGCGCTTATCTCGGTCGTCGCGTTACTATCGATTCTGCTCGATACGACTTTGTATTTTGAAGTCATCTTGCTACTCAGTATTTTGGCCTTCATCGGAACGGTGGCGTTCTCGAAATTCTTAGAGAGGGGAGAGATTATCCAACATGACCGCGACAATGATCTTTGATCTCATTACCGGCATCTTCACGATCATCGGCGTCTTCTTCACCGTCGTCGCCGCGATCGGTCTCATCCGTCTCCCAGATATTTATTCGAGAACACACGCTGCCTCAAAGAGTGCGACACTCGGTGTCATGTTCGTCCTCTTTGCAGCCGTCCTTCACGTATATGTCGATGAACGGGTGTTTGATGCAAGACTCTTGCTCGGTCTCTTCTTCGTCCTCTTGACAGCTCCTGTTGGGGGTCACCTCATCTCGCGTGCGGCGCACGCGAAAGGTGTTCCACTTTGGGAGAAGTCGTTACAAGACGCGCTGAAAGAAGACAAGGACAAAGGAATCGAATAAGTAAAAGACGGGATTCGCCACGAGGCGAGTCCCGTCTTTTGTTTAGATGAGATAGGTCAGGTCGGAGGCGGCGGTCGGATAGGCGACTTCTAAGTGCTTCACATGTTGATGCGACAGTTTGTTCTGTATAATGTAAGAGAACAGGTTGATAAGTTCTGGGGCATGATGACCAATCAAATGAGCCCCGATGACGTGCCCTTCTGCACTTAGTAACACTTTTGAATATGCGGTTGTGTCATTGATTCGTGAATAGGTGAGGAAGTGCGACATGTCCGTTTCTTTCACGTCGAAGTCAATGCCCTCAGCTTCCGCTTCCTCGACCGTAAGACCGACTTTGGCAATCGGTGGTGTCGCATAGACGATGGTCGGAGCCGGACGCTCAGGGAGTGACCTTGTATTCCCGTGAAGCATATTGAGTGCGGCGAGGCGCCCTTCCAGACCGGCGAATGGAGTGAGTTCGGGATTTGAACTGTTAGCGACGTCGCCTGCGGCGTATATATTTGGGTTACTTGTTTGCAGATGCTCGTTCACATGTACACCGCGATGATCAGCTGTGACACCTGCCGCTTCAAGCCGAAGTCGCTCGATGCTTGGAATTCGTCCTGTAGCGTTAAGGACAACTCCTTCTAGGGTAGAGTCATCTGATAACGTTAAGACGTTGCTATCGATTCGTATTGGCTCGACGTCATGTCGGACGGTGATGCCGATTCGCTTCGATTCTTCGATGAGCCGGTGGACGACGTTCGGGTCGAATGCCTTCAACGCATGTGAACGAATGAGGAGTGTCACGTCGCTTCCGAATCGTCGGAAGATATGGGCGAATTCAAAGGCGATATAGCCTCCCCCCACGATATGAATCGATTCAGGCAACGCGTCGAGGTCGAACACATCATCGCTCGTGATCGCCAGTTCGCCACCTGGGATATCGAGAGGGCGGGGCGTTTGACCCGTAGCGATTAAAAATTGATTGGCAGAGAGCTCGTGACCATCGATGACGATTGAATCCTCATCGATAAAGCGAGGCTCTCCCTGATATAAGTCTATGTTCATCTCATCCCAATGCTGTTTTTTGGATGTTGGGATAGAGAGGCGGTACTCATCAATCCGCTTTTTAAAGGACGACCAATCGAGTGACAGGCTTCCTTCGACGCCAAGCTCACGCATACGTTCCGTTCGGGCAAGGAGTTCTGCTCCTTCGGTAAGCATCTTCTTCGGGTCACATCCGCGTTGAGGACATGTTCCCCCGAACGTCCAATTCTCAATGATGGCGATCTCTTTACCGGCTTCGCGTAAAATGGAAGCGGCTTGACCCGCTGCGGAGCCGCTACCGACAATGATGACATCGTATCGTTTCATACTATAAAATCCTCCTCTGGCGAGATATCACACTCTTTTTCCCGTCCAGGAGGAAGCTAAACTGAGGTGAATGGAATTGAGTCATACCGACCACATTAAACATAAATTAGCGCTGCTCCCGGACGAGCCGGGTTGTTATCTGCATAAAAACGAATATGGTGAGGTCATCTATGTAGGGAAGGCGAAAAACCTCAAGAATCGGGTCCGTTCTTACTTCACGGGCGCACACGACATCAAGACGATGCGTCTCGTCGCAGAGATTCGTGACTTCGAGTACATCGTGACGGCGAGTGAACTCGAGGCGTTATTACTCGAAATGACGCTCATCAAAAAGCACGACCCGAAGTACAACATTCGCCTCAAAGACGACAAAACGTACCCATATATCAAGATTACGAACGAACCATATCCGCGTCTATTGACGACGCGGAAATTGAAAAAAGACGGCGGACATTACTTCGGACCGTATCCGAACGCCTATGCGGCGAACGAGACGAAACGTCTACTCGATAAACTGTATCCGCTGCGGAAATGTCAGCCGATGCCTAAGAAACTCTGTCTGTATTATCATATCGGGCAATGTTTAGGTCCTTGTGAGCTGGCGGTCGATACGGATTCGCAAAAAGAGATCGTCAATGAGATCCGGCGCTTCTTGAACGGGGAGACGGCTGAAACGCTCACGAAGCTGAACGTCGAGATGGGACGTGCCGCTGAGGATATGCAGTTCGAGCGGGCGGCTGAACTACGCGATCAAATTCGAGCAGTCGAATCGATTATGAACAAACAGAACATGATCACGGCCGACCCGACGGCCCGTGACGTCTTCGGCTATACGCTCGACCGAGGCTGGATGTGCGTCCAAGTATTCTATATGCGTGGCGGGAAGATGATTGAGCGAGATGTCTCGCTCTTCCCGATGCATGGAGAGCCTTCGGAAGAACTCGAAAGTTTCATCGTTCAGTTCTATGAACAAAACGTCGTGCCAAAAGAAATTCTCGTACCCGAGACGGTCCGGCTCGATTTACTGAATGACGCCATCGGAACGAAAGTGATGCAGCCGAAACGAGGGGCAAAGAAACAGTTGCTTGATTTAGCAACGAAGAATGCGACAATCGCCTTAAACGAGAAGTTCGAGTTGCTCGCCCGAGATGAAGAGCGGACGTTGCTCGCGATGCGTGAACTCGGGGAAGTAATCGGCATCCCCAACTTGTCACGTGTCGACATCATCGACAACGCGAACATCCAGGGGGCGGACGCCGTGTCGGCGCTCGTCGTCTTTGAAGACGGGAAGCCACTCAAAAAAGAATATCGGAAATACAAGATTCGGACGGTTCAAGGACCGGATGATTACGAGACGATGCGTGAAGTCGTCCGTCGACGATTCCGCCGTCTTTTGACGGAAGACAAGCGATTACCCGATCTCCTACTGATCGATGGGGGGATTGGACAATTAAACGCGGCGCTCGACGTCATCCAAAACGAGTTCGGGCTCGACTTGCCGGTTGGCTCGCTCAAAAAGGATGACCGACATCGAACGAGCCAACTGTTGTTCGGGGAAGGTGGGCGCGTTGTCGAGCTGCATCCACGCTCGAGCGCTTTTTATCTGTTGCAGCGGATGCAAGATGAGGTTCACCGTTTCGCCATCACGTTCCACCGCAGCTTACGGACGAAGAAGATGACGAAGTCGATCCTCGATGAAATTCCGGGTGTCGGTCCGAAACGCCGTCAACAGCTTATCCGCCATTTCGGGTCGATGAAACAAATCCGTCTGGCATCACTCGAACAATTGAAGGAAGCGGGATTGCCGGAAAAATTAGCGGAGACCGTGCTTCAGTACGTGCACGAGGAGACGGATGAATGAGACAGATTACGACAGACGTGGAGAATACAATCGCTTCATTCGTGAGAGCGATTGATGAATTTCTACCAACCGTTCAGCATATATATATTCATGGATCATTAGCGATGGGTGGTTTTCATCCGAAACGAAGTGATGTAGATTTGTTGCTCGTCGTATCAAACGCATTGACTCGGGAGGAACGACAAAAACTCATCGACTGCTGTCTCTCGTACTCCAACGAACCATATCCGCTCGAACTGAGCATCATGACGATGGCGCAGCTAAAAGATTGGTATCATCCAAGTCCTTTTGAGTTTCACTATAGTGAAGGGTGGCGTTCACGTTTTGAAGAAGCTAGTAGGGAAGAAAGAACCGAATTGCAACAAGGATTCACCGATCCTGATTTGGCGGCTCACGTCCAAGTGATTTTAGAGCGTGGTATCACATGGCGAGGGCAACCACTTCATAAACTCCTTTCTGGATTCGATTCAGCTCATTTTTCTGATGCGATTCGAGCGGATGCGCTCGATTGTCTTGACTCGATTGAAGAACAGACGGTGTATAGCGTATTGAACTTGATACGTGGCCTGGCCTATGAACAAGAACGTGTTCTGCTCTCAAAACAAGAAGCACTCCGTTGGTTAGTGAATAACGGACATTTTCCAGGAAATATTGTCGAAGTTGTTCGTAAGGCGACTCGGAGCTATGAAGGGGGAAGTGTGACGTTTCATCGACAAGAACTCAATGAATTCCGTCGCTACATGCGTCAACAACTTCAGCGGAAACAAAAATAAGAGTCGATGCGTTTGGCATCGACTCTTATTCGTAGTCGTCTTTTCGGTCTAGTTGGACGGTGATTTGGACAGCTTTTCGGGTTGGATCGGCATACCCTTCCGCGACGCACTGGAAACGACCTGCAATCTGTTCGGCTAAAAATCCGGCTTCAAGCTGATAGTATCCTGTCGCTTTGGCCTGAGTCGCAGGTGGTGGGATCAATTCATATGTAAACTTGCTCCCACGTTCCTTCTTGATTGTCAACTCGCCCCAACCTGCCTCTGCGAAGAAAGCAGTCAGTTCATCGTCGGACATCGTCGGGAATTTACGGGCGACCCGTTTTCCTGACCAATAGATGACTTGGGCGTAATCTTCGCCAAGCAAATCCGTCAACACATAGTCGCGAAGCAGTTCAATCGCGAAAATTGGTTGGCTCATCGTTTCCATTCTATCCCATCACTCCAATCTCTCTATATCATTATAACGACCAATTGGAATTTGGTCATCCTGTATTTTTGAAAAGAATGTGGCACAAATCGGCTAGGTTGTCTTGTCATACAATTTTCACAAGAGTAGAATAGGAGACAGAAAGCTATATCTGCATTTGAAAACGCTTTTATTGACAATACGAGCCAATGCTCGTGAAAAGGGGGAACTAGAATGGCAGCGCATCGTGACTACTTCAGTCGTAAAGTCCATTCGCTACTTGGGGTCATTCCAATCGGTTTGTTCTTGATCGTCCATTTGTCGGTCAACTACTACATCGTCGATGGGGTGGAGTCATTCAACAAAGCAGCAAAATTCATGGGGAACTTACCGTATTTGTACTTCCTTGAAGTGACAATTATCGCATTGCCGATGATTTTCCACGGGGTGTACGGCGTGTACTACGCGTTTCTCGGGTCAATCAACTCGAATCGCTATTCATACGCGCGCAACTGGTTGTATCTCTTCCAACGCTTCACAGGAGTTTTCCTCGTGATCTTCATCGCTTGGCACGTTTGGGAAACGCGTCTTGCGAAATTGCGCGGGGTAGAAGTCAATGCGGAGATGATGCAAAACATCGTCGACAACCCGCTCATGTTGATCTTCTACATAGTCGGAATCCTTTCGGCTACGTTCCACTTCGCGAACGGTCTTTGGTCGTTCTCGATCACGTGGGGTATCACACAGTCACCTCGTTCGCAACGTCTCATGAGCTACGTATCAGGTGTCGTGTTCTTGGCACTATCTTTTGTCGGCATCCGTTCGATTTTGACGTTTGCAGGCATCTTGTAATTAGGGGGAATTTTACATGGCAAATCAAAGTTTGATCGTCATCGGTGGCGGTCTAGCTGGACTCATGGCGACAATCAAGTCGGCAGAGATGGGTGTTCCGGTAAAACTATTCTCGCTTGTACCGGTCAAGCGTTCACATTCAGTTTGTGCCCAAGGTGGGATTAACGGGGCCGTCAACACGAAAGGGGAAGGTGACTCTCCATGGCAACACTTTGACGACACGGTCTACGGAGGCGACTTTCTCGCCAACCAACCGCCTGTCCAAAAGATGGCGGAGAATGCTCCGAAAATCATTCACATGTTCGACCGGATGGGCGTCATGTTCAACCGTACGCCAGAAGGTCTCTTAGACTTCCGTCGTTTCGGTGGAACGCTTCACCACCGTACGGCATACGCCGGAGCGACGACAGGACAGCAACTTCTCTATGCACTCGATGAGCAGGTTCGTCGTTACGAAGCGCAAGGTCTCGTCGAGAAGTATGAGGGCTGGGAGTTTCTTCGCGCCGTCATCGACGAAGAAGGCATCTGCCGCGGTGCGGTATGTCAAGATTTGCGCTCGATGGAAATTAAAGCGTTCCCATCGGACGCGGTCATCTTGGCGACAGGTGGCCCAGGGGTCATCTTCGGTAAGTCGACAAACTCGGTCATCAACACAGGACAAGCAGCGGCAGCGGTTTACCGCCAAGGCGCAGTTTACGCGAACGGGGAGTTCATCCAGATTCACCCGACGGCGATTCCAGGGGATGACAAACTTCGTCTCATGAGTGAGTCGGCTCGTGGAGAAGGTGGACGTGTCTGGACATATAAAGACGGGAAGCCGTGGTACTTCCTCGAAGAGAAATATCCAGCATACGGAAACCTCGTACCGCGTGACATCGCAACACGTGAGATCTTCGACGTATGTGTCAACCAAAAACTCGGCGTCAACGGCGAGAACATGGTCTACCTCGACTTGTCTCACAAAGACTCGAAAGAACTTGACATCAAACTTGGTGGAATCCTTGAAATCTACGAGAAATTCGTAGGCGACGACCCGCGTAAAGTACCGATGAAAATCTTCCCGGCAGTCCACTATTCGATGGGCGGACTATGGGTCGACTACGATCAGATGACGAACATCCCGGGTCTCTTCGCAGCCGGTGAATGTGACTACTCGATGCACGGTGCGAACCGTCTAGGTGCGAACTCTCTTCTTTCAGCCGTTCATGGCGGAATGGAAGCAGGGTCTGCGGCAGTCAACTACATGCGTGGTCTCGATCAAGCGACAGAAAGCGTTTCAGAAGCGCTCTTTAACTTCAACGAACGTGAAGAAATCGAGCGATTCAACAACATCCTTGCGATGGATGGAACAGAGAATGCGTATCAGATTCACCGTGAACTCGGTGAACTCATGACGGACAACGTCACAGTTGTTCGCTACAATGACAAACTTGAAGCGACCGACAAGAAAATCCAAGAATTGCGTGAACGTTTCCATAAGATTTCAGCTACGGATACGGCACGTTGGAGCAACCAAGGGGCATCGTTCATTCGACAACTCGACCACATGCTCGACCTCGCACGCGTCATCACACTTGGCGCGCTCAAGCGGGACGAGAGCCGTGGTGCCCATTACAAACCGGAGTTCCCGGAACGTAATGATGAGCAGTTCATGAAGACGACGATGGCACGTTACAAAGATGGGGAAGTCGATATCTCGTATGAAGACATCGATGTTTCGTTAATCCCGCCACGTAAACGGGATTACTCGAAGAAAGGGGCGAAGACGAAATGACGACGCCAATGCAATCTGAACAAAAAGACATCCGCTTCATCATTGAACGCCAAGATGGACCGGATCAAGCGACGTATACGGAAGAATTCACGGTACCATACCGTCCAAACATGAACGTCATCTCGGCATTGATGGAAATCCGCCGTAACCCGGTCAACGCGAACGGGGACAAGACGACACCAATCAACTGGGACATGAACTGTCTTGAAGAAGTATGTGGTGCCTGTTCGATGATTATCAACGGGAAGCCGCGCCAGTCGTGTACGGCACTCGTCGATAAACTCGAGCAACCGATTCGTCTTGCACCGATGAAGACGTTCCCGGTCATCCGTGACCTTCAAGTCGACCGTCAACGCATGTTCGACGCGTTGAAAAAAGTGAAGGCATGGGTTCCAATCGATGGCACATACGACCTCGGTCCAGGACCGCGTATGCCGGAGAACAAACGTCAATGGGCGTACGAACTATCGAAATGTATGACATGTGGTGTTTGTCTTGAAGCGTGTCCGAACGTGAACGACAAATCGGACTTCATCGGTCCAGCGGCGATTTCGCAAGTCCGACTCTTCAACTCACATCCAACAGGTGCCTTCCACGCGGAAGACCGCCTCGAAGCACTCATGGAAGACGGCGGCATCATGCAATGCGGAAACGCACAAAACTGTGTCGAAGTTTGTCCGAAGGGCATCCCGCTCACGACGTCAATCGCTTCGATGAACCGTCAAACGACGCTTCACTCGTTCAAACAGTTCTTCGGTAGTGACAAAGGTCGCACCGGTTCTGCGGTCGAGGCGTAAGCGAGCCGATGACCAAGTACTTTCGAGAGCCAGGTTGGGAAACACGTGTCAAAGCAGGTGTCGCGCTCGATGTGAAAGTCCGCTTTTCGGAGTGCGACCCGTATGGTCACATGAACAACACAATTCCGTTCATCTATTTCGAAGATGCCCGGATCGAGTTGTTAGAGGCGACAGGATTCTCTTTAAAGGACGGATTCGTCGTCGTCGCCGATGCGCAATGTGACTATGTTCGACAAGTCATGCCACGTCAACAGCTGACTGTGCATGCCAATATCTTGACGGTCGGAAACACTTCATGTGATATTCATTACGGGGCATATGACGGAGAGCAACTCCTTTTCGCCGGACGGACAAGCCTCGTTCATTTAACGAAGGAAGGTCGTCCTACGGAATGGACTCCGGAATATAAAAACCGCTTGCAGAATTTTTGCGAATCCGCTATCATTTGATAATGAGTTCACAAACAAAAAATATTCTGCTGGTTCGCCTGTAGAATTGAATTTTGAAGGGAGACCATCATCTCATGGAAAAAACGTTCACAGTCGTTGCTGATTCAGGAATTCACGCTCGTCCAGCTACTCAGTTGGTTAACACAGCTTCTAAGTTCCAATCAGACATCAACCTCGAGTACAATGGTAAAACAGTTAACTTGAAGTCGATCATGGGTGTACTTTCACTCGGTATCGCAAAAGATTCTACAATCAAGATCACTGCTGAAGGTGAAGATGCAGAAGAAGCAATCAACACGCTTTCTGACATGCTCACTAGCGAAGGTCTTGCTCAGTAATTCGGGTAAGGGACGAGGCGCCACTGGCGACCTCGTCTTTTTTTGTCATGGGAACGTTTCTTTTTCCGTCCGAGGTTTTTTGGTAAGATAGGTGAGAATGGAAGTGATGAAAATGAAACGAGCGATTGGAGTCCTCGATTCAGGAGTCGGCGGGTTGACGGTAGTCAAAGAATTGATGCGCCAACTCCCTAAAGAAGAGATCGTCTATATCGGAGATACTGAGCGCTGTCCGTACGGGCCGCGTCCGCACGATGAGATTGAAGCATATACATGGGAATTGATTGAATTTTTATTGAAGAAAGACGTTAAAATGATTGTCATCGCCTGTAATACGGCGACAGCGGTCGTATTGAAGGAGGCGCGCAAACGTCTCGACATCCCGGTCATCGGTGTCATCGACCCGGGTGCCCGCGCGGCTGTCAAAGGAACGCGCAACAAGCATATCGGTGTCATCGGTACGAAGATGACGATTGAGAGCGGTTCATATGAGAAGGCGTTACGTCACGTGGCAGGTGAGGTCGATGTGTATTCACTCGCGTGCCCACCGTTCGTCCCGCTCGTAGAGGCTGGAGAAGTGTCTGGAGAGCGCGTGCGTCAAGTTGTGGATGAAACACTTCGTCCACTTCAGCCATCCGAGATGGATACGTTGATTCTCGGTTGTACGCATTACCCACTCCTTGCCCCAGTCATTCAAGATGTAGTCGGACCGGACGTCCACCTCATCTCATCAGGTGACGAGACTGCGCTTGAAGTGGCTGCGATGCTCGATTATCAGGAACTTGAAAACGGGTTGGATGCAGTCCCGGCACATGCCTTCTATGCGACGGGTGATATCGAACTATTTGACCGACTCGCGAGCGAATGGCTCGGGCGTCCGGTTCATGCGGAGAAAGTCGAGGTGACCGGCATTGCGTGATACGAGACGATTTGATGAACTGCGCGCAGTCGAGATTGTGCCGCACGTGAACAAACATGCGGAAGGGTCCGTATTGATTTCAATCGGCGATACGAAAGTCATTTGTACCGCGACTGTGGAAGAGCGGGTACCGAATTTCCTTCGCGGAAAGAAGCAAGGGTGGATCAATGCAGAATATGCGATGCTACCACGGGCGACGGGAGACCGTACTGTCCGGGAATCGGTACGTGGAAAACAATCGGGACGAACGATGGAGATTCAGCGTCTGATTGGCCGGTCGCTCCGCTCTGTCGTGGACTTAGAACGTCTCGGTGAACGGACGATTTGGGTCGACTGCGACGTCATTCAAGCGGATGGTGGGACTCGGACGGCTTCCATCACAGGTGGCTTTTGTGCGCTCGTGTTGGCCGTCGACCGCTTGATTCGCCAAGGGAAACTTGAAGATACACCGATTAAAGAAGGGGTGGCCGCAATTTCGGTCGGGCGAACGAACGAGCTTGTCTTAGACTTGGATTACCTAGAAGACGCTGCGGCAGAGGTCGATATGAATGTCGTCATGACGGCAAGCGGTCGGTTCGTCGAAGTACAAGGTACAGGGGAAGAGGCGACGTTCACGCTACAAGAGATGAACGAGATGCTCGCGCTCGCGCAACACGGTATCGAATCATTATTTAAGACGGCGGAAGCGGCACTCGGTGCTTCTTGGTGGTACGTCGGAGAACGTTCGGAGGAGACATTATGAAGTTGATCATCGCGACACACAATCCTGGAAAAGTGGAAGAACTCGAAGGAATGCTGACGCCGCTCGGGTTCGAGGTCGAATCACTACTCGACTATCCGGATGCACCAGAGACGGAAGAGACCGGCACGACGTTTGAAGAGAACGCGGCGTTAAAAGCGACGGAGGCGGCAGCTTATTTTGGACATGCCGTTCTGGCGGACGACTCCGGTCTTGAAGTCGACGCACTTGACGGGGCACCGGGAGTATATTCAGCCCGCTTTGCAGGTCCAGAAAAGTCAGACGAGGCAAACAATGCGCTTCTTCTTGAAAAATTGAACGGAGAAACGAATCGTACGGCTCGTTTCGTCTGTGCGCTCTGTCTCGCAAAACCGAGCGGAGAGACGTTGACCGTTCGTGGAACGATCGAAGGGACAATCGGTTATTCCCCACAAGGCGAAAATGGCTTCGGATACGATCCACTCTTTATCGTCCCATCGCTTCATAAGACAGCGGCAGAGTTGGAACGTGACGAGAAGGCGGTCGTCAGCCACCGTGGACAGGCACTACGAAAACTGGAGGCAGAAATCATACCATTCATGAAAGGATGAAGCTTATGCGTTTTCTAATAGTGAGTGATAGTCATGGTTTGACCGAAGAATTGACAACGATTTTTGAACGACATGAGGCGGAAATTGATGACGCGTTCCATTGCGGGGATTCACAGCTCGCCCTTGTCGATGAACATTTGTTACCTTATCGAACGGTTCGGGGGAATTGTGATTTCGGTGGAGATCTTCCCCTCGAACGCATCGAGACGACGGATGCCGGTACGATTTTAATCGTTCACGGGCACCATCATGACGTCAAATTCGATTTGAACCGTCTACGGTATCGAGCGGAAGAAGTGGGAGCGAATGTCGTCTTGTTCGGTCACTCGCATGTGGCGGGTGCGTTGATCGAGGACGGGGTTGTCTACATCAACCCAGGTTCGATTCGCATGCCGCGAGGACGAACGGACAAAACGTATGCGTTACTCGATCTCGAAGCAGGGGAAGCAACAGTGCGTTTCTATCGTTCAGAAGACGGTTCTCACGTCGAAGACTTGGACATCTCAGGAAAACTATGAGTTTGGAATGGGAAATCGATTGACAGGAAACCATTTTTCTATTATAGTTTTCATGTCAATGTCCCAATAGCTCAGCAGGATAGAGCAACGGCCTTCAAGACAAATAGGAGCCTTTATAGGGAAACAGAAACCTATAAAGTGGACGACACTATATCGGTGAAGCCTTAACAGATGATGCTGATGGTAATACCGAGGAAACTTACGATCTCTTAAGGAGTGATGTTTTATGTATCATCACACAAAAAGTAAGGGAGATTTAGGTGTTTTAAAGGCTCAAGTAGATTTATATCAAAAAGGGTTTATGATTTTGTTCCCTGCAACTGAACATGCACCGTTTGACTTAGTTGTTTACAAAGACAACCAGTTTAAACGGATTCAAGTTAAGTACAGAGAACTAAACACAAACGGGGTTCTAAATGTTCGGTTTCGTTCAAGCTATAGTACCGCGAGTGGAGTTCAGACGCGGTTTATAAACAAAGATGAAATTGATGTATACTGTGTATATTGTCCACAGACTGATACCTGTTATTACTTTGAACCGAATCTTTTTGAAAAATCTATTTCATTGAGGGTAAAAATACCAAAGAATAATCAAAAGCAAAATATTCTTTTTGCAGATGATTATCGTGAGGTTCCGTAGAGACTACACGTGTCGCACCTGAAACGGTGAAGATATAGTCCAGACTACAAACAACACGATGTTGGTGACGAAAGTCATGGTGGTAAGCTAAGCCGTCGGTCGGGGGTTCGAATCCCTCTTGGGACGCTTCCATTAAAATAGAGACGCTCTCTACGGAGAACGTCTCTTTTTTCATTTTCCGGGAAATCGATTGACAAGGAATCGCGTCCTAACGGAAGATGAAGGGGAATGGAAGAGAGGGTGAGGGAAGATGGAGAAGGAAAAGGATCAGGACTATCCGTTCCCTGGGAATTGGGCGCGTCTGCATAAGATGATTCAGGAGGCAGATGCTTCTGGGGAACGACAGCGGATCGAACCGATTTTATGGGATTGGTATCAGACGATTCCAGGTGACCCGTTTATTTTCATGGAAATCTTCCAATGTGCAATGGAACGGCCGGACGACCCAGAGACACTCGAGAAGCTGCAGGAACTCGTCAGCATCCATATGTCCGAGGCGGAAGAACCGGCATCAGGAGGGTTGCAGATTGCGCAGTATTACATCATGCGTGACCAACCGTTTGAAGCGGCGCACTGGATCAACCAGTATCTCGAATGGCAGGACAAGAAGGATACGGTCAACACACAGGCACATCAGGTACTTCAAGTGTTGAAGATGACCGAGTTTCCGGCGGCAATTGCCAAGTTGAAACGAACGCTGACACGAGGGAGTACGGGGGAACAGATTGAAGCATTACAACATGTTCACTTTCAAATCGACCCGGTGCTCGACAATGTGCTACATGAACTGCTCGTGTCGGAGCGTCCGAAGCTCGTCAAACTGATCGTGTTGGAAAAAGCGTTCGCCGAACTAGATGTCATCGAATGGACGGATGGGGACATTTCGAACAAGATGACACGAACGGAAGCAAAAGCGCAGATTGAATCGTGGGAGAAGACAGTTTTTTCTCTTCAAAAATCAGTTGAAGGCGATGAGATCGGGACCCAGCTGTTGATGAATTACATGTATACGCATTATCCGTATGTGCCGGCCGAAAAAGCGGATGTGGAACAGGCGCTCGTACAGGCGAAACAAGCGATTTTACATGACGAACCGGTCGACGGTTTAGCCGCGGAGATTTTAGAGGCGGATCTTCGCTTTACACAGGCGTTATTAGACTAAATCCTTGTGTGCTTACCGAGGATTTATGCTATAATACGGATTGTTGTACATTTTTGTACGGTATAAACGAATTGTTGGAGGGACTTAGCATGACAGCAAAATGGGAAAAAACATCAGGTAGCCAAGGCGTACTCACGTACGAAGCTCCTGCAGAAGCTTTTGATAAAGCAGTTGACGCCGCATTTAAAACAGTCGTCAAAGACTTGAACGTGCCTGGCTTCCGTAAAGGGAAATTGCCACGCCCAATGTTCAACAAAATGTATGGAGAAGAAGCACTCTATCAAGATGCGCTCGACATTCTCTACCGCGACACGATCCAAGGTGCAGTTGAAGAAGCTGGTTTCGAACCAATCGCTCTCGAAAACATCGATGTAGACGGTACGCTCGAGAAAGGCAAACCAGTCGCTTTCAAAGTGACATTCGTGGTTGAGCCAGAAGCTGAGCTTGGCGAATACAAAGGCCTCGAGTACGAAGCTGTTTCAACTGAAGTAACAGAAGACGAAGTAACAGCAGAACTTGAAGCACTTCAACAGCAAGGCGCAGAACTAGCTGTTAAAGAAGGTGCAATCGAAAACGGCGATACAGCTGTCTTTGATTTCGCAGGTTTCGCTGACGGTGAGCAGTTCGAAGGCGGCACAGCTGAGAACTACACACTCGAAATCGGTTCTGGTCAATTCATCCCAGGATTCGAAGAGCAAATGATCGGCATGACTGCTGGTGAAGAAAAAGACGTTGAAGTAACATTCCCTGAAGAGTACCACGCTGAAAACTTGGCGGGTAAACCAGCGACATTCAAAGTCAAACTTCACGAAGTCAAAACAAAACAAGTTCCTGAACTCGACGACGAGTTTGCAAAAGACATCGACGAGTCTGTTTCGACACTCGACGAGTTGAAAGCAAGCATCCGTGAGCGTTTAGAAGCTGGTAAGAAACAAGAAGCTGAAGGTACAATGCGCGACCAACTCGTAGAGCAGGCAACTGCTAACGCGACAATCGACGTACCGGAAGTTCTCGTTGAACAAGAAGTAGACCGCATGGTACAAGAGTTCGGTTCACGTGTATCTTCACAAGGAATCGACCTTAACATGTACTTTGAGCTCACTGGTACTTCTGAAGAAGCAATGCGCGAAGAGATGAAAGAGCAAGCTGAAGAGCGCGTAAAAGCTCGTCTCGTCTTGAAAGCAATCGCTGACAAAGAAGCAATCGAAGTATCTGACGAAGATGCTGAGAAAGAGCTTGAAGAAATGTCTAAACTTTACAACATCGCACCGGACCAACTCCGTACGATGCTCGCTCCGCAAGGTGGACTTGAGACACTTAAAGGTGACCTCAAATTCCGTAAAGCGATCGACATCCTCGTTGAAAACGGTAAAGCGAAGTAAGCTGATATTCGAAGGGACGACTGCCTAGCGGTCGTCCTTTTTTCTGTCACAGCACATTGCATGTGTAATTCTTTGAAGTCGTAATATGTTCATGCTACAATTATTTCAACGCAGAGATGTAAAATGTCTTTTCGCGGTGCATCGCACCAGAAAATTCAAATCGCGATTTATCGCACTTACATCCATTTTCACCACAGAAGGGGTGTATCGAATGTTCAAATTTAACGAGGAAAAGGGGCAACTCAAGTGCTCGTTTTGCGGAAAATCGCAAGAACAAGTTCGTAAGTTAGTCGCTGGACCAGGTGTATACATTTGCGATGAGTGTATCGAACTTTGTAATGAAATCGTTGAGGAAGAGCTCGGTGTAGAGGAAGAAGTCGAATTCAAAGACATTCCAAAACCACAAGAGATTCGTAACATCCTAGACGATTATGTCATTGGTCAAGACCGCGCCAAACGTGCGCTTTCAGTCGCTGTCTATAACCACTATAAACGGATCAACGCCGGCGGCCGTTCGGATGATGTCGAACTTGCGAAGTCGAACATCGTCATGATCGGACCAACTGGTAGCGGGAAGACGCTTCTCGCTCAGACGATGGCTCGCGTCTTGAACGTCCCATTCGCAATCGCAGATGCGACGAGCTTGACGGAAGCAGGTTACGTCGGAGAAGACGTAGAGAATATCTTGCTTAAATTGATTCAATCGGCTGACTATGATGTCGAGAAGGCTGAAAAAGGGATCATCTACATCGATGAGATCGATAAGATTGCCCGTAAGTCTGAAAACCCATCGATTACGCGTGACGTATCCGGTGAAGGCGTTCAGCAGGCGCTCCTTAAAATTCTTGAAGGCACGACAGCAAGCGTACCGCCACAAGGTGGACGGAAGCATCCGCATCAAGAATTTATCCAAATCGACACAACAAACATTCTCTTCATTGTCGGTGGCGCATTCGCCGGCATCGAATCGGTCGTCAAACGCCGAATCGGGAAGAAAGTCATCGGTTTCGGAAACGACCAAGAGAATCGCGAGTTGACGCAAGAGGACTTGCTCGCCCGCGCACTCCCTGAAGACCTTCAAAAATTCGGCTTGATTCCTGAGTTCATCGGACGTTTGCCAGTCATGGCGACGCTCACGACACTCGATGAGGAAGCGCTCGTTGAAATCTTGACGAAGCCGAAAAATGCTCTCGTCCGTCAGTACGAGAAAATGCTCGAGCTTGACGATGTCGAATTGACCTTCACAGACGAAGCATTGATCGAAATCGCCAAACTTGCGATCAAACGTAAGACTGGCGCGCGCGGTCTCCGCTCGATTATCGAAGAAATGATGCTCGATGTGATGTTCACTGTCCCATCGCGTGACGATATCGAGAAAGTCATCATCACGGATGAAACGATTACGGGTCTTGCCGGTCCGAAATACGTCCTTCGTGACGGTACTGTCGAACAGACAGGGGACAACAAAGAGACAGCATAATTTTTTAACGAAGAAGGCTCAAACACTCGGCACATCCGAGTTTTGGGCCTTTTTGCACAGGAGGCGTTGTATATGGAAAAATTACCAATCCTTCCTTTGCGAGGAGTCGTCGTATATCCGCTCATCGGTGTGACCATCGATGTCGGACGCCCGTTATCCCTTCGGGCGCTCCTTGCCGCAAAGGAGCATGAAACAGATTTGATTGTCGTGACACAGAAAGAAACAGGGAACGAGTCACCGGAACCGGAAGACTTATACACGGTTGGAACACGTGTCCACATCGCGAAGATGAGTGAACTGTCGAACGAGACGATTCGGGTTCGGATTGTCGGGAAAGAGCGTGTCCGTGTCGACTCGGTCGAATCGACAGATGAAGGATGGTTCGCCAACGTCGAACCACTTGAACTTGCTGAAGGAGAAGAGGTCGAACGTACGGCACTCGTCCGTCTGTTAAAAGAACAGTTCGGAAAACTTGTCGCAAACATTAAGGGCATGTCTCCAGATGAGCGTCGCCGTTTCGAGATGTATGAGCGACTTGAATCGCTCACGGACTATATCACATCAAAACTCGATGTCGACGTCGAACTTCGCCAAGCGATGCTTGAAGAAGCAGATGCGGTCAAACGAGGGCTTGAACTGCTTGAAATCATCGCACATGAGGTCGAAGTGATCGAACTCGAGCAAGAGATGCGCGAGCGGACGAAGAAGTCGATTGAGCAGTCACAGCGCGAGTATTACTTACGAGAACAGATGAAGACGATTCAACAAGAGCTCGGTGACCAGACGCAAGAGTCAGAACCGAACCGCCTTCGTGAGAAGTTAGAGGCGCTCGACTTGCCAGAGACGACGCGGAAGAACGTCATGCGTGAAGCGGAACGATTGAACGTCGTGCCGCAGACGTCTCCAGAGTATGCGGTCATCCGTAACTACCTCGACTGGGTCACTTCTCTTCCATGGGGCATTGAGACGGAAGACAAGCTTGACGTGAAACATGCGGCAGACGTCCTTGACGATGACCATTACGGCTTGGAGTCGGTCAAAGACCGAATCCTCGAATACCTGGCCGTCCGTCAGTTGACGAACTCGCTTCGTGGACCAATCCTCTGTCTCGCCGGACCTCCAGGGGTCGGGAAGACGTCACTCGCCCGCTCCATCGCGTCGGCGCTTGAACGTCACTTCGTTCGCGTCTCGCTCGGAGGGGTTCGTGATGAGGCGGAAATCCGCGGGCACCGTCGTACGTATATCGGTGCGATGCCAGGACGGATCATCCGTGGGCTGAAGCAAGCGGAAAGCAAAAATCCGGTCTTCTTGCTCGATGAGATCGACAAGATGGCTTCTGACTTCAGAGGGGACCCGGCGTCCGCGATGCTAGAAGTGCTCGACCCAGAACAAAACGTCTCCTTCTCGGACCACTACATCGAAGAACCGTTCGATTTGTCGAACGTTCTCTTTATCGCAACTGCGAATGATGTCTCACAAATCCCAGCACCGCTTCTTGACCGGATGGAATTGATTCAAATCGGTGGATACACGGAGCTTGAGAAAGTAGAGATCGCGAAGCGTCACTTGGTGCCGAAACAGTTGACAGAGCACGGATTGAAGAAGAGTCAGTTGACGATTAAAGAAGATGCGCTCTATGAAGTCGTCCGTCGTTACACACGTGAAGCCGGCGTCCGGAACTTAGAACGCGTCATCGGATCACTCTGCCGAAAAGCCGCGAAACAAATCGCCATCGGGGAGAAGAAACGGGTCACGATTTCGAAAAAGGCGATCATCACGTATCTCGGGAAGCCGAAGTATCGCTACGGAAAAGGGGAGACCGAGGACTCCATCGGTGCGGTGACAGGCCTTGCCTACACGGCGTTTGGTGGCGACACGCTCACAATCGAAGTGGCGCTCGCTCCAGGGAAAGGCAAACTTCAGTTGACGGGTAAACTTGGTGATGTGATGCAGGAGTCGGCACAAACAGCATATAGCTATGTCCGTGCAAACGCAGAGCGGTTCGGGATTGACCCGACGTTCTATGAGCGACAAGACATTCACATTCACGTGCCAGAGGGTGCCGTGCCAAAAGACGGACCGTCGGCCGGCATCACGATCGCGACAGCCTTGATTTCCGCATTGACCGGGAAGAAAGTCCATCGCGACGTCGGGATGACAGGTGAGATCACACTCCGTGGACGTGTTTTGCCGATCGGCGGATTGAAAGAAAAAGCGCTCGCTGCTCATCGGGCCGGGTTGACGACCATCGTCATTCCGAAAGATAATGAGCGAGACATCGATGATATTCAAGAGACGGTTCGTGAGAAATTGACGTTCGTTCCCGTGACGACACTCGATGAAGTACTAGATGTAGCATTTGGAGGAAATTAAATGAAGATCAACAAAGCAGAGTTTGTGACGAGTGCCGTCGCGCCAGACCATTACCCGGTCCATGAATTGCCGGAAGTGGCACTTGCCGGGCGGTCGAACGTCGGGAAATCGTCGTTCATCAATAAGATTTGCCAACGGAAGGCGCTCGCACGGACGTCTTCGAAACCAGGGAAGACACAGACCCTCAACTTCTTCAACATCAATGATGAGATCATGTTCGTTGACGTTCCGGGATACGGATATGCGAAAGTCTCGAAGACGGAACGTGAGAAGTGGGGCGTCATGATGGAACAGTATTTGACGAGTCAAGAGGCGCTTCGCGGCGTCGTCTTACTCGTCGATATCCGTCATGATCCGACGGGTGACGATGTGACGATGTACAACTTTTTGAAACATTATGAGATTCCGGTCATCGTTGTGGCGACGAAACTCGATAAAATCAAGAAGAGTCAGCGTCAAAAACATGAGGCGGCGGTGAAACGCAAGCTTCAATTCGATCCATCTGACCGTTTTGTCGCCTTCTCAGCCGAGACGGCAGAAGGAAAAGACGAGGCATGGAAAGCGATTTACGCACTCATCACTGAAGGCGAATAAGGAGAAGGCGAAGGGATTCCTTCGCCTTTTTGTTTTTGTCAGCCCGCAAGCGGGTAATTATCGTATAATCATAGTTAGTACATAGTCATCATTGTAAACGAGGTGGAGAAATGCAACGCATGTTTGAAAACAAATGGTATCGCGCCCTCTTTTGGACGCTGACCATCTTTTTAGTCATTTGGGTCGGGACACAGATCTCATTCGTGTTTGAACCGATTCAAGTCATCTTGGCACTCGTCACGGTTCCGCTTATTGTGGCCGGACTCTTCTTTTATTTTCTGGTCGGGATTGTCGATTTCTTAGAGAAACGCTTAAAAGGGAAGAGAACGCTAGCTGTAGCCATCACACTGATCGGACTCGTGCTTATTTTTACACTTGTCTTCAGTATTCTCGGACCGGTTTTAGGCGAACAAATCACGTCGCTCGTCAACTCTATGCCGAGTATCGCAAAAGAACTTCAGAAACAGGCGTTCGCTGTCCGTGACACGTTGCTACAAAATGAGTTCTTTGCACGCTTCATGGCAGAAAATGACGAGATGTTCCGTAACTTGACGACGAACATCACGTCGTACTTAGGTGATTTGTTCGGAAATATCGCCTCGTCATTTGGGCAAGTCGTTGGTTTCGTGACGTCAGCGGTTATCACGATTGTCGTCATCCCGTTCATGCTCCTTTACATGTTACTCGACGGGAAACGTTTACCAGACGCTATCGTCAAACTCTTACCCTCGAGCTATGAGAAAGAGACGCGTCACATCTTGCATGACATGCACGAGACGGTGCGGAGCTACGTCAACGCTCAGTTGCTCGTCGCATTCTTCGTTGGAATCACGTCACTGATCGGTCTATGGATCGTCGGTGTAGATTATGCCATCTTGCTCGCACTCTTCATGATGGTAACAAATATCATCCCTTACGTTGGACCGTTCCTAGGGGCTGCACCGGCAGTGGTCGTGGCATTCATTCAAGATCCAATCAAGGTATTATGGGTCATCGTTGTCATCATCGTCGTGCAACAGATTGAGTCGAACGTCATCTCGCCACTCATTCAAGGGAAGTCGTTAAAAGTACACCCGCTCACGATCATCATCGTCTTGCTCGTAGCCGGGAATTTGGCTGGTATCATCGGAATGCTCATCGCTGTACCGTTTTATGCGGTCGCCAAAACGGTTGTCCAGAATATCGTTCGCATCTATAAATTACGAGAACGAGAACATTATTTGGACAAAGAGGAACCTGAGAGTTCGATCATCACGGACCCGAACTCTCCAAATCCATAAGAAGAAAGGGTAGGAATGGAGTTTCGCCATTTCTACTTCTTTTTGTCACAAAAAGTTCTTATTTTATTTTAGGAAAATCAAACAGAAGATTATAGTTACCAGATAAGAACTGTTATAATGTACGGTAGAGATTGAAATAAAGAAGAGATAACCGTCGGTGGATTTTAGATGAGGGGAAGAGATACATGCATATTGTCGTCGTTGGACTAAATAACAAGACAGCCCCTGTCGCGATTCGGGAGCAGTTCTCGTTTGGGGAGCAAGAAATCGTGGATGCGATGATTGCACTTCGCGAAGAGAAGAGCATTTTCGAGTCGGTTATTTTGTCTACGTGTAACCGGACAGAGCTGTACGTCGTGACAGATCAACTCCATACTGGACGTTATTACACGAAACGTTTCTTGGCGAACTGGTTCAACTTAGAGATGGAGCAGTTCACACCATACTTGTCGATTCGAGAAGGGGAAGAGGCGATTCGCCACTTGTTCCGTGTCACGTCGGGCCTCGACTCGATGATCATCGGGGAAACACAAATTTTAGGTCAAGTGAAGACGAGTTTCTTCCGTGCCCAGGAGCATGGAACGACAGGAACGGTCTTCAACAAATTATTCAAAGAAGCGGTTACACTCGCCAAGCGCGCCCATACGGACACGCAAATTGGGGAAATGTCTGTATCGGTCAGTTCGGCTGCCGTGACGCTCGCACAAGAGATGTATCAACAGCTTGAAGACAAACAAGTCGTCGTCGTCGGAGCCGGTGAGACGGGTGAATTGACGACACTCAACTTATTTGAAGCTGGTGCGAAACAAATCGCTGTCTTCAACCGGACGGAGAGCAAAGCAAAAGCTGTAGCGGATAAGTTCAAAGGCCGTGCCCATTCGATTCGTGAGATCGCATGTGGATTACTTGATGCAGATATTTTGATTAGTTCGACCGGGGCGAAGGATGCCGTCATTGGATACGACGATGTAGCGGCTGCGCAGTTGCTGCGCCGCGAACGTCCGCTTCTTCTCATTGACATCGCTGTGCCGCGAGATATCGATCCAGCGGTCGCGACACTTCCGGGTGTGCATTTGTTCGATGTCGATGATTTGAATGGAATCGTAAACAAAAATCTTGAAGCGCGTCTCGTCGAGGCTGAAAAGATTGAAATGAAAATCGATGAAGCGATTCAAGAGTTCCAAACATGGCTCATCACGCTTGGTGTCGTGCCAATCATGAACGAGTTGCGTGCTCGTGCCCTTGATATTCAAGAAGATACGATGACGAGTCTTGAGCGTAAGCTCGACCATTTGTCAGCACGAGACAAGAAAGTCATCGGGAAGCACATGAAGTCGATCATCAATCAAATGCTTCGTGACCCGATTGACTACATTAAAGATGCAGCGGCTCAACCGGACGCGAACGTTCGAATCGCTCAATTCATCGAGACGTTCGGACTTGATGTCGAGTTGCCGGAACAACCTGTAGACGAAGTGGAAGAAACAGATGCCACTTCTGCCAAAGCACCACTTCGCGCATTGATGCGCTAACAAGACAAAAAGGCGACGCGTGTCGCCTTTTTCTATGAAGGAGAGATTGAACATGCGGAAAATCATTGTCGGCTCACGCCGTTCCCAACTCGCCATGACTCAAACAAAATGGGTCATCGAGCAGTTGAAGCAAGCTGGAGCAAAGAACGAGTTCGAGATTAAAGAAATCGTGACGAAAGGTGACCAAATCGTCGACGTGCAATTGTCGAAAGTCGGTGGGAAAGGGTTGTTCGTCAAAGAGATTCAACAACAGATGCTCGATGGGGACATCGATTTCGCCGTACACAGCATGAAAGACGTTCCGGCCGAACTACCAGAAGAACTCTATATTAGCTGCATGCCGAAACGTGTCGATGCGCGTGACGTCCTCATCTGTGAGAACGGCTACACGTTCGAGACGCTTCCAAAAGGTTCGATTGTCGGAACGAGCTCACTCCGTCGTGGTGCTCAAATTTTGGCAGCCCGTCCTGACCTTGAGATTCAATGGATTCGTGGAAACATCGACACGCGTCTGAAGAAGTTAGACTCCGAGAACTACAATGCCATCTTGCTCGCGAAAGCCGGACTTGAACGGATGGGGTGGACAGATCGTGTCGACTTCGAAGCGCTTGACCCGGACGTCATGGTACCTGCTGTCGGACAAGGCGTACTCGCCATCGAGAGCCGCAAGGACGACGCAGAAGTGACGGCAGTGCTTCAATTGTTGCATGATGAAGTGACAGCGAAAGCGGCTACAGCAGAGCGCACCTTCTTAAAAGCGATCGAAGGAAGTTGTCACGTACCGGTCGGCGGTTATGCGACGGTCGACGGTGACGACGTGACACTGACAGGTCTCATCGCGTCAGTGGACGGGAAAGAAGTGCTTCGCGTGACGAAGACGTCAACGGACGGAATCGCACTCGGAATGGACGTCGCAGAAGAATTGCTCGGTCGTGGCGGGCGTGAAATCCTCGCCTCGGTCAATGAGTGACGTTTGGTACACGGGAACGAAACGAATGACCGCTTCGCAACGGGCACGGCTCGAGGCGAGCGGTCTTTCCGTTCATCATGTCCCGCTCATTCAGACGAGAGAGACGTATACACCGCCACCCGTGGAACGATTCGATTGGCTCGTCGTCACGAGTCAAAACGCGGTGCAAGCCCTTCGGAATCTGACGCGTGACGTCAAGGTCGCCGCTGTCGGGGAGAAGACGAAGCGGGCGCTTGAAGCGGAGGGCTTTACCGTCTCGCTCATGCCGGAGACGTATACGGGTGAGGCGCTTTTTGAGCAGTTATCTGACGTTGTTTCGACCGATGATGTCGTCTTGTTTGCACGTGGCAATTTGGCGAACACGTCCCATATGTCGATGCTGCCTTGCGTGTATGACTGGGTCGTCTATGAGACGATTCCAATCCGATTGACCTCGGACCAACAACAACAACTCGAGACGGTGAAGGCGTTACTCGTCTTGAGTCCGTCGGCCGTCGATGCGCTCACACCATACTTGTCCCACTTCAACGGGACGTGGTACGCCATTGGCGAAGTGACCGAACGCGCTGTCCGACAAGTGTCGACGTTACCGGTACGAGTGCCAGAATGTTATACTATGGATGCATTAATACAGTGTGTAGGGGAGGATTTTTCATGAACCAGTTTGACCGTCACCGTCGTCTTCGCTCATCGAAGTCGATGCGTGCCCTCGTACGTGAAAATCATGTTCGAAAAGAAGATTTGATTTACCCGCTCTTCATCATTGAAGGGACTAACATTAAACGTGAAGTCAGCTCGATGCCTGGCGTCTTCAATTATTCACTTGACCGACTCGAAGAAGAGATTAAAGAAATCGTCGACCTCGGTCTCCAATCTGTGCTCTTGTTCGGTGTGCCGGAACATAAAGACCCAGAAGGCAGTGAAGCGTATCATGACCACGGCATCGTCCAAGAAGCGATTCGTAAAGTGAAAGAGTGGGCGCCACAGCTCACGGTCATCGCCGATACGTGCCTTTGTGAGTACACGTCGACAGGTCATTGTGGTCTCGTGAAAGATGGGGACGTCGATAACGACGCATCACTTCCACTTCACGTCCAGACAGCCATTACGCAAGCACAAGCGGGTGCCGATATCATCGCACCGAGTTCGATGATGGACGGATTCGTCACAGCTATCCGCGAAGGTCTCGACCAGAACGGATTTAGCCACATTCCAATCATGAGCTACGGTGTCAAATATGCATCAGCCTATTACGGACCGTTCCGTGACGCAGCCCAATCGGCTCCTGGAGAAGGCGACCGTAAAGGGTATCAGATGGACCCGGCGAACCGTCGTGAGGCGTTCCGTGAGTCACAATCGGACGTGGAACAAGGTGCCGACTTCATGATCATCAAACCGGCTCTCGCGTTCATGGACATCATCCGTGACATGCGCGACTCACTCGATATGCCGATTGTGGCATATAACGTGAGCGGAGAGTATGCGATGATCAAAGCCGCGTCACTCAACGACTGGGTCGACGAAGAACGCATCGTCATGGAGACAATGGTCGGATTCAAACGTGCCGGTGCCGATCTCATCGTCACGTATTTCGCAAAAGACGTCTGTCGCTATTTGGAAGGAGACTACGCATGACATACAATCAAACGCGCTCACAAGAAGCGTTCGAACAAGCCCGTCCTCTCATGCCAGGCGGTGTCAACAGCCCGGTCCGTGCCTACAAATCGGTCGGGATGACGCCAATCTTCGCCGAACGCGGTGAAGGCTCACGCGTCTATGACATCGACGGCAACGAATATATCGATTACGTCCTCTCATGGGGACCACTCATCCTCGGTCACCGCGACCCGGTCGTCACGAAAGCGATCCAAGAACAAGCTGAAAAAGGCTGGACGTTCGGGACACCGACCGAGCTTGAGACGAAGATGGCAGAACTCGTCATCGATCGTGTCCCATCGATCGAGATGGTCCGTATGGTCAACTCAGGAACGGAAGCGACGATGGCGGCACTTCGCCTCGCACGCGGCTACACAGGGAAGACGAAGATTTTGAAGTTCGAAGGATGCTATCACGGACACGGGGACTCGCTTCTCATCAAAGCCGGGTCTGGTGTCGCGACGCTCGGTCTCCCGGACTCTCCAGGCGTACCGAAAGAACTCGCAAGCCATACGCTCACGGTTCCGTACAATGACTTGGACGCAGTCCGCGTCGCCTTTGAGAAATACGGAGACGACCTCGCTGGTGTCATCGTCGAACCGGCCGCAGGAAACATGGGCTTCGTGCCACCACAACCAGGATTCCTCGAAGGACTCCGCGAGATCACGGAACAAAACGGCGCGCTTCTCATCTTTGATGAGGTCATGACGGGCTTCCGTGTCGGGTACAACTGTGCACAAGGGTACTTCGGTGTCACACCGGACCTCACATGTCTCGGGAAAGTCATCGGCGGCGGACTTCCGGTCGGCGCTTACGGTGGGAAACGTGAAATCATGGAACAGATTGCACCACAAGGTCCAATCTATCAAGCTGGGACGCTCTCGGGTAACCCACTTGCGATGATTGCCGGTTACACGACACTCTCGCAACTCAAACCGGAGCACTACGCCGAGTTCGAGCGTAAAGCAGACCGTCTCGCGGAAGGCTTCACGCAAGCAGGCGAGAAATACAACATCCCACACGACACGAACCGCGCTGGCTCGATGTTCGGTTTCTTCTTCACGAACGAGAAAGTGACGAACTTCGAGAAAGCGAAGTCGGCAAACCTCGAGATGTTCCGCTCTTACTATCAGAAGATGGCGGCGCGCGGCGTCTTCTTGCCACCGTCACAGTTCGAAGGATTGTTCCTCTCGACGGCTCATACGGACGAGGATATCGAGAA
Source organism: Exiguobacterium sp. s123 (assembly GCF_018617075.1). Lineage (GTDB taxonomy): Bacteria > Bacillota > Bacilli > Exiguobacteriales > Exiguobacteriaceae > Exiguobacterium > Exiguobacterium profundum. The sequence continues at coordinate 637,058 of NZ_JACSJL010000001.1, read as the reverse complement.
GACGATCGCAGCGGTCGAGGCGACGTTCAAGGAGCTTCAAGAAGAGTTTTCACTCTAATCTTGACTGCTGACGTTTCTGTCGCTACAATTATTTAACAGATACGATGAATGGCTTTGATGAGGAGTAGTACGCATCCTCCATTCCTTTTAGAGACGCGACCGCTTGGTGAAAGGTTGCGAGGGATGGACGCGGAAGTCGCCTCGGAGCTGACTTTCTGAATGGAGTAGGAAAGTTCGGTCCATCGACCGTTATTCGATTTTGAGGGCGCCATTTTTTGGCGAACTAAGGTGGTACCGCGGAAGATCACGGCTTCTTTCGTCCTTAGCGTATAGGACGAGAGAAGCCGTTTTTGTGTTCACCAATAAGATAGAGGAGGCGCTACACATGGCCCATGAGACAAATGAAATCACCATGCCGACGAAGTACGACCCAAGTGCGACGGAGTCAAAATGGTACGACTACTGGTTAGAGAACGATGTATTTAAAGCAGACGAGGACGATTCGAAACAACCTTACACGATTGTCATCCCACCACCGAACGTTACCGGGAAACTTCACCTCGGTCACGCCTGGGATACGACGCTCCAAGATTTATTGACACGCCTCAAGCGTATGCAAGGCTATGACGTGCTCTGGCTCCCAGGGATGGACCACGCCGGGATTGCGACACAAGCGAAAGTCGAGCAAAAGCTCCGTGAAGAAGGCGTCATGCGTTACGACCTCGGACGTGAGAAGTTCCTCGAAAAGACGTGGGAATGGAAAGACGAGTATGCGAAGACGATTCGCGACCAATGGTCAAAACTTGGTCTCGGTCTCGACTACTCGCGTGAACGCTTCACACTCGACGAAGGGCTCTCAAAAGCCGTTCAAGAAGTATTCGTCCGTCTTTATGAAAAAGGCTTGATCTATCGTGGCGAATATATCGTCAACTGGGACCCGGCTCAAAAGACGGCCGTTTCAGATATCGAGGTCATTTATCAAGAAGTCGAGGGTGCATTCTATCACATGAAATACCCACTCGCTGACGGTTCAGGTCATATCGAAATCGCAACGACACGTCCCGAAACGATGCTCGGTGATACGGCGGTTGCCGTGAACCCGAAAGATGAGCGTTACACACACCTCATCGGCAAGACGATCATGCTTCCAGTCATGAACCGTGAAATCCCGATCGTTGCCGACGACTATGTCGACATGGAGTTCGGTACAGGTTGCGTGAAGATCACGCCAGCACACGACCCGAACGACTTTGAAATCGGAAACCGCCACGAGCTTCCACGCATCCTCGTCATGGATGAAGGCGGGAAGATGAACGAGAATGCTGGCAAGTACGAAGGGCTCGACCGCTTCGAATGCCGCAAGCAACTCGTCAAAGACCTTGAGGCGGACGGCACACTCGTGAAGATTGAGCCGCACACGCACTCGGTCGGTCACTCAGAGCGTTCAGGCGCAGTCATCGAGCCTTACCTTTCGAAACAATGGTTTGTTGATATGGAGCCACTCGCAAAAGCGGCACTCGAGGCACAAGGAAACGACGACACGAAAGTCAACTTCGTCCCAGAACGCTTCGAAGGCACGTACCTCCGTTGGATGGAGAACATCCGCGACTGGTGTATCAGCCGTCAACTTTGGTGGGGCCACCGCATCCCGGCTTGGTACCATAACGAGACAGGAGAAGTGTATGTAGGGAAAGAAGCGCCAGCGGACAGTGAGAACTGGACACAAGACGAAGACGTCCTCGACACATGGTTCTCGTCAGCACTCTGGCCGTTCTCAACGATGGGCTGGCCGGATACGGACGCACCGGACTTCAACCGTTACTTCCCGACGAGCGCGCTCGTCACGGGATACGACATCATCTTCTTCTGGGTATCGCGTATGATTTTCCAATCACTCGAGTTCACAGGGAAGCAACCGTTCAACGATGTCCTCATCCACGGTCTCATCCGTGACTCGGAAGGACGCAAGATGTCGAAATCTCTCGGTAACGGCGTTGACCCGATGGAAGTCATCGACCAATACGGAGCGGATTCACTCCGTTGGTTCCTCCTCACAGGTTCGACACCAGGGAACGACCTTCGTTTCTATTGGGAGAAGATCGAGTCGACATGGAACTTTGCGAACAAGATTTGGAACGCAAGTCGTTTCGCACTCATGAACATGGATGGTCTTAAAGTCGAAGACATCGACCTCACAGGTGAGAAGACGCTTGCTGACAAGTGGATCTTGACGCGCTTGAACGACACAATCGACCAAGTGACACGCCTCGTCGACAAGTACGAGTTCGGTGAAGCCGGTCGTTACTTGTACAACTTCATTTGGGAAGAGTTCTGTAACTGGTACATCGAGATGGCGAAACTCACGTTGTACGGTGAGGACGAAGCAGCGAAGCACACGACCCGTTCGGTCCTCGCACATACGCTCGATTCGATCATGCGTCTCATGCATCCGTTCATGCCGTTCCTTACAGAAGAAATTTGGCAACACTTGCCGCACGAAGGCGATTCAATCGTTCGTGCAAGCTACCCGACGCGTCGTGACGACCTTCACTTCGCCGATTCGGTTCCAGCGTTTGAAGCTGTGATGAACGTCATCCGCTCGGTTCGTAACATCCGTGCCGAAGTGAACGCACCGATGTCTAAACCGATTCAGCTCTTCATCTCGACGAGCGACGATGCGACACAAGGTTACTTGAGCGCGAATGAAATGACGATCGGCAAGTTCACGAATGCGACAGAGCTTGAAATCGGACGTGGCCTCACGGCTCCGGACAAGTCGATGTCCGCGATCATGACGGGAGCGGAGCTCTTCATCCCGCTCGCAGACCTCATCAACTTCGAAGAAGAAATCGCCCGTCTTGAAAAAGAAGTGGCGAAGTATGAAAAAGAAGTCGAGCGCGTGCAGAAGAAACTCGGAAACCAAGGTTTCATCGCCAAGGCACCGGCTCACGTCATCGACGAAGAGAAAGCAAAAGAAAAAGACTACCTCGACAAGCGTGACGCGGTCCGCGCCCGTTTGGAAGAGTTGCGTAAGTAAGACACACCTTCTTTGGAGATTGATTCTCTGAAGAAGGTTTTTTTGTGTTTTGGTAGAATTTGAAGAGATAGACGTAGAAAAGGGGATATGAGATGAGACGAATCGGAATAGTATGTGTTCTTATGTTGGGACTGGCTGGATGTACACCGTCAGAAGAGACGAAGGCTGTGGAGAAGGCGGGTGTGGAAGAGGTAGAACAGGAGGGAGTGATCGATGAATCGCAATTCCCCGACGTAGACGTGACGGGGACGACGATTGCCGAAGTACAACCAGGCACGGAACGGGTCTCAGACGCGGTCGTGGAACAAATCACCCTTCAATATGAAGATGGCTCGACAAGACACTTGTCGAAGGATCACATTATAACGGAGACGATGGTCGGGGGGATCGGTTTAGTTGCGATGACCGTCCCTGACCGTGAGAACCCGTTTGGCGTATTCATTCATGATGAAAGAAATGGATGGGCGCAGCGTGGCATGCAACGTTTTGGGATTCCGGAGACATCATCAGCGTTCGCTCACGGATTAGATCTTCCTAATAAAGAGATGGAGGCCATCAGCGCTGATTATTCAGGTAGCGATTGGCCGGTGAAGCTTTGGACGTTATATGATGAGACACGCCTCATCAGTATCATTGCGACGGATTCTTTCACTGAAGTAGAAGGGGAGATGTCGGAACAGCCAGAACCGTATGTATTGGAGCAATCATACGGGAACGGTTTATACTATTTAACCCAAGGCAAACTGATTATCGTGACAGGAAATATCTCGGAAGAAGAGTTGTTGGCACTCGCTGATTCGTTACCGGAGCCTTCGTCTGTATCGTTTCCTTTTCGGGATTCAGAATAATATTAAGACCCGAGCGTCAAGAGCGACGTTCGGGTCGTTTGTTGAAAAGCCACAAGGCGATGACTCCAATCGTCAATAGCATTGAAATCTAAGTGTAGAGCGGGGTCGTAAAACCGATTCGAAACAGGTGGACGATATATGTAAAATATAGAACTCCAACCACTGACGAAAGTATGTTATAGAAGAATTTCATACCTCGTCTTCCTCACTCCAAAACGGCAATCGACCTGTTGACATATAGTGAGAAGACGTGAAGAGCGTACTGATTGCCACACCGGTCAAATGTGGCTAAATTGGTTGACCGACTAAAGTTAGATAAAGATACCCTAAAGGTGAAGCGCCTCAATAAAAATATAAGGCTGAGGTATCGGAATATCAAACAGTGGGATCGAAAACCACGTCTCAGAAAGTAAACCTCAAATAAACGGGTAGCTAAGAACTCGGTCAATATAGGATCAAGCACTGTTCGTGTTTCAAACCTTACAAAAAATAAATTATCAGCGTTAGTGACGATGGGCAAAGCAGATTCAGCAGATGCGATCATTTCAACGATGATTGACGAGTATCTTGAATTACTCTCTTCAAATGAAAGGAAAGAATACGAGATGATTCGAGATGTTTTGATGATGAAGCAAAAGAAATAGAAAGAGTGAGCAATGTGTATTTTGACATTGCTCACTCTTTCTATTATTTTTAAAAAAAAGTAAATTTACGTTGAAATAATATTGTCTATTAATCCTTTTTTTGGTACATTGTCCTTTGTTGGATAATATTAAATATCTTTAGGGAGAACGTTTTGAAAAAATCATTTCTAGGCAAAGTATCATTGGTTACAGCTGTAGTATTCGTTTTAAGCTCAATCCCAACACAGGATAGCAAAGCACAAGAGCAAGAAAATCAATTTACATTAGATAATGTCTTGGTTTCTACTTCTGCACTCCATTCATTCGAAGAAGTAGAGCTGAGTGAAGAAGTTTTATCAGATGATTTTGATTTAGAAGAGGCTGTAGAAAATATTCCATCTGTTGATGAAATGAGTCCAGAGCAAAGACAGTTGTTTGATGCTTTAATAGAAGAACAAATTACTATATATGGATTTGATAACATGGAGGAAGATAAGGCCTTTGCTGAAGTATTAACTGACTTCTTTGATAAGAGTTCTGGCATTTACAATGACTTACCTGTAGCCCAAGAACAATTAGAAGAAAATATTGAGGAAATTCAGAATGAAGAGGAAAAAGAGTTTGTAATAAAAGATACAATTATTGATGCATTTAGCACTCAAGAAGCAAACGCATTTCAAGCAAGAGTTAGTGTTAAATTTGCAGCAGCTACTTTTAATACGCTCTTTGGTATAGCTGTGGGAGGGGTAGCTGGAGGCGTATCCCAATTTATTATCAAGAAGGGAAAAAAAGAAGCACAACGAATATTTACTAAAACAGTGGTAAGTAGGTTGAAAGCTTGGGGAGCACCGAAATTAGCAGTCGCGGTAGGAGCAGGGTCAGCATGGGCGATGAACTATATGGATTTAGGTACTGGATTAGCTAAGTGGATTGATGCTAGAGATAGTAAGCCTAAAAATGACTATATTGAATTGAAATAATATTAAAGGAATGGTAGTTAGTGAAAACGTTTGTTAAATATTTAGTTATTATCGTCTTATCAATAGTGTTGTTATATATATATAATGAAATCGTGCCGAAAAACTTACTTACTTTTATTTTAGGTCTCCCAATCTTTATAGGAATTATCGTTTGGATTGGGAGTCTTTTTGACAAAAATAAAAAAGAGGAATAATTAGAATCAAGTGCACCAAAAACTATTTATCAACTTTTAAAAAATTCTGACACATCATGAATTTCTCCTCATTAAGTAGATAGAGCAATAAATAAAAATTAGACTAAACGGCTTGAGTCCTGTATTTAACAGAACTTAAGTCGTTTAGTTGTTTCTAGAGACGATCTGTTTGTATATGTAAGTCGTGATGGCTGGTGTGGGTTCGTTACAAACCTGGAACTAAAGCACATAGTATATTGCGAATTTCAGGGTACCTCAAAACCGACGATCTTTATAGGTCCTCGAACCAGCTCCTGTACATAGCCCAGCAATTGCTGGGGTCATCGTCCGGAAGACGAACCCAGTGTGTTGGATTCTCAGAAGCCGTAGGCGACAATCGAATCGTCATACTCTCACCAAGATACCAGGTCCATATTAGAACTCCATGACGTAAATACACCATTTCTCATTCAGTCGTGAGAGGCTAAATTCTCGGTTTATCAGGTTCTTGGTCAGTGCTACGGGAACGACTTTTTGTAACACTTTCGCTTCTGATGGATGACTGAAGAAATCTCAAGGAACCATATGAAACGATAGATACGCTTCTTATTGAATGCGTTAGTCCATATTGGTATCGTCCTATGGTTGACTGTCATGATAATTCGTCGATAGTCGTAGGTTCTGTTCACCTGTGCAATCTCACAAAGGATCGCGATCAAGATTGTGTTGCTTGTCGACAACCTCTCGTTGATCAGTTCCTATTCTTGCTTCGTCCTTGCTGAATGTTCAGAGCCACATTGATCTAACTAAGTAATTTTTTGAAAACGGTACATAAGTATACAAATCTACATGTATACATTGCTCCTTATGAGCTTAAACCCGAAAAAAGCTGTTGTTAAAGCGGTTTCTTTTATGAAAAACATAGGATTATGAAGATCTTTACAGTAAGAAAAACGGCATGAAAAATCTGGTAACCTGGCCGTTATCAGATTCCAATCATCTAACTTAGTAGTCAGACTATGTATTTAACAACTCTTCATCTTAAACCAGCTATTATGAATCGATTTGCAGAAACAGAGAAACCCGAACGTCGAGAGTGACGCTCGGGTCTTTATCAAAAATTTATTCTTCACTCGATGTCATCTTCCCGTTCAATCACTCTTTCGCATTGAATCGATCCACTACTGTAAATCGTTCACAGACAATGTTCATATTTGGTGCAAACGACAATTGATACGAATAAAGTAACTCACTAAAGAATCGCTCATGGATGTCCCACCATTCGATGTATGTTCCTTCACCTTCGGCTAATGCAAACGCTTCGGATACCTCATTCATCGCCTGAATCGTAACTTCAGTCGTTTGAATGATGGCAACTGGTCGATCCGCTGCATTGAGAACGATTGCGTACTGCCCGACGTAAGGGAGTGGTTCATTCTCAATCTCATAAAGTATATGTGTGGAACATGTTGCGGTTTTCTTTCCAGAGACGACCAGTTCGGCTAGCGTATTGGCATCATCTCCGAATTGAAACGCTTCGACATCAGTCGGCGGATGCTCTTCACTATCTTTCCAATATTGATTCCAATAAGCGAGTGTCATTTCATTCATCATGATCATTTCCTTTCGAATTAAGAGCACTCCATATTACGTAAGAAATAAAAAGAAGTTTCAAAAAACCATCTCGCAAAAGCGAGATGGTTCACGTGCCACAAAACGTTTGATACGGATACGTCCGCGGTGGACCTGCTGATACGTACTCAGACGGTTGATTGTAGTTATAGGGGTCAAGCAAAATCGTGAGTAGCGCCTCGGTCGGGCCGAAGTCGCCTCGTTCTGCTGCTTGAATCGCTTTTTCGACATGATGATTTCGAGGAATGACGGCCGGGTTGTATTGGCGCATGATTCGACTGACGTCCTCGTCCGGGAGACCTTGTTCGCTTAGGCGTTTTCGCCAAGCGTCAATCCACGCCTTCCCGTCTTCCCGAGTTGCGAATGGGAGCGATTCAATCTCACCGAGCGTCAACGAGCGGAACGTATTCGTATAATCTGCCTCCGTCTCTACCATCAACCGAAGCAGTTCATCCGTTAGCGCATCGTCACCGTCTTTTCGGACGAATAGGCCAATCTTATGCGCGAGTCCGGTAAAGTATGCTTCTTTATACAACTCGGTATAACGGGTGAGTTGTTTGTTCGCCACATCAACCGCTTCTTCTTTCGTTTCGCCAAGGAGCGGCAGCAATGTCTCTGCGAGTCGGGCGAGGTTCCAAGACCCGATATATGGTTGATTCGCATAAGCGTAACGTCCGTCTCGGTCAATCGAACTGAAGACCGTCTCCGGATGATACGTGTCCATGAACGCGCATGGTCCGTAATCGAGACCTTCTCCGCTGATGAACATATTGTCCGTATTCATCACCCCATGAATGAACCCGACGAGTTGCCAGTTGGCAATCAGTCTCGCCTGTCTTTCGACGACGCGTCCGAGGAACTGTTCATAGCGATTCGGTACATCGATCAAGTCTGGGTCGTGTCGTTTGATGGCTACTTCAGTAAGAGCGATGACGTCATCGATGGAACCGGCGCCTGCTGCGAATTGAAATGTTCCGACACGAAGATGACTCGAGGCGACCCGAGTCAGGATCGCTCCATGCTTTGGACCTTGACGCATGATGGCTTCCCCTGTCTGAACGACGGCGAGCGCCCGGTTCGTCGGGATGCCGAGAGCGTGCATCGCCTCGCTGATGATGAACTCGCGTACCATCGGCCCGAGTGCGGCACGTCCGTCACCCCCTCTAGAATATTCTGTCGGTCCAGAACCCTTCAGTTGCACATCGACACGTTTCCCGTTCGGAGTCACATGTTCTCCGAGCATGAGGGCGCGTCCGTCCCCGAGCATCGTCAAGTTGCCGAATTGGTGTCCGGCATAAGCTTGAGAGAAAGACGTCTCGGTTTGACGATTGCCGGCAAGTAAGGCGATGTCTTGTTTGAGTGTTTGCGCATCAAGGCCGAGCGAAGCGGCTAATGAATCGTTAAACAAGACGAGTGTCGGGTTGTCGACCGGATGGATCGGTCCACGGTCGTAAAAGATGTCACGTAGTTCGAGGTACGTCGCCTCGAAGTTCCAGTCAGTTGTCATGGCGCATGCCTCCTTCTTCGCTTCGAGTATAGCACAGACTGTTTTCCATAACGGCTGTCGTGAATTTTGATAAGATGAAACAGAAGTGTAAACAGTAGGAGTGTGGAAGATGAAGACGAGACAAGATGTATTCGATTGGTTGAGTGGACAGCTTCGCTTCGGGATCAAACCGGGTCTTGAGCGGATGAACTGGATGATTGAGCAGTTAGGGTTAGAAGAACGCCCATCCATCCATGTGGCCGGGACGAACGGAAAAGGATCGACCGTCGCGTTTTTACGGGCGATGGCGATGGAGAACGGCTTATCCGTCGGCACATTCACGTCCCCTTATATCATTCAGTTTGAGGAGCGGATCATGTTGAACGGGGAACCAATTCCTGAAGACGCGCTCGTCGACATGGCGAACCGTGTCAAAGCCTGTGCGGACGATGCTCCAGAGACGCTGACGGAGTTTGAGCTCTTGACGATGATGGCATGGTGCTATTTTGATGACACACGTCCAGACTTGATCATTTGGGAAGTCGGTCTCGGGGGTCGCCTCGATTCGACGAACGTATTGAAGCAGCCACTCGCGACCATTGTCACGTCAATTGGACATGACCATCAAGGCATTCTCGGCGATACGCTTGAAGAGATTGCACAAGAGAAATACGGCATCATGAAACGTGGCGTGCCGATGTTCCATAGTATCGGTGAGGAACGATTGGTTGAGTTGTTGCATCAAAAAGGGGACGACGTAGGTGCTTCCATTCATGATGTTCGTCCACTCGTGAAAAAAATTGTGGACGGGGCAGAGACCGTCGTGACTTATAAGAATATGCCATCTGTCGTGCTCGGATTGACAGGACATCATCAAGCGTATAACGGGGCGTGTGCCGTGGCGGTGGCGCGTCACCTCGGTTGGCGCGATGACGCCATCCAAAAAGGGCTCGAGCGAGCACAACATCCGGGGCGGTATGAGCTCGTCTCCAAACGACCGCGTATCATTTTAGACGGGGCACATAATCCGGAAGGCATCGAGGCCTTGGTTTTACAAGCCAAATATGAGACAGACGTGACAGTGTTGACGGCGATTTTAGAAGATAAAGACCGTGACAAGATGATTCACCCGCTTCAAGAAATTGGAGACGTTTACGAAACGACATTTGACTTTCCGCGTGCTAGAACGAAAGCACAACTAGAGAAAGATGGGGCGCGCTTTGTCGAATGGAAAGCATGGCTACAGAATTGGGTCGAGTCGCCGACAAGTGAGACGTTGATTGTGACCGGGTCTCTTTATTTCATCAGTGAAGTGAGACGTTTCCTAAGCTAAAACATTTACCTGATGTCAAAGAAATAGATGTATATTTTTTCAAGTGGGTGGGATAATTAGTAGTGAAGACTAAGAATAGGGAGGACTATTCATTGCGTAAACTTATGCATGTGGCCATAATCTTCATTTTACTATTTTCGTTCGTCCCTCAAAGCAAGTTTGTAGAGGCGCAAGAATTACCGAAATATAAAGTTTTGTATTTAAGAGATGCGTATACAGCAAGCAATGTATTGACTCAAAAGGCTTTAGATACAGCGATTGAATCATATAAAAAGACACTCGTAAGTGATTTAACTAGCTTGAACAAGCTTGAGATTGACTTTATGACGGTCAAACAATTCAACGCAACTCGTTTCCCAATGGATGGAGCTTACGATGCGATTGTATTCGGAAGTAGCCCGCTTGAAAAGAAGTATCAAGAAGCACTTGATTACGTGAATACAATTAAATCGACATCAAATCGAAGTGCAGAGCATGATACCACAAAAATTTTAAATGATTTAACGGATTTAAAGTTAGGTGAAATTACTGATTTTTATGTGAAAACAGGATTACCGGTATATCTTCATAAAGATGTGACACTTGGTAGTAAAAACGTGAAACAATTATCTACACTGAAAGAGTTCACGAACGTGAAGCAATTCGCTACTGATCAGGCGCTCATTTCTGAATTGGTAAAACAACAGAGTATTCGCCCATTGTTGGCAAATGTCAATGTCACGTATAATCAAAAACCAATTGAGAACGGAACGGTAGAAGTCAAAAACAATGACCGTAAACCGTTCCAGTTTACCTATCAGTTCGTAGGCACACCGACAGCGAGTACAATCGTCGAATTGTATATCGATTTCGACCATAACGACCGTTTTGATCCGGAAGATAAGGTGACGGAGGTCATCGGTTCATCTGCGACACAATTAGAATTCTTATTGTCACAGCCTACGTATACAGGACCGAAGAACTGGATGATTGTCGCCAAGGATACCGTCACAGGTCTTGCTGACTATAAAAAGGGAACGTTCCTTTATATCGATCGAAAAGTAGAGGCGAATATTCTACAGTTGACCGCCGGGACAGGTACAAAAGGACAAATCATCAAAGACTTACCACACATGTTGCAAGACGATAAAGGACAGTACAAATTCACTTTGAACAACGGAACGACGAGTGAATTTCAACAAGGGAAATTTGATTCGAAATTGAATGCGAACGAATACGATATGTTGATTTTTGGCTTCCAGGATTCGTATAACGGGCAAGGCAGTATGAATGTCGCCGCGACGTCAAAAGTCAAGGAGTTTGCAGAAACGGGTCAGGGTGTCATGCTGACGCATGACACGATTTTTAGATCTGGTGGAGGCAACTCGGCCACTTCTGAATGGGAACGTCAATTTGTCAATGCGAATTATTTAAAAAACATTTCAGGGCAACGAATTTTCACGAACATAGGTTATGCCGCACCGCAACCGACGAGCGTGATTGAAAAGGTACAGGACGGAATTTTTACTTCTTATCCATATGTGTTGGATGGTGCGCCAAAAACTATTGCCACAACGCACAACCAATACTTCACGCTTGATTTGAATGACCCTGATGTAACACCTTGGTATAACTTATCTTCTGATAAAAATAGTCCAAACCGTTCTTACGGGGATGCGAATAATCATTATTACACGTATACAAAAAATAACTTCACCTATTCTGGTGCAGGGCACACAAATAAGTTTGACAAACCAGACGAGCAAAAAATCTTTGTCAATACGATGTATCGTGCATTCATCGGCTCAAACCATAAGCCGTACAACATTCTAGAGTCTGTTGCGGATGAGACGGAATCGTTTAACAAAGACGACATCACAGCCGGGAAAGTGAAAGTGTCATCGGGACAAGACGTGAAAGTGTTATGGCGACCTGGCGACTATGACTTCCGTGATAAGGAATTGACATCTGTCGTGACGTATAACGGTGTGTCAAAAACGTATAAAGGTGTACGAAACTATGATGTGCAGGAACTTGTGATTCCGAAAGACCAAGTCGTTGCCAATCGACCAATCGACGTCACAATCACGACGACGGATTCTCGAGGGGCGAGCGTCACAGACCGATTCGTCATTAACGTAAAAAAAGCAGCGGATACGAGTAAGTTGGTCAACGTAACTCGATCGATTGATTCCTCTACGATTGCCTTGTACGAGACAGGGACGATTAAATATAACGTCCAATATCCTCAGTCGTTTGATTCGTTAAGTAATCAAAAAGACGGAGAGAATATCCGAATCAACGAAACGTTGTTCAAAGAAACACTGCCTGACCAGTTTGAAGTGGTATCGATCACATTGCCGAACGGTGACGTGGTGCGTCCGAGTGATTCGAAGAAGATTGATTTGGTCTTAAATCCAAATCTGTTCTACGAGTACAAAGTTGAACAAAACAAACTTATACGTGGAAATACCAGTCTTCAATTTGATGTGACGGTTCGAGCGACCACCCCATCGGCTTCATTGGTCAAATGGGCGAAAGAACAAAATGAACTTGTATCAAAAATTGAGAAGTCTTCGAATCAAGAATGGGAAAGGCACAGCGACTTATCCAACCGTTTTTCGGACTTGTTGATTGGAATTGGCGCGCCATTTGCAAAGAGCGCATCGATTCCAAATGTCACGTTGCAGGTCGGCGCTCAACAAACTATTGTTCCGACTATCAAAGATCAATCAGGCGAAACCTTTACGAATCCGAAGTGGAGCACGTTGCAATGGGAAATACTTGAACCAAGAGGTGTTGCCTCGATTACAACAAGCGGGACAAACGCCACAATCCGTGCCTTAAGTCCTGGTGAGAAAAAGATTCGCTTAACGATCGACCCAGGGAACAACCGACCGTTGATCATTGCCGAATCAACACTACGGGTCGTCAGCCCGGCCGAGTCAATCGAGATCGGAGATCAATCTCTATATGTCGGACAAAAAACAGTTGTCTCCCCGAAAATATTACCGACCACAGCTCAGTTTGAATCGATTAAAATTGAAAAGTTGAATGGGAATAGTGTGCGGTATCACTTGACAGATCGAGGGCTTGAACTTGAAGGGCTGCAACCTGGGGAGACGACACTAAAAGCAACAGTCGTACCCGGTTCGATTTTCAGTGGACTCCAAGTTCAGTCACCGTCGACTACTTTCAAAGTCAGCGTGTTGTCACCGAAACTCGTCCAATCTCCGACCCAGCTGGACTTATGGGTATGGAATACAGACGAAGTTGATGAAGATGGGGTAGCGAAACGAGTCAACGAGACCGCATTCATCCAAGTCGACATCGAACCGCGTGTTACTGAACCGTTCCGATTGATTGGAGATGTGCCTTCCGCATTGACCGTCACTGAACAGGACGGAGGGTTCTCCCTCCGAGCGAATGAAGGTTACGGAAAAGATGGTGTAGCAGCACCAATCACTCTTCAATCTGAATTTGTGAATACACTATTGAATGGCGTTCGTTCAAATGCGAGTGTCATCCGTGTCAATGAGTATCCGACGCAAATCATGGCAAAAGATATGACGATTCAAGTTGATGACTCCAGCGCCCTAATCCCAGACCTCGGCTTTTGGCCGACGACAGCGACGTGGAGAGACTATCGAATGGAAGTCGTGTCGGGTAGAGAATTTGTCCGAATCGACGCCGGCGGGCAGCAAATCGTCGCAATTAAGCCGGGTGTCGCAAAAATTGAAGTATATACGACATTGCCTCAAGGTAAAACGTTTGATGCGGTAAAAGATACTTTCTATGTTCGAGTGATTCAAACAAATTCAACAGGGCAAGACAATGATCGTTACTGAGTGATGAGAGTGTGGTTTTGATATGAAACGAAAACAAATCATTCTCCTACTGATTGTAGGATTGATTGTGACAAGTATGGGTTGGCTCTTCCTTCAACTTCGAGCCGACCAAGACTTGTCGACGTTGTCTGGTGCATCATTGGTGGATGAGTTGACAAGCCGTACGGAAGTGACATCGGAAGAATTGAACGATTTTCAACAACGTGGTGAATGGGAAGCCGTCATCTATTCATTGACGCATGATTTAGTCGAACCAACGATTGAACAATTGGACTTTGCTCTTTCAGAAGGAACGCCAGATGTGCTAGAAGCATATCTGCAATCAGATATAGATCCATTCCAGTCGATTGACAATGTACCGGTCCTCGCCTCTTTATTTAATGGAAATGAGGATCCCGCGTATTGGAAAGTCGTCGTAGCGCAATTAAAGGACGAGCGATTGTTGACGTATGCGGTGGAAGGGTTGAACTACGAAGCAACCGAACTGTTGCTCAATGAAGGCTATACGATTCAAGATGCCAAATCGGTGTTATTGCAGCCTGTTCGTCACAATCAAGTCGAGTTGACGCAGCTGCTTCTTGATAACGGCGCGCAATGGACGAAGGAAATGGAACAAACGGCCAAAGACTACAACTCGGACCTCATTCTAAAGATGGGGAACTAAATAAATCGGCTTCTTCTCAATCAGAGAGGAAGCCGATTTTTTTAGTTCATTTCAATTGAACGGGATGACTGACGAAGAATTGAAGTTGATTCGTGACAGGGAGTGTTTCCAATTGATTGAACACGGAATCGTTATACGTCAGTTTCAATCGAGACTTTTCGGCCTCGTGAGCTGGAACTTGACGGTCGAAGTTCTCAGCTGGACTTAAGCCGTTGCCCCCAGTAAATTCCCCTCTAAAGACGTTCACTTCGAGTGGTCCCTTACTATACAGACCTCCGTTGACTTCGAGAATGGATCCGACCGCATACACATAGGTCGGTTCGTTCGAGTCACTATACATGAATGCCTGGAGCGTCGTCGGTGTGTCGTCAAACTCGTTGATTCGGTTTAACAGGATCTTTCCTTTAGATAACAGAATGAGCGAGTTCCCTTTGTCTGCATCAATCGGAAGAATATTGGCTCGGTCGATGAACGTATCGCCGAGCGTATAGACCGTCGAACTGAAGGAGATGTTCCCTTTAATGGTCAAGTCACCACGTACGATCAGGGGCCGTGCAATCGTCAGCTTCTCAAGGGATTCAATGACGACGTCCCCGTCGAAAAGGAGCGGGGCATTCGACTCGGTGATGGATTCCGTGACATACATGGCACGGTCGGAAATGGCATCCGGTAATGTCACGATGGTCGGGTCGGTGAGTGCGTTATAAGCATCCGCCCGTAAGTACGAAGTCGGGCGTTCGATAATCGAGGTCCCATCTTCCGATAAAACCCTTTCGAGTTCGAATACTTGATCGGTCGAGCGAATCAGACCTTCTCCAAAGATTTTTGAGTCGACGTTATTGGTGTAGGCGAGCGGTGTGTCGAGTCGTCGATTTAAAAATTCGATGATTGAGTAGTCGTATTGGAATGGAGAAAAGCGACTCGGGGACACCCCGGCGTCCGCCTTTTCGCCAGCTTGTTCCGTACCTACTGTAAAGTAGTTCTCTTGCTGGCAACTCAAGCAATCGCTCAATTCGACTAAATCGATTCGGCCATTCAAGTGAAGGCGACTGGAATCGACATTTTCAATTTGCTTCGCCACACCATCCAATTGGAAGTTCGCTTGGCGCATGAAAGCGAGGGGACCACCTGAATAGATATTTCCTTGAATCGTCGGCATGCCGTTTACGTCTAACTGTTGGTCGGACCCGAGGACGTAGTATAAAAAGGAAGGGAGAGCCGTCAAATATAAATCTTGTGTGTATTCAACGGTAAGCTCCGGTTGTTCCGGATTCACTTGTCGCGATGCCGTAACGTTCACTTGGAGAATCGTCGTGAACGGTGCCGTTTGAATCGTCGTATCCATCGCATCTTTCTTCAAATCAATGGAATAGCGGACCTCGCTGTCTGTCGTCAAATCCGTAAACGGCTCGT
The DNA here is from genome assembly GCF_018617075.1 of Exiguobacterium sp. s123. GTDB lineage: Bacteria > Bacillota > Bacilli > Exiguobacteriales > Exiguobacteriaceae > Exiguobacterium > Exiguobacterium profundum. The sequence goes on along the minus strand of NZ_JACSJL010000001.1, from coordinate 621,042 downwards.
CACTGACAAGTAGCGATTGTACTGCAGTTTGAAATGCCACTTCCGACTCCATATGGGTCGGGACTTCCGCTTCTCCATGGAGCGGGAACTGGGTCCGAACCTCATCGGCGATGAGGCGAAGTGCGCTTTTCGCATCTTCATTCAGTTGAGTATCTTCTGTACGGATAACGGTCAATTTATTCGTCGCCAAGTTGACTTGCATGGCCGCAAGTGACAGAACAGCGAGGGCTGCCATCGTCACGAGAACAAGCACGAGAACATATCCGTCTTCACGTTTTCGCATCAGGATGCCTCCTTTCTTAGAATGGGATGGAGCTTTCAAATGTCGTAACAGAATCGGGATCGTTCGACTGAGTCAAATCCATCTCGATTTCGATGAGTCCACCGGTCATGTAAGTCGGGCGTCTCGGATCGAACACGGGATCTTTTAACTGGATGGTCATCCGTTCGACTGTGATTTGTGGATTAGAAGGCGTAAACGAATCCTCTGAGAGAACCAAGTCGGTCGGGACGTATCCCGCCTCCCGGTAAATCATTCCGGCTTCCGATATGTCTGGAGCGGACAATCGATAAAATTGAAACGAGCCGTCCACTTCCGTCACGGCGTCGAATTCGGTCCGGTTCACGTCAGAGAGCACGGAGGCAATCAAATAGTCGGCCTCGCTTCGAAGGTCACTCGTCTCGTTCGTCATTTGAAAACCGAGCGTTCCAGTGATAAAGGCCGTAATGATGACGCCACTTAAAATCGAAGCGACGACGACTGTGACGAGCAACTCGACGAGCGTGAAGCCGTCTTCACGTTTCTCCATCTCAGTCAGTTGTCGGGACAGCCGTTTCAGGGAACGGTTCGCGCAATGTCGCATTCGAAATGACTCCTTTCAAGGTGACGGGCGTTTGCAAACGGTCGGTCGTCACCGAAATTTCAACTTCAATGGTATGTCCGGGTGCAGTGGACAGCATTTGAATGGTTGCGATATACGTATCCCCATGGATTCGGGTATCTTCGCAGAAGTCGCACGTCGAGCTGATCCCGTCCCGATTCAACAATTGACGCAGTTCGAGCGGTTCATCAACGGACGCGGCCCGTCGATTTAAAGTATGTAACGTGTTTTGCGCGACTTGGTTCGCAATCGTTTGATTGAGGCTGTCGTGTGTCGTCTTCAAACTTTGGCTGAAAATCGAAAGTAAAGAAAATGAGACAATGGAAAGAACAACGATGGAGACGAGCACTTCGACGAGCGTAAAACCTTTTTCGGCATGCGACAAGACATTGACCTCCTATTCAAAAAAAGTAAAACAATCGGAAAATAACGTATGCAATACTGAATTAAATGTTATTTTTTGTACAATACATATTATACTAAAGTTATACGCTGAACGGATATATAGAATAGAAGTCGGATTAGACACGGGGGGATTTTACATGAAGCGGTATGGGATGCATCTTTTCATTTTGATTGGACTCGTCGTACTCGTGACATTACCGACGATCGGACTCGTCAATTATTTAGACGCGTCCGCTGAGTCGAGTGCTACATATAAAAAAGACACGACGGTCGCGGGTGTCGACGTATCAGGGATGACGAAAGAAGAAGCGAACGTTCGTCTCGATAATGCGATTAAAGACTTTAATACGGCACCCTTTTCAATCAATTTGATGGATGGGACGGTCATGGAGGTTGGCAAAGAGGTCGTGACGTTCGATGTATCGAATACGTTAGACTCCATCAAAGATACAGGTGCCTATCCTCTATTGACATCTGTAGATGAAACGAAAGTCGAGCCTTATCTCGAAGGTCAGCCTGTGACGTTGACGATGATTGCCCCGGCGTTGATGGATGCCGCATCAATGTTGGAGTCATCTGTGACATTAGAGCAAGTCGCGGCGGAAAGCGAGGTCGTCGCCTCGTTCACCGTGAGCCCGACACCAGCCATGCAGTCAGCACTTGATCGAATGAACGGATTCGAGATGGCGGCGGGCGACATCTTCAGTCTTAAATCGTTCGGAGAAGATTACGAGGCGCTCACGACACTCGGGTCTTCGTTCTACCGCATGTTTGCGGCGACACCGTTCGCCATTCTTGAACGTGTGCCGCATGAAACACTTCCTTCCGGGGTGGAACTGGGCTATGACACGAAAGTCGATGAGCGTTCAAACTTTGCTGTTCAAAACCGAGAAGACACATCGTACGCCATCCTCGTCTTGAATGAAGGGGGTTCTGTGACGGTCCAATTGCTCGGGCAACCGTTTGACGCCGCTTTCGAGGCGAGAGTGGAAGAAGTGAAGACGGTACCGCATCAAAAAGTCGTCCGTTTCTCATCATCGCTCCCATCTGGCAGTTCATCGGTCACCCAGTCAGGTCAAGATGGACAGTCAGGTAAGCTCTACCGGGTCACAGTGACTGAAGAAGGAGAGACGATGGAATTACTCGGGTTTGATTTTTATGCCCCAACACCGGAAATCGTGACGAAGAGTTCCGTGCCGCTTCCGCCACCAGATCCGGTCGAACCGGTCATTCCGACATTCCCGGATGAGGACGAGGAAGAAGAAGACCCGTTCTCGAATGATTCGAACGACGACCCGTTTGAGGCAGAACCGCCAGTATTAGAAGAAGAACCTGCAGAAGAGGAGGCAGTCGGATGATTGGCTATTTGATTTTACTCGGCTTTTGGGTACTCGCCACATTGACGCTGTTCGCCTTATCCGTTCCGATGATGCGAAAACGTGAAACGAAACTTGTCATCAGTCTATGGACGGCACTCTTATCTAGCGGCGTCTACGTGATGGTAGAGGAATCACTCGTACAAACATGGTGGGCATGGTTGGTTCTCGTTGTATTGTTGATTGGAGGGGTGGCTGCGAGCGTCTTTGTCGAAGAACGGAATGACAAGGCCGAGCAGGAGGAGGCTCCTCAAAGGATGGTGAAGTAACGTGAGACGAACGAAACGAAGATTAGGTGAGATGCTGATCGAGGCTGCGCTTATTACGACGAATCAGCTCGATGAAGCGCTTGAACAGAAGCGTCCCGGAGAAAAACTAGGGGACGCCTTAATTCGACTAAACCATATTACCGAGACACAGTTGATTCAAATGATTCACGAACAGTTGCATGTGCCGATCATTGAGTTGTACTCCTATGACATCAATGTGACGGTCACGAAGCTCGTACCGAAAGCATTGGCACAAAAGCACGATATCATGCCATTTGAATTGAACGGGAATACGCTTCATGTCGCAACAGCCGACCCACTCGATCTCATTGCCATCGATGACGTCCGTCTTCAGACCGGGATGAACATCGAAATCGGCATCGCGACGAGAGAACAGATTCGAAAGACGATCAGTCGATACTATGAGATGGACCATTCGCTCGTCGAAATTTTGAAAGAGGATGCCCCGGAGATCGAGCGACAGGAAACAATCAGTCGAGACGATGCACCGATTATTCGACTCGTGAACCAGTTGTTCTTAAGTGCCATCGACCAACGCGCTTCGGACATCCATTTCGATCCGCATGAGAAACAGCTCCACGTCCGTTTTCGGATTGATGGGGACTTGCGTACCGAGACGGTCTATCCGAAGAAGATTCAAAGCGTCATGCTGACGCGTCTCAAAGTCATGAGTAACCTCGACATCACAGAAAGTCGCCTACCACAAGATGGGCGAATCAAGTACACATTGCGCAATCGCGCCTATGATTTCCGCGTCTCGACGCTCCCGACGATGTATGGAGAGAAAATCGTTATTCGGGTCCTCGACTCATCTCAAGGACTGACCGATTTGACGAAACTCGGATTCGGCGAGCGAAACGAACAGGCGTACCGTGACATGCTGAAACGTCCGAACGGAATTATCTTGATCACCGGTCCGACCGGTTCAGGGAAGTCGTCGACATTGTACGCTTCGTTGAAAGAACTGAATGATGAGACGAAAAACATCATTACGGTAGAAGACCCAGTCGAGTATCAACTTGACGGCATCAACCAGGTTCAGGTCAACTCGAAAGTCGGCTTGACGTTCGCGTCAGGGCTTCGTTCAATTTTACGTCAAGACCCGAACATCGTCATGGTCGGAGAGATTCGGGACACGGAGACGGCTGAGATTGCCATTCGTGCCTCGCTCACGGGTCACCTTGTTTTGTCAACGCTACATACGAATTCAGCGATCAGCTCCATCACCCGTCTCGTCGATATGGGGGTCGAGCCGTTCCTTGTCGCCGCTTCGACGACGGGACTTGTGGCACAACGACTCGTCCGTCGCGTCTGTCGTGACTGTGGTCAAGTCGAACCGGTATCGAAGAGCGAACGTAGCCTGTTCGACGCAGAGGGTGTACACATCGACCACATCGTTCGGGGAAAAGGATGCTCGTCATGCAACTTCACAGGGTATCGTGGGCGCCTCGCCATTCACGAAGTCGTCCCAATCGATGAAGGCTTGCGCCGGATGATCATGAACCAGGCGACCGAGTCTGAGATGGTCGATTATGCGAAGTCGCAAGGAGCGACATTCCTGCTTGCGGACGGGTTAGAAAAAGTCGCCGCCGGTCTGACGACGACAGAAGAAATATTACGAACGGTCATTACGGAGAATGCTTATGATTAATCAATCGATTGAAACCATCTTGACGAATGCGGTCGAGAAACGTGCCTCGGACATTCACCTGACAGCCGGTTCCCCACCGATTATTCGAGTAGATGGGAGTCTCATTACAATGGGCGAGGAGAAGGTATTACCGCACCATCTTGAAGGATATTTAAAAGAAATTATGACCGATGATATGCGCGAACGTCTCGAGCATGATCGGGATCTCGATTTCTCGTTCGGTGTCCCACGTGTTTCCCGTTTTCGGGTCAACGCCTACTATCAACGAGGCACGATTGCCATCGCATTCCGGTCCATTTCCGGGGAAATCCCGACGTTGAATGAACTCAATTTGCCGACTGTGTTGAAGCGTTTGATTGAAAAACCGCATGGTCTCATCTTGGTCACGGGTCCGACAGGGTCAGGGAAATCGACGACGCTTGCCGCGATGATTCATGAGATTAACCGCACGCAGCGAAAGCGGATCATCACGCTAGAAGATCCGATCGAGTATTTGCATTCCCATGATCAAAGTATCGTCGACCAACGGGAAATCGGCTCTGACGTGATGAAATTTGTGAGTGGTCTAAGGGCCGCCTTACGTCAAGACCCGGACGTCATTTTGCTTGGGGAGATGCGAGACTTAGAAACCATCTCGACGGCGATGACCGCCGCAGAGACAGGGCACCTCGTCATGGCAACGCTCCATACGTCGAGTGCGATGTCGACGGTGAGTCGAATCATCGACGCATTCCCAGCCGAGCAACAGGACCAAATCCGGACACAACTCGCCAACGTCCTGCTTGGCGTCGTGAGTCAACGGTTATTTCCACGGATTGATGTGCCGAAAGGACGCGTCGCCGCCATGGAAATCATGTTAGGGAATCCGGCAGTTGCCAACTTGATTCGAAATGAAAAAGAGTTCCAGTTGCCGACCGTCATCCAGACGAGTCGCCAGCACGGGATGCAGTCGATGGATGCTGCCATCGAACAACTTGTTCGGCAAGGGATCATCAATCCGAACGCCGTCCCGACAGAAGAGATGAGGTGATGAGTGATGGCGATATTTCAGTATGAAGGAAAGCTCCTGAACGGGAAGCGTAAGAAAGGTCGCATCACGGCTGTCTCGCTTCGGGAAGCGAAAGAAAAGTTGCGTCAAGAGTCGATTCTCGTAACGGACTTGGCCGAGCTCGAATCGACCGGACTGAACAAAGAGGTCAACTTGCTACCGGAACGGGTCAAAATCGAACACTTGATCATGTACGTCCGTCAGTTCGCGACGCTCATCCGGGCGGGTGTCCCGATTGTTCGTGCGACTTCAATCTTACGGGTACAGACCGAGTCGAACGTATTGAAGAAAGCATTGAGTCAAGTCGAGGATGATTTGAAGGAAGGGATTGCCTATTCTGAGGCGATTAAAAAACACCCACGCGTCTTTTCGAACTTCTTTAGTTCGATGGCACTTGCCGGGGAGACGAGTGGGAATTTGGAGGAGGCGCTCGATCAAATCGGGCTCCAACTCCAAAAACAATATGACGTGAAGCGGAAGGTCATTTCTGCCCTCACGTATCCGTTGGTCGTCTCCATTGTCGCCATCGGCGTAGTCGCCTTTTTGATGGTGAACGTCGTTCCGACATTCGCGAGCATCTTTGGTCAACTCGGTGGCGAGCTTCCGCTCATCACACGAATTGTTGTCGCAGTCTCCGATTTCATCGCGGCCTTTTGGTGGCTGTTACTTGGACTCGCGATTCTCGGAGTTCTCACCTTCACCTGGATGTTGAAGCGGGACCGGGAACGGTTCGTCATTGATGGCTTGCTATTGAAGATGCCGATTTTCGGAACGATTGTGATGAAGTCTCAGATTGCCTTGTTGACGCGAAGTTTAGCAGTCCTCCTACAGGCAGCCGTCCCGATTTTGACGGCGATTGAAATCACCGAGCGAATCGTATCGAACCGTGTCATCCGGAAAGGGTTGACTGAAGCGCGCGAAATGATGGCGCAAGGTGTACCACTTCACGAACCGCTCATGCGAAATGCGAATTTCCCGGCGCTCATGACACAGATGATCGCCGTCGGGGAAGAGAGTGGAGATTTGGATTCGATGTTGAACGAAGTCGCTGAGTTTTATGAGACAGAGGTCGAGACGACAACCGACCGCTTGAAGTCGATTATTGAGCCGCTTCTCATCGTCGTATTGGCAAGCGTCGTCGGGGTCATCGTCATCTCGATTGTCGTCCCGATGTTCCAAATCTATGGTGATATTCAGAATCAGTAAAGGAATATGCAAGCTTTTGAAAATATACCTTTTCAATACTATATTTAGAAGGTATAGTAAAATTGTTCTACTTTTATATTAGGTCTTAAGTAATTTATCTAGTTTAATCACAGCACATTACACAAAAGGGGAGAATGAATCATGGTAGAGAAGTTGAAAATGATTTGGCAAGATGCCAAACAGTTAAAAGATGAGCGTGGACTTACACTCGTCGAGTTACTCGTCGTCGTCGTTATTTTAGGGATTATCGCAGCCATCGCAGTCGTTGCGATTGGTGGGATCATCGAGAACTCGAAGAAGGATGCAATGGTTTCTGATGCTAAGCAGATGGTCAGTGCGGCGAAGTTGTATGTTGCTTCGAATGAAGTCGGTAACGGAGCGGTAATTCGATTCGTTGGAGACGTAGGAACGGGTGAACTCAACGCTAAAAATATGATTGATACGATGAAAGACCCGTTTGGATCGGATTATACAAATGGTGTTGTATACGTAATCAAAGATTCAAACAACAAGTATTCATATAAAGTATGGCTTGATGGAGCCAAAGATATCGGAACTGCAGCTACGGATGCAGGCACGGTTGCAAGTAGTGGATTGAAGAAAGACTCAGTTAACTAATGTTTGTTTATGCCGGCTGGCGCTGGGCACTCGCTCAGCCTAGCCGGTTTTCTATTTTTGGCATATACTGACAAAAGGAGGATCCTTCCTTGATTGAATCGATTGGATTCCTATATAGCATCGTCCTCGGGGCGGTCATCACGTCGTTCACCAACGTCGTCGGGCTCCGCGTGCCACGTCAGCAATCGATTGTGACGCCGCGGTCACATTGTCCGTCTTGCGGTCACGAATTGTCACCGTGGGAACTCATCCCGCTTTTCGGCTATCTCGCCTTAAGAGGCAGATGTCATGGGTGTGGCGAGCGGATCGCGCCGACGTATCCGATTTTTGAATTACTTGGAGCCATTGGATATGGCTATAGCTTTTCACTCTACGGATTCAGTGTGACGACGCTACTCGCGTTCGCTTTCTTGTCGACCTTACTCGCTTTGGCGATGTCTGATTTATCGACGATGCTCGTGCCGAATGTCATCTTGCAATTCACGGCACCGGTATTACTTCTCCTCACCTATCTGACAGGGGCATCTTGGTGGAACCCGCTTGTAGGGGCGTTGCTCGGATTTTCGCTCCTCGCGACCGTCTTTTTCGTGTCAAAAGGGGGACTTGGGGCAGGGGACGTCAAATTGTTTACTATGATTGGTCTTGTGCTCGGTCCACGTGACGTGCTCGTCGCCTTATTTTTATCGAGCTTGATTGGGGCGGTCGTCGGGATTGGATTGATGGCCACAAAGAAAATCGGGCGAAAACAGCCGATTCCGTTCGTCCCGTCCATTGCGCTCGGGACGATGTTGACGTTTTGGTTTAGTGAAAGTTTTTTTGATTGGTATTTTGAGTTGATGTAGGGGGAAACGATCATGAGTCGTGGGATAGAGAAAGGGACGGTCGCGTATTTTTCGTTTGATGCGCTCAGCATCCACGGGGCCGTCATCAAACAAGGGGTGTTCAAACGAAGCGCCTCGGTTCAGTTAGCAAAAGACGCATACGGAGAAGGGAAGATTCTCGATGAGACGGCGTTCAGTCTCGCTTTCGATGAGCTCTGTCGCAAGTTGAAAGTGCGACGCGGGATGACGTGTGCAATCGCATTGGACGAGACCGAAGTGTTGTCACGAAAAGTCGAGATTCCTTCTTCGATTCCGAAGGACGAGATTCGTGGCTATCTCTTCATGGAAATCGGGAGCTCAATCATCTTGCCGTTCGATGATGTGTCGTTCGATTATGAAGTGTTAGGAGAAGACGGAGTCAAGACGGACGTCATGTTGCATGCCGTTTCGATCGAATTGACGAAATCGCTCCGCGCGTACATGAAAAAACGCGGTTTAGCGTTGAAGAAAATCACGCCACGTTCTGTCGCGGTCGCCAATGGGGTCATGCGCTTATCAGAGATTGATCCGCTTCAATCGACATTACTCTGGCATATCACGCCGTTTTCGCATCAATTGCTCGTCCTTGAGGAAGGGCAGATCCGTTTCATCCGCTCGATCGAACTGGACCTCCCGTATCAGGTCGGGACGAAAGATGGTGTCGTGACCTATACATATGATGGGACAGGTGAGATGAAGGCTAATCAGTTGGATGACTGGTTGAACGAACTCGCTCGATTTCTCGATTTCTATCGTTACTCGCTGCGGACGGATGGTCGGGTCATCGATGAGTTATACGTTTCGGGAACTGTTCCGGAAGTCGATGATCTCGTCCGTATGATTCAGGCTGAGTCCCTCGTCTCGGTGATGCGTGTCGAGCAACCGCTCGCTATCGCCCATGGGACACCGCTATCGCATCAAATGTTGCCACTCCTTGGGATGGCGACGCTTCAGCGCGATCGGGACACGAACTTCATCAACTCGACAGACGTGACGCTCCGATGGCCGATCGTGACCGGTCTCGTCGCCCTTCTCCTTGGAGGAGGGGCAGCCGGATACTTGTACTATGAGGTCGGCCAACTTGAGGCAGAACAGACGCGAATCGAAGAAGAGTTACAGCTCGTCCAAATTTATCAAACGGAACAAGTGAATTCGAAAGCGCAACAAGTGCTCTCGCTCGACCAGACTGTGACGGCGTTGACCGACATGGAAAAGGATGCGGTGCCTGCACTGCGCGCGTTGACTGAGCAGTTGCCGCCGACGGGCTACGTCTTAACGTATAACTACGCAGACGGCTCCATCATGAGCGTTCGGACCCAGTTCGAGACGTTAGAGGACTTGAACGCATTCCAGCGCTCGCTCATGACCGATGAGCGGTTCCTCGACGTCAAACTCTTCGGTGTGACGACGGAGTTGAAAGCGGATGTGGACGCAGAAGAAGAGGAGGAAAACTCACGTGAAGAAGAGCCGCTCCCACGCTATATCGGAGAGTTCACGTTCATGTTCCAAGATGTGGAGGACGAGTTGACAGAGGAAGAGGACACGGATGAGGAGGTGGTGAGTCAATGAAACGTTCGACAATCTATGCGTTATTTGCGATTTGCCTCCTTGCCGCAATCATCGCACCGGCATACTTTGGCTATACGTACTACGTCAAACAAGGAGAAGTCGAAGCGCTTGAGCGAGACCTCTCGCTCGAACAAACAAAACTGGAGTTGTTGCGTCAAGAAGGGAAAGCCGTTGATGTAGCGGACTCTCAGACGCTTCAGACACGCGTTCCGACAGTTCCTGCCCTCGACACGGTCGTTGAGGCGTTGTCACAGGCAAGTCTTCTTGCGGGTGTCAATGTGACAAGTATCGCATTTGCGGATGGCGTCGTGGCCGAGTCGGAAGTGCCAGAAACGGTCGAGCCGTTCAATCCGGCTGACGTGAGTGCGACGAACGAACCGGCTGAACCGACGGACGTTGCACCTGTCAATGCCTCGACGGTCCGTTCGACGGTCAACTTACAAGCAGAGACGTATGAAGCGCTCGTCTCGTTCTTGGAGTCGATCGAGTCGATGAATCGGATTCACGTGTTACGGACGGTTCAATTCACGGGACCTGCCGAGACGGGACCGAATACGGTCGAAGAAGTGCAGTCGCTCGAGTTTACAGTCGAGCTCGATGCCTTCTATCGTCCGGACCTCGACCAACTCGTTCCAGACCGATACATTCCGGAACCGGCGTTTGAGCAAAAGGATATCCCGGTATACGACTATACGACACCATAAGTCGGCACGTCCCTTCGCAATTGAAGGGACGTGTTTTTCGTCGCGGGTCATTGTGTTTAGGAGGCACGTTGCCTACAATCAACAGTGAAGACCGAAACGGGAAGGAACGCCGTTTTGGAAGAAGAGAAGGAGTCGATACAATGAATTCAACACAGAAGCGTGTCATTCTCGCCTCGATGTCACCGCGACGTACCGAGCTATTGACGAAAGCCGGAATCAAGCATGAGGTCATCCCATCGACCGTGACGGAAGGGACAGACGGTCGGGAGACACCGAGTGATTATGTCGCTCGTCTGGCCCGGGAGAAAGCGATGGATGTGGCAAGGCAACACCGTGATGCCATCGTCATCGGCGCGGATACGGTCGTCGTCTTGAATGGGATCATCTTAGAGAAACCGACAGACCGGGAGGATGCGAAACGGATGCTTAAACGATTATCCGGTTCGACCCATGAAGTGCTGACGGGTGTGAGTATCATCGGTGCGACCCAAGATTTGTTCGTCACGACGACGCGTGTGACGTTCGCTGAGATTCCTGAAACCTGGCTAGCGGATTATCTAGATTCGACAGAGCCCTACGATAAGGCGGGGGCGTATGGGATTCAAGGATCGGGTGGACTTTTCGTCGAAGGAATCGAAGGGGATTTTTATAATGTCGTCGGATTGCCGATTCATCCGCTCGTCAAGACGCTCGACCGGCATGGGGTGACGCCTCGCTTCCTGTGAACTTGAAAGTAGGTGAAGGAATGACCATGGTGCTTGACCGTAGTGTAGAGACCGCCATCGCCAGATTGCTTCAAATCGGAGGGCGGGGACCTGACCCGATGGAGACGGCTCGTCGTATCTCGGACGTCTACCCGACGTTACGGGCGTTGTCACAAGCGTCCGTCCACGATTTATGCAAAATCGAAGGGATGACGAAGAAAAAGGCAGAGCAACTCCTCGCCGCGTTCACGATCGGGATTCGATACGTCGAGGAACCGAAAGCGAGTATGCCGACGATTCGTTCGCCGCAAGACGCCTATGAGTTGTTGCGGGATGAATTGAGACTGTTGAATCAAGAGCATTTCGTCTGTTTGTATTTGAATACGAAGAACCAACTGATTGCGCGGAAGACACTCTTCGTCGGAGGGCTCAACTCGTCAATCGTCCACCCACGCGATGTGTTTCGTGAGGCGCTCAAGTTGTCGGCGGCATGCTTTATCGCCGTGCACAATCATCCGAGCGGGGACGCGACCCCAAGTCGGGAAGACATCGAGGTGTCCGAGCGATTGGTCGAAGCAGGCAATATCGTTGGCATTGCCTGTCTCGACCACGTCATCATCGGGGAAGACCATTACGTCAGCATGAAGCAGCGGGGATATATGAATGGGTAAGGAGTAGAGAGCAGGCATCGTGATGTCTGCTTTTTGATTTGTACGGTTTACAATTTGTTTTCCCCGAAGTTGATGTTTTGTAGTTGCGCAAAATCTGCTTTGGTCATAATTCATTCTTGAGCACCTTTTAGACTTCATCGTTCAATTTTATATACACCATAATGAATTAAGTTTAGGAGACTAGCCTAGGAAAGATGAAATCTGCCAATTATATGATCTTCGCAGCTTGAAGGACGTATATTACACATACATCAATAGTTGATGGAAGCTGTATCCCTCTTTAACCTTATGTGCTATTAGTTTTACGACCTCAATCTCGTCTGGACTTACTTCCAGGCGTTTTTGATTGTTCTTTCTGCATCCATAAGGCGCAGGAGTGGACCATTCACCTTGTCTTGCTTTTTCAATCTGCCCGAGTCTTACTCGCTCACCTAAGTTCGCGGATTCCCATTCGGCTATAACAGCTACGATGGTAATGAACATTCTGCCCATAGCTGTCGAGGTATCAAAGACTTCTGTTGCTGAACGGAATTGACAGTTGTGTTTCTCAAGAAAATCCAAAATGTCGTGTAAATCACGAACACTTCTAGTAAGTCGATCAAGTTGATACGCTAGTAGTACATCAATTAAGCCATTCTCGATGTCTTTCATCATTTTCTTTAATGCTAATTTCTATACCTATTATTGGTGGAAAAATGGTAAATTGTTAGTGTGTATTTATTGCGAGATATAACTATCCCGGTTATACACCGTACTGTATCTCCGTTGACGATAGTGGGATTAGTGCCTAAGGAATCTCAACTGAACACTCCGACTTTATATTCGTTTCAACATCAAATAACAGTTTATACAAAATCAACAAAGTCGCGAAAGCGATAACCATAGTTTCCGCAAATACTTATTTTGTTGTCAAATATCATAAAGAAATGAACGAAGTGATTTTAGGTCAATAAATGGGACGGTTCTTGTTTTTAATGCTGATACGTTGGTTCAGAAATTTACGTTTGTTTGTTCTCTGCCATCCGCAAACCTGGACATTGTTGCCTTAGGTACAGAAATTTTCGCGAGTACAAGTTAGAGCGGCGGGAATAATCCTTTCTAATACTCTCGTTTATTAAACGCCGTTTTATACAGCATTAACGCACCACCTGCAATGGATTAGGTCGGCAACAATTTTAAAGTTATACATACAGCTCAAGATGTTACATTTTATGAGCTAACGAAGTCAGGTGAAGTGGTGCTACCTTCCGTAGTCAACTACGGATTCAGCGCGAGTCTTGTGGCAAGGGGCGGTAGCGAAGTTCGGACGCCTTCATATAATCAGACAAAACAAAGAATTGGTCACACATTTTTCACTTGTGGTCAAACAAGATTACAAACTTTGAAGAGGTAATGATATGTATGTTTCCTATCGAGACATAGTTGACTGGAAAGCTTTAGTAAAAGCGGTAGTTATGATGAAAGCACACTTACAGAAGCACAGAAATTACAAGGGATTTATGTTTATAATTTACCGCCGCGACCGGAATCTAGAAAAGGTTTTTCTATTCGAGAATATGTGGTTTTAGAAACTGCGACTATCACCTATGAATACGTCGATCGTCCACTCACTACAGAGGAACAAATGGAAGCACTAAAAGTAGAAAACCAAGCACAAAATACAGTCGTCGTCGAACTTTACGAAATCGTATTAAGAGGAATCTAACATGACACCAATCTATCAATCACTCGTAATCGCTTATGCTAAAGCAATCTCCAAAGACGGCACACGCCGTTTCCGGAGATTAGTCAAGAGTACATGCTACATGTCAAAAATTACGACGGAGAGAACTATTCGGACTCGAATACTCTTCGCGCGCTAGATATCACTTACATCACGACGCAAGAATTCGACGAGACGATGGCCTTCAAAAATCCGTCTGTTGAAGAAACTCAACTAAAATAATCTTGATTTAGTAAATTAAGGGAACTGTTCTATCTGCATGTAATAATCACGTTAATAGGAGGGATTTACTTGTCAAACACTCAAACAGACAATGCAAGACAGATTTTCTTGCAAGCAAGAAGGTTTCGGAACGCTGGCGACTTAATTGGTAAGGCACTGAGCGAGACGAACGATGTCAATATGTACATCGGTCCAATCGTTGTAAACAAAGCATTTTCGACTGAATTGTACCTCAAGTGCCTTTACTATCTAGAAAACGGGAAGGATTCGAAAAAAAGAGATGGACATAATTTAGGTAAGCTTTTTAGAGAACTTTCGAAAGAATCCCAGAATACGATATCTGGTTATTTTGAAGCATTAAATAGCTTAGATCCACTTCACTTGGAATTGAAGAAGCACGTACCCGAGCTAGATGAGTCACTTGAAAAGATTCTAGACTCAGCCTCTCATGCGTTTATAAGCTGGCGTTACAACTATCAATACCAACCGACTTCTTTTCAATCCTCAAACGCGGTTTTGACTGCCTTAGAGATTTGTATTTTCCAAATCAGGCCGGAGTGGAACGACACACCACAACCGCAAACATAATTCGAAGGATATCTATTCGTGAGGGGTTCTTTTCTCATGGAGCAATCCATCAAGCCCCCGAAAAAGGGGGGGCGGACAATGCGTATACAACAAACAATTTAAGGAGCCATCGCCATCATCGCGATGAGCGCCACTGCTCTATTAGGGGGATAAGGTGTGGCGATTAAACTATTCGTCATACTCACCGTCATAGATTATGTGACAGAACTTCTCGCCGCAGCCAAACATAAAACATTAAATAGCGATGCTATATTTTGAGACGATATTCTAAAATGTGTTGTCTTTTTCGTAATCATTATTGTTGTCCTCACAGATTAGATGCTTAATAATTTGATACCTGTGTTATGAACAGTAGTTATCTATTACTATATTGCACGAGAAAGAGTAAGTGTCACTGAAATCGCAAGTATATCAGCACTTTGGCGAAAACAGGGTTATTCAATAATTGGTTAATATTTACCTTAAATCGAGTTAAATACGCATAATATGTTAATTTTGTATAATGAATAAGAGGTGATTAATGTGTTAATTCATAACAAACTATTTAAAGGAGAAAGTTATTTTTGTATAGAATGTCAAAAAGAAATTTTGGAAACAGAAGTTAATAAAGTTACTTGGTCTTGCGAAGTTTGTCAGAAAAAAATAATGATTGATGTTCAAGATGAAAAGGATGTTAAATTAGTTAGATTATATCCAAAAGAAATGAATGAAAATGACGAAGTGTACGATGCAAGAAAACGAGAACTACACAAACTTAAAGGTATTAAGCTCGGAGAGAATGAATGTAAAATAGGGATAAAAGATTATAGAACCTGTACCTTTAAATATACTGATTTGATTAACTGCGAATGGAATGAACAATGAAAAATTATTCAGTATTGAAGCATGTATAATTTAATTCAAGTTTTTAGACGTCGGGTATCCGGCGTCTTTTTGATGGAGTCATCCGACACTATGTAAAGGGGATCAACTGATGAACGTAATCTATTATGCCCCCGAAAAGGAGTTATGTTATGCGTACACAATAACTAACTGAAGAAGCCGTTGCTATCGTCGCCACGAGCGTTACTGCGATGTTCGGGGATGGGACGTGGCGATTAAACTACTCGTCACGCTTATCGTCATTGACTATGTAACTGGGTTCTTAGCTGCAGCAAAACATAAAAAAATTGAATAGCGACGTCATGTTTTGGGCCGGAATCCGAAAGGGTGTCGTCTTTATTGTAATCATGATTGCTGTTCTCGCGGACGAGATGTTGAGTAACTCGATGCCTGTTCTGCGTACATTTGTTCTCTATTACTATATCGCTCGAGAGGGCTTGTCAGTCACTGAAAATTACGTGCTTCTGGGTGTACCATTTCTGAAACAACTAGTTGATGTTCTTGCAGAATAGCAAGATGCCAAGCCAGAACCGACGGTAGATCGCATATTACAAGATGTTGCATCTGATACAGAGCAGGTGACGCCAGTCAGCCGTGAAATATCAATGAATTAAGGCAAAAATATCTGGTGAAGGCGCTCGTTAAGTGTTCGGGGATCAAACGTAGCACCTATTACGTGCTGGTGAAGAAAATCGGGAGACCAGACCCGGACACGGGTCTGAAGGCAGAGATCCAGGCGATTTATGATGAGCATGAGGGGCGATACGGTTATCGTCGTATTTGCGATGAACTCCGAAATCGGGGGCAGAAAGTGAACCATAAGCGGGTTCAACGCCTCATGAAAGTACTGGGGGTTGAAATGTCTCGTGCGCCTGAAGAAATACAAATCATATCGGGGGACGGTGGGGAAGGTCGTGGACAACATCCTGGACCGAAACTTCAAGGCGGACGCCACGAATGAGAAATGGGTGACCGATATCTCCGAGTTCAAACTGTCCGGGAGAATCTCTACCTATCCCCTGTCCTAGACCTGTTCAACGGAGAAATCATCACCTATACCATCGGCTCAAGACCGACGTACTCACTGGTTTCAGAGATGTTGGAGAACGCTTTGTCCAAACTGCCTGAGGAGCATCAGCTCTTGATCCATTCCGATCAGGGATGGCATTACCAAATGAGTCAGTTCCGACATACCCTCAAAGAGAAAGGTATCGTGCAGAGCATGTCTCGCAAGGGGAACTGTCATGACAACGCAGTGATGGAGAATTTCTTCGGGATCATGAAATCCGAATTCCTTTATCTTAAGCGTTTCGAGAGTATCGATCACTTCAAAATCGAGCTCGATAACTACATAGACTATTACAACACACGACGAATCAAGGCAAAGTTATAACTGAGTCCGGTGCAATATCGGACCCAGTTCGTTCACGCAGCCTAGATGAAATAACCGTGTCTAACTTTTAGGGGTCACTTCATTGAGTGGGGATTTTTTATTGGATTGCAATCTTTTCAGGTACTACTAATTCGACAGGCCTTTAAAGTCTCCCTGTCATGAAATTGAAGTATACGGAACATAATGACATCATTTTTTCGAGAAAAGTTGATAGTCTTTCATAAATCCACATTAATTCTTCCTTGCTCGCACAGTGTGCATTTTTTATATCGCAACACGTTTATTACCTCGATTTGAGCATATATCAAATGGGAATTGTAGGTTCGAGTACTAGTCATGAACAATTAGAGTGAGAAATATTATGAGTGATTTTCAAATATTTCATTCAAAAAATTGTATTTAATACTGAAATTTATGTGATGATTATCGGATAAGTAAGGATGAGAGATATCCACTTTGTATTTTCTGATATGCACACCATTATTGTCTAAATCTATACTTGTTTTATAGGTAATATGAAGTTCTAAATCATCTCTTGTGAAAGGAAGAGTTCTCGAAATTCGATCATATAAGATATCACCGATGATTGCGTGAATATGTAATGGGACATCTATTTTAATATTTTCTCCGTGTTTAATGACAGGATGAGTATTAATATATTTTGTGACTAACATGTTCTTAGATAGCGAAGCAAGTGTATTCATTTCATAGCTTGAATCAGCATCATTAAATATTGAGAATATAATGGGTTCTCCATCGGTACTTTTATAAACTTTGAAAGAGTAATCATCGTTAAAATGTTGTTTATAGAATCTTGGTGTATCTTTATGACAATAACTATCAATTTTATTATCATCTATATATAACCATGCAGAGACGTTGTATGCATGACCATAAAAAGTATTAGTTATGGATAAATTTAAAGCATCGTAAAATCCCGGTGCGAAATCTTCTTCTGGCTTAGGGAATTTGAATAGAGGAACTTGGAATAATTTTTCATCAGGCAATAATTTTGGTTTATTTTTGGTTTCAAAATCAATTGCTAGCATTCTCGTTTGTTCTTCTGTATGAGATATTGATTGTTTAGAGAGTTCTGTCGATTCTTTCGCGCTCTCGGCTGCAATCTTTGAATATCGTACTGCCGTGAGCGTTAAAAGCGCGAGTGTGACGTTAATTAAATCTGCAAATCCAAAGTCTCGTTCCCATTTAAAATATTCAATGATATTCAAAATTATAAAAATAGAGATGAGGAAAATAACAGCTAAATACTTAAACTCTTTAATCAAAGAACTAAATTTTATCAAGTAAGTACCTATCTTTTCATTAAAAATAATGAGTTTATTCTTCATAGCTAGAACCTCCTGATTTTAGTTAAGATAAAAAACTCTCTATTTATAGATATTAGAGACTTTTTATGAATCTATCTAACACTCTTAACTATAAATGAAGAAAATCGAAAAAAGATAAATAGTTTTAGTGTTTATCCCTAGTATATTTGTCTATATTTGAATACGAAGAACCAACTGATTGCTCGGAAGACGCTCTTTGTCGGAGGGCTCAATTCGTCGATCGTCCACCCGCGCGATGTGTTTCGTGAGGCGCTCAAGTTGTCGGCGGCATGCTTTATCGCCGTGCACAATCATCCGAGCGGGGACGCGACCCCAAGTCGGGAAGACATCGAGGTGTCCGAGCGATTGGTCGAAGCAGGCAATATCGTTGGCATTGCCTGTCTCGACCACGTCATCATCGGGGAAGACCATTACGTCAGCATGAAGCAGCGGGGATATATGAATGGGTGAGAAGTAGAGAGCAGGCATCGTGATGTCTGCTTTTTTGTGTTTACGAGAGCACTGGCACCTCATTAAATTTTGGATATAGTTGGAAATCGATGAATGGAAGTGTAGAATTTGAAGAGCGTAGAAATAATGATGCATAAGTTTGTACATAGGAGGTTACCGAATGTCGCGAATCACGATATGGAATGTGATCGGATGGGGATTTCTTCTTTTCTTAGCAGTCAGTAAATCCTTTTTCAGTGAGCAATTGTCTTTGATCACGACTGGTCTGGGCGGATTGATTTGTTTGATGTTGAGTTTGTGGATGATCTATTCCGGAGAAGAAGAGTTATCACAACATCCGAATGAAAGGTCTGAATGAACAACGCTATTTAAACTGTCATTTGGCCAAAGAGTAGATGATGAATCAAATTGAGAAGAGCGGTGTACGCATATGAATGTACTGTCGGAAAACGAATTAAAAGAAGTCCTCCAGGTGATGAAAGATGGGGATTTGACGTATTACGAAAAAAACAAAGAAGCCATTCTCACAAGTATGGTTCAGCATATCGGGTCACCGGACGGCGAACTCCGTGATCGACTCATTTACACGATGTTCTTTCGCCTCATCATCGAACAAAAAGACATCGATTTCGACAAGATGAGTGAACTTCTTGAGACGTCATCGCATGATCTTTTATTTCATAGAATTGAGGAAACGCAGTCGGACGCTGTCTTCACGAGAGCGTTCACGACTCTATTGATGGCTTTGATTCTGCATCGAGACGTTGAAGAGGACTTTTTGACAGAAGACCAATTCCAGCAGGCAGCGGAAGGTTTGATTCGATATCTTCAGCTCGAGAGAGATACAAGAGGTTATGTGAATGGCAAGGGATGGGCCCATTCGATTGCCCACGCGGCAGATGCGGTGGACGAACT
The DNA here is from genome assembly GCF_018617075.1 of Exiguobacterium sp. s123. Taxonomy (GTDB): domain Bacteria; phylum Bacillota; class Bacilli; order Exiguobacteriales; family Exiguobacteriaceae; genus Exiguobacterium; species Exiguobacterium profundum. The sequence goes on along the minus strand of NZ_JACSJL010000001.1, from coordinate 601,537 downwards.
GATTGCAAATCCGAAACTGGATCCAGTGTCATTTCCGGAACTCTTCCACGTCATCATCCATCAAATCATGCGTTCTGAGGTATTGGCGCATGATGAAGACGAACGTCTCATCCATCCGCTCCTACGTTTACTCGAACGAGGGATGGATTCTGAAGTCATTCATCGCTATGAAGAGCAGTTTCCACATCACTTAGAAGAATGTAAGCAACATCTTGATGATGAGGAAAAATATTGGTACGTCGTCCATAATGTGAAAACATTCTTGAAGAGTCTATATGTCCGTTTAAACGAAGAACAGCGGCATGATCTGATCCAACAATCTATTCTCGTCACACTGAAAAAGTCGTGATGTGATCAATTAAAGTAGTTTTCTCTAATCGAATCAAGATGTTGATTAGAAAACAAATGAGGTGTTTATATGGAAAAAATAATTTGGATACTGATGGTCGGATTATCGCTTTTTGTGAGTTACATACATCTAGGACCAACCATCTTCTCTATCGTTGTGTTCATCCTGTTTTTATTTGTGAGCACAGCGCTATTTATGCGGTTCGATCAGAACCACTGGCTAGACCGCGTCTCGCCGCTCGTCGGTGTTGGCGTAGGAGTTCTATCGCTCATCGCTTATCTCGGTATGATCGTGCTCTCTTTCAATGAACTCAATCAACTCGGCATCTGGACGGTACTCGTCCGCCTCCTGCTCATGTACATCGGAATTTACATTTTCGTCGTGACGACATCGAGCTTTTTGGCAGGAGCGACGCGACTCAAGCCATCCCGCTTCTTTCGGCCGGTGTTGATTTTCTCGGTATTCTTTTACGGAGCGATGTTACTGCTTCCGCTCCAACCGGGATTGTAACCGTTCTCTCCTTAGGCAGACGCTCACTTGCGTCTGCTTTTTTGATTTGCCTTTTTGCCGAAAAGAAGGCAAACTAATAGACGGTGAGGCAGGACTGAGATGCGGTTATTGTAAATAACCTGTAATCGAATGAACGTTTTCAAACATGATTTTTCCGTTATAATAAAAAATAGTGTAATGAAGAGAGGAGCAACACCTATGTTTCGTAGTTTTAACCGAGAAATCGGAATCGACCTTGGAACGGCTAACACGCTCGTTTATGTAAAGGGTCAAGGAATTGTTGTTCGTGAACCGTCCGTCGTGGCGTTCCGCACAGATACAGGTAGAATTGAGGCCGTTGGTAACCAGGCCAAAGATATGATTGGACGTACTCCGGGGAACGTCTCTGCACGTCGTCCGATGAAAGACGGCGTCATCGCTGACTTCGAAACGACAGCGACGATGATCAAATACTTCATGGAGCAAGCTCAAAAATCAAAAGGCGGTTTGTTCTCATCGAAGACGAACGTCATGATTTGTGTCCCAAGCGGTATCACGTCTGTTGAAAAACGTGCCGTGGAAGACGCTGCGAAACAAGCAGGCGCTCGTGAAGCATACACAATCGAAGAACCGTTCGCAGCAGCAATCGGTGCAGGCCTCCCAGTTTGGGAACCGACTGGCTCGATGGTCGTCGATATCGGTGGCGGTACGACCGAAGTCGCAGTGATCTCACTCGGCGGCATCGTGACAAGCCAATCGATTCGTGTCGGTGGTGACGAAATGGATGATGCCATTATTCGTTACATCAAGAACAAGTACAACCTCATGATCGGGGAGCGTACATCTGAGACGCTCAAAATGGAAGTCGGTTCGGCGCGCATCGATGCATCGAACGAAGCGGAGAAGATGGAAATCCGTGGTCGCGACCTCGTAACAGGACTTCCAAAACAAATCGAAGTCACGTCTGCAGAAGTGTGTGAAGCTCTTTCGGATACAGTTGAAGCGATTTTAGCAGGGGTCAAGCAAACGCTTGAGCAAACTCCTCCAGAACTTGCGGCTGACGTTATGGACCGCGGAATCGTCTTGACTGGCGGCGGCGCCCTCCTCAAAAACTTGGACGACGTGATCTCAGACGAGACACACATCCCGACACTCGTTGCGGATGAGCCACTCGACTGCGTAGCGGTCGGGACTGGAAAATCTCTTGAAATGATGGACGTCCTCCGTTCGAAATCAGGCATCTCGTCACGTCGATGAGAGGTGAGACACGATGAGCCGATTCGTACGTAATAAAAAGCTCATCATCACGCTAATTGTACTGATCTTGTTTTTCGTCATTTTAGGTGTTTCGATTCGAGGACGATCGGAATCAGCCTGGTACCAAGATGTCACGCGTGATGTGGTCGGCACGTTCCAGCGAGTGTTCGCGGTACCAATCGGGTGGATGGACTCAACGGTCTCGTCCATCTCAGATGTCCGCGATATCTACGAAGAGAACCGCCAGCTGAAAGAACATTTGGCGAAGTACGCCGAGGTATCGGTTGAAGCGGATGATTTGCGCCGTGAGAATGAGGAGCTTCGAAAGATGGTCGAAGCAAGAGACGAGTCGTTACGTGACTTCGACCTCATTCCGGCGGAGGTCATCGGTCGGACACCGAACGATTGGCAACGCTACGTCACCATCAACGTCGGTTCAGAACGCGGCGTTGAAAAGGGCATGGCCGTGACCGCAGCGAGCGGGATGGTCGGTCGTGTCATTCAGACGAGTGCTTATACGTCGCAAGTTCAACTGCTCAGCGACAACAACCGGACGAACAACGTCTCGGCTGTGGTCAAAGATGCGGACGGCAAACCGACGTATGGGACGGTTGACGGATTCGACACGGAGACGAATGAATTGTTCTTCACAAAAGTATCGAATAGCGTCAAGCTGAAAGAAGGAGAAATCGTATCGACGTCTGGACTCGGTGGACGTTATCCGGCTGGACTCGTCATCGGTACGATCGAATCGATCGAGACGGATGAATATGGCGTCTCACAAGTCGCCCGGATTAAACCGGAGGCCGACTTCAATGAGTTCTCACAAATGTACGTGATTGATCGGACACTAGACGAACCGTTTTTAACGGGTCCCGAGGAAGGAGGAGCAGCGGGTGAGTAACATGAAAGTGTTCATCGCCCTGTTCCTCCTTTTTCTTATTGAAGGAACATGGGCATCGATTTTTTCTTGGCACTACGCCACGCCGTTTCTTTTGTTGACGTTGATCGGGTTGATGTTTGTCAGTCTGTACGGTCGATGGGAGACGGCACTCGGGTTTGGGCTTGTATTCGGACTGCTGTATGATATCGTCTACACCGACCTGATTGGAATCTATGTATTTACTTTTTCACTCATTCCTCTCTTAGCCAGCTTCGTGTTAAAATATATAGGTGAGAACTTCTTCTCCGTCACCATTACGTTCACGTTTATGATTCTCGTTTTCACCTTTGCGATTTACGGGATCATGGCGGCGATTGGTGGGACGTTGATGACGATTCAAACACTATTGGTTGAACAGATTCCAGGGACGATGCTCGTCAATGCCATCGCCATCGTGATTCTTTATTATCCGATGACGCGTTATGTGACGACACGCCCTGTTGCGAAAAGAGGGTAGCCATGATGGAGCGTAAACGACACATTACGATTAAAGGACATCGCAACGGCATTGCCATTCACTTCAATCCGAAGAGTGGCATCGACGAGGTGCTTACGGACTTAGAAGCGACATTACAAGAAATGGAGCCGCCGTCCGGAAAGATTGCCCTGAAGTTGCACGCGGGTACTCGTTATATTGACGAGGAGCTGTCACGTCAAATTCGTGAGGTCGTCGCTCGTCATGGCGTTTTTTATATTGAAGACTTGTCGAGCGATGTCATGTTGACAGAAGAAGCGAAAGCGACGTACGGCAGAAAGACATTCCACTATCACAGCGGGACGATTCGGAGTGGGCAAGTCTTGACGTTTGACGGTTCTGTGCTCGTGATCGGGGATATCAATCCTGGGTCAGAGGTCCGGGCGACAGGAAGTATTTATTGTTTAGGGACGATACGAGGAAATGTGCGCGCCGGTGTCGAAGGATGGGAAGAAGCGGTCATTACCGCGAGCCTGCTCCATCCGAAGTTTTTAGCAATCGGTGAACATGTACTCACAGCCGATGACGATGAAGAACTTCCTGAGATTGAGATGGGTTGTGCGTATCAGACGAGTGATGGGATTGAGATGACACGTCTCCGCCACGTCATGACAGGTCTGAAAGACGCATATGCAATGGAATTACAGAGAGGGTGAGTGGAATGGAGCAAGTAGTGGAGCCTGTACATACAGAAAAAGAAGTTAAAAACGGCAGAGCCATCGTCGTGACATCAGGAAAAGGGGGCGTCGGCAAGACAACGACGACCGCCAACATCGGGACGGGGCTCGCCTTGTCTGGACACTCGGTCTGTCTCGTCGATACAGATATCGGATTGCGTAACCTCGATATCATTCTCGGTCTCGACAACCGGAGCATTTATAACCTTGTCGATGTCATCACGGGTCAATGTAAGTTGAATCAGGCGCTCGTCCGCGATAAACGCTTCGAGGAGATGTATTTACTCCCGGCCGCACAGTCGAAAGACAAGACGTCAGTGAATCCTGAACAAGTGAAGGAAATCGTTGACCAGTTGAAGACGGAATATGATTTCGTCTTGATTGACTGTCCTGCTGGAATCGAGCAAGGGTTCATGAACGCGATTGCCGGTGCGGATGAGGCGATCGTCGTCACGACACCTGAAAAGGCGGCGGTTCAAGATGCAGACCGAATCATCGGGATGCTCGAACAAGCGGAACATATCGATGTGCCTAAACTGATTGTCAACCGAGTCAAGAATCATCTCGTCGAATCGGGCGACATGCTCGACATCGATGACATCATGCGCATCCTGTCGATCGACTTACTCGGTGTCGTCATCGACGATGAGGAAGTCATCGCAGCCGCGAACCGCGGTGTCCCGGTCACGATGAATCCGGATAACTATGCCGGGCAGGCGTACCGGAACATCACGCGCCGTATTCTTGGCGAATCGGTCCCGCTCATGTCGATTCAGACGGAGACGGCACCGGTCGGCTTCTGGGCACGACTCATGATGAAATTTGGAATGAAAAAAGCGTAAAGGCAACGGAAGTTGCCTTTTTCTGTCGAAAGGAGTGATGCAGATGAAGCTAATCTACGAACGAACACCTTCCATCGAACGGGCGATGCTCGTGGACGGCGAACGATTACTCGAAGTCGAGGAACGGTTTGTCGACCAACTGTCGGTCGGGACCATCGTCGAAGCCGCAATTGAACGGATCCACCCGTCACTCGGGGCAGCCTTTTTGACGGATGGGGAGACGACATACTTTCTCCCGATCGCAGAGACGCTCCGTGCGCTCGCCTCGTATCCGGAAGTGCCCGCCATCGGGCAAGCGGCAGTCGTCGGAGAAAAGCGACTCGTCCAAGTGACAAAAGAAGGAATCAACGGCAAGCATCATAAAGTGACAGAGAACATTCGATTCGGTGGGCGATATCTTGTGTATTTCCCATTTGGACGTCGTCAACTGTTCAGCCGGAAACTCGACCTCGTCACGCAGGACCGCCTCTCAAAGGCGCTCGACTTAACGGAAGAGGAAGGGGTCTTATTTCGGACGGAAGCCGGACAAGTGGCCCCGGAAGCGTTACAGGAAGAACTGAATCGATTGCGTAACCGTTCAATCGTGGTGATCGAGCAACGGTTCGGGCAAGACGAGCTACTATGCGAACAATTCGTGAGACGTCATGCAGTCGAGTCCGTGCTGTTGAATGACAAAGAAGGGCAAACGCGACTCGAACGATTGGATGTCCCCGTGAAACGTCATATCGGAAAAGGGCGGATGCCTGAAGCGAAACGTCTCGATGGAGCCATCGAGAAACTGGAGAGTCGTGCCGTCTGGTTGGATGGTGGGGCGTTCGTCTTGATCGAACAAGTCGAGACGATGACCGTCATCGACGTGAATAGTGGCAAAAATGTCGCCGTCAAAGACAAGGGGCGTGCGGCCGATACCATCAATGAAGCCGCGCTCTATTCGATCATGGAGCAGTTGCGTCTGCGAAATATCGGCGGCATGGTCATCATCGATTTCTTACGTGGTTCAAAGGAAGGGCAGACCCGTCTCCTTAAAAAGATGAAAGAACTCGGGGCGCGTGACCCACGTCGGGTCGAGGTGTACGGCTTCACACGAATGGGGCTGTTCGAGCTGTCGCGGGAACGGACCGGTCGCTCGATTCAAGACCGGATGTTTCATGCCGGCAAGCCTTCAAAATTGGCCATCTTCTCACAGTTTGAACGGTCGCTCCTTGATTTGAATGATCAGTACGAAGCGGTCGTGCTCTCACTCCCTAAGAAGTGGCATGACGCTTCCTGGCACGAATTTGACATCGAGGTGCATCTCGTCGAAGGGGAGCCGGAGTTCCTCTTTTATGGGACGTCCGAAGAATGTCAGAATTTCTTATCTCGTCGTTGACAATGATTAATCGAGAATGGTATTATCTATAACGTTAGTTCGTTTGGAAGCACCCAAATGGCTACAACCGCACAGAACGGGTTTTTAAAGGTTTTGCCCTGCCCAGGATGGCGAGTCTGAGTTTAACAAGGAGGTGCACGTATATGTACGCAATCATCAAAACTGGTGGTAAGCAAATCAAAGTTGAAGCAGGTCAAGAGATCTACATCGAAAAACTCGATGCTGATGTCGAAGGTACTGTAGAATTCGGTGAGGTTCTTTTCGTTGGTGGTGACGATGTTAAAGTCGGCGCTCCACTCGTAGAAGGCGCTAAAGTTGTCGGTACTGTGGTAAAACACGGCCGCGCTAAGAAGATCACTGTCTTCAAAATGAAAGCTAAGAAAAACTACCGTCGTAAGCAAGGTCACCGTCAGCCTTACACGAAAGTTCGCATCGAGAAAATCGAAGCGTAAGCTATGATTCGGGTCAAGGTAAGACGAGACGAGGCGAAGTCGATTCGCTCCGTCGAAGTGACGGGTCATGCCAATTTTGCAGAACCTGGTTCTGACTTGGTGTGCGCCGGTGTTTCAGCCATCATCTTTGGTGCCTATAACGCCGTCGAAACGCTTGCGGGTCAATCGCTTCTTGTAGAAATGGCAGATCAAACAGAGGGTGGTTACTTTTATGTCGAGACGTATCCTGACTTATCACCGCAGGATATGGAACGCACCCAACTGTTATTAGAAGGGATGCTCGTGCAGTTAGACACGATCGCCCAAAGCTACGGTGAATATATCCAAATTGAACAATAGGAGGTGGACCTCATGTTACAATTGAACCTTCAGTTCTTCGCTTCGAAAAAGGGAGTTGGTTCGACTAAAAACGGTCGTGACTCAATTTCGAAACGTCTCGGTGCAAAACGCGCTGACGGACAAACAGTTTCAGCTGGATCAATCCTTTACCGCCAACGCGGTACAAAGATTCACCCAGGTGAAAACGTTGGCCGTGGTGGCGACGACACTTTGTTTGCGAAAGTTGACGGCGTAGTACGCTATGAGCGTCTTGGTCGCGACAAGAAACAAGTGAGCGTTTACCCAGTCGCGTAAGTTGAACGACGCAGAAGACTCTAGCCACTTATTTGGTTAGAGTCTTTTTTTCTAGGAGAGGATCTAAATGGATTCAGAACAGACACTCGAGCTCTTATCGACCGTCCGTCACGAATGGATGAATCGGCTTCAATTGATCTCGCTCTATGTGGCTCTCGATCCGACTAAGCTCGAGGAACTTTACGAACGCTATCGGAAACAGGCCGACGAAGAGAGTGCGCTCGTTCGTTTGAACGTGCCACAGACGAGCCTAGTCGTGATTCAAGCGAATTGGGAGGGACGGATGACGTATACGATTTCAACCGACCAACTCGCCATCGATGACGCGCGAGTGGCAGAGATGCTTGTCCGCTTGTTAGACAACACGGATGGGCCGATTCATGTGACGTTCACGGACGGACTGATGATTCGCGTCACGGGCACTGTCCCGGACGATGTGAAGGCATCAGCCGATGTGTACGAACAGAACGTAGATACTACTACGTTTCACATAAAGGAGGGGAAATAAATGTTTGTCGATCAGGTTAATATTTTTGTAAAAGCTGGAGACGGCGGAAAAGGGATGGTCGCTTTCCGTCGCGAGAAATACGTTCCAGACGGTGGTCCTGCAGGTGGTGACGGTGGTCACGGTGGGGACGTCATCTTTGAAGTAGAGGAAGGATTGCGGACGCTCGTTGATTTCCGCTATTCGAAGAAGTTTATCGCCCATGATGGCGAAAAAGGGATGTCAAAAGGGATGCACGGACGTAAAGCGAAACCGCTCATCGTCAAAGTTCCACCTGGCACGATCGTGTTCGACGCCGAGACGGATACCGTCATCGCGGACTTGACCGAGCACGGTCAACAAGCGACGATCGCGAAAGGTGGTCGTGGTGGTCGCGGGAACTGTCGTTTTGCGACACCTGCCAACCCGGCTCCAGAAATCGCGGAGAACGGGGAACCAGGTCAAGAACGTGAGTTGCGTCTCGAGTTGAAACTCCTCGCAGACGTCGGTCTCGTCGGATTCCCGTCTGTCGGGAAGTCAACGCTTCTCTCGGTCGTCTCGTCGGCGCGCCCGAAAATCGGTGCGTACCACTTCACGACGATTACACCGAACCTCGGTGTCGTCAAGACAGCGGACGACCGTAGTTTCGTCATGGCCGACCTTCCAGGTCTCATCGAAGGAGCGAGCCAAGGCGTTGGTCTCGGTCACCAGTTCCTTCGCCATATCGAACGGACGAAAGTCATCGTTCACATGATCGATATGAGCGGTATGGAAGGACGCGATCCGTTCGAAGACTACACGACGATCAACCGTGAGCTCGAGTCGTACAACTTACGTCTCCTTGAGCGTCCACAAGTCGTCGTGGCGAACAAAATGGATATGCCGGACGCAGCGGAACATCTTGAAGAGTTCAAGAAGAAGGTAGGGGACGACGTCAAAGTCTTCCCGATCTCGGCACTCGCTCAAGACGGTCTTCGCAACTTGTTAATCGAAGTGGCGAACTTTGTCGATACGACACCAGAATTCCCACTCGATGAGCTCGAAGAGAAGACAGCGACGCCTCGTGTCGTGTATCGTTATGAGAAGGAAGAGAAAGGCTATCAAATCCACATCGATGAATACGATCGCTTCGTGATCACGGGACCTCGTATCGAGAAGCTCTTCAAGATGACGAACTTTGACCATGATGAGTCGATCAAACGATTTGCTCGTCAAATGCGTCAAATGGGCGTCGATGACGATCTTCGTAAGTTGGGTGCCGAGGACGGTAGTGTCGTGGCAATCCTCGACTTCGAATTCGAGTTTGTGGAATAAAAAAATTACTTGTTAAGAAGAAACGGAGTGTGAAGCTAACGTGGACCCTGTGCCCTCGTCAAGTTTAATTCTATATGTAGTTCTCGTCATGTTGTCAGCGTTTTTCTCATCAGCAGAAACGGCGCTCTCGAGTGTGAACCGGGTCCGGATGATTCGGATGGCAGAGGATGGTGACAAAGCCGCAAAACGTGTCCTCAGTCTCGTCGACCGTTTTGATGATACCCTCTCGACGATTCTCGTCGGGAACAACATCGTCAACATCGGTTCGGCGACGGTGTCGACGGCCATCGCCACATCGATTTTCAGTGGGGGAACCGGTCTTCTCGTGTCAACGTTCGCGACGACGGTCATCATCTTGATTTTTGGTGAGATTTTACCGAAATCGCTCGCGAAAGAGTTTGCGGAGAAGTATTCGCTTCTCATCAGTGGAATCCTTGTGTTCCTCGTTAAAGTCCTCAAACCGGTGACGATGATTTTCACCGGCTTGAAGAAGTTGACGCTGCGGATGATCGGGATGAAAGACAAGGAGCCATCCGTCACCGAAGAAGAGTTGAAAGTGCTCGTCGATATGGGAGAAGAGGAAGGTGTGCTCGGAGAGACGGAAGCAGAGCTCGTCCATAGCGCCTTTGCCTTCAACGATATTACGGTCGATGATGTGCTGACGCCACGAATCGATATTCTGGCCGTCGACATCGACGATTCGCTCGATGAAATCAAAGACACGATTTTCAGTGGTGGACATTCGCGTTTACCGGTCTACAAAGACTCGATCGACAACGTCATCGGTGTCTTGTCAGAACGTGACTTCTTGCGTTCGATGATGAAGGATGAAGTGACGGATGTCCGTTCGCTCATCCGACCGCTCACGTACGTGTCACCGCAGACGAAATTGATTGAACTACTTCCGATTCTCCAGCAGAAACAATCTCACATGGCTGTCGTCCTCGATGAATTCGGGGGCACGGCGGGTCTTATCACGTTAGAAGACATGCTTGAAGAACTCGTCGGCGACATCTGGGATGAGCACGACGAATCCGTCGTCTATCTCAGACGTCTCCGTGAAGGGGTCTATGAGTGTATGGCTGACATGAACGTTGATGAATTCGCGGAAGAGATGGGGATTGCAGAACCAGACGTCGATTCCAACACGATGGGCGGTTGGTTCGTTGAATTGCTCGGCGACATCCCGGAGAAAGGTGCACAAGTCACGTATCAAGACATGACGTTCACCGTTCTCCATGTGGAGAAACGCCGTGTCCGGAAACTGTTAGTGGAGACTGGACAATCTCAGCAAGAAGACATACAAGAAGCATAAACAAAAGGGATGATTCGCTATATGCGAGTCATCCCTTTTTGCGTCATACGGATTGGCGCTCAATTCGCTCAATCAATTCATATGGTCGGACTTTATAAATGGCGTAAGGCATGTATACGGGATCGATCGCATCGAGGAAGCGCATTTGGAAGTGCTCCCGTTTGATGTAGTCACCCACGTTACTTGCGTCGACTTTATAGAAGCCAACTTCCTGTGTCTCGCCAGCCTGCGGTCTGAGGTCACCGGATACATATTTTGCGCGGAACGTGACACAGAGGACGCGGGAGGACACGTTTTGATAGATTCCCGTGATGCCTTCCACCTCGATTTTCACGCCCGTTTCCTCGTCCACTTCACGATGGATGGCGTCAACGAGTGACTCGTGTTCTTCGACTTGTCCGCCAGGCATCTCGAACGAGTCGTTCCGATGCATGTTTTTGACGAGGAGAACCTCACCCGCTTCATTCGTGATATACGCTGTCACACAGACAATCGTACGTGGTGGCGTATAGTGACCGGTCGGCATCATGAACTCTTCGCTTGACTTGATATACAGCTCTTTTCCAAGGCGAGCCCGCTGTTTCATGGCGTCTCGTCGCAACGTACTGCCACGATAATCCCGCTCGACTTGCTCATAGTGTTCACGGTCCCGGTATTCCCATAGTGCCATGACCTCGGACTTGTCTTCGGTCACCCAGCGTCCGACGAGACGGGCGCCATGCGACGCCTGGATCGGGTAAATGTATGTATGGAAAAAGTCGGTGAATTCTTGCAGGCGTTCAGGTCGAATCGTATACGTCTTACGGCGATGGAACATGATGATTCCTCCTTTTTCGTTGTGCGGTGTCCTATATGTGTGACCGCGATTCGCTTACATGGTTCTTATTCGACAGATGTGAGCGTTTCCCTTTCCAACAAAAAAAGAATCAGCGCAAGTCAAGCTGATTCTTTCACACGTTTTGGTTGCTGACGAACATGTCGAACGACGAGGATAATCCCGACAGCAAGAGCCAAGAAGGGGATGACATCGTCCATGAAGTGGCCGATCATGCGCCAGTTGCTACCAAGCATCATCCCGACATGGATGAAAAGGAATGACCAGACGGCGAAAATCAAGGTCGTCACCGACAAAAACTTACGGAACGATAGACGCATCACCCCGGCGCTCACGGCGAATAATTGACGCCAAAACAGGCTGAGACAGACGATCCATGCACCGTATTTCTCAAACCAGCGCTCGGCCCGGAGTTGCTTGTCTTGCCGAATTCGAAAATACCGATACAGTTTGAGCGCGACGGGACGCCCACCATATCGACCGATCCAGTACAGACCGATTTGGCTGAGCGTGAAGGAGACCCACGCCAGTAGGAACGTCAGGAAGAAGGGCGCGTCATGCGAGTCGACGAGGAAGCCTCCGTATGCGAGAACGAGTTCGTTCGGGATGAATTGGACCAAGATACCGATGGGAATGCTGAAGACCCCACAGATGGCGAGTAGATGCTCGAGGACGTTCAAGACGTAGCCCTCCTTTCAAATGATTTCAGGAAAGATGTTCCATCCATCAGTATAACGGACATGACTGAAAAGAAAAAGAAGAGATGTCACATATTCGTGACGTCTCTTCAATCTAATTCGGATACGAGAATCCCGAGGCGGTCCAATTCTTTCACCGCAGCATCGATTGCCTCTTTATGGTCTGATTCGAGCGTATGGATATGGAAACCACCCGTCAACTGGGAGAGTGGGGAAGCCCCATGCGTCTTCACACGTTCGAGGAAGGCACGGACGTCGCGGCGACTCTTCACCATGAGTTGTCCCGTGATGGACCCGTATACAGGATGGTCGATGATGACGTCTTTGATGGTGACCCCTTCATCGACGATGGCGTTCATCTCCGCCTCCATCTCTTCTGCCGTATGACGACAGGCTACCTTTTTCGAATAGGTGGATGGGGTGAGGTCTCCGTGCAAGTAGACGTACCCACGAGCGGTCGCAACGATTTGATGACCTTTCGCTTTTAGTAACGATAGGTCTTGGACGATGACCTGGCGACTGACGGATACATGTCTTGCCAGTTCAGATCCTGTGATCGGCTCATTGCTCGATTCAATCAATTGTAATAGTGTGCGACGGCGTTCTTCACCGGCTAAACGTTTGTTCATGATGTTCGACTCTCCTTGCTAAAATGACGATGGCATCGGCGAGGGCCGATGTGTCTTCGGCGGTCGTTTGCGCGCCGAAGGAAATACGGACGAGTCCATGACAGGCGCTCGTCTCATATCCGAGTGCTTCGAGCATGCGATTTGGTCCATTTTGACCTGCTCGACATGCCGACCCAGCCGATACTTGGAACCCGAGATCGTCGAGCTCGGTCATCCACCATTGTCCGTCGCGTTGATGGGAGACGAAGGAGAAAATGGCGGGACTTTGTTCATCAAACTCGAGCCAATGGACATGCGCTGACGTCTTCTCTTTCAAGATAGCACGAAACGCCATGAAATTTCTCTGAAAACGTGTCAATTGTTCCTGACGTTCTCCGAGTGCTTTTGCAAAGGCACTGATTCCAGGAACGTCAATCGTTCCGGGACGAATCCCGTATTGATGATGCCCCGGATAGTATGGGGGAGGAATCAGAAGTTCCATGTAGAGGGCACCGACTCCTTTCGGTCCACCCACTTTGTGGGCACTGAACGAATAGGCATCGATGCCTTCGACAGAAATCGGGATTTTCCCGAGTGCCTGGACCCCGTCCACATGGAAGAGGATTTTCTTATATTTCAAGAGGCATTGGATGTGGTGGAGCGGTAACACCCAACCCGTGTCGGAATTGACGTGCTGGAGCGTGACGAGCCCGATGTCACGGTCGAGTAGGTGGGTGAACGCATCCAAATCAAACTTCCCATCCTTCAGTTTCAACCGATGAACGATTATCCCTTCCCGCTCCCATTCTTCAAGTAAGAGGGCGACGGAATCATGCTCATGCCAAGACGTGATCACCTCTTTGCCCTTCATCCGTTTACGCAAGCTTGTCAGTGCGATGTAATTGCTCTCCGATCCACTTCCAGTGAATAATAATTTTCCTCGTAACATATCAAGCCCGAGCGCCTGTTTGATCAAGCGTCGTGCCTCTGTCAAATAATCTTCTGCCATATAACCTTGGGTATGGAGTGATGATGGGTTCCCATAAACGTTTTTGGCCATCGCCACGTAATGGTCTAATGCTGCATGTGTCATCGGGTGTGTAGCGGCGTAGTCGAAGTAGCGGTTCATCATGGACTCCCCTTTTCTCATGTTGTCTTCTACACAAAATTATGCGAAACTAGTTTACAAGTCAACATTACATATGAAAAACAGGTGATGTACAAGTGTCTTTACACATAGAGAAAACTGACATTTTGATTATCGGAACGGGACTTGCCGCCGTCGCAACGGCTTTGCATCTACCAACATCATTCTCTGTTCTTCTCGTCTCAAAAGGTGAGATGACAGAGAGCAACTCCGATTTGGCACAAGGCGGGATTGCGAGCGCGTATCTTGAGAAATCGAGTACGGCCCATAAAGAAGACACGATGCTCGCCTCTAAAAACACGTCGTGCGCTGAGCGCGTCGACATTCTCGTAGAAGAAGGTCGTCAAGCGATTGAAGAAATGGAACGATTCGGTGTCCGGTTCGACCGTGAAGAGGACGGCTATGCCCTCGGACGTGAAGGCGCGCATCGATTGAATCGCATCTTTCATGTCGGTGGCGACGAGACGGGACGCCATGTCATGAGGCAATTGCGTCACTCGTTACCCGATAACGTGAACGTATTGGAACGGGTGCTCGTGCACGATCTCATCACGAGAGACGGGAAAGTCGTCGGCGCGATGGCGTTTCGGGATGAAGTGCCCATTCGAATTGAAGCCGGCGCTGTCGTATTGGCGACAGGTGGCATCGGTGGGCTGATTGATTGGACTTCAAACGCGCGTACCGTGACCGGTGACGGTCTCGTTCTGGCAAATCGATGTGGGGTCAAGCTGACACATTTACAGCGGATCCAATTTCATCCCACCTTACTGGCGACCGACGAGCCTCATCTCGTGACGGAGGCACTCCGGGGAGCCGGAGCGACGCTCGTTGATGACGAAGGGAATCACGTGATGGCGCATCATCCGCTCGGGAGTCTCGCTCCTCGTGATGACGTGGCGCGGGTACTGACAGAACGAATGGGAACGGTGTATCTCGATACGACAAACGTGACACGGCTTCGTGAACGGTTTCCGAAGCTTGCGTTGACATGTGACAAACTCCAGATCAATCCTCGCCGCATTCCGGTACGTCCTGGCCTCCATTTTCATATGGGTGGAATCGAAGTGGACGACATGGGACGGACAGACGTTGACGGATTATATGCCGTCGGTGAAGTGGCGGATGCGGGCATACATGGGATGAATCGTTTGGCCTCGAACTCACTTTTGGAATGTTGGGTGTTTGGAAAACGAGTCGCGCGGGCGGTGCGATTGAATCAGACGACCACGGCGACGAAGGAGACGTTGGTGTACGACATCTCACCTGTGGCATTTCAAGCGTTACGTACTCAAATTGGAAGATGGTTGACGATTTCACCAAGTCTTGATGAATTGAAAGGTTTCTTACAAAATACCCAAACGTTGACCATGACGAAACACGTGACAAGACAATTAAGTGAACAAACTTTACAACTTGATGCGGCGCGTCTTCTCGCGCAAAGCATCCTCGAAATGGAGCGGTATGATGAACACGATATACCTACGCGAACAGCTACGTCAGTTCTTGATTGAAGATATCGGTTATGGGGACCTATCGAGTGCGCTGATTGATGGACAGGACGAGTCGATCGCAACGATTGTCGCCAAAGAACAGGGCATTTTCTGTGGGAAGCCAATCGTAGAAGAGCTGGCAACCATGCAGCGGCTTGAATTGGCCTCTTGCCAAGAAGACGGGAGAGCGGTTGTCCCTGGAGACGAGCTCGTCGTCTTGAGAGGGAAGACGCGCGCGATTTTAGAGACGGAGCGTGTGCTGTTGAATGTCATCCAACATGCGAGTGGGATTGCGACGATGACACGACAGTGCGTGGACGCGTTACACGATGACGCGATTCACGTGACCGATACACGCAAGACGACCCCGGGACTGCGGATGATTGAAAAGTACGCCGTACGTGTGGGCGGGGGATACAATCACCGTCTAAGACTCGATGACGCCGTCATGATCAAAGACAATCATATCGTCGCACTTGGTGGCGTGACGAACGCGATTCAAGTCGCACGAGAACGTGTCGGCCATACGACCCCGATTGAAGTCGAGGTCGAGTCGTTCGAACAACTGATGGAGGCGGTTCAAGCCGATCCGGACATCGTGATGCTTGATAATCGGACGCCAGATGAATTGAGAGAATGGGTCCGTCATATACCGACGCACATCAAAATTGAAGTGTCTGGTGGCATCACGCTCGACACGATTGACGATTATCGAGGCATTCGCATCGATGTCATCTCGCTCGGGCAATTGACTCATTCGGTACGCGCGTTCGATTGCAGTTTGAATTTACAAGGAGGAATGAAAGATGCAACTACTCGGAACACTCCCACCGACGTACGCTAACCTGTCAGTGGAGGAGATGGAGACTCGGATTCAGGCGGTCAAAGACCGACTCGGGACTCGTCTCTTTTTACCGGCCCATCATTATCAAAAAGACGAGGTCGTTCAATTCGCGGACGCGACAGGGGATTCGCTCCAGCTCGCACGACTCGCAGAACAGATGAGCGAAGCCGAATTCATCGTCTTTTGTGGTGTCCACTTCATGGCAGAGACGGCAGACATGTTGACACGGGACGATCAGATTGTCGTCTTACCTGATATGCGTGCCGGCTGTTCGATGGCAGACATGGCCGATATCGATCAGACGGAGATTGCTTGGGAAGAACTGACAGAACGATTTGGAGAGGACATCATCCCGATTACATACGTCAATTCAACAGCGGCCATCAAAGCGTTCGTTGGTCGTCACGGTGGGGCGACCGTCACATCGTCGAACGCCCATGAAATCGTCCGGTGGGCGCTTGAGGCAGGTGAACGCATCTTGTTCCTTCCCGATCAACATCTCGGGCGGAACACGGCGTATGATCTCGGCATCCCACTCGAGGCGATGGCTGTTTGGGATCCGCTCCGTGAAGAATTGGTCGCGGAGGGAGATGACGAGCAAGTGAAAGTCATCTTATGGAAGGGACACTGTTCTGTCCATGAGAAGTTCACGGTATCGCAAATTCAGGCGTTCCGTGAGCGTGAGCCGGATCGTCGCATCATCGTCCATCCGGAATGTACGTTTGACGTCGTCCAGGCTGCGGACGAGGCGGGATCGACATCGTATATCATCGACAAGATTGACGCGAGCGCACCGGGGACGAAGTGGGCGGTCGGAACGGAGATGAACCTCGTCAACCGTCTGGCGGCGACGTACCCACACCTCGATATCGTTTCATTGAACCCGTTCATGTGTCCGTGCCTCACGATGAATCGAATCGACTTGCCACATCTATTGTGGGCGCTCGAGTCGCTCGAGACGGACCCTGTGAACGTCATTCGCGTCGATCATGAGACGACAGAGTGGTCGAAACGTGCACTTGAACGAATGCTTGCACGGTGATCGCTTCAGGACAGGTAAACGCCTGTCCTTTTTTCGTGTCGCTCATTATGGTACAATAAATGCAGTTTTTCCGACCGAAAAGGAGAGTACACTGTGATTGAATTCGTAAAAGGACCCGTCGCCTATGTGTGTGCGGAATATATAACGTTAGATGTCTCGGGCGTCGGCTACAAAGTACATGTGCCTAACCCGTTTTTTTATCGTGAACAAGACGAACATGTAATCGTGTTTACGCATCATTATGTGCGTGAAGACCAACAGACATTATACGGTTTCCGGTCACGTCGCGAGCGTGAGCTGTTCAATAAACTCCTTAGCGTGAGCGGGATTGGACCAAAAGGTGCGCTTGCCATCGTCGCGTCCGGCGATATCGACGCATTGATCGATGCGATTGAAACCGAGAATGAGAAATATTTAACGAAATTCCCGGGAGTCGGGAAGAAGACAGCCAAACAGATGGCGCTCGACTTGAAAGGGAAGTTATCTGAGCTCGCACCGGATTACGTGCCGAACGAAGGGTTGTTCGCCCAAGGTGCATCTGAACTCGATGAGGCGTGTGAGGCGCTCGTCGCGCTCGGCTACTCTGAACGGGAAATCCTAAAAGTCCGCAAAGCATTGAGCGGAGAAATATTGACGACCGACGCGTACATAAAACGCGCGCTACAGCTGTTACTGAAATAAGGAGGAAGCTATGGACGAACGATTGTTGTCACAATCTCATCAGCAATATGAAGACTCTGAAGAGTGGAGCTTACGTCCGCAGCGCTTCGAGCAATATATCGGGCAAGAAAAGGCGAAAGGCAATTTGTCGGTCTTCATTCAGGCCGCCAAACTTCGAAGTGAGACGCTCGACCACGTGCTCTTATACGGTCCCCCGGGACTCGGGAAGACGACGCTCGCCCAAATCATCGCCAACGAGATGGGCGTCGGGATCAAGACGACCGCCGGCCCGGCGATTGAACGACCGGGTGATTTGGCTGCGATTCTCTCGACCCTCGAGCCGGGGGATGTCTTGTTCATCGACGAGATCCATCGCTTGAGCCGGACGATTGAAGAAATTCTTTATCCGGCGATGGAAGACTACTGTCTCGACATCGTCTATGGGCAAGGGGAGATGGCTCGTAGCGTCCGCATCGACCTACCACCGTTTACGCTTGTCGGCGCGACGACACGAGCAGGGATGTTGTCGGCGCCTTTACGTGACCGTTTCGGTGTCACGTTGAAGCTCGAATATTACGAAACACATGAGTTAGCGGCCATCGTCAGCCGGACGGCCCAGTTGTTCCGTCTCTCGATCTCACCTGAGGCGAGCGGTGCGATTGCGAAACGCTCACGAGGGACGCCACGAGTTGCAAACCGTCTCTTGCGTCGTGTCCGTGATTTCGCACAAGTGGCTGGTACGAAAGAAATCGATCCCGTGCTCGCATCTGATGCGCTCGACCGGCTACACGTCGATGCGCTCGGACTCGATGAAGTTGACCATCGATTGCTTCGGGCCATGGTGGAGCGGTTCGGAGGTGGACCGGTCGGGCTTGAGACGCTCGCTGCGACCATCGGTGAGGATGCTCAGACGATTGAGGATGTCTATGAGCCCTATTTATTACAACAAGGATTCTTGCAGCGCACGCCGCGAGGACGGATGATCACACAGTTTGCCAAGTCGCATTTTGGTTATGAAGAGGAAGAGGAGTAAGTTATGCAAGACATTCAATTGAACGTAAACGATTATGATTTTGAATTGCCAGAAGAGTTGATCGCGCAAGTCCCATTGCTCGATCGGACGAGCTCACGCTTGCTCGTATTAGACCGCGAGACAGGGGACATCGAGCATCGTCATTTCCGTGACGTGCTCGATTACTTGAACGAAGGGGATGCGCTTGTCGTCAACGATTCGCGCGTCTTACCGGCACGTCTCTTTGGGGCGAAGCAAGAAACAGGCGGGAAAGTCGAACTGCTCTTGTTGAAACAGACGGAAGATGATGTATGGGAAGCACTTGTCAAACCGGCGAAAAAAGTTCGCGTCGGGTCCATCGTCGAGTTCGGGGACGGTCTTCTCCGTGCGGAATGTGTCGAGGAACTCCTAGAAGGCGGACGTCGATTCAAGTTTGACTACGACGGCATCTTCTATGAGATTTTAGATGAGCTTGGAACGATGCCGCTCCCACCGTACATTCGCGAACAACTCGATGACCAAGACCGCTATCAAACGGTCTATGCCCGTGAACGAGGCAGTGCGGCCGCTCCGACAGCCGGTCTTCATTTCACCGAGGAACTGCTCGAAGCAGCGAAAGCGAAAGGGGTTCGGTTGATCCCGCTCACCCTTCACGTCGGTCTCGGGACGTTCCGTCCGGTGACGGCTGATTCGATCGAGGAACATACGATGCATAGTGAATATTTCGAGTTGTCGGCTGAATCGGCAGCTGCGCTTCGAGAGATTCGAGCGAATGGCGGTCGCATCTTTGCGGTCGGGACGACATCGACGCGCACGCTTGAGACGATCATGCGAGATCACGGGGACTTCGTCGAGTCATCGGGCTGGACGGATATCTTTATTTACCCTGGTGTTGAGTTAAAGGCAATCGATGGATTGATCACGAACTTCCATCTCCCTAAATCAACGCTCGTCATGCTCGTCTCGGCGTTCGCGACGCGCGACATCATCTTACACGCTTATCGGACTGCGGTCGCAGAACGATACCGCTTCTTCAGCTTTGGAGACGCGATGCTCATCACGAGGAAGGAAGTATCAAAATGACAAAACATGCAGTCACATACGAACACATCCACACATGCAAACAGACCGGAGCGCGGCACGGAATCGTCCATACGCCGCACGGGTCGTTCGAGACACCGGTCTTCATGCCGGTCGGGACGCAAGCGAGCGTCAAAACGATGGCACCTGAACAGGTCAAGGCGATGGGTGCGAACATCATCTTGTCGAACACGTATCACCTTTGGGTTCGTCCAGGACATGAGGTCATCAAACAAGCCGGTGGACTTCATAAGTTCATGAACTGGGACGGGGCAATCCTCACGGACTCGGGTGGATTCCAAGTGTTCTCACTGGCCGACCTCCGAAACATCCAAGAGGAAGGCGTACATTTCCGTAACCATTTGAACGGAGACAAGTTGTTCTTGTCACCAGAAAAAGCGATGGAGATTCAAAATGCCCTCGGCTCTGACATCATGATGGCATTTGACGAGTGCCCGCCTTATCCGGCGACACATGAATATATGAAAAAATCGGTCGAGCGGACGAGCCGTTGGGCGGAACGTTGCCTCGAGGCACACGAACGTCCAGAAGACCAGGCGCTCTTCGGCATCATCCAAGGTGGAGAATATGAGGACCTTCGTCGTCAAAGCGCCCAAGACCTCGTCTCACTTGATTTCCCAGGATATGCGGTCGGTGGTCTCTCGGTCGGTGAACCGAAAGACGTCATGTATCGTGCCCTCGAATTCACGACGCCGCTCATGCCAGAGAACAAACCGCGTTATTTGATGGGCGTCGGCTCACCGGATGCGTTAATTGAAGGATCGATTCGCGGAATCGACATGTTCGACTGTGTCCTTCCGACACGTATTGCACGAAACGGAACGCTCATGACGTCGAAAGGTCGCGTCACGATCAAACAAGCGAAGTACAAGACGGACTTCGGTCCAATTGATGAGAAGTGTGACTGTAATACGTGTAAGAACTACTCGCGTGCGTACGTTCACCACTTGATTCGTGCGGATGAGATGTTTGGTCTTCACTTGTGTACGACACACAATCTTCACTTCCTCGTGAAGTTGATGGAGCAGGTTCGTCAAGCGATTCGTGAAGACCGCTTGCTCGATTTCAAAGAAGAGTTCTTCGAAGAATACGGCTACAACAAGCCGAACGCGAAGAATTTCTAAGCAATCATGTCGGACATTGTGTGACAATGTTTCAGTTTCACGGTATAATGAACCTGATATTGAAGGAAAGGGTGAATGTTACTCATGGAAACACTCGTTGCGTTATTACCAATGATCTTGATTTTCGTCGTATTTTACTTCCTTTTGATTCGTCCACAGACGAAACGCCAAAAAGAAGTACAAGCGATGCAAAACGCCCTCGAGCGTGGCGACAGCGTTGTCACAATCGGTGGTTTACACGGCGTCGTTCATCAAATCGAAGACACACATGTCGTTTTGAAATGCGATCAATCGCTTCTCCGCTTCAACCGAAGCGCAATTGCGGAAGTCGTGAAAAAAGCGAATGCCTCATTTGAGGAATAAGCAAGTAAGCGTCTGACCATCGTGGTCAGACGCTTTTTTGTGTGGCTAGAAATTGGGGGAGGATTCTTCGAGCGGCTTCTTGTCCGCCATAGACGGCTCTTGCGAACGGACCAAGAATCGTGATGCACTCGGGTCGAACGTAGGTGCGACATAGAGATGGATGAAGTTTGTTGTTTCCAGTTCGATAACGGGTAAGTGAGACGGTCGACAATAATCAAATCCTCCAAGCACCCGCCTTGTTCCATATATGAGATGGCGAGGGTCATTCCGTGTACACCAGCACCAATGATTAATAACTTCGTATTTTCCACAATCATAGAGAATCCTTTAAAAACGTAATTATTACGATTTAAAGTATACAAAGATGACTTCTTTTTGTCAAAACGAATCCGATTCAAAATTTATCCACCTCATTTCGAAAAATCGATTTGATTAATGAAAACGTTTGCACTAATCTCAAGTTGAGAAGAAATCCGAGATGAAGGAGAACGAATGACATGGACGTGAAACGATTGATTAAACAGATGAAGAAGTGGAAAGGATGGAGCATAAAACGAAATGGTACGAAACAGAAAGGACGCTCGTCGCTGAGACGACGGATGTCCATCGCGCTCATTCCGACGATCATTGCGCTCGTCATTGTCGGCGCGCTCGGATCTTATCAATTGAGACAATCGACTGCCGCCTATGACCGGGTCCTCAGTGAAGGCACGCAGGAGATGCTGCTTGCAGAGAATCTATCATTAGCGGTGACGGATGCTGAACGCTACTTGAACTACTATATGCTTGTAGCCAATCCGAAGACGCTCATCAGTCTCCAGGGAGTTCAAGAACAACGAGACGAATTGATGGCTTCACTCAAGGCATCTTCTTCAGATGAGAAGATCTTGTCTTGGTTGGGAGATTTGGAGAAATTTAACGAGCTATTAGACCGTGAGATGAATCGTGCCGTCGAACTTCGTCAACAACAAGACGAAATCGGCTTCAAAACCGTTCTCAACACGAGTGTGACACCGACGACGGATCGGGTACGCATGACCGTGACCGACCTTGTCGAATACAAAGGGGAGCTCCTCGAGTCTGAGACGAAAGCGGTACAAGCAGATGCAGAAAGTTCAATCCTTTGGATGCTCCTCATCAGTGTTGGTGGTGTCGTGATCGGGATTCTTTCCTTACTTGCGCTACAACGGCTTTTCCTAAAACCGATCAATCGACTCGGTCGTCAAGCACGCATCATGGCAGAAGGGGATTTGACTGGAGAAGATATCGAAGTCGCCTCAAACGATGAACTAGGAGACCTGGTTACGGCGTTCAATGAAATGAAGCATAATCTGGTCGGCTTGATTCGTCGGGTTGGTGAAGCGTCGGACAAAGTGACTGCATATTCTGAAGAACTTTACGCAAGCACAGACCATGTCGCGACAACGACCCAAGGCGTGTCCCGGTTGTTCGAAGAGATGAACGTGGCTGCGCAAGGATCCTCGAAGCGAGCAGAAGAAGGGACGATTGGCGTCAATCAAGCGGTGGATGGATTGAATCAAATCGCTGCGGCCTCACAAGGTGTGAATGAGCAGACGATACATACACTTGAGGCGGCGAACGGTGGACTTGAGACCGTTCAATTGGCAGAGAAACGGATGCAAGAAATTCGCCGTGCCAACGAGCTCACTCAACAGATGGTGAACCGTCTATCGAACCAATCGCTTGAAATCGAGAAAATCACCCGTTCGATCACGGCGATCACGGAACAGACGAACTTACTTGCCTTAAACGCGGCGATTGAAGCAGCACGTGCGGGTGAGCACGGAAAAGGGTTTGCCGTCGTCGCGGCTGAAGTCCGGAAACTCGCCGAGGAATCGAAACAATCCGCCATTCAAATCCAGACCGTCGTCCGCGACATTCAACGTGACACGGAGCAAGTCGAATCGGCGTTCGAAGAATCGAGCGTACATGTGGAGAATGGGGTATCGCAAATGGGAGAAGTGGCCGAGGCGTTCCGTGAGATCGTATCGGTCATCGAAGAGACGTCCCGTCAAATGAGTGAGATTGCGGCAGCAACAGAAGAAGTGAGCGCCAATACGACTGAAGTTGCCGTCTCTGTTGAAGATATGTCGACAAACGCCGTCTCGACACAGCGAAGCGTCGAAGAAGCCGGTGCGAACGTCGAAGAACAGCTTGCCGCCATTCAAGAAATCAACGGCATCGCTGAAACGATGAGTCACATGTCGTCTGAATTAAAAGATGTCGTCCATCTGTTTAAAACGACATAACAAATGCCCTGACGCGTGCGTCAGGGCATTGTTCGTTACATTAATAGGATTAGACTTGTCGCCATGACGATCATACCAGCAACCATTCCATACATGGAATGATGGGCGTGTCCGTATTCACGGGCGGCAGGGAGCAATTCGTCAAGCGAGATGAAGACCATGATGCCACCGACCGCCGCGAACAAGAGTCCGAAGACGGTGTCGCTCAAGAACGGCATGAGTAACAAGAATCCGATGGCCGCTCCAGCTGGCTCGGCAAGCCCTGACAACATCGAAAGCTTGAACGCCTTCTTCCGTGAGCCCGTCGCATAATAAATCGGGACGGAGACGGCAATCCCTTCTGGAATGTTGTGTAGGGCGATGGCGATGGCAATGGCTAAGCCGACGGTCGGGTCATCTAGTGCCGAGACGAACGTCGCAAGTCCTTCTGGGAAATTGTGAATCCCGATGGCGAGTGCCATGAAAATCCCCATTTTTTTTAGTCGATTTTGTACCTCTGGATGGTTGATTGGAGCCGCTTCATTTGTCGTCGTTGCGAGTTCATGTGTTGTCGGGTCATTCTGCATCGACTCGACAAACTTGACTTCGTGTGGATTCTCCATTTTCGGAATGAACTTATCGATCATGCCAATCAAGAACATCCCACCGAAGAATGCGAGAACGGTGTAGATTGTACCCGTATATTCTCCGTGAGCGCCGACGAGTTCCTCGAGCGCTTTCGGGAAAATCTCGATGAACGACACGTAAATCATGACGCCTCCGGAAAATCCAAGCGAGATGGAGAGGAATGCCGTGTTCGTCCGTTTCGCAAAGAATGCGATCATACTCCCGATTCCGGTAGCTAGACCGGCGAATAGAGTAAGGAGAAAGGCATAAATAACTGTGCTGTCCATATGGAAAGACTCCTTTGATGTTTTGATGTTAGCTACATCATACATGAAGTTTTGCCCATGCACAACATTTAGTCTTATATGCAAACTCAGTCGAACAATCCGTGAAGGTCGTTACAATTTTAGGAAAATGATTGATAAATGTTTAGAAAATTTGTAATGTTAACGAGAGAAGTTTTTATCAAGAACAGTGGTTTAGAAAGGAAATAGTCGTATGTACAAAAAAGGCAACATTGCGATTTTTGCGATCATCATGATTGCGACAATCCTGCTCGCAGTGTTCACGACACCATGGGTCGTCAAGAACACGAACCTCGGACTCGACTTAAAAGGTGGATTCGAAGTTTTGTATGAAGTACAACCGCTCGAAGACGGCGACGTCATCGACGAGTCGGCGATGAATGCAACCGTTCGCGCCATCAATAACCGAATCAACGTCCTCGGAGTTTCCGAACCGGACGTTCGAATCGAAGAAAACAATCGCATCCGTGTCCAGCTCGCGGGCGTATCGAACCAAAACGAAGCGCGCGAGGTTCTCTCGTCTACGGCACAATTGACATTCCGTGACGTGAACGACAACGTCTTGCTCGATGGGAAAGACTTGGCGCCGCGTGGGGCAGCGCTCAGCTACAACCAACAAGGACAACCGGTCGTTGAGTTGACACTTCAATCGGCTGACAAGTTTGGCGAAGTGACATCTGAGATTGCACAACGTCCAGCTCCTGAGAACCGTCTGGTCATTTGGCTCGACTATGAAGAGGGCGACACATATGAGAAAGAAGTTCAAAAAGAGAACTCGAAGATTGTGTCAGATGCTTCGGTAACGAGCCCGATCTTATCGGATAAAGCCATCATCTCAGGTGGTGGAATTGACGCGGAAAGCGGTCAACGCCTTGCGGACATCTTGAACGCAGGGGCGCTCCCGGTCAAACTTGATGAGATTTACTCGACATCTGTATCGGCCCAGTTCGGTCAAGATGCTTTAGAAGAAACGGTATTTGCCGCAACAATCGGAATCATCGCTGTATTCCTCTTCATGTTGTTCTTCTATCGTCTCCCAGGACTCGTGTCGATCATCACGCTTGTTCTGTACATCAACTTGATCATGTTGTTCTTCAACGGAATCAATGCGGTCTTGACGCTCCCAGGGATTGCGGCACTCGTCCTCGGAGTCGGTATGGCAGTCGATGCGAACATTATTACCGCGGAACGAATCAAAGACGAACTCCGCTCTGGAAAATCGGTCTTATCGGCATTCCGTGCAGGTAACCGTCGTTCCCTCAGTACGATCATCGATGCTAACTTGACGACGCTCATCTCGGCTGCGGTCTTGTTCTATTTCGGACAAAGCTCGGTCAAAGGGTTCGCCGTCATGCTCATGATCTCAATCGGGATGACGTTCATCTCGAACGTATTCATCTCACGTTATTTGATGCACCTCCTTGTCTCAAGTCGTCTGTTCGACAAACGCAAAGGATGGTTTGGTGTGAAGGAGAGTGAAATCCGTGAACTTTAAGCTTACTGAATGGAATTACGTGAAACATATGCGCACGATGTTCTTGGTTTCGACGGCGATCGTCGTTCTCGGAATCGGTCTCTTGTTCTTCCGTGGGTTGAACCTCGGAATCGATTTTGCTTCAGGGACGCGGGTCGAAGTACTAACGGAAGAACGTGTATCGCAAGAAGAATTCACGAAAGCGTTTAACGATGCCGGAGTTGACCAAGAGATTTCAAGCGTCCAATATGCAAATGAAGGTCGCTTGGCATACGTGACGTTCGTTGGGCAATTGGGACAAGAGGAAGTCGCGAACGTCAAGACGGCGTTCACTGAACAATTCGGGAACGACCCGAACATCAGCACCGTCTCGGCTCAAGTCGGTCGTGACTTGGCGAAAAATGCTTTGTATGCGGTAGCCGTCGCATCAATCGGGATTATTCTCTACATCACGGTGCGTTTCCAATTCTCATATGCACTTGCAACTGTTATCGCGATGTTACACGATGCCTTCTTCATGATTGTCGCGTTCTCGCTCTTTGGGATCGAGGTCAACTTGTACTTTATCGCCGCGATCTTGACCATCATCGGTTACTCGGTCAACGATACAATCGTAACGTTCGACCGGGTCCGCGAGAACATCACGTCGTATGAAAAGGAACGAAAAATCAAGTCGATGGACGTCTATGAGTCGATCATCAACAAGTCGATTCAAGAGACAATCGTACGGTCCGTGAATACGGTCATCACGGTACTCGTTACAGCGATTGCCTTGTACGTGTTCGGTGCCGAGTCGATTCGCAGCTTCTCGCTCGCGCTCATCGTCGGACTTTTCATGGGGATGTATTCTTCGATCTTCATTGCATCGTATTTATGGCTCCTCATCAAACGCACGACAATCAACAAGAAAAAAGATACGCCGGTCACAGAGGCGTAACAAGTGGGTCTCCCTTCAATCGGGAGACCTTTTCAAATGTCAAGACGGCACATCTTTCACGCGGTCTGCTATAATCTACAATTGATTGGAGTGAAGGACATGTACCATTCGAAAAAACAGTGGCTCTATCCGGAAACAAATCCGGACGACGTCACGCGTTTACAAAACGAATTAAATATATCAGCACAACTGGCGACGTTGCTCGTTCAGCGTGGTCATCAAGACGTAGAAGCGGCCAAGGCATTCTTGTATGCCGAGGAAGAACTCGTCTTTCATGACCCGTACTTGTTTGAACAGATGGAGAAAGTCGTCACCCGCATTAAACAGGCGGCAGACGATGGGGAGATGGTGCTCATCTATGGTGACTACGATGTCGACGGGGTCAGTGCCTCATCCGTCATGTGGCACGCGTTGACCGAAATCGGTGTCATGGCCGAGTGTTATATCCCGAACCGTTTCACGGAAGGATATGGACCGAACAAAGAAGCGTTCCAATGGGCGGCGAACGAGGGATTCACTTTGGTCATCACGGTGGATTGCGGAATTTCAGGGATTGAAGAAGCGACACTCTTAAAAGACCTTGGCGTCGATTTGATCATCACGGACCACCACGAGCCAAAAGAGACATTGCCGGACGCCTATGCAATCATTCATCCGCATATCGACCCGGGATATCCATATGATAAACTCGCCGGAGCGGGAGTCGCCCTCAAAGTGGCGCACGCCGTTTTAGGGAGAATGCCGGAAGAACTCCTTGATTTGGCCGTACTCGGAACGATTGCCGACCTCGTCCCGTTAGACGGTGAAAACCGGTTGCTTGCGAAGAAGGGAATCGCCGCACTCGAGGCTTCAAAACGTCCAGGTATCTTAGCGTTACGTGAAGTATGTGGTCTCGGTGACAGCGTGTTGAACGAAGAATCGGTCGGTTTCGCGTTCGGTCCACGCATCAATGCCGCGGGTCGACTCGATTCGGCGATGCCGGCACTTCAAATGCTCTTAGCCGAACATGTGGAGGAAGCGCTCGAGCTAGCGAAACAGCTCGATAAGCAAAACAAAGAACGTCAAGACATCGTCAAGACAATCGCTGCTGAAGCGAAAGAACTCGTCGAAGCGTCGATGACCGAGGACCGTGTACTCGTCGTGGCGAGTGAGAAGTGGAATCCTGGAGTTGTCGGGATTGTCGCATCTCGTCTCGTCGAGGCGTACTATCGTCCAGTCATCCTCCTTTGCCACGACCCTGAGACGGGTAAGGCGAAAGGATCGGGGCGCTCCATCGATGGATTTGACCTCTTCAAGGAACTTTCGAAGAATGAAGATATTTTGCCACACTTTGGCGGACATCCAGCTGCGGCCGGGATGACCCTTCAGTCGGAACACGTCGCCGAACTACGAGAGCGACTGAACCGTCAGGCGGAGTCCATCCCCGATGACGTGTTTGTACCACGAGTAAACGTCGACTTGAAACTCTCCGTCAACGACGTTTCGCTCGATTTGATTTCAGAGATTGGAAAGCTCGCGCCATTTGGTATGGGGAATCCATCCCCTCGCGTTGTCGTCGCAGATGCGAAACTGCGTGATATTCGCCAAATCGGACGGGATGCCACGCATTTGAAAGTACAGCTCGCCGGAGACAAGCGTGAGCTCGATGGCATCGGGTTTGGATTCGGGCACGTCGTTTCAGAGATTTCAAAGATGGCTCATATCTCGGTGATGGGAAGTCTTCAAGTCAACGAATGGAACGGAATGCGTAAACCGCAGCTCATGATTCAAGATTTACGGGTCGATGACTTCCAAGTGTTTGACTATCGTGGGAAGAAAAAATCAATGCAAGAGTTGAAAGATTTGCCGAAAGACCAGACGTCATTTTTATCTTTCCGAGGGACGAACGAAGATTTTCCACTCCATGAAGGAGATGAACCGCTCAACCGTTTCGTCGTTCTGCTCGATCTTCCGGACGATGAAGAGGTGCTCGCAGAGAAACTTCATGAGGGGATCGAACGCATTTATTGTGCCTTCGGTCAAGGAGACTCGTTCTTTGAACGTCTTCCATCCCGTGAGGATTTCCGAACGTATTATGTCCATATGGCAACGTGCGAACGGAAAAATCTACGTGAAAACCTGATTCGTCTGTCAAAAGAGCGAAAATGGTCAAAAAATACGATTCAATTTATGCATCAAGTATTCTCTGAACTCGAATTTCTTGTTACAATGGAAGACGGACTGCCTGGAGTCAATCCAGAAGCACCGAAACGCGATTTGACCGAGGCGCCGTGCTATCAACGCCGGATTGGGCGCCAACAACTCGAAGAGCGTTTCGTATACGCGTCATTGGCGGAGCTCAAAGAGCGGTTACAATCGTTGCGATCGAACAAGATGCAGGAGGCATACACATAAAATGGATTTCAAACAGCATATTAAAGAAGTAGCAGATTATCCGAAGGAAGGAATCAGCTTCAAAGATATCACGTCACTCATGCAAGATGGCGAAGTCTACAAGAAAGCGGTAGATGAGCTCGTCGTTTATGCACGTGAACGTGGAGCGGAGTTGATTGCTGGTCCGGAAGCACGCGGATTCGTCGTCGGTTGCCCGGCAGCGTATGCGCTCGAACTCGGGTTTGTACCAGTACGTAAAGAAGGAAAGTTACCACGTGAGACAGTACGAGTTTCATACGGTCTTGAGTATGGGACGGACATTTTGACAATGCACAAAGATTCAATCCAACCTGGACAACAAGTCGTCATCTTGGATGACTTGCTCGCAACAGGTGGTACGATTGAAGCGACGATTAAAATGATTGAACAACTCGGTGGAGTTGTTGCGGGAATCGGGTTCTTGATTGAACTCGATGGACTTGGTGGACGTGAGCGTCTCGAAGGATACGACGTGTTCTCACTCATCCGCTACGAAGACTAATTTGAACGGGAAGCGACATGCTTCCCGTTTTTGAATAGTTTTTAAGGAAAATAACCTACAACCTTTGACAGGTCGTCAGATTTTTTCGATAATGGTTATAAAAATCATAGAATCTTGAATACAAACTACTACCATGCTGCGACGAATCCGAGGCGATTGGAGCGGTTAGAAAAAGGGTGTCGAATGTTATGACCAAAAAACAAATCGTAAGTATTGAGGATCTTCTCGACGCGCTCGGGGAGTATATGGGTGACGACGATATAGCCGAAGTGAAACGCGCTTACGAATACGCAAAACTTCATCATACCGGTCAGTTCCGACGTTCGGGCGAGCCCTATATCCTCCATCCGGTTCAAGTGGCCGGCATTCTCGTTGATATCGGCTTAGACGCCACAACGATTGTTGGAGCGCTCTTGCATGATGTTGTTGAAGATACGGATATTTCGTTACAGCAATTGACGGACGATTTTGGTCCAGACGTGGCCATGCTCGTCGATGGCGTCACGAAACTTGGTAAAATTAAATATAAATCGAAAAAAGAAGAACTTGCTGAAAACCACCGGAAGATGATTATCGCCATGGCAGAAGACGTGCGCGTGATCCTGATCAAACTTGCGGACCGGCTCCACAATATGCGGACGCTTCAGCATATGCCGAAAGAAAAGCAAGTTCAAAAGGCAGAAGAGACGCTCGAAATCTTTGCTCCGCTCGCGCACCGGATGGGGATCTCGACAATCAAGTGGGAGCTCGAAGATATTTCGTTACGTTATATCAACCCGCAGCAATACTATAAGATCGTCTCGATGATGAAACAGAAACGGACGGAACGGGAAGCACTCGTCACCTCTGTCATCACGGAAGTGAACAGGGTTCTTGAGGAAGTGCATATCGATGCCGACGTGAACGGTCGACCGAAGCACATCTATTCTATCTATAACAAGATGGTGAAGCATAAAAAAGAGTTCAATGAAATTTACGATTTGATGGCGGTCCGCATTATCGTCGATTCGATTCGTGATTGTTATGCCGTGCTCGGAATCATCCATACGCAATACAAGCCGATGCCGGGACGTTTCAAAGATTATATCGCCATGCCGAAGCCGAACATGTATCAGTCGCTCCATACGACCGTGATCGGTCCGAAAGGTGAGCCGCTCGAAGTCCAAATTCGGACGAAAGACATGCATTTCATCGCTGAGTTCGGGATTGCGGCACACTGGGCGTATAAAGAAGGGAAAAACGTCTCGACGAACGGATTCGACGAGAAGATCGCCCACCTTCGTGAAATCCTCGAGCTGCAAAAGGATACGACGGATGCCGAGGAATTCATGGAGTCCCTCAAAGTTGATTTCTTTAGCGACATGCTGTACGTCTTCACACCAAAAGGAGACGTATTCGAGTTGCCGAAGGGCTCAGTCCCGATTGACTATGCGTACCGGATTCATACGGAGATCGGGCACCGGATGACGGGTGCGAAAGTGAACGGCCGGATGGTACCGCTCGACTACAAACTCGAGACGGGTGACATCATCGAAATCATCACGTCGAAGCATAGTTACGGACCGAGTAAGGATTGGTTGAAGCTCGCTGTTTCGAGCCAGGCGAAGAACAAGATTCGTCAATGGTTCAAACGTCAACAGCGTGAAGAAAACGTCGAGAAAGGGAAAGATCTCGTCGAGGCAGAAATCAAGAAACTCGGTTTTGAACCGAAAGAAGTGATCGATGAGCCGGCACTCAGTATCGTCGTCGAGAAGTTCAACTTCGGGAACGAGGAAGAGATGTATGCCGCAGTCGGTTATCAAGGCATCACTGCCGCTCAAGTCGCGCATAAGTTGACGGAGAAGCAGCGCAAAGAGCCGAAACTCGAGCTCTCTGAAGCCATCAGCGAATTGAAAGTCAGTCAGGCGCCGAAGAAGAAAACGGCAGAGGCGGGCGTGACGGTCAAAGGAATCGACAACATGCTCGTGCGCATGAGCCGTTGCTGTAACCCGGTACCGGGAGATGAAATCGTCGGATACATCACCCGTGGACGCGGCGTCTCGATTCACCGGAAAGACTGCTTGAACATCGTCAACGAACAACATCCGGAGCGTCTCCTTGACGTCGAATGGGAAGTCGGACAGGCGAAAGAGAAGAACTATAACGTCGATATCGAAATCACGGGATATGATCGTTCAGGTCTCTTGAACGATGTCCTTCAGGCGGTATCGGCGACGAATACGAATATCGTGGCCGTCAGTGGTCGGGGCGACCAAAATAAACAAGCTCGCATCTCGATGACGATCTCGATTCCGAACGTGAATCACTTGCAGAAAGTTGTCGAGCGCATTAAACAAATCTCAGACGTGTATTCGGTCAGCCGAGTCATGATGACGTGACGAAAGGAAGAGGAACGTGCGTGTATTATTGCAACGAGTGAAAGAAGCATCGGTCACAGTGGAGGAAGAAGTCGTCGGGGCAATCAACGCCGGATACTTGCTTCTCGTCGGTGTGACACATGAAGATACAGAAGAGGAAGTGAACTGGCTCGCCGACAAGGTGACCGGGCTTCGCGTCTTCGAGGACGATCAAGAAAAAATGAACTTATCGATTCAAGATGTGGCCGGTCAAATTTTGTCGGTCTCGCAATTCACATTGTATGGAGATACGATGAAAGGACGGCGACCTGCTTTCACAAAGGCCGCCAAACCGGATATCGCTGAAACGCTCTATGAAAAATTCAATGAGCGACTCCGGTCGAACGGGCTCATCGTCGAGACGGGACGCTTCGGGGCGATGATGGACGTCGCACTTGTCAATGACGGACCGGTCACACTCATGCTCGAAAAAAACGCTTGACAGATGCCGGCTTGATTCGGCATCATGAAGCATATAGTCAAACACCTACGATAAAGAAGAGTACGGTCAACCCACCAGCAAAGAGAGCGATGCCTTGGCTGAAAGCATCGACTGGATGATGACCCGAACGACACTTTGGAGGTGCTCCCTTGAAAGCGAGTAGGGGGAGCCGTTTCATCGGGCGTTAACCGATTTCGAGTGGCAGAGTTTCAAGTGATGGCTCTGCAACGAGGGTGGTACCACGGGAAACTGACACAGGCTCTCGTCCCTTTGCGGACGAGGGCCTTTTTGTATTTTAAGGAGGGAATTGTGATGATGAAAGCACCACGCGGTACACAAGACCTGCTTCCGGGCACGGTCGAGACGTGGCAATATGTCGAGGAAAAACTTCGCGACATGAGCGCCCGTTATAACTATAAAGAAATCCGCACACCAATCTTTGAAACGACGAACCTGTTCACACGCAGTGTCGGGGAAACGACGGACATCGTCCAAAAAGAGATGTTCACGCTCGTGAAGAAAGGGAAAGACGAGTACACGCTTCGCCCAGAAGGGACGGCATCAGTCATTCGTGCGTTCGTGACGAACAAACTATTCGGAAATCCGGACCAACCGACGAAGCTCTACTACATGGGACCGATGTTCCGCTACGAGCGCCCACAAAAAGGCCGCTTCCGTCAGCTTCACCAATACGGTGTCGAAGCAATCGGTAGTAGTGACCCGGCCGTTGACGCTGAGGTCATCAGCCTCGCCTACTCAATCTACAAGTCGTTTGGACTTCAGAAAATCAAAGTCGTCGTCAACTCGCTTGGGGACGCGGAAAGCCGCAACGCCCACCGCGATGCACTCATCCGTCACTTCGAGCCGGTGGCAGGCGAACTTTGCCAAGACTGCCAGTCACGTCTTTACAAGAACCCGCTTCGCATCTTGGATTGCAAGGTCGACCGTGATCATCCGTCGATGAAGACGGCACCGTCAATCCTTGAATATTTGAACGAAGAGTCGAAAGCCTACTTCGATCAAGTGCTCGCACAACTCGATGCACTCGGTGTCGCCTACGAAGTCGACCCGACACTCGTTCGTGGACTCGATTACTATACGCACACGGCGTTTGAAATCATGTCCGAGGCAGAAGGGTTCGGAGCCATCACGACACTTTGTGGCGGCGGACGTTACAACGGTCTCGTACAAGATATCGGTGGACCGGATATGCCGGGAGTCGGTTTTGGAATCGGATTGGAGCGCCTCATCCTTGCATTGGAGAATGAAGGAGTCTTACCTAAACTCGAGACAGGACTTGATGTCTTCATCGTCGCGCAAGGTGAAAAAGAAGTCGAATTGACGGCGACACGTCTCCTACAACTCCTCCGCATGGAAGGATTCAAGGCAGAGCGTGATTACCAAGGGCGCAAGTTCAAAGGACAATTTAAACAGGCGGACCGCCTGAAAGCCAAGTTCACAGTCATCTTAGGGGATGACGAAGTCGAGCGCGGGGCAGCCGCCTTGAAAGATATGACGACTGGTGAACAAGTCGACGTGCCACTCTCGGCCGTCGCAGACAAAATTCGTGAACTATCGGAAGGAGCAGAACAATGATCGGACGCACACATATGAACGGCCGCGTGACAGAGTCACTCATCGGCCAAGAAGTACAATTAAAAGGATGGGTACAAAAACGTCGTGACCTCGGGGGCCTCATCTTCATCGACCTTCGTGACCGCACAGGGATCGTCCAAGTCGTCGTACGCCCGGAAAACGAAGCAGTCCACCAACTCGCGGAAACAATCCGTAGTGAGTATGTCCTCGACGTAAAAGGAACGGTTCTCGAGCGTGAGAACAAGAACCCGAACATGCCGACAGGAAACATCGAAGTCATCGCGTCTGAGATCAACATCTTGAACGCGGCGAAGATGACACCAATCCCAATCGGTGACGAGGCAGAAAACGTCTCAGAAGACCTTCGCCTCAAATACCGTTACCTCGACCTTCGTCGTCCAGCGCTTCAAGAGACGTTCCGTCTCCGCTCGAAGACGTCGAACACGATCCGTAACTTCTTGACAGAGCAAGAGTTCCTTGAAGTCGAAACACCAATTTTGACGAAGTCGACACCAGAAGGCGCACGTGACTATCTCGTACCGAGCCGTGTCCACGGTGGTGAGTTCTACGCGCTCCCGCAATCACCACAGCTATTCAAACAGTTGCTCATGGTCGCAGGATTTGACCGTTACTTCCAAATCGCACGCTGCTTCCGTGACGAAGACCTTCGTGCAGACCGTCAACCTGAGTTCACGCAAGTCGACATCGAGACGAGCTTCATGGATATCGAAGACTTGATGGCGATGATGGAATCAATGATGGGTGAAGTCATGGAGTCATCACTCGGTCGCACAGATACACCGGCTAAGTTCGAGCGTATGACATACGCGGAAGCGATGCGCCGTTTCGGTTCAGATAAGCCGGACACGCGTTTCGGTCTTGAACTCATCGATGTGGCAGACGCGGTGAAAGGTGCCGGCTTCAAAGTGTTCGACGCCGCACTCGAATCAAACGGGCAAGTCAAAGCAATCAATGTCAAAGGTGAGGCGGACAACTTCTCACGTAAAGACATCGACAAGCTTCAAGAGTTCACAGCGGTCTACGGTGCGAAAGGTCTCGCATGGCTCAAAGTGACAGCGGAAGGCTTGAACGGTCCGATCGCGAAGTTCTTCGACGAAACGTACGCACAGAAGTTGATCGAGGCAACGAATTCAGAAGCAGGTGACCTTCTCCTCTTCGTCGCATCGAAACCAACTGTCGTCGCTGACAGCCTTGGCGCACTCCGCGTCAAACTCGGACACGACCTCGGTCTCATCGACGAGTCGAAATTCAACTTCCTATGGGTGACAGACTTCCCACTCGTGACGTTTGAAGAAGAAGACGGTCGTTTCTATGCGAATCACCATCCGTTCACGATGCCAAACCGTGAAGACCTTCACCTTCTTGAGACAGACCCGGCAAGCGTACGCGCCATCGCCTATGACCTCGTCTTGAACGGTTACGAGCTCGGTGGCGGTTCACAGCGTATTTACGAGCGTGACATCCAGGAACGTATGTTTAAATTGCTCGGCTTTACGCAAGAAGAAGCGATTGAACAGTTCGGCTTCTTACTCGAAGCGTTCGAATACGGTACACCACCACACGCGGGAATCGCACTCGGTCTCGACCGTCTCGTCATGATTCTTGCAGGTCGTTCGAACCTTCGTGACACAATCGCCTTCCCGAAAACGGCTTCGGCAAGCGACTTGCTCACGCAAGCACCGAGCCCGGTCTCGGACGCGCAACTCGAAGAGTTATCGATTCGTACGGCAGTAAAAGAGAAGAAGTAAGCACAAAAAACGAGGGTTGCCATGGCAATCCTCGTTTTTGTATGGGTGAAACGGGTTTTGGATTTAACACGATGGTAGAAATTTAATGGGACACTTCCTCTTGTTAACGGTTATCCTCTTCTCGCTGCATATATTTCGCTGTTCGTTGCAACGCGAAACCAAACGCAAACAGCGAAGCGATGACGGCGGACATCGTGTATACCGAATCGATGAATGCCAGATAGATTCCGAACAGTCCAAGACCGAAACTCAAGAAGAAGAGAATGAGCAGTCTCGGATGTTGTTTCAGCGTCTGTTTCATCGGCTCGGAACGTTCAACTGACAACCTGTGCCGTCTGTGACAAGAAGATTCGAATTGAACACTTGGCCGTCACTCTTCAAGACGAGCGTACGACGGTCTTCGAGGAAATCGATTTTCATCTGTTCATCTAAAAACACTTTTGTCCAGTTTTTGATTAAGATTGGTCCGATGTTTGATTCGATTTCAACGTCTTCCGGAGTCGTCTCGGTTACGTATCGAATCTCAAAGATTCCGCTGTTCCCACAGCCACAACCTTCTGTCTCGTAAAAGAGGTGCATCTGTCCTTCGCGTTCGCCTTTCAATGACTCGATTCGTTCGAGGGCACGATTTGTAATGTGTACATGCATGTGTATCACTCCTTACTTTTATTATACGCCGTTTGAAAAAAGAATGAAAAAGGGATGCATCCTGTTTTCCACCTTTCGGAAAAAAGCGTACACTTAATGATGAGAAGGGGGAAGAGAGAATGATTTCACGTTTTTTTAGTTATTATCGACCACATAAAAAGTTATTCCTACTCGATTTTTCATTCGCAATTCTCGTCGGACTGCTTGAACTTGGATTTCCGCTTGCCGTTCAATGGTTCATCGACGACTTGTTGCCGGGTGGGGAATGGAACTGGATTATCATCGTCAGCATCGGCCTGTTGATTCTATACATATTGGCCATGATGATGCAGTACGTCGTCAACTACTGGGGACATAAGCTCGGCATCAACATCGAGACGGACATGCGAGAAGAGTTGTTCACGCATATCCATAAACAGTCGTTCCGCTTCTTTGACAATCATAAGACCGGCCATTTGATGAGCCGGGTCACGAACGACTTGTTCGATATCGGGGAAGTGGCGCACCATGGGCCGGAAGACTTCTTTATCGCCATCATGACGTTACTCGGTGCGTTCGGGATCATGTTCTCGATCGACCCTGAACTCGCACTCGTCACCGTTGTCGCAGTACCGTTCCTCATCATCATGATCACGTATGCGAATAAGAACATGAACAAGGCGTGGCAAAAGATGTACACGAATATCGGGGAAGTGAACGCACGCGTCGAGGACAGTGTGTCTGGGGCACGCGTCGTCCAATCGTTTACGAACGAGGCGTTTGAAATCGGACGTTTCCAAAAAGACAACAACTTCTATCGCGGCTCGAAGATTGAAGCGTATCGCGTCATGAGTACGTCACTCGCAGGTATTTATATCACGACGCGTCTTATGACGTTGCTCGTCCTTGTGTACGGGGCGTACTTAACGTACGAGGGTCAGCTATCGTACGGACAACTCGTGGGATTCATCTTGTACATGAATTTACTCATCAAGCCGATTGAAAAGATCACGGCGCTTTTAGAAATGTATCCGAAAGGGATGGCAGGGTTCAAACGATTCACGCAGTTGCTTGATGAAGAGCCGGACATTGAGAACCGAGCGGATGCGACCGAGGTCGAAACGTTGACAGGCGATATCGTCTTCGATGACGTCTCATTCGGCTATTCAGACTACCGCCAAGTGTTGACAGATATTGACTTGTCGATCGAGGCAGGGACGACTGTTGCCTTAGTCGGGACGAGCGGGGCAGGGAAGACAACCATCTGTTCACTCATTCCGCGTTTTTATGACGTCACAAAGGGTGCCATCTCGATTGACGGCATGGATATCCGGAACATGACGAAAGAGAGTTTACGTCGTCAAATCGGAATTGTGCAACAAGATGTCTTCTTATTTGCGGGTACGCTACGGGAGAACATTGCTTACGGGAAACTGGATGCGACCGATGCAGAGATCATGCATGCGGTGGAAAAAGCACATCTCGGCACGCTCGTCGAAGAGCTCGAGCACGGTCTTGATACACAAATCGGAGAGCGTGGACTAAAACTCTCCGGAGGTCAGAAACAACGCATCGCCATTGCGCGTATGTTTTTGAAAAATCCGCCGATTTTAATACTCGATGAGGCGACCTCGGCGCTCGATACGGAGACCGAGGCCATCATTCAGGATTCATTAAATGAACTGGCAGCAAATCGAACGACGCTCATCATCGCGCACCGTTTAGCGACTGTAAGGAATGCCGACCGGATTCTTGTCGTGACGGCAGAAGGAATCGTAGAAGATGGAACGCACGAAGAACTCAGTCAAAAAGGTGGCGTCTTCACGAACCTGTTACAACGTCAACAACTATAAATCGAGGGCTGCCTGATAAAGGGCGGCCCTTTTTTGGCGTGATAACAGCATTTCGTGGGTAAATACTTATGGATGAATGAAAGCGGAGGAGGCAAAATACCATGAAAGCTGTACAAGTCGTAGGATATGGGGACGTTGACCAACTCCAAGTGGTTGATATCCCGAAACCGTCTCCGAAAGCAGGAGAAGTGCTGATCAAGGTACGCGCCTGCGTGATTAACAATACAGAAATATGGATGCGAGAAGGGGCTTATGGAGCTCGGGAGAAGTCAGGATGGCGCCCGGAAGGCGTCCAGTTCCCACGCATTCCCGGTTCAGACATCACTGGTGAAGTCGTCGAGCTCGGATATGGGGTCGACCAAGGGATGATGGGTCGACACGTCGTCTTATTCCCGTTCACCTCGAGCGGACCTGAACGGAAGGAACATTTGTCGGACGATATGTCCTTTATTGGATCAGAGTATGACGGGGGCTACGCGGAGTATGTATCATGGCCGGCTGACCTTTGTTTTGACATGCCGCTTGATGATTTCGTCGAGAGTGCAGTCTTTTCCGTAAGTGGTCTCACGGCTTGGCATATGAACGAGCAGTTACACATCCGTTCCGGTGAGACGATTGTCGTCACTGGGGCAAGTGGCGGGGTCGGCTCACTCAACATCCAAATTGCGGCGAACGTATTCGGGGCGAATGTGTTCGCTATCGTCGGTGATTTGAAAAACGAGCAAGAGTTAAAAGCGCTTGGGGCGACCGAAGTGTTTTCCTACCGTTCTGAGACGCTCGCCGATGATATCATCGCTGCGAACGGTGGCCCGGTCGACGCGGTCCTTGATGTCGTGGGAGATGCGCTATTTGATGTATCTCTAAACATCTTGAAAAAGGGAGGGAAGTTCTGTATCTCTGGTTCGGCGGGAGGACAGACGACCCATCTCGACTTCCGGACGCTGTACTTGAAACATATCGCGATGTGCGGGTCTGTTCTCGGGACACGATATGAATTCGCGGAGATGTTGCGCTCGATCGCCGAAGGGAAGCTAAAACCGGTCATTGACCGGACGTTCCCGCTTGAAGAGGCACGTGAGGCACAGGCGTATTTTAAACAATCGGGTAAGTTCGGAAAGATTGTGCTCATTCCGAACACATAAAAAGAGAGGAGATCTCCTCTCTTTTTCATGCGAATTTTACTTTGAGACGATCGACATAGGCGATGAACAGGCGGAACCGTTCTAGCCAAAACTGGAAGAATGGACCGATGAGGAAAATCGATAAGACGGTCCCGAAGAAAAGTGGCCCGCCGAGTGCCCAACCGATGAGACAAGCGGTCAGTTCCATCCAAGTCCTCATGGCACGGACGGACGTTTGGAAACGGTCTGCTAAGGCAAGCGTCAATCCATCGCGTGGACCGGCACCGTACCCGACGGCGACATAGAGACCAGCTCCCATTCCCATGACAAATATCCCGAACGTGAGCCAAACGACATTTACAAATAAGCCATCGAATGTCGGGAGCCATTGCTCGTTCAAAATCAGGTTCATAAATACCCCGACAAAGACCGCGTTGACGAGCGTGCCAAATTGAGGCCGGATTCGGTCGAGTATGTATTTGAATAGGACGAGTAGAAGTCCCACGCATAAGATGACTGTCCCGATTGAAATCGGAAGATGGTGAGCGATACCGATATGAAGGACGTCCCACGTGGAAACCCCGAGATTTGCCGTGATCATGATGGATGAACCGAGTGCGAGTAAGAACAACCCGGTCATGAAAAGACCCCATTTGAAGAGAATGCGTAAAAGATGGATGGATCGGACGTGCATGAACATCGCCTCGTTTCAATAGAATGATTGATTTATCTTAGCACAGGCGATTGAAAAACATAAAAAAAACGTCTCAGCTTATTGGCTGAGACGTGAGTTTTATTTCTTCGGTGATTTTTTTGCTTTGTTCTTTTTATAGTAATCGTAGACGAACGGTGCGACCGCCGTCGCAATTTTAATCAATGTTCCCATTTTGCCTTTCTTAGCCATTATGCTACACCCCTTTCTCTTCTAGAAGAATATATTCCACACAATTTGATTTTGAAAACATATTTCAAGCACATTCCAGCCTCATGACGGAGATCATAACCCATCATACTATAGAGTGGAGGAGGTCTATCGATGAAAACAATCATTTGGTACCAAAACGATTTACGTGTTGATGATCATTTGCCGCTCGAAGAAGCACTTCGCCATGACGATCCGATCGAAGGTCATTTTTTCATCAGTCCGAATCAGTTTGTTGAAAATCGTTATGGCGTCATTCCACTCGGGAACGAACGACTGCATTTTCTGAAGGAGTCATTAGAGGATGTGGCCGGCTCACTCGATGCACTTGGAATCCCATTTTACGTGCACGTCGGTCATCCGCTCGAAATGCTCGATCCATCCGACCGTCTCTTGTTTCAACGGGCCATCGGGTACAATGAGCGCCGACGTGAAAATGAAGTGATCAAAAAATGGAAAGGGACGTACGAGACGTTCGAAGGATTTACGTTGTTTGAAAAAGAAGATATCCCGTTTGAGAAAATGCCGTTTCTCTTCACGGAGTTTCGAAAAGCGGTCGAATATGATGTACGTCCCCGAGAACTGATTTCCCGTAAGGCGACGGCTGCCACACGCGAGGTGCCGTTCCCATTTTCGATTCAAGAAGTAAAGCAAGACCCGAGGACGGCGTTTCCGTTCAAAGGTGGCGAATTGGCAGCGAAGCGTCGATTGAATGACTATTTGTCCGTGCCGATTCGAACGTACAAAGAAACGAGAAATGGTTTTGGTGTCGATGACTCGACGAAGCTATCTTCTTATTTAGCGAACGGCTCGTTATCCCCACGACGGGTATTCTTTGAACTCGAGGCACATGAACGAACGCATGGGGTAAATGAATCAACGTACTGGCTGTACTTTGAACTATTATGGCGTGAGTTCTTTCAATGGGTCGCACTCGAGCAAGGGAAAAAGTTATTTCGATCACAAGGCATCCGGTCGAAACGGAAAGACTGGCGAGTCGAGGCGGATGTCATTGAAAAATGGCGAAAGGGAGAGACGGGTGTTGATTTCGTAGATGCGTTTATGCGCGAACTGAATGCGACGGGATGGATGTCCAATCGGGGACGACAAATCGTGGCCAACTATTTCGCAAAGGAGTTGAAACAAGATTGGCGTTACGGGGCTTCCTACTTTGAATCGAAACTAATCGATTACGACGTGGCGAGCAATTGGGGGAATTGGGCGTACCAGGCGGGTGTCGGGAACGACTCACGCGACCGCCGTTTCAACATCGAGCGTCAACAGTTCACATATGACTCGGACCGTGCGTTTCGTAACAAATGGTTGTGACCAAACTGTCACGTGAAGTCGGCGTTTCTCATTGACTTCTTTTTACAGAAGCGCTATAGTTAAATCAACAGATGGGATACCTGAGGTGTACGAGAGCCGCCTTCGTTATTTTGAGCCAACACTTTGAATACGGGAGACCGAACTGCTAACCAGATCAACTGCCTCATCACGTGCAGGAGGACTTGTGAAGGAAACGCTAGGTCACCCACCTGCATACGCAGGTTCAAAAGCAAGGCATCGTCACGGCACTCCGGGCCCCATCGATTTTTTTGTAAATACGTCGCGAGACGTCTTTTTTTTGATTATAATTCCGAGTAAAATAGTATGAGAAAATAGAATTAGTTGGAGGAAGAAATATGCTACACCAGTTTTCACGAAATGAATTGGCCATCGGCTCTGAAGGCCTTGATGCTTTAAAGAATAAAACGGTCGCGATTTTAGGCGTCGGCGGTGTCGGCTCATTTGCGGCCGAGGCACTTGCGCGCAGTGGCGTCGGACGCATCGTCCTCGTCGATAAAGATGATATCGACATCACGAACGTCAACCGACAAATCCACGCACTATTGTCGACGGTCGGTCAACCGAAAGTCGAAGTGATGGGGAAACGTCTCCTTGACATCAACCCGGACTTAGACCTCGTCCAATTGAAGATGTTCTATACAGAAGAGACATATGAAGAGTTCTTCGCTCAAAACATCGACTACGTCATCGATGCGTCAGACACGATCATCTATAAGATTCATTTAATCGTAGAATGTAAGCGTCGCGGCATCCCGGTCATCTCAAGCATGGGGATGGCGAATAAGATGGATCCGACACGCATCAAGGTCGTCGACATTAAAGATACGTCATATGACCCGATTGCGAAGATGGTCCGTACTCGTCTACGTAAAGAGAAAATCTACAAAGGCGTCCCCGTCGTCTTCTCGGACGAATCTCCAATCGTGACACGCGAAGACGTGAACGAGGTCGTCGGGAAGAAAGACGCGCCGATCCGCAAAGCGAAGATGCCACCGAGCTCGAACGCGTTCGTTCCATCGGTCGCAGGGCTTGTCGCTGCCGGCTATGTCATTAACGACTTGCTTGAAAAAGCGGGCGTCGAAATCAATCGCATTCAAAAATAAAACGACGCGGGCTCATTTCGAGTCGCGTCGTTTTTCCCAATAGTCGAGCCGCTTTTGGATTTGTTGCTCAAATCCACGTGGCGTCGGTTTATAGTAATTTGGTCGTTTTCTAGCCAAATTCTCTGGCCAGTAGTTCTGAGGAACGAATCCGTCTTTTTCGTCATGTGGATATTTGTATCCGACCCCGTTTCCGAGTTCACGTGCTCCTGGACTATGGGCGTCACGCAGGTGTACGGGTACAGGCCCACCCTCAACTGTCCGGACGTGATGGAGCGCCTTGTCAATCGCGGTGATGACCGCGTTCGATTTCGGTGCGGTCGCCAAATAGAGAACAGCCTCGGCAATCGGGATGCGGGCTTCCGGGAAACCGATGTACTCGCTCGCTCGTGCTGCTGCATCGACAATGAGAAGTGCGTTCGGGTCGCTCATTCCGATATCTTCGGCGGCATGGACGTAAAGGCGACGCATGATGAAGCGTGGCGATTCGCCAGCCTCGATCATGACGGCTAACCAGTAAAGCGCAGCATCCGGGTCAGACCCACGGATCGATTTGATGAACGCCGAGATGACGTCATAATGTCGATCACCCGTCTTATCGTATTTAATCGACTTCTGTTGAATCGACTCTTCCGCGACCTCAAGTGTGATATGAATCTCTCCGTCCACCTCAGGCGTTGTCAAGACGGCGAGTTCGAGTGCGTTCAATAGGACACGGTAGTCACCATCCGCCATTTTGATATAATGGTCTGCAGCAGCTTCATCCATCTTGACGGGATAACTTCCGAGACCACGTGAGTCGTGTAGCGCCCGCTCAAGGACGATACGTAACTCCTCGGCACCTGGTGGCTCAAGTCGAAATACGGTCGCCCGTGACAAGAGAGCGGCGTTCACTTCAAAACTCGGGTTTTCGGTCGTCGCTCCGATGAGGACGAGCTTGCCAGACTCAAGGGCAGGGAGGAGCGCGTCTTGTTGGAGCTTATTGAACCGGTGAATCTCATCTAAAAAGAGAATCGTCCGTTCGTCCTCATAATCATACCGGGACTCCGCTTCACGAATGACGTTCCGCAATTCATCGAGTTTGGCCGTGACGGCGTTCAATTGGACGAATGTCGCTTTCGTGTAATTCGAAATAACACGGGCAAGTGTCGTCTTACCGGTGCCAGGTGGACCATATAGGATAATCGTACCGAGTCGGTCGGCTTCGATGGCACGGCGAAGCAGCTTGCCCTCGCCGATGATATGGCGCTGTCCGATCACGTCATCTAACGTTTCGGGGCGCATGCGGTTCGCGAGCGGTCCGCCATT
This sequence comes from Exiguobacterium sp. s123, assembly GCF_018617075.1. Classification (GTDB taxonomy): domain Bacteria; phylum Bacillota; class Bacilli; order Exiguobacteriales; family Exiguobacteriaceae; genus Exiguobacterium; species Exiguobacterium profundum. The sequence continues at coordinate 557,024 of NZ_JACSJL010000001.1, read as the reverse complement.
CGATTGATGAAACAAATCAGGCATACGTAACCATTCCTTTCGACAAACGTTTGTTCGATTAGTATAACAGAAGGAGACTTGAAGATGAAAATATCTACAAAGGGCCGCTATGGCTTAACGATCATGATTGCATTAGCGCGTGAAACAGATAACAAGCCGCTCAGTTTAAAGAAGATTGCCGCACGCCATGAGTTGCCGGAGCATTATTTGGAGCAATTGATCGGTCCACTTCGTAACGGGGGACTCGTCAAGAGTGTACGGGGTGCGTACGGTGGCTACCAACTCGTCAAACCGGCAGAAGAAGTGACAGCAGGTGAAATCATTCGCTTGCTCGAGGGACCTTTAGCCATCGTTGAAGATTCTGAAGCAGATGATGCGGTGAAACGCAAGCTTTGGGATAAAATCAAAGAAGCCATCGATACCGTCCTTGACGAAACGACACTCGCGGACCTCGCTGAAGAAGAGTCAGACGGCTACATGTTTTATATTTAAGAACGAGGTGACCTTAGATGAACTATTTTGATCACGCTGCGACGACACCGATGCGACCGGAAGTCCTTGAAGCGATGACACCGTACTTTTTAGAGACGTATGGGAACGCGTCGAGCATCCATGGGATTGGACGTAACGCCCGGGCGGCGCTCGATTCTTCACGTCGCGTCCTCGCGAAGTGGATTGGTGCTTCACCGAACGAGATTGTATTCACGTCAGGTGGGACGGAGTCGGATAACTATGCCTTGTTCGGTGCGGCACATGCCCATCAGGAAAAAGGCAAACATATCATTACGACAAAAGTCGAGCACCACGCCGTGCTTCACGCGATGGAACAGCTCGAGCGTGAGGGCTTCGACGTCACGTATCTCGATGTCGATGTTTCGGGAGCCGTCACTGTCGACGCCGTTCGTTCAGCCTTACGGGATGACACGATTCTTGTATCGATCATGTATGGCAATAACGAAGTCGGGACGCGCCAACCGATTCACGAAATCGGTGAGTTGTTACAAGATCACCAGGCTCTCTTCCATACGGATGCGGTACAAGCGCTTGGTACAGAAGAAATTGATGTGAAGGCGATTCATGTTGATTTATTGTCGGCGTCCGCACATAAAGTGAATGGGCCAAAAGGTATCGGTTTTCTTTTCATGAAAACAGGTGTAAAATTAGCGTCACGTTCTTTCGGTGGACAACAAGAACGTAAACGTCGAGCCGGCACGGAAAATGTTCCGGGTGCCGTCGGATTCCAAAAAGCAGCTGAACTCGTCATGGCAGAGCGTGAAGACCGAGTGACTCTCTATGAGTCGCTCGATTTGGCACTACGTCAGCGTCTTGACGAACTAGGCGTAACTTATGAGGTGAACGGGTCAAATCGTTTACCTCACATCGTGAACTTATACCTTCCTGGAATTGACCTTGAACCCTTCCTCATCATGATGGATATGCGGGGCATGGCGATTTCAAGCGGAAGTGCCTGCACGGCAGGGTCGGTCGAACCGTCCCACGTATTGTCGGCGATGTACGGGGATTCAGAGCGGACGCGTCAGTCTGTTCGAATCAGTTTTGGCCACGGTAACTCGGTCGAGGACGCGAAACGGCTCGCGGAGCGACTACAAGAAGTCGTCTCGACATTTATGAACGGAGTGAGATAGATGAATTTACGCACGAAAGCCCCTGAAGAGACGACGGTCGTCGTCGGCATGTCAGGTGGCGTCGATTCATCGGTGACGGCCCATGTGTTAAAAGAGCAAGGGTATAACGTCATCGGGATTTTTATGAAAAACTGGGACGACACGGACGAGAACGGTGTGTGTACGGCGACAGAGGACTATGAAGACGTCATCGCCGTCGCGAACCAAATCGGGATTCCGTATTACGCGGTCAACTTTGAAAAGGAATATTGGGACCGCGTCTTTGAATATTTCTTAGCGGAGTACCGTCTCGGTCGGACACCGAACCCGGACGTCATGTGTAACAAAGAAATCAAATTCAAGGCGTTCCTTGACCATGCGCTTCGACTCGGTGCCGATTTTGTCGCGACTGGACACTATGCGCAAGTGAAATATGTCGATGGCGAGCACCGTCTGTTACGAGGAAAAGACGACAACAAAGACCAAACGTATTTCTTGAACCAATTGTCTCAAGACCAGCTCGCGCGGACGATGTTCCCGATTGGTCATATGGACAAGAAAGATGTACGTGCGATTGCCGAAGAAGCAGGACTCGCGACGGCGAAGAAAAAAGATTCGACGGGAATCTGCTTTATCGGTGAGCGGAACTTTAAAGAGTTCTTATCGGAATACCTTCCGTCACAGCCAGGAGAAATGCGGACGCTCGACGGTGTCGTCAAAGGACGTCACGACGGGTTGATGTATTATACGCTCGGACAGCGTCACGGTCTCGGAATCGGTGGGGACGGTGATCCTTGGTTCGTCGTCGGAAAAGATGTCGAGAACAATGTCTTGTTCGTCGGACAAGGCTTCCATCACGACGCGCTCTATTCAGATGCGCTTCTCGCTTCGAAACTGTCATGGACGGGAGCCGCTCCTACAGGAGAGTTCCGGGCGACTGCGAAGTTCCGTTATCGCCAACAAGATGTGCCGGTCACGGTCGCTCCACTCGAAAATGGCGAAGTCCTCGTCAAGTTTGACGAGCCACAACGTGCCATCACGCCAGGACAAGCGGTCGTCTTCTATGACGGCGACGTCTGTCTCGGTGGGGCAACGATTGACGAAGCGTACCGCAACGGCAAACGACTCGACTATATCGGATGAGGTGATTGATATGAACGCAAACGAACAAGGCATCCAAGCGATGCAGCAAGGTGAATTCGAACAGGCAGCCAAACATTTCAATGAGGCCATTGAAGCGAATCCGACAGACCCGACTGGTTTCGTCAACATGGGGACGTTGCTTCAGGCGATCAACGATTACGATCGTGCCGTCATCTTCTATGACAAAGCGATTGAACTCGATGGCTCGTTCGGTGCCGCGCACTATGCGAAAGGCGCCCTTGCCTATGAACTTGAGCAATTGGAGTCAGCGGAGGCGTCGCTTCGCCAAGCGCTCCTTTCGGGGATGGACGATGCCGATCTTCACTTTATGCTGGGCTTGACGTACAAAGCGATGGGTGACTTCGTTCGTGCGATGCCACGCCTGCGTGAAGCGAAGAAGCAATCGCCGGAAGACGTAGAAATCACGTTCCAGTACGGACTTGCCCTCGCGCAAAGTGAGCAGCTCGAAGAGGCAGTCGTTGCGTTAGAAGAGACGCTCGACCTTGATGCGAGCCATACGGATGCCCGTTACAACTTGGCGATCGCATATGCGTTCTTAGGTGACCAGGAACGAACGTATGCTGAGTTGCAACGCGTCCTTGAGATGCAACCCGATCACGAACTCGCACGTGACGCCATCGCGAAGATGGATGCACTGCTCGGTAACTAAATTAATATAGCGCTTCTCGCAGTTTTTGCGAGAGGCGCTTTTTGTTAGTCCCAATAATGGAAAATGACGTTACCGACCGTCTCTGGTTCCCAATATTTGATTTCTCCGCGTTCCGCCTTGTTCAGAAACGGCTGTAGCGACAAATCGAACCGCTCATTCAACTCAGCCGCTGACGGAATCTGATAGGTGTCAGGAAACATGTCGGTCAGTTCGGGTACATCGATGAATTCATATTGAAACGGTTCGAGTTTGGAGATGCCGATGACAGGATAGTTTCTGCTGAGCAGGACATAGATGGTTTGCTCACTCCATGTGATACTCGCCTGGTGATAATTCGGAGTGATTTCGTCCCCAATGGTAAAGGAACATATTCCTCGTTTAATCCGGGTGAACTCAAAACAAATCGATTTGAACGTCTTCCAATCTGACCCTGGGGCGGAACAGTCGCCGTATGAAAAGCCGGTGATACATTCAGGGAGGGTGAGCGTCATGCGGACACCTCCCCGATGACCCAAATCAAAAGATTAAAAGTCATCAATACAAGCGTGCCGGAGAGCGCGAGGTAGCTCCACAAGACACGCTTTCCGGACTTGGCTCGTCGTACACCATCCATCAAAATCAGGAAACTCGTCCCGAGTGAGACGAACGCCAACGCTGCAAACGAAGTGGGTCGGTCGAGCGTGGGAAACGCATCGATCACAAAATACAGCCCAAAGGTGAGCAAGCCTAAACAAGCCAAGAAGAAAAGCGGGAAGAAACGCATATAGCACGACCTTTTCCATTTTCTCTCATCGTATCATGTGGGTTGTCGAGCGTAAATGTGAATCAGAGCTGTTTCGTCGTGATTTTTACGGGCTCGCCGCCGAACTCACCGTAGGCCTCGTCCATGTTTTTCGTGTATAGCTCGATCACGTTCTTGCTCGGGTCTTTGAAGTAGGCCGAGCGCTCTTTACCGTTGACCGTCTCGTCCTCGTCCCACGTCCGGAGTTTCGTCGGGATGTTTGATGCCTCTAACACTTCGAGCGCTTGGTCGAACGACTCCATCGGAACGAAAAATGCGCAGTGGACGTGGGCGCCGCCTTCATCATAGAGCGTGTCCCACTCGGTCACGTCCTCTTGGCGGTTCGATTCTTCTTCCGATGTGAACTCTCGTTTCAGCCAGAGGCCGAGACGGGTGTTCCCCCCGACATAGAGCCACGTCGCCCAAGGTTCGTCCGCCTGTTCCTGTGCTTCGCTCGGCTCGGCATCGTCACCGACCCATTGTTCGACGACGGGAAGTCCGAGCTTGCCGTGCCAAAAATCGACGGCCTCGGTCATGTCGGTCACTTCTAACACGAGTTCACACAGGCCACTGATTGGAATACGTTTCGTCATACATAGTCCCTCCTTCATAGGTTCACTCGAACAGTTCCCGCTTTGATTCGACGAAAAACGTGCATAGCCGTCCGATTGTTCGGGAAATGGATTAGCAATGTGAGAGGGGAGAAAGCATATGCGGATGTTTAGTTTGGTCAGCGTCGTTATTTTTTTCATCATCGAATGGTTCATGCTCGGTCGTCTGTTCATCGAAGTCGATAATCGTCTCGCGACGGGCGAGTGGACGAATAATCTCTTGTTCCGGGTCGTCGTCGAGTCGGAACGGGCGACGACCGTGCTGTTACTCCTGTTTGCGACATTTTTTGTAATCGGTGTCGTCATGCATTGGATATTGTCGGCGAACAAGTCCTGGTCCGTGACGTTTGGTGCGGTCGGGGTGGCGTGGGTCGTCCCGGCCTTGCTTGCCCTCGTGGCTTGGTTCATCCCGAACCCGTACGTCCAGCTAGGGATTATCGTGTTGCAGCTGTCGTTCATCCCGCTCGTCCCGTTCGTCGGACAGACGGTACGGCTCGGTCACGTCGTGTTGAACTGGGGCGTCCACGTCATCGCCGCGGGACTTGTGCTGTTGATTCAGCGACCATCGCTTGAGCAACTGTTTCGTGTCGAGCGGACCGAGCTGTTCGAGCGGCTCGAAGGTTATGTTAATTCGGGGGAGCTGGAACGGTTCGAACGACTGCTTGAAACCGTGGACTTGGAGCAACTTGAGCGCATCTTGAACCGAATCGATGTCGATCAGCTGATTCGGATTCTTGAACGTGTCGACCTCGACCAGCTCGAGCGCATCCTCAACCTGTTCAGTTAGGCGATTTGTCCTACCGTTCAAACTCGGGCTATAATGGATGATGGAAAAATAGCTGGAGGTGTCGGATATGATGGCAGCACCTTATGAGTTGACTGGAAAAGTCATTCGAGTCCTGTTTCAATCAGAAGAAGAGGCGCATACAATTGCGCTCGTACGTATAAAAGAAAAGAATTTTGAGACGGATGAGACCGAGATGGTCATCGCTGGCGTCGGAGTCGGCATTGAGAAGGGCGAGACGTATAAAGCGCACGGTCGTCTCGTCGAACACCCTCGATTCGGAAAACAGATGAAGGCGGATTGGATTCGCCGTGTCGTCCCGATGACGAAACGGGCTGCCGTGCGATTTTTAACGAACGGGTCTTTCCCTGGAATCGGTCAAAAAACGGCGCAGAAGATTGCGGATTCTCTCGGGGACGATTGTATCGACCAGATTGTGAAACATCCGAGCATCTTGTCCGAGGTAGACGGATTGAAAGAAAAGCAGGCACGTGTGATCACCGAGCGCCTGAACGTTTTATATGGGGTCGATCAGTTGCTTTTGTTTCTCGCTCCATTCGACGTGACGCCACGTCTCGCCTCGAAAATTCATAAAGAGTATGAAGGACGGGCGATGGAGACGATTGAGAAGAATCCGTATGCGCTCATGTACGACGTACAGGGAATTGGATTCAAGACGGCGGATGCCATCGCGGCACATTTTGGGATTCAAGGCATTCATCCTGAACGCATCGCGGCAGCCGTGCTGTACGTATTAGAACTCGAGCAAGGGAACGGTCATCTCTACGTGACGGCGGATCAACTCGAAGCCGAGATGCCTCGAATCATCGGGGCCGATCCGGGTGATGCGCTCGTCACGGCGCTCGAATCGCTCGCTAAAGAAGAACGGGTCGTCATCGAGGATGGGGTCGTCTATCATCCCCGTGTCTTCCGTGCCGAACGGAAGGCGGCAGAAGAGTTGGCCCGAATCATGGCGACATCGACGACAGAGGACGTGGACATGACGACCATCTTTGACGCGGTCGGACGTGTCGAGGAGATGTTCTCGATTGAATATGCCACTCAACAGCGAGAAGCGATTGAACTTGCTCTCAAGTCACCGCTCATGGTTCTTACCGGTGGACCGGGTACCGGGAAGACGACGGTCGTTCGAGGAATCATTCATGCACTTAGCGATGTCTTCGATTGGAAGTTAGAACCCGTTCCGAACCAACCGCTCCCGTTCGTCTTGGCCGCACCGACGGGTCGAGCGGCGAAACGCCTCAGTGAGTCGACCGGGCTACCGGCATCAACGATCCACCGTTTGTTAAAGTTCGACGGTAGTTCGTTCCAAGTCGATGAGACGAATCCACTTGTCGGGAAAGTGCTCATCGTCGATGAGGCGTCGATGATTGACATCTTTTTGTTCCGAAGTTTGCTTAAAGCGGTACCGAACGGCATGAAAATCTTGTTCGTCGGAGACCGTGATCAGCTCCCATCTGTCGGACCGGGGCAAGTACTTGCCGATTTGATGGCGACAGAAGGGATTCCAGTCGTTCGCCTTGACGTCGTCCATCGCCAAGCGTCGGAGTCAAGTATCCTCCGTCTCGCTCATTCGTTGAATGCGAAGAAAATGCCAGACGATTTGTTGGCGTCACTGCCGGACCGGCGTTTCTATACGGCGAATCAAGAGACGGCACTTCAAGCGATTTGTCAGATGGCAGGAGCGGCTCTCCGAAAAGGATATTCACCGTTTGATATTCAAGTGCTCGCACCGACATATCGGGGTGTCTGTGGAATTGATGGGCTGAATGAAGCACTTCAGAACGTATTCAATCCAAAATCGAGTGCCCGTGAAGTGAAACATGGGACGCGCATTTACCGCAATGGCGATAAAGTGCTACAACTCGTCAACAACGCCGAGGAAAACGTTTATAACGGGGACATTGGAGAAATCACGAACATCTTCTACGCGAAGGAAAACGTTGATAAGGTCGACAAGATTTATATTCGATTCGATCAGACAGAAGTCGAGTACAACCGTAGTGAATGGGACCAGTTCACCCATGCCTACGCCATCACGATCCATAAGTCACAAGGGTCCGAGTTCCCGATCGTGCTCATGCCAGTCTTCTTCAACGGAGGATTCCGATCGTCACGAAACTTGATTTATACAGCCGTGACTCGGGCGAAGAAGAGCTTACTTTTGTTCGGTGATGTGCGTGCGCTTGAGGCGGCGACGCGAGAAGAGGAACCAGTGCGACGGACAAAATTGGTCGAACGCTTAGGCGGGAAGTCTTGACGTCTTTCCGAACGCGTGTGATAATGACGAATAGACAACTGAAACGATACAGACGATGAAGGAAATGAGTACGTCGTCACCACCTCTACAGAGACATCTTCCTAGGCTGCGAGAAGATGGAGGTCGGCCGGCCGAAGCTATTCTGGAGTCCCCACTCAACCTGGGCGCCTCATCCACGTTAACGGATGTTCGAGGCACGGTGTATACCGTGCGAACGAGGGTGGTACCACGAAGCGATGCTTTCGTCCCTTTCCACAGGGGCAGGCATCGCTTTTTTTTCGTTTCGTTCAGAAATAAGGAGGAATTGTTCATGAAACCGCTCAAATCATTGACTGGCGCACAAATTCGCCAAATGTACTTAGATTTCTTCAAATCAAAAGGGCACAGCGTGGAGCCGAGTGCTTCACTCGTACCGGTCGAAGATCCGACTTTGTTGTGGATCAACTCAGGTGTTGCGACATTGAAAAAATATTTTGATGGACGTGTCATCCCAGCGAACCCACGGATCGTCAACGCTCAAAAATCGATTCGTACGAACGATATCGAAAACGTCGGGAAGACAGCACGTCACCATACGTTCTTCGAAATGCTCGGGAACTTCTCAGTCGGTGAATACTTCCGTGAAGAAGCAATCACATGGGGATGGGAACTGTTGACGAGCGACGAATGGTACGGACTCGATCCGGACCGTCTCTCCGTCACGATTCACCCAGACGATGAAGAGTCAAAACAAATCTGGATGAACCTTGGCATGCCAGCTGACCGCATCATCCCGCTAGAAGATAACTTCTGGGAAATCGGTGAAGGTCCATCTGGTCCAAACACGGAAATCTTCTTTGACCGTGGTCCAGCATTCGGGGACGACCCGACAGACCCTGAACTTTATCCGGGTGGGGAGAACGAGCGTTACCTTGAAATCTGGAACATCGTGTTCAGCCAATATAACCATGACGGACATGGAAACTACACAGAGCTTCCGCGTAAAAACATTGATACAGGGATGGGACTCGAACGGATGGCGAGCGTCCTTCAAGACGTACCGACAAACTTCGATACCGACCTCTTCATGCCGATCATTCGTGAAACTGAAAAAATCAGTGGCGACGTATACCGTCAAGACAGTAGCAAAGATGTTGCGTTCAAAGTCATCGCGGACCACATCCGTACGGTATCGTTCGCAATCGGTGACGGGGCACTCCCATCGAACGAAGGACGTGGCTATGTCCTCCGTCGTCTTCTCCGCCGTGCGGTCCGCTATGCGAAGATGCTTGGTATCGAGCGTCCGTTCATGTATGAGCTCGTCGACGTCGTCGGTGACATCATGGTCGACTTCTACCCGCAAGTGAACGAGAAGAAAGACTTTATCAAGAAAGTCATCAAGAACGAGGAAGAGCGTTTCCACGAAACGTTGAACGACGGACTCGCGATTTTGAACGAAGTCGCAAAAGCACAAAAAGCAGCTGGGTCAAACATCATCAGCGGTCAAGACGCATTCCGTCTTTATGACACGTACGGCTTCCCGCTCGAATTGACAATCGAATATGCAGAAGACCATCAGATGACGGTCGACGAGGACGGCTTCAAAGAAGCGATGAATGAACAACGTGAACGTGCACGTCAAGCGCGTGCTGACGTAGAATCGATGCAGATTCAGTCGGGTGTGCTTGCAGACATCACGATGCCATCGACCTTCCTCGGATACAACAACCTTGAGACGAACGCAAAAATCATCAGCTTGATTCACAACGGCGAACTCGCTGACGTCGTCGCTGCAGGGGAAGAGGCACAAGTCATCCTCGATCAGACACCATTTTACGCTGAGAGCGGCGGTCAAATCGGTGATAAAGGACAAATCGTCGGAGAAGACTTCCTTCTTCGCGTAAAAGATGTGTCGAAAGCACCGAACGGACAGAACTTGCATACAGTCACGGTCGAGTCAGGTGTGGCGAAAGCGGAAGTAGCCGTCACGGCTTCTGTCGACCAAGCATCGCGTCAAGCCATCGTCAAGAACCACACGGCGACGCACCTCTTGCACCGCGCACTCAAAGATACGCTCGGGGAGCACGTCAACCAGGCCGGTTCACTCGTGACACCAGACCGTCTTCGTTTTGACTTCTCTCACTTCGGTCAAGTGACATCAGAAGAGCTTCAATCCATTGAGCGTCAAGTGAACGAGAAGATTTGGGCATCGATCGGTGTCGATATCGAAGAAATGAACATTGCGGATGCGAAAGCAAAAGGCGCGATGGCACTCTTCGGCGAGAAGTATGGTGATGTCGTTCGTGTCGTATCAGCAGGGGATTACTCGGTTGAGCTTTGTGGTGGGATTCACGTCTCCAACACGGCTGAAATCGGACTCTTTAAAATCTTGTCTGAATCAGGGATTGGCGCTGGGACGCGTCGAATTGAAGCGGTCACAGGAGCTGGCGCATATGAAGTGATGAACCAGCAAATCGAAACGCTCGAAGCGACAGCGAAGTTGTTGAAGACGAAACCACTTGAAGTTCCTGCACGCGTACAAGCACTTCAAGCTGAAATCAAAGAAGTCGAGCGTGCTTCAGAGTCGCTTAAAGCGAAGCTTGCCAACATCGAGGCATCTTCATTAACGGATGCGATTGAAACGATTGGCGGCGTCCAGTTGATTGCGAAACGCGTCGATGGACAAGACATGGATGCCCTTCGCAGCATGGTCGACGACTTGAAAGGGAAACTCGGCTCTGCTGTGATTATCCTTGGGTCGGCAAATGGGGAGAAGGTCAACCTCGTCGCAGGTGTGACGAAAGACCTGAACGACCGTGGCTTCCATGCCGGAAAACTGATTAAAGAAGTCGCGACACGCTGCGGTGGTGGCGGTGGCGGTCGTCCAGACATGGCACAAGCAGGTGGCCGAGATGCAACAAAACTGGACGAAGCATTGAAGTTTGCTTCACATTACGTCGAATCACTGGCATAATAGAGTGTGAAGTGCAAACGGAAAGAGGTGGATTCTTGTGAGCCAAATGGATCGCACGATGCAATTCAATTTTCCAGAAGATGATCAACGTGCTAACACACGTGAGACGCTGATTACGGTATATCAAGCACTCGAGGAAAAAGGTTATCAACCGATCAATCAAATCGTGGGATACTTACTGTCAGGTGACCCTGCCTACATTCCACGTCATAATGATGCGCGAAACTTGATTCGCAAAATTGAACGGGATGAACTTCTCGAAGAGTTGGTCAAATCGTATTTGAACGATCGTAGAGAGGATTAATATGAAGCGAGTCATGGGACTCGATGTCGGATCGAAGACGATTGGTGTCGCGGTGAGTGACCTGATGGGATGGACGGCGCAAGGTGTGGAGACGGTCTACTGGACCGAACCTGACTTTGACGAAGCCGTCCGTCTCCTTCGTCCGTTCATCGAGCAGTACGATGTGAAAGAAGTCGTCGTCGGTCACCCGAAAAACATGAATGGGACAGTCGGCCCGCGCGGTGAGGCGTCCGAGGCATTTGCCGAGGCGTTCACAGAACAGACGGGTTTACCTTGCGTGTTGGTGGATGAACGATTAACGACGATGCAAGCGGAACGGATGCTCATTTCAGCAGATGTCAGCCGCAAAAAGAGAAAAGCGGTCATCGACAAAATGGCGGCCGTGATGATTTTACAAAACTACCTGGATCGTTCCGGGAAATAAGGAGGAATCTCTCATGGCAGAAATCCGTCGTGAAGAAGAAATGTACCGTATTCCAGATGAAAATGGAGACGAACATTTATTTGCAGAAATTTTCCGTATGACGAGCGACCGTTCGAAAAAGACATTTGTCGTACTTGAACCGGTCGGCGCACCAGAGACAGAAGACGAAGATACGATTGAAGTATACGCATTTGAAATTGAAGAACTTGAAGATGGCGAATTCATCTTGAAGCTCGTCGAAGACGATGAAGACTTCGAAGAGGTCATGGAAGCATTCGACATCGTCAATGACGAAGTCGGTCTAGACTAAATAGGGGACGGGCGGCTAGGGAATGTCCCTCGTCGCCTCTCTTTATAAAAAGAACAGGGGAGAAATGCATGAATCATCCATCTATGTCAGATGAGAAACGTGCCCGCAACCGGATCGTCCGTCGTATCACGGTTGTCATCCTGGCCATCTTCCTTCTCGTCATTGCCACAGGGTCGGCGCTCGCATATGTCTTTGTGAAGCGTTCCATCGAACCGATTGACCCAACTTCGACTGAAACGGTCGAGATTGAAGTCCCGCTCGGTGCTGGTTCGGGATACATTGGTGAATTACTAGAAGAGAATGGGCTTGTAAGGAGTAGCACGATTTTCCGTTTCTATACACGCTTTAAGAACGAATCGTCGTTCCAGGCGGGGACGTATACGTTATCTCCGTCACAATCAATCGATGAATTGATTGAAACGTTGCAAACAGGTAAAGTCATTGTGGTCCCTGATATTAAGCTCGTCATTCCAGAAGGATTCACGATTGACCAGGTGATTGCGCGACTTGCGAAAGTGGCCGAAATCCCGAAAGAAGAGATTTCTGAGCAGTTGAGCGACCGTGAATACATTCAATCTCTCGTAAACGAGCATGAAATGTTGACGGAGGAAGTCTTGCAGGAAGGCATCTATCATCCGCTTGAAGGATACCTGTTCCCAGCCACATATGAATTCAATAAAGGCGTAACGCTCAATGAAATCATCGATGAGATGTTACTGCCAACCGAAAGTATGTATCAAGAATACAAAGATCGTTTAGCCGATTCAGGACGTACGTTCCATGAGACGCTCGCGCTCGCATCCGTTGTCGAGAAAGAGGCGGTGTCAACGGAAGACCGCAAAGAGATTGCCGGTGTGTTTGAGAATCGCTTAAATGACGGAATGAAGTTACAATCTGACCCGACCGTCTGGTACGGAACGGGGGAAACATCGATTTTCACTTCATTCGCGGACTTAGAGAACGACTCTCTATATAACACGTATCGTTATGAAGGCATTCCGATCGGACCGATTGCGGCCGTGAGCCGTGACGCATTTGAGGCGGTGCTCAACCCGAACGATACGGAGAACATTTACTTCTACGCGCGCCCTCCACGTGAAGGGTTCCCGAACGGGGAAGTCTTGTTCGAGGTCGACTATGAGGATCACCAACAAAACGTCAATAAGTACCGTTCCGAATGGGAAGCGTTTGAAGAAGCAAACAGTAATTGATGGGACGACCGGAAGCGGATGCTTCCGGTCGTTTGAATGAAGAGAGTTAAGAGGTGGAACGAGTGGACCATGCATCCTATGAGGGATATGTAGAAAAACTGATCAATGACCGCTCCCCGCTATTGACGGAGATGGAGGCGTTCGCGCGTGTCCATCACGTCCCAATCATGGATTTGACGGGTTCGGAAGTATTGCTCTCCTTATTGGCGATGCAACGGCCGACCCGAATTCTCGAAGTGGGGACGGCCATCGGCTATAGTGCCATTCGCATGGCGGAGTTGTTACCCGATGCAGAAATCGTCACAATCGAGCGAAATGCTCGTCGTTTTGAAGAAGCGACGGGATTCATCAATCGATCGGACGTGCGCGATCGGATTACGCTCATTCACGGTGATGCCGTCGAATTGATTGGATCGATTGAAGGTGAATTCGATGCCGTGTTTATTGATGCGGCAAAAGGACAATATCAAAAATTTTTTGATGGGTATGGCGCTTTAGTACCAATTGGTGGTACGATTTACAGCGATAATTTGTTTTTACGAGGGGACGTCTTGCTAGAGGACGTGTCGGTTTTAGACCGACGCCGACGTCGGCTTGTTCGTCTCGTGAAGCAGTTTACTGAGCAATTGATGGCACGGACCGATTATCATACTGCAATTTTGCCCCTTGGTGATGGCCTAGCAATCAGTCGTAAATTACGATGAGGAGGACTTAACTTTGATGCAACATAAACCCGTCATTATTGGCGTGGCCGGGGGTACCGGATCAGGAAAAACGACCGTGGCCCGCGCGCTCGTCGATGCGTTTCAAGGTCAATCGGTCGTCATGATCGAGCAAGACGCGTACTATAAGGATCAATCAGAGATGACCATGGAGGAGCGGTACAAGACGAACTACGACCACCCCTTCGCCTTTGATAACGATTTGTTGATTGAACATATCCAACAGTTACAACAACATCAGGCGATTGAGAAGCCGGTCTATGACTATGCGGCTCACACGCGTTCAAGTGAAACCATCTTGATCGAGCCCGTCGATGTCGTCATCGTCGAAGGAATCTTGGCACTCGAGGATGCACGTTTGCGTGAATTGATGGATATTAAAGTGTTCGTGGATACAGATGCGGACGTTCGAATCTTGCGTCGCATGCAGCGTGATATCAATGAACGTGGACGTTCAATCGACTCGGTCGTGGCGCAGTACACGAATGTCGTCCGCCCGATGCATTTGCGGTTCTGTGAACCGACGAAGCGTTATGCAGACATCATCGTTCCTGAAGGCGGAGAAAACTTTGTTGCAATCGATTTACTCGTGACAAAAATCCGTTGGGTGCTCACTGAGCGCAATCGCGCTTGAGGAAATAAATCGTTTTCAATTCAACCCTAGCTGTAATATACTAGGAGACAATGAAGGAGTGACAGAAATGGCTGAAAAACAACACTATATGACGTTAGACGGAAAAGCGAAAATCGAACATGAATTAAACGAACTGAAGACGGTCCGCCGTAAAGAAGTCGTTGAAAATATTAAGATTGCTCGTGACTTCGGTGACTTGTCAGAGAACGCGGAATATGACGCGGCGAAAGAAGAACAAGCGATGGTCGAAGGACGCATCGCACAATTAGAAGAGATGCTCCGTAACGCGGTCATCATTCAAGATGATGCAGGCGATAACTCGGTTGTCTCAATCGGGAAGACGGTAACGTTCTTCATCCAAGAAGATAATGAAGACGAGACGTATACAATCGTTGGTGGAGCTGAGGCAGACCCGTTCACAGGGAAAATCTCGAACGAATCACCGATCGCCAAGGCACTTCTTGGTCGTACGATTGGTGATGTGGTCACGGTGCAAACACCAGGTGGCGACATGGTCGTCGAAATTAAAGAAATCAAATAAATTGTTGAGCGACCTCCTATTCGGAAGTCGCTCTCTTTCTGAGGAGGAAACGGAATGAAAGTAGGCATCATCGGCGCGATGGAAGAAGAAGTGAATTTACTTCGGAACGAGTTGACAGAACGAGTAGACACTGAAATCGCGAACTATCATTTTTATGAGGGCTATCTTGGAAACATGCAAGTTGTCATCTTGAAGTCAGGCATCGGGAAGGTCAATGCAGCCATCGGCACGACACTTTTGATTGATAAGTTCAAACCGGACGTCGTCATCAATACGGGTTCTGCCGGCGGTTTTAAAAAGGGAATGAAAGTCGGAGACGTCGTCGTCTCGACGGAAGTTCGTCATCACGATGTCGACGTGACGGCATTCGGATATGAATATGGACAAGTACCAGGCATGCCGCCGGCGTATGAGGCGGATGCCAAGCTCGTCAGCGTCTGTAAAGATGTCATTGAAAACTTGCCGGACGTGAACGTGCACCAGGGATTGATCGTGACAGGAGATTCGTTCATCAACGATTCGAAACGCGTGGCGGACATCCTCGGTCATTTCGATGGCGTCGCAGCCGTCGAAATGGAGGCTGCTCCGATCGCCCAAACGTGCTATCAGTTTGGTGTCCCGTTCGTCGTCACACGCTCGATTTCAGACAGTGCGGACGAAGAAGCGAATCTGTCGTTTGATGAGTTCTTGGAGACAGCATCGATCAATTCTGCGAAGATGGTCATGGCTGTCACGAAGCGTTTAGAACAAGCTTAATCCAGTCTACACGAGGAGGATGCATTGACATCCTCTTTTTATTCCCTTATATTAGTACCAGATACTAAGAATAGGGGTCGACGATATGAATATTGGAATCATCGGCATCGGGTCGTTCTTACCGGACAATCGGGTGACAAATATCGATTTAGAAAAACGAATGGATACGAGCGATGAGTGGATTCGTACACGTACAGGCATCGAGGCACGTCATTTGGCTGAGGGTGATGTGACGGTCGCGGATATGGCGACACGTGCCGCTGAACGGGCGTTACAGAGCGCGGGCGTCGCAATCGATGAGATTGAAGCGATCGTCTGTGCGACGGCTACAGCACCAGCCTTCCCGGCAACCGCATGTGTGGTACAGGCGAATCTCGGAGCGAAAGCCGCTGTCGCCTTCGATGTGAGCGCGGCATGTAGCGGTTTCATCTTCGCGATGGACACGGCGAAGAGTCTCATGGATTCAAAAGGATTGAAAAAGACGCTCGTCATTGGCGCAGAGAAGATGGGAAGTCTAATTGATTGGGATGACCGATCGACTGCTGTCCTCTTCGGGGACGGAGCAGGGGCTGTCGTGCTCGGGGAAGACGAGATCGCTTCAATTGACTCACTTGTGCTCGGAAGTGACGGGACAGGTGGAAAACATCTGTATGAGAATGAAGAAGGTAAAATCGTCATGAACGGTCGCGAAGTCTTCAAGTTTGCCGTTCGGAAGATGCCCGAAATCGTGCTTGAAGCGCTAGACAAAGCAGACAAGACGTTGGAAGATCTTGACGTCCTCGTTCCACACCAGGCGAACCGTCGAATCATCGACGCTGCGATGGAACGGTTACACTTAGAAGAAGAGAAAGTGGTCATGACCATTCAAGACCATGCGAATACATCAGCAGCTTCCATTCCACTCGCTTTGGCCGAAGCGGTCAAGTCTGGCAAAATCCAAGATGGACAAACGGTCGTCATCGCAGGGTTTGGTGCCGGACTCACCTGGGGGGCTAGCTGTCTGACATGGAATCACGCAACCATTACGGAGGGGAATCATTTATGAAACGAGTAGTAGTGACAGGATTAGGAGTCGTATCACCATTAGGAAACGATGTCTCAACAATGTGGGACCGTCTTTTAAAAGGGGAAAACGCCATTGATACGTTGACGAAGATCGACATCAGTCAATATCCGGCCAAGGTCGGTGCGGAAGTGAAGGAATGGAACATCGATCATTTAGTCGAACCGAAGGAAGCACGTAAGATGGACTCCTTCATCCAATATTCTTTACTTGCGGCAGACGCTGCCCATAAGGACAGCGGACTCGACGTGAAAGCCATCGCGGACGATGTCGGGATTTGGATCGGGAGCGGGATTGGTGGCGTCGAGACGATTGACAAACAGTCGGCCATCCTTCATGACCGTGGACCACGTCGCGTCAGCCCGTTCTTCATTCCGATGATGATTCCGAACATGGCGAGCGGACAAGTATCCATCTATCTTGGAGCAAAAGGACCGAGCAACTGTTCCGTGACGGCTTGTGCGTCAGGGACGAACTCCATTGGGGAAGCGTTCCGTGTCATTCAACGTGGAGATGCGATCGCCATGTTCGCAGGTGGAGCGGAAGCGCCAATCACACCACTCTCGTTCGCAGGTTTTTGTTCAAACAAAGCCCTTTCAACGAATCCAGACCCGAACACGGCGTGCCGTCCGTTCGATGAAAACCGTGACGGATTCGTCATGGGTGAAGGAGCCGGGGTGCTCGTCTTAGAGGAGTATGAACATGCAAAAGCACGTGGTGCGAAAATGTACGCTGAAGTTGTTGGATATGGGATGAGTTCGGATGCTTACCATATCACAGCACCATCCCCTGAAGCTGAGGGCGGTTCGAAAGCGATGAGTGAGGCGATTCGAGACGCCGGAATCACGCCAGAAGATGTTCAATACATTAACGCGCACGGAACGAGTACACCACTCAACGATATGCTCGAGACGAAAGCGATTCGTCGTGTGTTCGGGGAACACGCTGATAAGCTCGCCGTCAACTCGTCAAAATCGATGATCGGTCACCTTCTTGGTGGTGCAGGTGGCGTCGAGGCCGTCATCACAGCATTATCGATTCACGAAGGCAAGATTCATCCAACGATTAACTGCGAATCACCAGCAGCAGATTGTGATTTGGATTATATACGTGAAGGAAATCGGGAACTTGACATTCGTTATGCACTCAGTAACTCACTCGGCTTCGGGGGCCACAATGCGACACTCGCATTTGCAAAAGTGATGAACTGACGGTAGAAAAAACACACAAAAAAGGTTAGGGTATAAGGGTTGGTCTAACAGAAAGGAGTGCAACGAATGAAAAAGAAATCATTCATCGTGGCCGCCTTGTTAGGTTCAGTCCTTATCCTTTTTTTATTTATTTGGAACGAACAACGAGAGCAGTCACGCAAACTAGTACCAGTAGAAGAACAACAATTGACGATTTACGGGGAGTCACTTCCGACTCAGCCGGATGTCATGCTAGCAATCGATCCGTCATCTCAAACAATCCTGTCCCATCTCTATGAAGGCCTGTATCGATTCGGAGCAGACGGGTCCATCGAACCAGCGCTCGTTGAGAAGTTAGAGCGATCCGAAGATGGAACGGTCTATACATTCACATTAAAAGAGAGTGTGACGACAGAAGGGAATGCGATTGACGCGCAAACATTCGTCGATCACTTCCAAAAACTCGTGGACGTTGATACGAATTCACCGTTCAGCTTCTTACTCGCAGATGTTCAATCTGCAAAAGAAATCGGGCTTGGTCAACAAGAACCGGATACGCTAGGGGTCAAGGCAATTGATGACCGGACGCTCGAGCTGACTCTTGTCCGTTCGATGGAAGGGTTCGAACAGATTTTGGCGATGCCCGCATTTTTACCTCAACCAAATGTGGAAGCATGGGAAGAACTAGAGACGAACGGTCCATTTAAAATCAAGGCAATCGGAGATACGACCATCTCGTTACATAAAAATGAAACGTACCGAGAAGCTGAACAGGTGACGCTTGAAACGATTACCATTAATAGTGAAGCGAACTTGACGGAAGCGACAGGGATGCAACCCGTCCCATACGATTTTGACGTTTCCACGATTGATGAGGAAATTTTGAACGTACAGGAAGTTCCACGAAGTGGAGTCTTTTATTTAAAGCCGAATGTAAAAAAAGCCCCGTTTAATGATGTAGCGTTCCGACAAGCCATCGCATTGACGCTTAAGCGGTCGGAAATCGAGGATTCACTCGCGCGAGCGGAACAGACGACAGAACGATTACTCGTCATCGCCCAAGAGGATTCGATCGCACAATTAGAAGGAAACGCAGACCAATTGTTTGACACCGTGAAGAAACGGCTGAAGAAAGATGAACTCGAAATCGAGCTGCTCAGCTTTGTCGATGACGAAGCGCGTCAAATCTCCGCAAAATTAAAGAAGAATTTGGAACAGTTGGATGGTTTGACCGTTAACATTATCGAGCTCCCCCTAGGAGAAAAAGTTAGGAAAGAAGTCTCAGGGGATTATGCGTTTTCTCTATCAGGCTGGCAACCGGACTATCCGATGTTATCCGCCTATTTGACTCAATTTGAAACAAACGATGTCCTCAATTCGAGTCGATATGCCAGCGAATCGTATGATCAATTGATGGATCAGGCTCGCTCAACAGATCGGTTGGAAGAACGAAATGAGATTTTCCGAGAATCGGAGGCACAGCTGTTAGAAGAGGCTGTTGTTATGCCAATCTATCAAGCTGGACGTTCTTATGTGATCGAGAAAGGTTATGACCATATCGGTTTTCCGGTCATCGGTCCTTCATATGTCCTAACCTTTGCGAAAAAATACGAAAATTGAGCTAAAAGCCCGCCACTGTAGGCGGGCTTTTTGACTATAGATAAAATTTTTTAGAAAAATCAAAATAAACACTTTGCAAAATTATCAGAATATTGTATTATTGCATCAACGGGATTTTGGTAACAAATACTGTCAGAAGAAATGACTGAATTTTCTACCATCATTCACTTCGTTAAAACGAAAAAATCAGGGGGTCATCGCAATGAATAAGAAAAAAGGTTTTGCTTTAGCATCATCGGTTACACTTCTATCTAGTGCATTCCTAGCTGCATGTTCGACAGGGGAAGAAGAAACAGGGTCTTCAAATGGATCAGGTTCGGAAGGTTCTGCAGACGAAGCGCAAGTCCTCAACTTGCTCGACGGTTCAGATATTCCTTCACTTAACCCGACACTCGCAACAGATGCTGTATCGTTCAACGTCTTAAACAACGTTAACGAAGGTCTCTACCGTATGGACAAAGAAGACAACCCGACTCCGGGTATGGCTGAAGACCACAAAGTTTCAGAGGACGGGAAAACGTACACGTTCAAAATCCGTGAAGGCGCGACTTGGTCAAACGGGGAGCCTGTCACAGCGAACGACTTCGAATACGCTTGGAAAGAAGTACTCAACCCAGATAACGCATCACAATATGCATACGTTATGTCAATCATCGAAGGCGCAGAAGCGTACAACACAGGTGAAGGCGAGCGCGATGCTGTAGGCGTTAAAGCAATCGACGATCAAACACTTGAAGTTAAATTGACAGCACCAGCTGACTACTTCCTCGGATTGACTAGCTTCGGCGTATTCATGCCAAAACTCGAGTCATTCGATAAAGAGCAAGGCGAGAACTTCGGTACATCTGCAGAGACGACTCTCTACAACGGACCGTTCAAACTCGACAGCTGGGAGCGCGAGCAAGGCTGGAAGATGGTCAAGAACGAAGACTATTGGGATGCTGACACAGTTAAACTTGAAGAAATCAACGTTAAAGTCGTTAAAGAAGTTTCAACAGGTGTTAACTTGTATGAAAACGGTGACGTGGACCGTACAGGCTTGACTTCTGAACTCGTTGCTCAATACCAAGACAACGAAGACTTCTCAACTGTCGTTGAACCAACAATCTTCTACCTCCAGTTCAACACGAAAGTGAAAGAACTCGACAACCAAAAAATCCGTAACGCGATTGACCGCGCTTATGACAAAACAGCGATCTCAGAAACACTTCTTGCGAACGGTTCAATCCCTGCAAACTTCTTCGTACCAAAAGACTTCGTAACAGGTCCAGACGGAAAAGACTTCCGTGAAGGCAATGGCGACATCGGTGGCTACAACGTAGAAGAAGCACAAAAACTTTGGGAAGAAGGGCTCAAAGAGCTCGGAACAGACAAAGTTGAACTTGAACTTCTCAACTACGACTCAGAGTCTGCGAAGCAAATCGGTGAGTTCATCAAAGGTGAACTTGAGAAGAACCTTCCAGGTATGAGCGTTTCAATCAAGCAACAACCATTCAACAACAAACTTGACCTTGAAAACAAAGGGGACTTCGAGTTTACGTTCGCTGGTTGGGGCCCTGACTATCAAGATCCAATGACATTCGTTGATCTCTTCGTCACAGACGGACCATACAACCGTGGTAAATGGTCGAACGAAGAGTTCGATAAACTCATTGCTGATGCGAAAGCAAGCACAGACCCAGCTGAGCGTTGGAAGCAATTGCAAGATGCAGAGAAAATCGTTCTTGAAGAGAACGCAATCTCGCCAGTTTACCAACGTGGATCAGCTCGCCTCACGAAACCTTACGTTAAGGGAATCGTTGAGCACGCATTCGGTGCGGACTACTCTTACAAGTGGGCTTCAATCGAAGGCAAAGAATAATCAAGTCATCTTACGAAGAGAGACAGGGACGCCTGTCTCTCTTTTTATGTACATTTTTTAATACAAAAAAGAACTCTCACATGGAGAGTTCTGTCACAACAAGCTTATTTTTTCACTTTGGCGCGCTTACGACTGAGACCCATCGCTTTTTCAATCTTCGCGAGATTCTTATTTGCGACGGCTTCAGCTTTCGCACGACCGGCATCAAGAATTTCATCGAGTTCTGGAGAGTCGAGCAATTCGTGATAACGAGCTTGAATTGGTTCAAGTAGAGCAACAACCGCTTCCGCCACATCTTGTTTGAACGTCCCATAGTTCGAGTTCTCATATTGTTTGACGAGATCATCGATTGGGGTCCCTGTCGAAAGCGAGTAAATTTCTAACAAGTTCGAAATCCCCGGTTTATTCTCCCGATCAAATGAGATGACACCACTCGAATCTGTGACGGCACTCTTGATTTTCTTGCGGATGACATTCGGCTCGTCGAGCATCGAGATATATCCTTTGGCATTCGAATCCGATTTCGACATCTTCTTCACGGGATTCGTGAGAGACATGATCCGTGCGCCTTCTTTTTGAATGAGTGGTTCCGGCATCGTGAATGTCTCGTAATAACGTTTGTTAAAGCGTTCCGCCAAGTCACGAGTAAGTTCGATGTGTTGCTTTTGGTCGTCTCCGACTGGAACGAGTTCCGTATTGTATAACAAAATATCAGAAGCCATGAGCGTCGGGTAGACGAACAACCCTGCGCCTACATTCTCGCTGCCTTGCGACTTGTCTTTATACTGCGTCATACGACCGAGCTCGCCCATGCCGGCGATACAAGTTAACATCCAACCGAGTTGAGCGTGTGCTTTTACTTCAGACTGTACGAAAATCGTCGCTTTCTCCGGGTCGAGACCGGACGCGAGATAAAGTGCTGCTAATTTTCGCGTGTTGTTCATGAGCTCGACACGGTCGAGTTGAACAGTAATTGAATGTAAATCGACGATACAATAATAGGCATTGTTGTCGTCTTGTAGGTCGACGAATTGTTTCATCGCGCCAAGGTAGTTCCCGAGCGTCACGACGCCGGTCGGTTTGATTCCTGAAAAAATCGTTGCCATGTGAATACACCTCCGAAAAATATAAAAAACCGCAGTCGTCCTCCCGAATAAATCGGGACGAATAACCGCGGTGCCACCCAAATTTGCATATACTATGCCACTTGAACGCGTTAACGGGCGTGAACCGTCTCGCCATACTTTTTGTTCAGGCGAGCCACTCCGAAGTCCATTCATTCAATAACTTTTCATCTACTCACAGCACCGTAGACTCTCTGAGGAAAAGGGGAATTGAATTACTTGTCTTCATCCAAGCGTTCTTATTCTGCATTTAGTTTAGCACAGGATTCAAGTGACGAAAAGATTAAATAAAAGCGACGAGAAATGAGAGAGCGATACTTCCAACTCCGACATACACCCAGTTCCAAGCCGATTGTTTACGGAGTTGTCGATCTTCCGGATCTTCTTCCTCATCCTCTTCGTAATCGGCATCAATTTCCTTCAACCTTGCGCGTCGATTGCGTTTAAATCCGTACATGATTCCGTCAAATAGACCGGATGCACTCATATGGGAGAACATCCCGATGGCAAAGATGAGTATACCTGATACAAATAAGCCACCACTTAAGTGAAACGTGAAAGATTCACTTAGGAAATAGGAAAAAATCGACCAAACGGTATAGAGAAGTGTGACAATTCCCCAAACAAAAAATATACTTCGAAACTTTTTCAACGATGTAATCTCCTTTCAATCGATAAAAGAAATGTGTCAACATTCCGTGTTTCTTCTATGATACTAGGAACGTAGGGCATAAAGCGAGTAAGAAAATGATGTCGAATGATAGCGGTTCATTCAATAGTTGACAGTTTCATTAAAAATTTCTTACAATAGCCCTAACGTTCTTTCGTCGAATACTTTATGAAATATTCAGAAAATTAAAGAAAAAGTAAGATGTTTATTCGACGATCGGCTAGCTTTTCAAAATGAAAGGGGAAATCGCAATGAAGAAAAAATCGATTTTGCTCATGATGACGATCATCTTGGCACTCGGTTCAGTTCTCGCGGCTTGTTCAACAGGCGGAGACTCTGATGGCGGCAGTTCTTCTTCAAACGGAGAAAAAGTTCTTCGTTTGACGGATACGTCAGATATCACAACAGCCGATCCGGCTCTTGCTACAGACGCGGTCGCATTCAACTTGATCGCCAACACAATGGAAGGTCTTTACCGTCTTGATAAAGATGGAAATGCCGTCCCGGCACTTGCTGAAGGCGAACCAGAAGTAAACGAAGACGAAACGGTTTACACGTTCAAACTTCGTGATGCTGAATGGTCAAACGGGGAACCGGTCACAGCAAACGACTTTGTTTACGCTTGGCAACGAGCTGTTGATCCTGCAACAGGCTCACAGTACGCTTACATCATGAACACAGTTAAAAACGCTGAAGCAATCAACACTGGTGACACACCAAAAGAAGAGCTTGGCGTAAAAGCAATCGATGAGAAGACACTCGAAGTTACACTCGAGCGTCCAGACCCATCATTCCTTTCACTTACTTCGTTCGGTACATTCACTCCGATCAACGAAGCATTCGCTACAGAAAAAGGTGAAGACTTCACGACTGGTCCTGAAAACCTTCTTTATAACGGACCGTTCACATGGACTAAATGGGATCGTGAACAAGGCTATGTCTTAACGAAAAACGAATCATATTGGGATGCAGAAAATGTTGCTCTCGACTCAGTTGATGTGAAAGTTGTTAAAGAAACATCTACAGTCGTGAACTTGTATGAAGCGGGCGATGTCGACTATGCTGGTCTCGCATCAGAACAAGTCGCAGCATTCCAAGAAGATGAAGATTACAACACAGGTCTTCGTTCTGCAGTTGGTTACTTCAAGTTTAACCATGAAGATGAACTTTTCTCTGATGTAAATGCACGTAAAGCAATCGCACGTGCAGTCGACCCATCAGGAATTATCGATCAGCTCTTGAACAACGGTTCAGTAGCAACGACGTCATTCATCCCGAAAGACTTCATCAAGTATGAAGACGGAACGGATTATACAGAAGGCGTGGAATACTTCAAAACAAACACTGAAGAAGCTGCTTCACTTTGGGAAGAAGTAACCGGTGGAGAAGCAACAACAATCGAACTCCTCTCGTTCGACAGTGAAGTATCGAAACAAATCTCTGAGTACATGAAAGGTCAAATCGAGTCGAACTTGCCGAACGTAACGGTTGAGATCGCTCAACAACCTTTCAACAACAAACTTGAGCGTGAAGCAAAAGGGGACTACCAAATGTCATTCGCACTTTGGGGACCTGACTACCAAGATCCGCTTACGAACCTTGGTATCTTCACTTCAGACAATGGACAAAACGACATCAACTACTCGTCATCTGAGTATGACAAGTTGATTGATGAGGCATCTGCTGAAACAAGCATCGATGCACGTTACGACTTGTTCAAAGAAGCTGAAGCTCTCTTGATTGAACAAGATCAAGCAATCATGCCTATCTACCAAGCTGGTGTGGCATACTTGATCCGTCCAAACGTCGAGAACTTCAACCGTCAATTATTTGGTGCTGATTACCAGTACAAATACGTTGATATTAAGTAATGGAAGGAGGGGGCATGCTAACCGCATGTCCCCAATTTTCTAAAAAATTCTAGCGAAGTATGAGAAAATACTGTTCAAATGTTTTGTTGGTAAAGTATAATGTAGTAACAGTGAAAATTCAGAATAATCTCTGAAAAGAATTTTCTTTATTTTCAGTCGCTGTACTAAGAGCCTTGAGATGACGTATAAGCTATTCTTTCAGAAAATTCCTTTCATTTTGTGAATTTGAAAAATAGGTCATATGTCATAGTGATGCTGTTGGTGCAAGTAGTAGAAAGAATTAGACAAAACAGGGGGTTTTTATTCATGGGACGTTATATCCTACAACGGCTGACTTACGGCCTCATCACGTTCTTCTTGATTGCCACGTTCACGTTCTTCCTGATGGACCTGCTCCCAGGTTCGCCTTATCAGAACCAGGAAAAACTGACAGAATCACAAATTCAATTGTTGAATGACCGCTACGGACTCAATGATCCGCTTCCGGTCCGCTATGCGACGTACATTGGAAACATGCTACAAGGTGACCTTGGCGTATCGTTCCGTACGGCTAACCGTCCAGTAACTGAGTTGATTATGGAACGTATCGGTCCATCGGCACAATTAGGGGTTCAGGCATTAGTACTTGGAACTCTATTAGGTGTATTGTTGGGTGTTGTTGCGGCGATTCGTCACAATACGGCAATTGACTATGGTGCAATGTTCGTATCGGTAATAGGGATTTCCGTCCCATCGTTCGTCTTTGCAGCCCTCCTTCAGTACTATGTTGGAGTTAAATTACAGTTGCTCCCGGTAGCATTCTGGGAATCACCAGCTCATACGATTTTACCAACCATCTCGTTATCGCTCGGGGTTACGGCATCAATTGCCCGTTTCGTCCGAACCGAGATGTTAGAAGTAACCGGACAAGACTATGTCACGCTCGCGAAAGCGAAAGGGTTGACGGGTAACGCCATCGTATGGAAACACATGGTACGCAACGCGATGATCCCAGCGATCACGATTCTTGGACCGATGACAGCTGGACTTTTAACGGGTACATTCGTTATCGAGAAAATTTTCGCAGTACCTGGTCTTGGAGAATTGTTCGTTACGTCAATCACGTTGAATGATTACTCTGTCATCATGGGCACGACACTCTTCTTCTCGGCCCTCTTCATTATTATCATTTTACTTGTCGACTTGCTCTATGGGGTTGTGGACCCACGTATTCGTCTTGGGGGGAATAACTGATGATTGAAAACAAAAAGAATTACGAACAGTTCGACCAAGACATGTTCACACCAGTTGAAATGAATGAACAGCTTGGTGAGCGGATTGCCGGAAAAAGTTTGAACTTTTGGCAAGATGCATGGATGCGCCTAAAGAAAAACAAGGCGGCTATCATCTCGCTCTCGATTATTTTAATTCTCGTCGCACTCGCTTTGTTTGGACCGATGCTCTCAAGCCGAGATGCATACGAACAGAACATCTCGCAAGCAAAACTACCGCCTAAAGTCACTGGACTTGAATGGGCTGGATTTGATGGGTTGGCAACACTTGGAGGTCGTGAAATCGACTTCTACGAACAGAAGAATGTAGAAGAAAACTTCTGGTTTGGTACCGATTATCTCGGTCGTGATCTTTGGTCGCGGATTTGGGAAGGGACACGAATCTCCCTCTTCATCGGTTTAGTCGCAGCCATCATCGATACAATCATTGGAGTCGCGTACGGTGGTATTTCAGCTTACTTCGGTGGACGTACGGATAACATCATGCAACGTATTGTTGAAATCTTGACAGGTGTACCTAACTTGATTTTGATCATCTTGTTCATCTTGATCTTTGACCCAGGTGTCTTCACCATCATCCTTGCCATGGCCATCACCGGTTGGATTGGGATGAGTCGACTCGTTCGAGGGCAGATTCTTAAACTCAAAAACCAAGAGTTCGTCTTGGCAGCTCGTACACTCGGTGCTTCAAGTGGACGCTTGATTTTCAAACATTTAATTCCGAACACATTGGGTGCTATTATCATCACACTCATGTTCACGATTCCATCTGCTATTTTCTTCGAGGCATTCCTCAGCTTTATCGGAATCGGGCTTCAACCACCACAGGCATCACTTGGTACGTTGATCAACGATGGATACAAAGAACTACGGACATTCCCGTTCCTTCTTATTATCCCGTCTGTCATCATCGTCTTGCTTATGGTCAGCTTCAACTTGCTTGCTGACGGTTTGCGTGATGCGTTCGATCCGAAAATGCGTAAATAAAAAAGAAAGAGGGGGACTCGTGCATGGAAACGATTTTATCAGTCCGAGACTTAGAGGTCTCGTTCCACACATATGCAGGAACAGTTCAGGCTGTTCGTGGTGTTTCGTTTGATTTGAAAAAAGGCGAGACGCTCGCCATCGTAGGAGAATCGGGTTCAGGTAAATCCGTTACTTCTAAGGCAATTATGCGTCTCATTCCGAACCCTCCAGGTGAAATCACGAACGGAGAAATCATGTTCGAAGGAAAAGACTTGGCGAAACTTTCGGAAAAAGAAATGCTTAAAATTCGTGGTCGCGACATCGCAATGATTTTCCAAGACCCGATGACATCGCTCAACCCGACGATGACGATTTACAAGCAAATCGCAGAAGGGTTGAAACAGCACCAAGGGTTAACGGGTGAGGATGCGAAGAAACGTACGCTCGAACTGTTGACACTTGTAGGGATTCCAAACCCTGAAGCACGCTTGAAACAGTATCCACACCAACTTTCTGGTGGGATGCGCCAACGGATCGTTATTGCGATCGCACTCGCTTGTAACCCAAAAGTGTTGATTGCCGATGAACCGACAACAGCACTCGACGTAACGATTCAAGCGCAGATTCTTGAACTGTTAAAAGACATTCAGCAAAAGACTGGCACAGCGATTATCTTCATCACGCACGACCTTGGCGTTGTTGCGAACATGGCTGACCGTGTTGCTGTTATGTATGCGGGACGTCTCGTTGAAAAAGGAACGGTTGATGAAATTTTCTACGAACCACGTCACCCATACACATGGGGGCTTCTCGGTTCGATGCCGCGTCCGACGGATGACCGCAATGAAGCGTTACCGGCAATCCCGGGTACGCCTCCAAACTTGCTCGATCCTCCAAAAGGGGATGCGTTCGCACCGCGTAATCCATACGCGATGAAGATTGATTTTGAGAAAGAGCCACCGATGTTCCAAGTAAGTGATACACACTTTGCTTCAAGTTGGTTGTTACACCCACAAGCACCAGCGGTTAATCCGCCACGTGCGATTCGTGAACTCGCTCTCAAATATCGTCCAGACAGTGCGTTCGCAAAATCGTTTACGAAAGGTGGTGCTGAATAATGGAACGCGAGAAATTACTCGAGGTAAAAAACCTGAAGCAGCACTTTAAAATTGGTCGTGGCCGTGTTGTCAAAGCGGTCGACGGGATCTCATTCGATATTTACAAAGGTGAAGTGCTTGGGCTCGTAGGTGAGTCTGGTTGTGGGAAGTCAACGACAGGACGTACGATTATCGGTCTCTACGACGCGACGGATGGTGATGTCGTGTTCAAAGGCGAAAACGTCCACGATAAAAAATCGAAGGCAGACAAGTTGAAATTCAACCGTGCGATGCAAATGATTTTCCAAGATCCATACGCTTCGCTCAATCCGCGTATGACAGTCGCCGATATCATTGCAGAAGGAATCGATATTCACGGTCTTGCGAAGACGAAAGAAGACCGCATGAATCGCGTATATGACCTTCTTGAAACAGTTGGTTTGACAAAAGAGCACGCAAGCCGTTATCCACATGAATTCTCAGGTGGTCAGCGTCAGCGTATCGGGATTGCCCGTGCTCTTGCGGTTGAACCGGACTTCATCATCGCCGATGAGCCGATCTCAGCACTTGACGTTTCAATTCAAGCCCAGGTCGTCAACTTGATGAAAGAATTGCAACGCGATCGCGATTTGACGTATTTGTTCATCGCCCACGACTTGTCGATGGTTAAATACATCTCTGACCGTATCGGTGTTATGTATCAAGGTCACCTCGTAGAGCTTGCGACAGCAGATCGCCTTTACGAGAACCCAATTCATGCGTACACGAAATCGCTCCTTTCAGCGATTCCGCTTCCGGACCCGGAGCATGAACGTACACGTAAGCGGATCGTATACGAGTCAACATCAAAAGGTCCAGTCGGCCGTTCAGATGAAGATTCAAGTATCCCGCCACTTCGCGAAGTTGAGCCGGGGCACTATGTCTCGCTCACAGACGAAGAGTACGAAGCGTATAAAGCGCAACTCGTATAACGAAATCAATCCTGACTCATTTATTGAGTCAGGATTTTTTTTGCACAAAAAAATCACCTATTAAAGTAGGTGACTGATTATCCGTTCGAGATGCGTGGTAAATTAGAAAGACGTTCCACGATGGCGTCGATTTGACGGACGCGAGCTAACGCATCTTCAATTTCCATTGTCTCGTAATGATGAAGACCGCCTGGCTGCTCCACATACGTGTCCGCGTCATGGACGAGCTGTTGAAGTGGAGTTCGTTGAATACGATTCGGTGGTAGGTAGGAATCCGTGTGCAAGAGAATCATGACAGAAATCTCTTTTGCTCGGGCTGGATCTTCCCCTAAACGAATCAATAATTTGTGGGCGCGTTCGGCCCCCTTGATCGCATGGATATCGTTCTGACGATACAAATCATAATTCCATTTACCTTCTGTATACCATTCATAGTGTCCGATATCATGAAGAAGCGCAGCTTTCGTCGCCAAATCTGTATCAAGACCACGTTTCGTTGCCATTTCGAGAGCGCGTTCACAGACGTCGACCGCATGTTTTAAGCCAGATCGAGTTAAATATTTTTGGGTAACCGGATGTTTCATAATCGTTTCTAAAGTGATTCTCATCATCGCTCTCCTCCTTAAAAATAAAAAGGTTATTTCTATAAACTATACAGGTTTCTTCAAGTCATTGCAAACGATATCCGTTTAAATTTGAGATGAATGTATAAGAATGATTCACATTTCACAAACGAGTGTGCTATAATTTAAATGTAGATATAGTGCAACTTCAAGATTTTCAGAATCGGTAATGCTCGGTTGGTTCCTTACGCTGTATGGGGGTGAGAGGCCATGAAAGAACGTGACAAGGTTCTGCGAGAGAAAAAGAGACTTTTGAAGGAAGTATTGAAGAAAAAGTTGAAAGACTTACAAGTCAAGCCAGGGAAAGAGACGGTGTCTCAACCGGTTTCTCGAATCCCTGCGTCTTAAGTTAGGTCGTTCAAGGTCGCATTCAACGAATGCGCCCTCTTTTCATATCTGATTGATAAAGAATATCATTGAAGTTTTGATAAATAAGAATTACTATAATTAAGTGGATGCGAATTTGGGTATACAAATAGAGTCACTTAAAAAGATGGACGCATACTCGATCAGGGAGGAAGAAAAATGGTCACACTTTATACGTCTCCAAGCTGTACATCTTGCCGAAAGGCACGGGCTTGGCTCGAAGAACATGATATCCCGTTTACAGAACGAAACATATTTTCAGAACCGCTCTCATTGAATGAGATTAAACAAATTTTACGTATGACAGAAGACGGGACGGATGAAATCATTTCGACTCGCTCGAAAGTCTTTTCTAAAATCGATGTGTCTGTTGATGCGTTATCTCTTCAACAGCTTTACGATTTGATTCAAGAATATCCAGGTCTTTTACGTCGTCCGATTCTGATTGATGAGAAACGTTTACAGGTCGGATATAACGAAGATGAGATTCGTCGATTCTTGCCACGTAAAGTTCGGACGTTCCAATTACAGGAAGCCCAGCGACTTGTGAATGAATGAGAGCATACTGTTTAAGCAGTGTGCTTTTTATTATCGATTATTTCCTATAAAATAAAGTTATAACCCTTCATCTAGATTGAACGATGTTAAAAAGGGTACAAAGATAACAAGACAATTTCCCCTCTCCTCCTTATGTGAATTGGGAGCGAGGTGAGAAGGGAGTGGACAATCGTGAAAATTGAGCGCATCAATGATAATACCGTCAAATTTTTCATCACATACGTGGATATCGAAAAACGTGGTTTTGCTCGTGATGAAATTTGGTACAACCGAGAACGTGGCGAGCAGCTGTTCTGGCAAATGATGGACGAGGCTCACGAACGTGAAGACATCTCGTTTGATGGTCCACTATGGATTCAAGTACAAGCTTTTGAAAAAGGTCTAGAAGTGACTGTGACAATCGCGAAAAATGTAATGGACACGGAAGACGATTCTGAACTCGGTTCGCTTCTTCGATCAGCAATCGATGAGGCACGGGATCAACAATCGGTACTCGACCAATTGAGTGAGTTGGATGAACTTGAAGCCGAGGCAGATGCTTGGGCACCACTCGCGATGGAAACAAATGATTTCGAGGCAATCATTTCGCTGAGTAAACGTACAGGAGACATGTTCAGCGATCTTGATTTGAAACTATACCATTATCAAGACCGTTACTACTTGTGGATTGATTTCCCGGATGAAATGGAACCGGAAGACGAAGAGAATGCACTCAGTCTTTTAGCAGAATATTTAACGTTCAGTACACAGACGCAACCGATGCTTGAAGAGTATGGGAAACTCATTCTCGATGGCGACGTCTTTGCGAAAGTACGTCACTATTTTTAATGGTACATCGCCTGTTCAGTTGGACAGGCGATTTTTTCAAATCGACGGTAAAGAGGTGTTGGTATGGTGAGACGAATTCGATTACTACTTGATGACAGTGCATGGTTTGTCCCATTTTTATACGGAACGGGTGGCATCGTATTAACGGCATTAACCCAAGTGTTTGGGGATTTCTTTCGTGATTTATTACCAGGCTTTATTTATTTAGACCTGGACTCAGCGGCGTCTGTGTTGTCTTCGACATTTACGAGCCTGATGACGATGATGACGTTCAGTTTTTCCACGATTCTGGTCGTATTGACAACGTATTCCTCTCAGTTCTCTCCCCGGACAATCAATAACTTTTTGACGAACACGTCGGCCAAGCATACGCTCGGTCTTTTCATCATGACGACGGTTTATGGAATTTCGAACCTATTCCTCGTCCGTACAGCAGATGAAGGCGTCGTGTTGTCGTCCGGGATCAGTGTGCTCTTAGTTATTGGTTCGATTTGGGCATTCGTCAAGTTCATCCAGACGATCAGTGTTTCGATTCAGGCGGAACGTCTATTATCCGCGTTACATAAAGAAGCGCTCTCCGTCATCAGCGAGCAAAAAGATGCGATTGAGTCGGATGAGGTTCATCTCGTCTTGCCTCGATCTGTCCATTCATTGGAAGGTCAAGCGGTACGAGCTCCGCAAACGGGGTACATCCGATTGTTTTTAAGAGAGAAACAAGGAGATCATGAAACGGACTTTGAGTCCGTCGTAGCCGTCGGGGATTTCGTTGCCAAAGGTGATTTACTCGGGTTTTGGAAAGGCGAGGACGCACCGGATATCGAGTTATTTGAGATTGGGGAAGTGCGTTCTTCGATGCAAGACCCGTCATTTGCGATTGAAAAATTGAGTGAGATTGCGCTAAGAGGAATCTCTCCAGGAATCAATGATCCGAACACCGCAATTCATGCGATTCACTACATCGGGGATATTTTACGAGAACTTTGTGAATTACCAGATGGTGATTTTTTGTATTCGAACGGGAAGTCTGACTGGCATGTGAAACGAAAAACGCTTGAGACGATTCTATTTGAATCGCTATCGCCGATGCAGACTTATGCGAGCCGAGATATCTTTGTGATGGGGTCCGTGTTCGAGGCGATTCGAATGGCGCGCCTCCAAGCACATGAAACACTCGATTCGACATTTGAGGACATGATTCAATATTTTGCGGATGTGATTGATTGGGATCGTCTTCATGCGAAAGAACAGAACTATTTGCGCAATAAAATGAATCGGGCTAAAAAGATGACGACATGAGTAGAGACCACCTGTTCTAAAGAAGAGGTGGTCTCTGTTCAAGACAATGTATATCCGCCATCGACTGTGATGGCTTGGCCGTTAATGTAAGTTGAAGCATCAGTCAATAAAAATTCTACGACCGGCGCCACTTCCTCAGGATGTGCGGCATGTCCCCGGAAATGGTGGGTCATCGCCTCTTTGAACTTTGCTTCACCCCCATATAGCTTGTGACTGAGCGGTGTGTCAATCGGTCCAAAACAAACGGCATTGAATCTTACTTTTCCTTTCATTCGGTGTGCGAACGTTTTAGTTAAGGCTATTACGGCCGCCTTTGAAGCGGCATAGTGCGCGAGCATCGGAGGGAACTTGACGTGCCCAACGATGGCAGCATTGTTGACGACACTCGCTCCTTGGTCAAATAGGGGAATGGCACGTTGTGTGACGGTGTTCAGCGCATACAAGTTGACATCGAATACCTCGTTATACGACTCATGTGTCAAACGTTCAGGTGTGCCCGGTCTACCAAAAGTAGCAGCGTTATTGAATAATCCGTTCAAGGTCACACCTTGTTCTTTCAATTGAGAGAAAAGATGGTCGATGTCCTCTATCGAAGCAAGGTCACATCGAATAAATATGGCTTGTCCATTTGAATCAGACTCGAGAGCGGCGCCTCTTGTTTCATCCCGACCGATCCCGATGACTCGGTGCCCTTTAGCAGTCAACTGTAAAGCGACGGCGCGACCAATCCCGCTTGTCGCACCTGTGATCAGAAAAGTCCCCATAATTCATTCGCTCCCCTCAAAAAGATGACGTTACGATGTATAATTAATGATAATACATGACAGAAACGAGGTCAGCTTATAATATGTTGCGACGCATACAAGTACTCTTTTCCCTCATTTTGCTCGCAGGACTCATTGCGATATTATCGTATTACTGGAGCTCACAAGTAATTGGATTGTTCTCGATTCTCGTCTTTTTGACAACGTTCAGCATATTGCTCGTCATCTTACTTGAAAATCGAAATCCACAACGTACGCTCATTTGGGCAATTGTCATGATTGGTTTTCCGGTCATCGGATTATTCGCATACTTTGTATTCGGTCAGAACTATCGCCGTAAACGAATGTTCAAAGAAAAAGCGATGCTTGATGAAGAGACGTACTTGGCCTATCGTCAGAAAGCGATGACGTTATCGCCGTCCCTCATGTTCGCCCACGATGATTACGAGAAGCTGATGCATTTGACTTCTTCGTTGAACCAGCTACCGGTCTCATCGAATACGTATACGCAAATCTTGACGAACGGCCGTGAAAAATTTTCGAAGTTATTGCCGGCTCTGAAAGGAGCGTCCCGACACATCCATCTAGAGTATTATATTTTCCGGGAAGATCGTATTTCTCGGGAAATACAGCGAATCTTGATCGAAAAAGCGAAGGCGGGGGTCGAAGTCCGATTTTTGTATGATGCCGTCGGGTCCATTCATACGAGCGGCACGTTCTTTGAAGAGATGAAGCAAGCCGGTGTCCAAGTCCAGGCATTCTTTCCAGTTGTATTGCCACTCGTTTCAAGTAAGACGAACTATCGCAACCATCGGAAAATCGTGGTCATCGATGGTACGGAGGCATTCACAGGTGGCTTGAATGTAGGGGATGAGTACTTGGGTGAGCACTCTAAGTTCGGGTTTTGGCGCGACACCCATCTGTATGTCAGAGGAGAAGGGGTATCTGAACTACAATTGATTTTCTTGCAAGATTGGTATTACATGACTGGGGAACGCCTGTTCACACCGTTCTATCTAGAGCCGCTTGAAACGGTAAGAAGTGCGAGCGGAGGGGTTCAAATCGTTGCGAGTGGACCGGATGAACCGTATGAGACGATGAAGTCCATTTACTTTTCACTCATCAATGCTGCGAAAAAATCTGTCTACATTTCGTCACCTTACTTGATTCCGGATGAGGACATTATGAGTGCCTTAAAGACGGCATCATTATCAGGAATTGATGTCCGCATCGTCTTACCAAGTTATCCCGACCATAAAATCGTGTTCTACGCAAGTCGGTCCTATTACGAAGAACTGTTACTCGCCGGGGTAAAGATCTATCTATATGAGAAGGGATTCATGCATTCGAAAGTCATCGTGGTGGATGATGGATTAGCCACGATTGGGACGGCGAACATGGATTTTCGGAGCTTTCATTTGAACTTCGAGGTCAATGCGCTCCTCTATAACACGAACTCAGTCCATCAACTGAAACAAGACTTATATGATGATTTCGAAGGGTCTCACGAACTCGTATTAGAAGAGTTCGCGAAACGGTCATTCTTTATCAAACTCGTTGAATCATTAGCCAGAATGTTTTCACCATTGCTATGAGGAGGGAGCAAGATGCGGTTTGCAATCGATCGGGAAGGGGATATCATTGATTCCTTTACATTAAATCGGATGCAAGCAGAGCAACTTGCTCCTTTTCGATGTCCGACTTGTCAGGAAGTATTGATTGTGAAGCAAGGTGTGAAGCGACGGCTACATTTTGCGCATATCCACACCTGTGGGAGGGCTGAATCGGTCACGCACCATCAGGATAAATGGGCGGTGTGCCAGTGGCTTCAAGAGAAAGGCTATCCAGTCGAGCAAGAAGTGACGATTAAGAATCGTCGGGCTGACATCCTCACGAACATGGACGGGCAGCACACCGTGTTCGAAATTCAGGCATCTCCCTTGCGACCGGAAGAATACGCCGAGCGAACGATTGATTATCGACGAGCGGGGCTTGATGTCATTTGGATTGCGAGCGGTCTCGATTTGAGAAGCAATCAATCGTTTCAACCATGGATGCGTCTAGAACTGTTTCAGCGACATCGGTTATTGACTGTGAAAAATGGGAGATTGTTACGCTTCAATGGATTTCCGATTTCGATCAAGTATGGAATCGGAAACTGGGAAATCTCATCATCCGTGAACACGTCACCGTACGAAGCTTACTACCGGTTCGATGCTTTTGAATGGACAGAGATGATTCGTCGTAAACGGATGTCGCCTCTTTACCCATCTCCGTTAAATCGACGGCTCATATTGAATCGGCTCTATCCACTTGGTCTGTTACCCGCATTATTACCGACCGCCTGTTACCTTCCGCTATCATCGCTTTGGGGAATTCGTGTGCATCCGATTGATTTTCAAACCGTTCTTTATTTGAATCGCTACGAGTCACCTCACGATTCCGTGGAATGGAGTATTCAAAAAACGTGTCGACAATTTGGGGTGACACCGACAAGCGACTTTTCCCAGTCATTTCATGTACAATGGAAACAACTCTTGAATGCGAGTCGTCTATCCTGTGATGTCAGGTCATGGCCGCATCCGAAGCATTACGAGGAGGCCAGACATCACGATACACGTTTGTTTCAAGGACTTCAGCGATTGATCTTACAATCGACTAAATCATCGAAAAGGAAGTGGACGTATGTCAGAGGTATTGACTAGACAACAAGTTCCAGTGGAAGAAACGTGGAACTTAGAGACCATCTACAGCAATGACGAGGCTTGGGAATCGGATTTTCAAGCGTTAAAAGAGAAAGTACCGGAATTGATTGGATTTAAAGGACGCCTTGGGGAGTCGGCGGAGACGTTATACGAAGCGTTGCAACTTCGGGACGATCTCTCACGTCAGTTACATAAGCTATATACATATGCGCATATGCGCTATGACGAAGATACGGCGAATAGCCATTATCAAGCATTGAATGATCGTGCCGGCTCACTTGCTTCTCAAGTTTCAGCGCAACTCGCGTTTATGACACCTGAGTTGCTTTCGATTGATGAGAAACAGATTGAAGCCTTCATGGAGCAGAATGAGTCACTTCGCGTTTATCGTCATGCATTCGATGAGTTGGCACTTGAGCGTCCGCACGTATTGACAGAGGCAGAAGAAGCCATTTTGGCACAAGCGGGAGATGTGCTCGGTCAATCGAGCTCGACGTTCGGTATGCTCAACAACGCGGACTTGAAATTCCCGAAAGTGAAAAATGAAAAAGGGGAAGAAGTCGAGTTGACGCACGGTCGATATATCACGTTCCTTGAATCGGCTGACCGAAGCGTCCGCGAAGGGGCATTTAAAGCGATGTACGGGACGTACGCGCAATATTTGAATACGTTCGCCTCGACATTGTCAGGAAGTGTGAAGAAAGATAACTTCTATGCGACTGTGCGTAAATTTGAAAGTGCAAGACAGTCCGCACTCCACCATAATGCGATTCCGGAGTCTGTATACGACGGCCTCGTAGAAGCAGTGAACGAACGACTCGACTTGTTACATCGTTATGTCGCGTTACGTAAGCGAGCGCTCGGCTTAGATGAGTTGCATATGTATGACCTCTACACACCGCTCGTCAAAGATGTCGAGATGAAAGTGTCATATGAGGAAGCGAAACAATGGATGGTAGATGGTTTGGCACCACTCGGAGAAGAGTACGTCCAAATTGTCAAAGACGGTCTCGAGTCGCGTTGGGTCGATGTACGAGAGACGCGTGGTAAGCGTAGCGGTGCTTACTCCTCGGGAGCGTACGATACGCAACCGTTCATCCTCATGAACTGGCAAGATAACGTCAATAACTTGTTCACGCTCGCACACGAGTTCGGACACTCTGTGCATAGTCATTACACACGCACATCGCAACCATATCCGTATGGCGATTACTCAATCTTCGTTGCAGAAGTGGCGTCGACGACGAACGAAGCTTTGTTAAACGACCATTTGTTGAAAACGAGAACAGCGAAAGAGGAGCGTCTCTACTTGCTGAACAATCAGCTTGAAACGTTCCGTGGAACATTGTTCCGTCAAACGATGTTCGCTGAATTCGAACACATGATTCATCAAGCTGCTCAAGAAGGCGTATCGCTCACTCCGGAGTACTTAAATGAAACGTACCTCGAGTTGAACAAACGCTATTTCGGAGACGAGATTGTCATCGATGAAGAGATTTCATATGAGTGGGCGCGCATCCCACACTTCTATTACAACTACTACGTCTATCAATATGCGACAGGGATTTCGGCATCTGCTGCACTGTCACAACAGATCATGGAAGAAGGGGAGCCAGCCGTACGTCGTTATATCGATAACTTCTTGAAGGCGGGTTCTAGTGACTATCCGATTGAGGTGCTGAAGGCGGCTGGTGTCGATATGACAACGAAGGAGCCGGTATTGAAGGCGCTCGATCAGTTCGAGGCAGTTCTTGATGAAATGGAATCATTATTGTTCTCGTGAACAATATGTGACAATGTGCACAAAGAGGTTGTCAGGTGATTCTGTTCTAGGTATATTATAAGTGTGAAATCAATCACAAACCCCTTTATTGACCGTAAACTTTCTCCCATCTTGTAGGCCTTCCCCGGGCCTCAAGGTTCGATGTCTCTTGTCCCCGCTTGAGACGTCAAAAACCCCATGGCTCCCCGGCCATGGGGTTCTTTTTTATTTCGTTTGAGCCCACGCTTCACCGCTACATCCTGGCACAGGACGGCAACGCTGTTGCAGGGAGAGCTTCTTCAATTCGCGTTCAATCACTGTCTTCTCCATGTCTAGAATGTACGATAGCTCTGTGATGGTCGAAGCATCATAGCGTGCCAACACTTTGGCTACATCCCAATCGGTCGTACGGCTCGGTGCATAACCTAACAATTCAGTCATGACCGATTGATAGACATCGTACGGATATACCCCTTCAATCTTCAATGCTTCATCGCGCGTCACGAACGTGAGTGCGGGCAATGACTCAATCTCCCAATCTTTCAACACTTGATGGTCGACAGCTAATGCATTCAAGAGCTGGTTCGATTGAAGATCGGCTTCAAGTTCACTTAAATCAAGGCCATACTCTTCGAAAGAACGTGCAATTTCCCATAAATCGATTGAACCAAGTTGTTCACCAGAGAATAGATCATTCACATGCAAATGACGCAAGAAGCGCATCGCATGACGTTTCCCTTGTAATTCCAGCGCTTTGATCATGGTGAGAAGGCGAACTTCTTCCTGACATCCGCCAACACAGCTAGGAACGGTAGAGACCATTCGAAAACGAATCACATGTTCGTATTCAATCTCTAACTTTTTGATTAGTGTCATCACGTGAAAGTTCTCTGGACTTGAGATGTCCATGAAATAGAATAACTCCAATGGCTTATACGTTACTTGAATAGGAGTTTCTTCCAGTGAACAGGATGACCCATTACATTGTTCAAGTTCCATTTGTGTCGCCTCCTCTCGTTAAAAAACTCATTTAACTTTGTAAACTCATTGTAGCAACGAAAAAAAAAGGTTGGCAATGTATCTGCTCAACCTTCCAACCGACTCATTTTTAATTCCATGAATCGGACGATTTTATTTTTGGCGGGACGATAGGGGAGACCGTGTTTTGCAAGCAGTCCTTCGAACGCACGTTTTCCCTCTTCTTCATTCGTCACTTCAAATTCTATTTCGTAGTCGTTCGTCTCCAAATAATGGCTTTCGTCCAAAACGAGTAGACCGTCTTCTATCTGTAACTCTGCCCGATTTGTCTCGAGTCGACCGAGATGTTCGAGCGGTGCATTCAGCTGGAACGGGGCCAGTGCCTGCTTCATTTGCTCGTCATGGATGATTCCGTACTTAAACAGATCCTCAGCCTCATCTTCTGTAATAGTGGCATGTGTCTCAAGCAATCCGACCTCGTTTGGTTGCTTCAACGTCAGCACTTGACCTTGTTTCTGCTCGCGAATCCGAAGAGCCGCCCCGTTCGCTTTTAGCTGAAAGGAAGGGGTATCGAAATAGTCATTCGCTTGCCAACGAACCTGATCATCAAGCTGATAGGCACGTAGGAGTGTCTCATACTCGTCTTTCGTCAACATTGATTTAAATTCAATTTCCACTTCTTGGGTCATGAATCATCGCTCCATTCTATGAACAATTGTTCGTTTATGATACCATACAAACGGATACATACGGAAAGGACGCGTTTTTTCCGGAAAAGAACGAAAGTGGTGACAGCGTATGCAATCAGTGAACTGGGATCAGTTTTTAGTGCCGTATCAAATTGCGGTAGACGAGTTGAAAGTCAAATTGAAAGCCGTTCGTAAGCAGTTCAAATCCCAAAATGACCATTCTCCGATTGAATTTGTCACAGGTCGAGTGAAGCCGGTCGGGAGCATTCTTGAGAAAGCGAAACGAAAGAATATCGCTGACCATGAATTGGCGACGGATATGCAAGATATAGCAGGATTACGAATCATGTGCCAATTTGTCGATGATATCGTTCACGTCTTGGATTTGCTACATCGTCGAACAGATTTTAAAATAGTGGAAGAACGGAATTACATTACCCATCAGAAAGATTCGGGTTATCGATCGTATCATGTCATCATCGAGTACCCGGTCCAAACGATTCACGGTGAAATCCCGACGCTCGTGGAAGTGCAAATCCGCACGCTTGCGATGAATTTCTGGGCCACGATCGAGCATTCATTGAATTATAAATATGATGGCGACATGCCTCTTGAAGTGCAGGAACGATTGAGACGCGCAGCCGAGGCGGCCTTTTTACTCGATGCCGAGATGAGCCAACTCCGCGTTGAAATTCAGGATGCCCAGCAAGTGTTTCGGGATAAAGAGATGAACGTGAAAACGGATGAAGACTAGGGGGAAACCGATATGCAGTTTGCGATTGTATCGAGGGGAGATACGCGATCAGCGGAAATCGCCCAGGAACTGACTGAAAAACTTCAAGCCGCCGGACATACATTATCGGAAGAACCCCGAATCGTAGTATCGGTCGGAGGGGACGGGACGATGTTACAGGCGTTTCATAAATACATCGATCGACTCGATGAAACGCTCCTTGTCGGGATTCATACCGGGCATCTCGGCTTTTATGCCGATTGGCAGCCGGATGAGTTGGATGAACTGACGGAGATGATCACGAGTGAATCGTTCGAGCCAGTCTCCTATCCGCTCGTTGAAGTGCTCATTGACTATGAGAACGGAGAGACCGATCGTCGATTGGCGATGAATGACTGTACGATTAAGAACTACAAGCGAACGCTCGTCTGTGATTTATCGATTCGAGACGATTACTTTGAAACGTTCCGTGGAGATGGGTTATGTATTTCGACACCATCGGGTTCGACCGCCTATAATAAGGCACTCGGTGGAGCGATCGTTCACCCATCGATCGAAGCCATTCAAGTGACCGAGATGGCTTCGATCAACAACCTAGTGTATCGAACGATTGGCGCACCGCTTCTCTTACCAAAACACCATCAAGTGAAAATCAAGCCGCACACGAAAACCGAATTTGAATTGGCGTTTGACCATCAGGAAGCGTTGTCCTGGTCGGATGTCGTCTCGATTCGATGCGCGGTCGCAAAAGAAAAAGTGACGTTCGCTCGTTTCCGGCCCTTCCCATTCTGGCGCCGAGTTCGCGAATCGTTCATCGAGGAAGGAAAGTAACGGATGCAAGGGTTTACGATTCGTCGCGTTGTGGAGAAAGCCATCCCACTTCGCGACTTTTTAATGCAAGATATGGGCATTTCTCGAAAGATGCTCACGCTCGTGAAGCATGAAGGCGATATTGAAGTGAATGGCATGCACCGCACCGTAAGGCATGAACTCGAACCAGGAGATGAAGTAATCGTGCGATTCCCGCCCGAATCCCCATCACTCGACATGGTCGTTTCGGAAAGACCGATTCGAATTCTGTATGAAGACGATACGCTGTTG
This sequence comes from Exiguobacterium sp. s123, assembly GCF_018617075.1. Classification (GTDB taxonomy): domain Bacteria; phylum Bacillota; class Bacilli; order Exiguobacteriales; family Exiguobacteriaceae; genus Exiguobacterium; species Exiguobacterium profundum. Next base: position 515,167 of record NZ_JACSJL010000001.1, on the reverse strand, counting down.
GCGGTCGATAAACCGGCAGGGATTGCCACGATCCCATCACGACTACATCCGACCGATACACTTGCGAACGCTGTACTTGGCTATTATCAACGCATCGGTCTGTCATCTGCGATTCATGTGATCAATCGACTCGATCGTGACACGAGCGGTGTCGTCTTATTTGCAAAGTACGGATTCATCCATCATCGATTCAGCGAACTTCAGAAAGCGAATGGATTGATGCGTACGTATAAGGCATTGGTCGAAAAAGAAGTGACGCCACAAACGATTGATGTACCGATCGGGCGTGCCGAGAACTCGATTATGGAGCGAGTCGTGACAACTGAGGGACAACGCGCAATCACGCACATCCTCGCATGTCAGCCGTTTGGGAGCGGCTCGTTATTGACGATTCGACTCGAGACGGGACGGACCCATCAGATTCGCGTGCATTTGCGCCATATCGGTCATCCGCTCATTGGGGACTCCATGTATGGGGGGACAGCTCGTATGCCCCGTCACGCCCTTCACAGCGCGTCTGCGCGATTCATTCACCCGATGACAGGAGATACGATTCAGATTGAGGCGCCGATTCCGGAAGATTTTCGAACTATATAAAGAAATCCCTCAAGGTCTAACCTTGAGGGATTTTGTCAATCATCATCAAACATATAGGTTTTTGATTTAGAGGCAACGTTCATGACGAGACCGATGGCAATCATGTTCATGATAATCCCTGTCCCCCCGTAACTGATGAACGGAAGGGTGAGTCCAGTGATTGGCAAGACACCAATCGTCATACCGATGTTTTGGAACACCTGGAACGTGAACATGGCGATAACGCCGGTGACGATATAACTTCCGAACGCGCTACTAGACTCTAATGCAATGTGAATCATCCGATAGAGGAATAGGAAGAAAACGATGATCACGAGAGCTGCGCCGATGAACCCATAGTGTTCTGCGATAACAGCAAAAATGAAGTCCGTGTGAGATTCCGGTAAATAGACGAGGCCCTGGCCGTATCCCACTCCGAACATCTGTCCAGAACCGATCGCCTGTAGCGATTTGATCAATTGGAATGCCAAGTCATCTGAATATTCGTATGGATATATCCAGGCCTGGAAGCGGTTGAGGGCGTGTCCAGGTACGAATGCTTGCAAGACTTCGAAATGGGCAAAGAACAGATACATGAACGTGCCGATGGTCAAAGCCGCGGCGCTGAAGAGACCGAGAAGCCACTTCCAACCGATTCCCGAGACGATGATGATGGCGCCGAGCATCGTCATCAAGACGAGCCCGGTCCCTAAGTCCGGTTGTGTCACAATCAGACCGAGCGGCGGGATGGCCACTAATACCAGTTTCACGAGGAGCCACGTATCGAGTTGTGACGAGCCATAACGTTTATTGTGCTCGTAGACGATAGTCGACATGGAAATCAATAAAAAGAGCTTCATGAATTCGGCCGGCTGGAAACTGAATCCAGGTACGTTATACCATCCATATGCCCCATTGATGTTCGGTACGAGCGACGTGTCACGAAGCGGAATCAGACCGACGAGCAGAAGTAGACCGAATGCGTATAAGTACCAATGGATTTTCCGGAGTTGCTCATATTCGATCGTCATGATTGCGAACATCGCAAAAAAGCCGATGACATAACGAATGCCTTGTTCAAGAGCGAAGTTGATATGTTGAAGTCGCGTTGGCAACATCGGTTGAGCGGTATAGATTGCACCGAGACTGATGATCATCAATAGGAAGACGATGGTCAACAGTGTCGTATCTAAACTTTTAAAATATGATTGTATACGGTTCATAATGGAGTCGAATCACCCTTTCTATACGTATTTTATCTTACCGCAACTTAAAAAAATCGCAATACGTAACGAGTCGGTTGACAAAACAGAAACCTTTCTGTAATCTGAGAACAGATATTATCACCAGGTACTAAAAAAGGGGAGTTTATGATGTCAATTTTTCCAACATTAACGAATAAAACGTACGTCGTCATGGGGATTGCGAACAAGCGCTCGATTGCATGGGCCATTGCCAAAATGCTTGATGAAGCAGGGGCGAAGCTCGTGTTAACGTATGCGGCAGAACGATTCAAATCGGGTCTCGAGTCACTCGCAAGTGAGTTGAAGCAAGAAGCGATTCTACTTGAGTGTGATGTGACGAATGACGAAGCGATTGATTCAACATTCCGTTCGATTCACGAACAAGCGGGTGAGATTCAAGGAATCGCGCATTCGATCGCGTTTGCTGACAAAGAAGCATTGCGTGGTGAATTTTCAGAAATGACACGGGGTCAGTTCGCGCAAGCGTTAGACATCTCAGCATATAGTTTGACGGCAGTCGTGAAAGCGGCGAAGCCTTACTTCGCACAAGACGCCTCCGTGATCACACTCACGTACCTCGGCGGCGAGCGTGTCGTTCCGAACTACAACTTGATGGGTGTCGCTAAAGCGGCCCTTGATTCGAGCGTCAAGTATTTGGCGAACGAATACGGTCCCCACGGTGTGCGTGTCAACGCCATTTCAGCTGGTCCGATTCGTACATTGTCAGCCAAAGGAGTCGGCGATTTCAACAGTATCCTTTCTGAGCTTGAACAGAAGGCGCCATTGCGTCGAAACGTTTCTGCGGAAGAAGTGGCTTCGACAGGCCTCTTCCTCCTCTCTGAAATGGGAAGTGGCGTGACCGGCGAAGTCATTCACGTAGATAGCGGATACCATATTTTATAAATTTGGGGAATGGCGCAGTGATGCGCCATTTTTGTATTACCTCGTGAATAAATCGGGTAAGGACCTATGAAGGAGGTCAGATCATGGGTCCTTATCAGATTGATTTTACTGTCGTGCAATACGTCAACCGACAAGTCCAGCCATCAGGTCGAGCAAGCATGGAACCGGTGACACGAATCAAACGTGTCCAACGAATCCGACCTCGACGTGAAGAATGGCTTGAAGAAGAGCAAGAAAAAAACCCCGGTCGCTACGTCGACCGGAGCATATAAGGTTAGCCTCGGAAACGGAACGTCTCATAGACGTTCCATGTTTCATTTTCGAGTTCATACATGACGGCCATCCGAGTGATCGTCTCTTCGAAATGAACCTGCTCCATACGCATACGTTCGAGGACGTCGAACAGCTCGGCATCGGTCAAATCTTGACCAATCGTGATGTGCGGCAAGAATTCATATTTCGGTGCTTGGCTGAGCACATCTTCATGCAGTCGTTGCTGTAGAGTCGACAAATCACGTGTCGGTAACACTTTTAAATACAGCACATTGTTCGTCGGTGCGAAAGACCGAACGCCATCGACTTTTAACTGAATCGGTTTAGTCGAATCCGCAACTTGTTGCAAGTACTCGAGTACTTTCGGTAAGTCTTCTTCTGACACCTCTGTCCGTTCTTTAATGGTCACGTGAGGTGAAATCAACGCGTATTTTGTGTCATAGCGTTTTCGATAAGAGTTCGCAAAATCTTGCACTTGTTTAGACGGAAATAAGACTACCCCAATCTTCATTCCTCTTCCCCCTTTGATCGTTTAACCTACATGTTAATGATGACCGATTTAATGTGGGAAGTCAAAGCAGGGTTCGTCTTTTTTCAATTTTTCAGTATAATGGTTATATCATATAGAGAGACGATGACTCTCTGAACGAAGGGATGTGAAGCGGGATTTCGATCCTGCGCCTATTATGAAACACGTACCACACTCACGTGACGTCCGAGAAGCGGCTCGTGCTCGTTTGCTCGAACGCGGGGTCACGATTGAATCGATTGCTGAAATCGTATACCAGATGCAGGCACCTTACTCGCCGCATCTTTCTTTAAAAGATTGTATGGATTCTGTCGAGGCGGTTCTTGACAAACGTGAACTACAACATGCGATTCTTGTTGGTTCAGAGCTCGACATGTTGGCTGAAAAAGGCCAATTATCTGAACCGCTTCTGTCGATTATCGCCTCAGACGAAGGTTTATTTGGAGTGGACGAGACGATTGCGATCGGTGCCGTCAACACATATGGTTCGATTGCCGTTACGACTTTCGGATACTTAGACAAGGCAAAAATCGGTATCATCAAACAACTCGACACGAAGATGGATGATGGGCAAGTGCATACGTTCATGGACGATCTCGTCGGTGCCATCGCTGCCAACGCTTCAGGACGATTAGCGCACCGATTGCGAGATATGGTCGATTTCGGAGAAGAAGAGATGCGTGAAAGAAAAGGGTTGTATTGATGAAGTGGACACCGCAAATGGTGGTCATCACCGGGACGGTCGCTTATGTGATCGTGTCGGTGTTTGTCGTTTTAGGGGCGGTCGATCCAATGAACACATTCGTATATGAATGGTTACAACCGTTACCGGATCGAGTGTTTGCCTACGTGACAGAACTCGGGAGTGCACAGGTCATTGTGGGGCTCTCCATATTAGGGTTGTTGTTTTGGTATTGGCGCGGGGACCGTATCGAAGCGTGGCGACTAGCGCTCGTCGGAATCGGGACACTTCTGTTTACCCAGGTGCTAAAGCTCGTCTACGGAATCGATCGACCGCTCATTGATGCATCCCTCGATGCAACGACATACAGTTTTCCGAGTGGACACGCCTCAGGGTCGCTGGCCCTATATGGATTGACAGCTTATGTACTGTATCGAAAGAAACAGTCGAAAGTCGTCATCTTCATTCTCTTGTGCCTCGTCCTCGCGGTTTCGCTCAGCCGTGTCATCTTGAACGTTCATTACTTCAGTGACGTGCTCGGCGGTTGGCTCGTTGCGTTGACGATGATTGCATTGTCTGAATGGATCATAAGGAGGAAAACGATTTGATCGTCGTGGTAGATGTAGAAAAATGGTTATTCGTTCAAAAAAAAGAAGCGGATGAAGCATCAGTTCCCACAATTTTAGTGGAAAAAGATCGAGATGGGGCGACGTGGTTCACCTCGATGAAAATTTTGTTTCAGTTAAAGAAATGGACGAGCCGACGTCGTTTTGTTCCCCTTTTACTGTGTGATGAGCAGACCTATCGCGCATATGAAGTATTTCATGTCGATGCTGTGCCATCATTGGCTCTCCTCGACGGGGGACGGACGTTACTAGTGGACAATAAACGAGATGAGTCGTTTGATGTTGTGCTACGGGAAAGTGGATTGGATACAGAAAAATCGATTTTATTGTTTGCACTTCAATATATTGAACAGATGACGAATGAACCTGTCGCTTTTGCCGGTGATGAGTCGATTGATGCGACGCGGATCGTCCCGGCAACATTGTTAGACAAGACGGATCGCTTAGAATCAGGACGTCGTCTATTTGAATGGATGCATGATGAAGACTTACGTAAGGAGAATCAACATGACTGATTGGGAAATGACATTTCAACAATTATTGGACGAACAAGTGGATGAAGTGAACGTGCCACGCGAAGATTTTTTATCCGTTCGAACCATTTTGATTGAGAAAGGCTGGCTCTTTCAAGTAGTAGGAGAGGCCAAGCATGGTGGCGTGACGATTTATCGCAGAAACCCGGTCACGGCGAATTCATCATTGGAAGAAACGAAGGAATGAAATGACTTCAGTCAAAACAACAAGGTCTGCCTCCCACATGGAGAGCAGACCTTGTTTTGTTTAAGCGTTTGAAGCGAGTTTGATTTTTTGTCGTTTCATCTTGTGTAGTAACCAAGCATAGAGGACTTCACAAGAGTTGTGAGGAAGGGTCAGCTCTACAAGAGGGTGAGCGTGACCAAATATAGTGAAGCGCGAATGGTCTTCGTCGAGCAGAGAGACTTGAATATCCGTCGCATCCTGTAGTGAAATGCGTTGTTCCCCTGCGTGAGCATCTTTAAGTTTCAGCATTTTTCCATTCGTCGCAAACTTGGTGAACGATGAGACTCCTTGTACTTTCAGTTGTTCCATTTCGTGTATCTATCCATCGCGTGATGAATAGATTTTCACCTCGCTTTCTCTATATTGCCTTCCATTCCTCCAGAAGGTTATTCCTAGTATAACGCCTCGTTCGAAAAAGAAAAGTGTTAATTTAACAAAAAATTAAGACAATTTGTTATCAATTTTTAAGAATAGCGTTCAACCCTGTCCAGTATAGGCATAAGGTTGAAACAATCGGTCTGAAAATAACAAAAAAGAACCTCATTTCCAGAGGTTCACAACTATTCATTACATGTATGACCTTATAATCGTTCAATCTGCCATGTACGACGACGGTACAACAATTGCCCTTTTAAGGCGATGGATTCTTTCTTCGCATCGAAGTCTTCTTCAAGAACAGACATGTCTTCATAACGGCCCGCTACATAGAATGAGATGACGATTTGTCGATTGAACAAACTGCGTTTCGTATGATCGAAATCGATGATCAGACCTTGAGGTGCCAAATCGAGTAATTCATCGATGACGGGAAGTGGAATCGGAACAAAACTGATGTTACGAATGTCACGATCGAGTTTACTTTGCAACATGTTTTGGACGAAATGATTGATTGTCGACCAATCGCGAATATAAAGACTGCTATGTCGATCGTTTGCTTCATTGAAGAACACAATCTCATTATCGAGCGAATCCAAGAACGGCTTCTTGATTCCGCGTTCCATATGACTTAAAAACAAGATTTCTGCAATTTCATGATCGGACAGAGTTTCGAGCGTATTGTAGTCCGGAAAATCGATCGCCGTAAACGTTGTTTGGTTATTCAAATACTTAGACGAGAACGAAGATAGTTCGTGCGCTTCAATATAACGGAAACGCGACCTCGAGGATTGTCTCATCCCTTTGATGTCCGTTCGACAAATAATCATCGGTCTCGTCACGGAAAGCGCTTCTGTTACATCCGCCAACGTCACACCATGCAGTGTGAAGCGTTGGACGTCCCGGTCTTGCTTCAAATAAAAGAGTTGTTTTGACATATGGTATCCCCTCAGTTTGACATACTACGATTATAGTAGCAAAAACACGTGTTTTCTGCCATCTTGAGACGGTACGAGAGGGTTGAGTTCGATACATTTGGGAAAATAGAAGTATAATTGAGGAAACGAATAGGAAAGGCGGGTTCCACATGTGGGGATTAAAACGGAGTTTTCCTGAGCTCGCTACGCCCCGGTTTATCCTGCGAGAGCTAGAACCGCGTGATGCTAGAGCACTTTATACCATTTTATCCACTGAGGAAGTGATGCGATATTATGGGTCGGACCCGTTGCTTGCCGTCTATGAGGCGAAGAACGTGATCGCTTACTTTAAGGATCAATTTCAGCAAGGGAAGGCCATTCGTTGGGCGATATGCGATCGGATGACGAACGAATTGGTCGGAACGATTGGATTTCATAATTGGACGCCCCAATATTATCGCGCCGAAATCGGGTTTGAGGTTTCTCCTCACTATTGGAGACAAGGGGTGGCTTTCGAAGCTGCTTCAGCTGTCATCCAATATGGTTTTGAAGAATTCAAGTTTCATCGAATCTCTGCGTTGGTCGCACCAGGGAATGAAGGGTCGAATCGACTCGTTCAAAAATTGGGATTTATTGAAGAAGGACTTCTACAAGATTATGCATATAGCCATGGCCGATTCATGGATTTGACGATGTATCGGCTACTCAAAACAGAATGGGAAGAAAAGGAGCACTCGATGATATGAAAGCACTCGTATTGCTACATGGGCTGTGTGGTTCTCCAAAGTACTTTGAACAGTTGGAACCGTTATTGAATGCCGAAGTTCACGCGCTCACATTACCTGGTCATGCCGGGACGGACGTGGGACCAGAAACGATGGATCAATTTGCGGACTGGGTCATCGGAGAAATTCGTCTTCGGGGTCTTGTCCGTCCGCTCGTATGTGGGCATTCTTTCGGAGGCTATGTGACGACTAACCTCGTGCGTCGCTATGGAACAGAAATATCGGGATTTGGATTGATTCACTCGACGGCGGCCGCTGATACAGAAGCGGCGCGGGAAAAGCGAAACGGTGCCATCAATCAAGTCATCGAAGAAGGGATCGAGCCGTTTATTGACGGAATGATTCCAAATGTCTTCTCAAGCGATTCCGACCCGGCGCTCATCCAACAAGCGATCGCAATCGGATATGAAATGACGGTCGAGGGAATCGTGAACGCGCAACAGGCAATCCGCGATCGTGAAGACGAAGTGGACACTGTTGAAACGACTGACCTCCCCGGCCTATTCATTTACGGCTCAAAAGACCCGAATATGAATGAGGAGCGGGCGTTTTTAGGTGCGTCACGACATACGAAAGCAATCGTTCCGTTCAGTCATATGGGGATGATGGAAGCCCCTGAAGAAGAAGCGAAAATCGTGAACGAATGGATGCGGGAGGTAGAACATGGAAACCTATAAATTAATCGCTATGTCAGGAAGTCTTCGCAAGAAATCTTTCAATACTGCTCTTTTGCATTCGATCATTGAACTGGCTCAAGAGGATTTCGACATTGAAGTCGTCTCCATCGAACTTCCACTGTTCAATGACGATTTGATTGATCCGGATGAACCGGAAGTTGTGGCCGCATTGAAGCAAGCTGTTCGGGAAGCTGATGGGTTATTGATTGTCACCCCTGAATATAACCATAGCATCCCGGGCGTCCTGAAGAATGCAATCGACTGGCTTTCGCTCGAGCCAGAAACGCCACTTCGGGATAAACCGGTCATGATCGCCGGGGCCTCGCCGGGCATACTTGGAACCGCCAGATGCCAAATCCATCTCCGACAAGTATTTGCCACAAATCGTGCAAATGTTTTACCGGGAAATGAAATTTTCATCACGCATTGTAAAGAAAAGATTGATGATAGAGGGTTGCATGATGAGAAGTCGATTAATCAAATCAACAAAACATTATTGGAATATCGTAAATGGATTGAATTTTGGAAGCGTAACGCAAAAAATTAACTTGAAGTCGCTCATGTTGTTTGATAGAAAGGAATTGTGAAAACAAACACAAGAGGAGCGACACCAAAATGGAAACTTACATCGAACTGTACAATGGCGGCGAATTGGGTGATCGGGCGGTAATGAACGATGGGATGACATTTGGACGGATGACGATTATTGAATTGTTCTATCAATCCAATCATATTTTTGGTTACGTGAAAGAAGATGGTGAAAAACGTTTCTTCCTTGAACCGATTTCAGAGGACGACACGTTTACTGTGGATGGGACGACGTATTCACTCCAACAGTTTATCGCGTTGTTTTAAGTAAATAGATGGTTGATCGAACGCAAGCGACTCGCTTGCGTTTTTTTGTCATTTTCGTCACGATGAAGAGTGAGGTGATGAGGATGAAACTAGTAGCAATCGAACCGACACCAAGTCCGAATAACTTGAAAATCATTGTGGACCCTCCGTTTGAAGGGAGAGGCACAACGTACGACAAAGCGAGTACGGATGCCCCAGCCATCATTCAAGAAATCATCGGGCTTCGAGGCGTCAAATCCGTTTACGCCGTGTCTGATTTTCTCGCTGTCGAGCGACATCCGAAACATGATTGGCATGACGTCATGAATGAGATCCGACGGGCGTTCGGGGAACAAGTTGAGGAAGTCGAATCCACAAAGATGGATACGGACTATGAACCGGTCCATGTATCCGTTCAATTCGTGCTCGATGTACCGATGCAATTAAAACTCGTCAAAGGGGACGAGGAAAAACGAATCGGATTGTCGAAACGATTCGTCGATGCAGCGATGGAAGTTCAAGCACAAGTGAAGAATGTCATTCAAGACCGTCGTTGGGTAGAACAAGCCCCACGTTATGGTGAATTGGATGAAGTCAGTGTCGTCGCACAAGAAGAATTGGAAGCGGCGTATCCTGAAGAGCGCATCGAGCGGATCGTGGCCCGAGCATTTGGTCGTGAAGCGGATTTTGAGGCGAACGCGAACCATCTTCAGTCGGATAATTGGAAAGATCGGATGGCATTCTTGGATGAACTCGAAATCCAACATGAAAACATGCCTTATTTCCGTCGTGCCTTGGAAGATTCCGTGATGGCAATCCGTCGACAGGCGGTCGTCATGATCGGGATGTTTGAAGAGCGACGTGAGGAATATGTCACATATATCGAACAAGCCTTAGTGGACGCTTCTCCTATTGTGCGGCGGACGGCTGGGGATACGGTCTCCGACTGGGCATTACCTCAGTCCCAACCTTCCATGATTGAGGCGTTAAAGGATAAAAACAAACTCGTACGTTGGCGAGCGGCTCGTTTCTTATTCGATTGTGGAGATGAGCGGGCTGTACCTGCCTTGTCGATTGCGGAGGAAGACCGCGAGTTCGAGGTCTCTTTACAAGCGCGACTTGCGAAAGAGCGGATCACGAGCGGCGAGACAGCACTCGGGACAGTATGGCAACAAATTTCGAACCGGTCGAAATGAGATTTCGTTCGACATGTATTGAATCAAATTGATTTACAATTTAAGGTAAAGAGGAGCGTCTGTAGTACGGATTGCTCCTTTTTTTCATGAAATCATATGCACATTTCCCCAATTGACTAACATTTGATGTAAACGTTTCGACAATAGGTAAAATGTCATTGTTGTGCTGTCGAACGATAGGACATATATCTTGGTTTCAGATTGGTACACTAGGTTTATCACAGATGAACAAAGGAGCCATACTTATGATATTGTTTGCAGAAACGCCTGAACTTGTAGCTTATAAGGAAGTAGTAGGAGAAACGATGGTCGTCACGTTTGAGTCGATGCACAGTGAGACGTTCTCTATCACGGCTCAAGTCCGGTCTGATCTCGATATCGCAGATTCATTGTTCATGACCGGTTGGCAACAATACATGGAACAAACTAAAGTTTCGTAAAAAAGGTAAATAATATAAGGAAAATCATTACAAACGTCTGCACATTGTATACACTAGTGCTATAGACGTTTTTTATTTTGTTGAGGAGAGTGGGATTCATGAAGAAAACTTGGTTGCTCGCCGTAGTGACGGCAATCTTATTAGTCGTAGCGGGATGTGGGAAAGAAGAGGCGAAACCGAGTCAAGTAAACAGTGATTCGTCTGAACCACCGGCTCCATTGACGCTCGACACGGAAATGGCATACGATGCTTCGGCAAAAACGTTATCAGCTACGATTTCGATGACAAACCCAAATGAGGAAGCAGTCGATGTAACGTTTAATTCGTCGCAACGTTTTCAGTTAGTTGTCAAAAAAGGGGATCAAACCGTATTTGATTACGGAAGTGATTATATGTTCACAGAATCTGTAATTGAGGAAAAATGGGAAGCGAATGATAAAAAAGTATTCGACGAAGTCTTTCCATTGACATTAGAACCAGGCGAATATTCGGTCGAAGTGATTGGGCTCGGTCAAGTTGACGGAGCACCTGAAATTGCTGTGACAGATGAGACGACGTTCACCGTTGAATCTACTGCAACAGAAACTCCGGATGAAGGTACGTCAGAAACACCGGAAGAAACGCCTGCTACAGAGCCGCAGTCGGACGGCGCGTTCCGTGATGTACAAATTGACTTGAATGACACGATGATTCAAGTGAGCGGGTATACGGATGAGGTCGAGTTTGAGTGGTCTGTATCAGACGGACATAATGTTTACGCTCAAGGTGCAGCCGAAGTGACCGGCGGTGGTTTCTCGTTTGGGGTATTGCTCGATGAAGCACCGGCGAAAGATCAACCATTGTTCTTAGAGATGACACCAATCGGTGGAGAGGTCACATCATTTAAAGTTCAATAAAACCATGGCGGAAACTGTTGTTTCCGTCTTTCTTTTTGAGACGCTAGTTGACGGGGTATAAGGATTATCAGACAATAAAGCAAAATGAGAGCATAGTGGGAGGGTAATCCATGCAACAACAGATCATTGAATCAACACATGTCAAACCGACCATCAACCCGAAAGAAGAAATTCGTCAACGTATCGACTTCTTGAAAGCATATGTGAAACGGGCTGGTGCGAAAGGACTCGTCCTAGGGATCTCAGGCGGGCAAGACTCGAGCCTTGCCGGAAAGCTATGTCAACTCGCCATGGAAGAGCTTCGAGAAGAAACGAGTGACGAGTATACATTTTATGCAATTAGATTGCCGTATGGTGAGCAACACGATGAGCATGACGCACAACTTGCGCTTGAGTTCATTCGTCCGGACAAATCGTTCACTGTCAACATCAAGCCTGCTGTTGACGCATCGGTTGAAGCGTTTCACCGTGCAACGGGCCTCGAATTGAGTGACTTCCATAAAGGGAACACGAAGGCACGTGAGCGGATGAAGGCACAATACGACATTGCGGCAACATTCGGTGCCCTTGTGGTCGGAACAGACCATGCTGCGGAATATGTGACAGGATTTTATACAAAACACGGTGACGGAGCTTGTGACCTCACACCGTTGACCGGTTTGAACAAACGTCAAGGAAAAGCACTTCTCCATGAACTTGGAGCGCATGAGCGTGTGATTTATAAGGTGCCGACGGCCGACCTTGAAGATGGTCGCCCTGGACTTCCTGACGAAGTCGCACTCGGTATGACGTATGATCAGCTGGACGACTATTTGGAAGGAAAGACAATCGACCCGACAATCGCCGAGCGAATCGAGACAATTTTCAAACGTTCACGCCACAAGCATCATATGCCTGCCTCGTTGTACGACGAATGGTGGCAATGAAAAAAGGAGGAGCTGTCTCGAGGCAGCTTCTCCTTTGTTGTCTCACGCTTTTTTAAGTGGGACGAACTGAATGATCAGGATGCAGGTGAAGGCGATGAAACTGAGGAGTGGGATGGTGACGAATCCAAAATAGTTGACCCAACGAATCAGGCAGTCGTTCGTACAGAAGGCTTCACCATTCGGAATCCGTTCTAAAATGACATGATACAGACTGATACACCATCCGGCACCGGCCATAATCCCTACGAACAAGCGGTTGACGTCTCGTGCGGTCAACATGATGGTCAGGTAGTAGATGGCTAGTGGATACATAAAGATGCGTTGGAACCAACACAGCTTACAAGGTAAAAAGAGCATGACCTCTGAAAAATAAAGGCTGCCGAACGTCGCAACGGTCGCGACGATAAAGGCGAAATGATGACGTTGCATCAGATTTCCTCCTAACAATCAAATTGATGATTAAACATGATATGATACATTGAAACAAATACTTATTCAGTATACAATCTTTCAAACGATAGAGAAACAGGTGACGTGATGCAAGTTTCGGAAGTAGAAGTGTTAATTATTCTTGCGGAAGAATTGAATATGCGTAAAGCAGCCGAGCGATTGTTTGTCTCACAACCAGCGCTCAGTCAACGGCTCGTGACCATCGAACATCAGTGGGGGAAGAAGATTTTCGTTCGCTCCACAAGAGGGCTCGCATTGACGCCAGATGGAGAAAAAATCATCGAGTTCGCCAAAAAGATGTACAGTGAAGAACAAGAACTAAGGGGCGAACTGACGGCCAACCAAGGAGAAGTGTACGGGACGTTGAAAATTGCCGTCGCCTCCATCATGGGACAGTATTGGCTACCCAAGGTATTGAAGACGTTCGTCGAACGCTATCCGTCCGTCCGTGTCAAATTGGTCACCGGATGGTCGAGCGAAATGATGCGTTACATGCTCGAAGAGAATTTCCATATCGGAATCATCCGTGGAAATCCGGATTGGCGAGGGGAACGGATGAAGCTGTTCTCTGATTCCTTGCATTTGGTCGATTTGAAAATGACCGACCTCTCTCAACTAAAAAACAACGAGCGCTCGTTTATTCAATTCAAGAGCGACTCGACGTATTACCAGGAAATATTAGAGTGGTGGCAGGAACGGTTTTCGAGCCCGCCTCTGACGACGCTTGTCGTCGACCAAATCGAAACATGCAAACAGATGGCGTTACACGGAATCGGGTTCGCGATTCTTCCGGAATCGACCATCAAAGATGTGAATGAGATGAATAAGATTCCATTGACGTCGTCGGGTGGCGTGCCGCTCGTCCGGGACACGTGGATGCTTTCGACAGAATCGATGTTGGAGCTGGCGCAAGTCCAGGCGTTTTGGAAAATCGTCGAAGAAATTACGAAGGAGACTGAGTTATGAATTGGGCAATTGAAGCGAGACGACAGCTACATTTAATTCCGGAAGCCGGATATGAAGAGTTCAAAACACAAGCGACACTTGAGCAATTGATTCGATCGCTCGATTCGTCACGTGTTCATATCACGCACTGGCGAACAGGTCTTTTCGTCCGTGTAGATGGTCTCGTCGGTGAGAAGACGATTGGATATCGAGCCGATATGGATGGACTGCCCATCACGGAAGAGACGGGGCTAGAGTTCGCATCGATTCACGAAGGCATGATGCATGCATGCGGACATGATGTGCACATGTCAATCGCACTTGGATTAATTAAACGAGCGGTCGAGGAACCGCTTAACCATCACCTTGTCGTCTTTTTCCAACCGGCCGAAGAGGGACCGGGTGGTGCCGAACCGATGGCGAAATCAGAATTGTTCTATCACTTCCGCCCGGATGCATTGTTCGGCTTACATGTCGCACCTGAATATCCTGTCGGCATGGTCGCGTCACGACCGGGCGTGTTGTTCGCGAGTGCGCGAGAGCTCCATATCACCATTCATGGAAAAGGGGGGCATGGTGCTTTCCCTCACTCAGGGATTGACGCTGTCATCGTTCAGGCCGCTCTCATCATGCAACTGCAAACGATTGTGTCTCGTAACATTGACCCGATGGGAAGTGCAGTCGTCAGTATCGGAAAAGTCGCAGCAGGAACGAAAGAAAATATTATCGCCGATACGGCCAAACTGGATGGGACGGTCCGCGCCTTGTCTGACAAAGAAATGGTCGTGCTGGAAAGCCGGATTCGTCAAATCATCGCCGGAGTCGAGATGACGTATAACGTGCAAATCGACCTTGAATTCGGCAATCGGTATCACGAAGTCGTCAATGACGAACGTTATCTTTATCAATTCGAGGAAGCGGTTGAAGAAGTCGGCTATTCTTATAAAACATGTGTCCCTGCCATGACGGGTGAGGATTTTGGATATATGTTGAAACAGGTCCCCGGATTTATGGTTTGGTTAGGAGTGAACGATATGGGGTCAGGACTCCATCAATCGACACTCAACCCGGATGAACGTTCGATCGAAGTGGCCATCGATCTATTCGACCATTACTTCCGAACTGTCATGATTCAATAACACGAAGCGGTCTCGATTGAGCCCGCTTTTAGTGTGCCCAAAAAGGAGTGAACGAGTGAGAAAAAGGGAAACATTTATTCATGTAAAGCGACGATTTTGTGGCGATTGCTCAAATGTGAACATTTTGCGAACTCGAGCATTGAGACATTACAGCGCAATATAAAATCATTATGATGTAAGTATCGAAGGGTATTCATCTGTGATTGTCGTTTCATACATGGGTTCGAAGCGATAGAGAGAGATAGGAGGTAATCAATAGATGTTTCAAGATCCTGTCCTGATGAGTCGAGCATTGACGGCACTCACATTAGGTTTTCATGTGATTTTTGCCACACTCGGCGTCGGGGTTCCACTTTTAATTTTATTGGCAGAATTTTTAGGAATTCGTAAAAAAGACCCGAAATACACGCTCATGGCTCGACGCTGGTCGCGCGGCTATGTCGTGACGGTAGCGGTTGGGGTTGTGACGGGTACGGCCATCGGTCTGCAGCTTTCACTCCTATGGCCAAACTTGATGCGCGTTGCGGGTCAAACGATTGCGCTCCCGCTTTTCATGGAAACGTTCGCCTTCTTCTTTGAAGCGATTTTCCTTGGTATTTACTTGTACACGTGGGATCGATTTAAAAATCCGTGGCACCACATGCTCCTCGGGATTCCGGTTGCCGTCGGTGCATTGTTCTCAGGGTTCTTTATCACAACGGTAAACAGTTTTATGAACCAGCCTGTAGGGTTTGATATTGTCGATGGTCGATTGGCAAATGTCAGCCCGCTCGAAGCGATGTTCAGTCCGGCCATGCCGACGAAAATGGCACACGTGTTGACTTCGGCTATTTTAACATCCGCGTTCATTCTAGCTGCGATCGCAGCCGTTCAGTTGTTACGTCAACGCCGAAATCAACTCGACAAGATGTCAATCGAGTATCATAAGAAAGGTCTTCGTCTGACGATGACGGTCGCTTTGATCTTTGCGATCGCGACAGCGCTTGTCGGTGACTTCTCAGGTAAATATTTGGCTCAGTATCAACCAGATAAATTAGCAGCTGCAGAATGGCATTTCGAAACCTCCTCCGAGGCCGAATTGATTTTGGGCGGATGGTTAGAAGATGATGGGCAAGGTGGCTATGAAGTTCGAGGCGCCTTGAAGATTCCTTACGCCCTCTCTATTCTTGCAGGTGGTGTCCCGAACTATGAAGTGACGGGTCTCAATGAATTTGCGAAAGAAGATCAACCGCCGCTCTTCGTTCACTATCTATTTGATGCGATGGTCGGAATTGGGATGCTTCTCGCGCTCATCTCCTTCCTGTTCGTACTCGGACGATATATTAAACGTTTGAACCAGTTCAGCAAGCCGATGCTCTTTGCGATTGCAGCCGGTGGACCTCTTGCCATGGCGGCGATTGAGTTTGGTTGGTTCTTCGCTGAGTTTGGTCGTCAACCTTGGGCGTTATATGAGTTGATGCGTACGAGTGAGGCAGCTACGACATCAGCGAACGTCGGTTGGATGCTTGTCGCTTTCGCGATCCTCTACGCGGTACTCGGAACAGTGACTGTGGTTGTCCTATCACGCCTGTTCAAAGAGAATCCGGTAGGAAAAGAACTAAAACAATCCGAGCATCGTGGTGAAGCGATGTTTGCGGATGAAGTGTGATCGGAGGATATGACATGCAAATTCAAGAATTAGGGATTGCCGTCTTATGGACGTTTCTATACGGCTACCTCATCGTCGCATCGATTGACTTCGGTGCAGGCTTCTTCGCTTTCTATAGCCGCTATACGAAACGTGATCACTTAGTGAACCGTCTCGTCAAACGGTATTTGTCACCGACATGGGAAGTCACGAACGTATTCTTCGTGTTCTTCTTTGTCGGGATTGTCGGATTCTTTCCGGACACTGCTTATTACTATGGTACGGCCTTGCTCGTTCCAGCGTCTGTCGTGTTAATCTTGCTTGCGATTCGTGGTAGCTTCTATGCGTTCGCTAACTATGGGTCAAAGGAGAGCACGCTCTATATGTTCCTCTATGGGGCGACGGGATTACTCATCCCAGCTTCGATGTCGACGGTCTTAACTGTCAGCCAAGGTGGTTTCATCACAGAGACAGAGAACGGCGTCTTCTTTGACGGGGCGAAGTTGTTCACCAACTTCTACTCGTGGACGGTCGTCATCTTGGCGATTGTCTCTGTCCTCTATATTAGTGCCATGTTCCTCTTGTTCTATGCGGACAAGGCACGTGACCAAAATGCCGTCGAACTTGTTCGAAAATGGGCTCTATTTTGGAGCGTCCCGACGATTATCGCATCGGGTCTCGTCTTCTTCGGGTTGAAGTCGCAAGCTGCGTGGCATTACGAAAGCATCCTAGGAGGGAACTGGTGGTGGTTTGCGATGAGCTTCTTGTTCTTCGTCATCGCCGTCTCCTTCGTTTATATGAAACGAAATTACGGGATTGCCTTCTTGATGGTCATGGGTCAGTTCTTCATGGCATGGTTCGGCTACGGATACTCTCACTTGCCATACATCCTGTATCCGTATATCGATATTAATGGAAGTGTCGTCAACGAGTCGATGGCGGTGGCACTTGTCATCGTATTCATCTTAGGGTTGCTCCTACTCGTTCCGGCGCTCTATCTCTTGCTCCGTTTGTTCTTGTTCGACAACGACTACGTACGAGGGAAACGCTCGAGTGGAAAAGCATAATGGCAAGAACGGGATTTCCTTTATTTGAAGGGAATCCCGTTTTGTTTTTTATATAGAGTTTTGAAGTGGAATCAGTTACACTGAACGAAGAATCAAGAAGAGAACATGTGTAGGAAAGGGATGTAGCATCATGACAGGTGAATTTGCAGTCATCGGGTTAGGACGATTTGGAGGGTCGATCGTCCGAGAATTGTCTTCAAATGGATATGACGTCCTCGCCATCGATTCAGATGAGGAACGTGTCAATGAGTTTATGGGATTGGCAACCCATGCCGTGATTGCCGATACAACAGATGAGAATGTGTTAAAGAGTTTAGGGATTCGTAACTTTGAACATGTGATCGTCGCCATCGGGGAGAATATTCAAGCTTCCATTTTGACGACGTTGATTTTAAAGGAACTCGGTGTCCAAATCATCACGGTCAAGGCGACGAACGATTACCATGAAAAAGTACTCCGTCGAATCGGGGCGGATAACATCGTCCACCCTGAGCGAGATATGGGCGTACGAATTGCCAATGGGTTGATGAGCCAGAGTATCCTCGACTACCTCGAATTATCGAATGAACATTCGATTGTCGAAATTAAAGCATCGGACAAGTTATCGAACAAATCCCTCATCGATTTGGACTTGCGAGCGAAGTACGGGGTGAACATCGTCGCGATTCGTCGCGATGACGATGTCCTGATTTCTCCTCAAGCGGATGAGATGATTTTATCGGAAGATATTTTGATCATCATCGGGAAGGATACCGATTTGGATCGACTAGAGCGCACACTTCGTTCGAGATAAAAGAAAAGACCTTTGGAGCGATGCCGCGATCGTTGAATCGATTGATCCAACTCGACGGTTTGACTCCAAGGGTCTTTTTTAGATGAGCTTCATCGCCTTTAGGCCGTACTCGATTCCATCTTCAAGGATGGATTTCGTGACGAAATCCGCCACGTCTTTCGCTTCAGTGCGACCATTGCCCATGGCGATTCCTGTCCCTACATACTGAAGCATGGCCAAGTCGTTCAATGCATCTCCGAAAGCATACGTATTCTCCAGACGGTAGCCGTTGGTCTCAATAAAGTGACGGATGCCGTCTGCTTTACTGGCTCCCTTATTGATCACGTCCATCGCATGAGGATGCCAACGGATAAAATCGAACTCACGATAAGCATTGATATAACGATGCTCGTCTTCAGGCGTGCAGTACAGTAATGTCTGATACACATCCTCTTCTGCGTGGAAGTTCGGTTCGAATGAAGGGATCGGCATGTCGAGTTCGCCGAGCGATTGTTCAACGATGGCGTCGTTCGGTTTTGAAGCACCACCACGGTCCTGTCCCAAATAGACGAGAGTATGGTCATTTGAAGAAGCGTGCGTCGTCAAGCGACCGAGTGCATCTTTCGAGAGCGTGTTACGATAGACGATTTCACCTTTGTGCACGACAATCTGACCGTTGTAACAAACGAGACTATCAATCCCGACACGTTCTGGGATGTCGGATAGCATGGCCGGTCCTCGTCCCGTCGCGATGAACGTCTCGACGCCGTTTGCCTGAAGTGCTTGAATCGCTGAAATCGTGGAAGGCGGGATATAACTACCTTCATGTAAAAGCGTGCCGTCAATGTCGAAGAAAACAACCTTTTGATCTTCCATTTGATTCACCATTCTTTCTCTTTATCTAAAAAATATGTTTTCTGAACCCACTAAAAGGATAACACGAAATAGGGAAACTACCACGAATATCACATCGTTAGTGAAATATTGTCATGATATGAGCTATAATGAAAAAAGAATCTTACGGGCATATTCGAGAATCACTTATGTTTCACATAGATGTATTAATAATTGAAGTAAGGAGAGATTAAATGAAGTTTGTTAAGAACCACCAAACAGCCGTGTTCGCATTGGGCGGACTCGGAGAAATCGGGAAGAACACATATGTTGTTCAATTCCAAGATGAAATCATCGTCATCGATGCGGGAATCATGTTCCCAGAGGATGACTTGCTTGGAATCGACTATGTGATTCCTGATTACTCGTACTTGATTAAAAACAAGGACAAAGTAAAAGGGGTATTCATCACTCACGGTCACGAAGACCATATCGGGGGAATTCCATTCTTATTGAAGCAAGTACAATTGCCGATTTATGCGACGAAACTCGCGCTCGGATTGATCAAAGTTAAACTTGAGGAGCATGGGTTGCTTCGTGAGGCGGAGCTCCATGAGATTGATGAGGATTCACTCATCAAGTTCCGTAAGACGAGCATCTCGTTCTTCCGCACGACGCACTCGATTCCGAACTCACTCGGTGTCGTCGTCAAGACGCCACAAGGGAACATCGTCCATACGGGTGACTTCAAGTTCGACTTCACTCCGGTAGGCGAGCCGGCAGACCTTGCCAAGATGGCGGAAATCGGAAAAGAAGGCGTACTTTGTCTCTTGTCCGATTCAACAAATGCAGAAGTGGAAGGCTTCACGATGAGTGAGAGCGTGGTCGGTGGGACGATTAGTGAGACGTTCCGGAAAGCGGACGGTCGAATCATCTTTGCGACGTTCGCATCGAACATCTATCGCTTGCAACAAGTGGTCGATGCGTGTGCCGAGACAGGTCGTCATCTCATGATTTTCGGTCGTTCGATGGAGAAAGTCATGACGATCGGACAAGAACTCGGTTTCATCAACGTGCCAAAGGGTATGATTATTGAGGCGAATCAGATGCGTCACTACGACCCGAATGAAATCGCGATTCTTTGTACCGGATCGCAAGGGGAACCGATGGCAGCGCTCAGCCGTATTGCAAATGGGACGCACCGTCAAGTGTCGATCATTCCTGGGGATACGGTCATCTTCTCTTCTTCTCCAATCCCAGGTAACGCCATCTCGGTCGGGAAGACGATTGACCAGTTGTATAAAGCGGGAGCGGATGTTGTCTACGGTAAGTTGACGAACATTCATACGTCAGGTCACGGTTCGCAACAAGAACAGTTGTTGATGATTCGTCTTCTGAATCCGAAATTCTTCATGCCGATTCACGGCGAGTACCGTATGTTGAAAAAGCATGCTGAGCTTGCTGAATCGGTTGGAATCCCGAAAGAGAACAGTTTCGTTATGGATAATGGCGAAGTGCTTGCTGTCGACTCGGAGTCGGCTGCGGTCACTGGTAAAATTTCTGCGAACGCTGTGTATATTGATGGGAATGGAATTGGTGATATTGGGAATATCGTATTAAGGGATCGCCGCATTCTGTCTGAAGATGGACTTGTTGTTGTCGTCATCAGCATCGATGGCAAGACGCGCAAACTCGTCTCAGGACCAGATATCATCTCACGTGGATTCGTCTACATGCGTGAATCAGGTAGTCTGATTCGTGATGGCGAACGATTGTTGAAGAAAACCGTCGAACAAGGATTGTCCAATAAGCAGATGAAGTGGTCGGAGATGAAGCAACTCGTCTCAGACACCCTCACACCTTACTTGGCACAAAAGACGCGGAGACACCCAATGGTCCTGCCGATTATTATGGAAGTATGATTTGACGGGCTGTAGGAGACTACAGCTCGTTTTTTTCACCGCAAAAGAGGAGGGGGAGCTTATGGCGAAGAAAAAGGGGAAGAAAGGGTGGCTGAAATGGGGAGCCGCAATCATTGCGGTCATTTTTCTCATCACGCTCGTTTATCATCAAGTCAAACCATTACCGGAAGGCGTGTCGAGACAATCTGAACCGTACCTCATCACAGATGACCAAATCGATTTTCTTCATGATTTGACCTATCAAGGGGAAGATACAGAGATTGTCGAACAGGAGATATTTAGTGAAGTTGAACGAGCGATACGTGAGGCAAAAGAATATATCGTCATGGACTTTTTCTTATTCAATCCTTATTCGAATGAAGACCGACAATATCCGGACATTACATCGCGCCTATCTTCAGCATTGCTTGAGCAAATGAAACGATATCCGGACTTGAAAGTCGTCTTCATCACGGATGACATCAATACCAGCTATAACGGTCATGTTTCTGACCACTTCGATGTACTGGAGGAGGCAGGGGTAGAAGTCGTGTACACAAATCTCGATGCTCTTCGTGACCCGAATATTTTATACTCCACGTTTTACCGGATGGCGATTCAGTGGTTCGGCAATAGTCAAGACGGATGGCTACCGAACCCGATGGCCTCTTCGGCACCGGACATTACGGTACGTGCATATTTAAGGTTGCTCAATATCAAAGCGAACCATCGAAAAGTGATGGTCACCGAGAATGAAGGCTTTGTACTTTCCGCTAATCCACATGATGCCAGCGGATATCACTCGAATGTCGGTGTCCATTTAAAAGGACCGATTTTAAAAGAAATCGTTGAAGGTGAGCAAGCGGTCGCGACGTTCTCTAAAGGGGATGCACGGCGCTTCCCAGATGATGAAGCGTTGTCGAAGATTGAAAATGCGCCGAGCGAGGCACCGATGGAGATTCGTTATGTCACGGAAGGGAAGATTCAAGAGTCGGTGCTCGATGCAATGAATGGGGCGGACGATGGGGACACCATCTGGATCGGAATGTTCTATTTGGCAGATCGGAATATTATCCAAGCAATCGAGGATGCCGCCGGGCGCGGGGTGAAGGTGAACTTGATCCTCGATCCGAACACGAATGCCTTCGGTCGATCGAAATCAGGGTTACCGAACTTACCGGTGACGGCAGAACTGAACACCGTCAACCCGGAGCAAATCGAGATTCGCTGGTATGATGTCGCCAAGGAACAATATCATCCAAAAATCCTGTATGTGGATGGTGAAGAAAAGACCGTTGTCTTAGGATCGGGGAACTATACGACCCGGAACATGAACGATTACAACCTAGAGGCAGACGTCGAAGTGACAGGAGAAGTGGATACAGCCTTCTTTGATGAAGTGGACGAGTATTTTAATCGTCTATGGAACAATGAGAATGGCACGTATACGGTAGCGTATGATGAGATTCAAACCGATCTCCCAATCGGAAAGTATATGATGTATTGGCTCCAAAAAGTCACATGGACGATGACGTATTAAAAAAACAGCTATCCTCAAAATTTGGGGATAGCTGTTTTGACGTTAGTTCGTCTCGATTGGATTAAACTCATTCGTGTATTCGTATAAGAATTTCCCAGTCTCTTTCAAGACGTCACTTTTACGGTGAAGCGAGAAATGGTCGTACGGTACCGTTTCTGTCTGAATGTTATTCGTATACTCTTCCAGTAACAGAGAACTCGCCGGCTCAATCAAATTGAATTCACCGCCTCGTCCAGAGAAGGAGAGTACCTGAACGGACCTCGGCCATGTCTCAAGCTTAGACTGGAATGCCTGCAGTCCGTCTGAGTTAGGGGACAAATCACGGATGGCAGGGCTTCCGGTGTTAATGCCGAAGTTACTGGCAGATAATCCGAAGTTCGCAAGGCGTGTCCCGCCGAACGGGCTATCGAACGTTACAAACTTATCGACGATGTACGTCTCTTGATTCAAGATATAGTTGGCAGCGGCTACGCCACCCATGCTATGGCCAATGATATACATCCGATCGAATGATCGATTTCTCGTTTTTTTATATGTTTCAATGGCTGTATTCAACCACTTTGTCTGATTGTTCAAAGAAGCCTCTGCATCTTCGAACTCGATTCGGACAATCGGGCGAGTTGAACTAAAATCATATATTTCACAGTCGGCCTTGCCTTTGACAGTCACGGTACAAAGTGCTCCGTCAGTCGCTTGCCCACTTTGTTCCATCGCTTGAGAGAAACGGAGGAACGTCCGGTCTGTCCCGAGTAAACCATGAACTGCAAACGTAGGGATAAACTCATTCGTTTGAGTAGCTTGGCGAATCGCCTCGGATTGACGCTCGTTTGTCAACTCTTGTCGGAAGGTGACGATGATGAGAGCGAGTGAAAGTGAGACGATCAACAGTCCGAGGAGACGTGAACGAATGGATGTCTCTTTTGGGTTGCCAACATTCCGACGATATTTGCGCCAAATGAAGTAAGTCAATACGGCCGCTGCAATCAGAACGATTCCCGTCACGATCCAAGCTTTGACGTTCGGTACATGGGCAACTAGCTTCACGTTATTTTGCCGACCGCCGTAGACTTGCCACTCGACATGTTTCATAGAACGGAGGTCTAAGCCAGTTCCATCCTCAACGAATACGCCGGTCGGAACAGTCAAGTTAAAGCGAATGTCGGCTTGGCGGATATATCGTTCAGCCAATTTTTTGGGGGAGCCGGTTAGTTCAACACCGGGTAAGTCGACCCGATCGAGTCGGAGGTCGAGATTGGTTTGGAGTGTATATGAATCAAACCAAATGCCTTCCTGTTGCTCGATGTCGAACTGAATATCCGGAGGGACTAAAATACCGGCTGGTCCCGTTTTCCATTCCTCTTTAATCTGTTGCAACTCGTCGACATTTTTAAATGTCTTCTTTAAGACCATGCCTTCGTAGTCATCAGGACTTGAATAATCTTCTGTTTCATATCCGTTTTCTTCCGCCTGCTCTTTCCAAGTATCCCAGTCGAGTCTGAGATTGAGCAATTTCATGACTGGATGATCACGGAACGCGTAAGTCGTTTCAAGCGAAACAGATTGGTCATAGTGGACGGTCGCATCATAATTGATTCGCACACATCCACCGATTAAAAGAAATAAAAATGGGAATAGTAACAACAGTGCCCTTTTTCTCGAACTAAACATGTTAAATCGGTTCGCCGTATGTTTCTAACGGGTTCGACATATTGATCCGGTCATAGAACATGATCCCGTCTAAATGATCGAGCTCGTGCTGACATACGACAGCGCGCATTCCGCGCAGACGAAGCTTAATCGGCTTCCCGTCGCGGTCGAACCCTTCTAACGTGATTCGACGAAAACGAGGTACATTTCCTTTGACCACGCGATCGACCGATAGACAGCCTTCGCCGCCATTCAAAAATGTCTGTTCGACGGAATGACTTGTAATTTTAGGGTTGAAGATGGAGAGCTTAAACGTCTCTTCCTCTTCTTGTAGCAATACTGTGAAGAAACGACGATTTACACCGAGTTGAGGTGCGGCGATTCCGACACCACCTCGTAACTCGTATTTCTCGCTCATCTCTGGGTCTTGACTATTGACAAGAAACGTCTCCATCTCGTCGAGTAACGCCAAATCTTCTGTTGTTGGCGGAATCGAAACTTCGGCTGAACGCGCGCGAAGTCGCTCGTCTCCTTCGCGGATGACATCTTTCATGGTTAACATACACAACTTCCTTTCTATCGAACTTATATGATTGATTATATCATATTTAAACAGGAAGGAATGTGGATGGTACAGAAGGTGAAATGAAAATAATACAGTGGTGAAAAGGATGTCATATCCCTTGAATGTAAGCGTTTTATTTAGGTAAGCATATTTTTTGCGTTATTGAAACAACCCGTTTTATACTAACAAGGAAACGTCAGGAGAGGATAACTTTTCTGAATCACGTTAATACAGATTGCTTTTTTGGACAGATACACGTAAGATTTGAGATAGTGTTTGATCACAAAAAAGACAATTGTCTCATAGTTGAAAGGATGAGGTGAAACGAATGAACAACGTTCAGGTACTTCAAAACGTGGAAGAAAACTTCCAAACGTTCCGTATTCTCGACGAGAAGGGTGAGGTCGTCAACCAAGACGCAATGCCTGACCTAACGGACGAGCAACTTCAGGAGCTCATGCGCCGCATGGTCTATACTCGAATCTGGGACCAACGCGCCATCTCACTTAACCGTCAAGGTCGCTTAGGATTCTACGCGCCAGTGGCAGGTCAAGAGGCGACGATGATCGGGACGCAATACGCGCTCGACAAAGAGGACTGGATTCTTCCAGGATACCGTGACATCCCGCAACTCGTATTCCACGGACTTCCGCTTTATCAAGCGTTCTTGTTCTCACGTGGACACGTGGCAGGAAACCGCATCCCTGAAGGTGTCAACGTATTGATGCCACAAATCATCATCGGTGCACAAATCATTCAAACTGCGGGTGTGGCAATGGGCCTCAAACGCAACGGCAACAAAAATGTCGCCATTACTTACACAGGTGACGGTGGCTCATCACAAGGTGACTTCTACGAAGGATTGAACTTTGCAGGTGCATTCAAATCACCAGCAATCTTCGTCGTTCAAAACAACCGTTTCGCTATCTCAACTCCTGTTGAAAAGCAAACTGCAGCTAAAACGATCGCGCAAAAAGCTGTTGCAGCTGGAATCAACGGAATTCAAGTAGATGGAATGGACGTTCTTGCAGTGCTCGCAGCGACTCAACAAGCTCGCGTCGACGCACTCGAAGGAACACCGACACTCATCGAGTCACTCACTTACCGTTACGGACCACATACGCTCGCTGGGGATGACCCAACACGTTACCGTACAAAAGAACTCGACACAGAATATCAAGAAAAAGATCCACTCGTACGTTTCCGTCTCTTCCTTGAGAACAAGAAACTCTGGAACGAAGACATGGAGAACGAAGTGATCGAGCAAGCGAAAGCTGACGTGAAAGAAGCAATCAGCCAAGCAGACAAAGAACCAAAACAAAAAGTTTCGGACTTCATCAACAACATGTTCGAAGAACTTCCTTCAAACTTGAAAGAACAGCTTGAAGAATATACTGCAAAGGAGTCGAAGTAAGTTATGGCTCAAATGACAATGATCCAAGCGATTACTGATGCGATGCGCGTTGAAATGAAACGCGACGAGAAAGTACTTCTTTTCGGAGAAGACGTTGGTAAAAACGGTGGGGTATTCCGTGCGACGGAAGGTCTCCAAGACGAGCTCGGCGAAGACCGTGTCTTCGACACGCCACTCGCTGAATCAGGGATTGGTGGTCTTGCGATCGGTCTAGGTCTTACTGGATTCCGTCCAATCATGGAAGTTCAATTCTTCGGATTCGTATTCGAAGTTTTCGACTCAATCGCAGCTCAAATGGCACGTATGCGTTACCGTTCAGGCGGCGCTTACAGCCAACCAATCACAATCCGTTCACCATTCGGTGGTGGAGTTAAGACACCTGAGCTTCACGCGGACAGCCTTGAAGGTTTGATGGCTCAGACACCTGGTCTTAAAGTCGTTATTCCATCGACTCCGTACGATGCAAAAGGTTTGTTGATCGCGTCTATCCGTGATAACGACCCAGTCGTGTTCCTCGAGCACATGAAATTGTATCGTTCATTCCGTGGCGAAGTACCTGAAGGTGAGTACACAATCGAACTCGGTAAAGCGGATGTGAAACGTGAAGGTACAGACGTTTCAATCATCACTTACGGTGCGATGGTGCACACGTCACTCAAAGCAGCGGAAGAACTTGAAAAAGAAAACATCAACGTTGAAGTCATCGACCTCATGACAGTGAGCCCGCTTGATATCGACACAATCGTAGAGTCTGTTAAGAAAACAGGTCGTGCGATCGTCGTTCAAGAAGCACAACGTCAAGCAGGTATCGCAGCGAACGTTGTAACTGAAATTCAAGAGCGCGCAATTCTTCACCTCGAAGCACCAGTTCTTCGAGTAACTGCACCAGACACAGTCTTCGCATTCGCACAAGGTGAAGACATGTGGTTACCTGACCATAAAGATGTCGTTGCAAAAGTTAAGGAAGTTGTGAACTTCTAAGATCGTGTCGAATAAACGATGAGGGAGAATTGTCTCCCTTGTCGTGTTTACATGATGAATTGATGGGAGGAAAAACCAGTGGCAGTATTTGAATTTAAATTACCAGATATCGGTGAAGGTATTCACGAAGGTGAAATCGTCAAGTGGTTCGTAAAAGCAGGGGATACGGTCAAAGAGGACGATGTTCTTTTAGAAGTACAAAACGACAAAGCAGTCGTTGAAATCCCAGCTCCAGTCGACGGTACAGTCAAAGAAGTTAAAGTTTCTGAAGGTACAGTTGCTGTAGTCGGCGACGTCCTCATTACGTTTGACATCGAAGGCGACGCACCAGCAGGTGAAGAAGAAACACCTGAACAACCGAAAGCAGAAGAGAAGACAGAAGACGTAAAAGAAGATGTGAAAGAAGACGCGCCACGCGACGTTCAACTTCACAAATCTGAGCGTGTTATCGCTATGCCATCTGTCCGTAAATATGCACGTGAAAAAGGTGTCGACATCCGTGAAGTAAACGGTTCTGGCGACAACGGCCGTGTATTGAAAGAAGACATCGATGCATTCGCGAACGGCGAAGCACCGTCTGCAGAAGCTACAACAGAGAAAACAGAATCTGTAGCACCAGCAGCAGCTGCGAAAACGGAAATCAAGCCTTATGAGTCAGCGACTCCTGAACTTGAAACACGTGAGAAAATCCGTGGAATCCGTAAAGCCATCTCGAAAGCTATGGTTAACTCGAAACACACTGCACCACACGTTACACTCATGGACGAAGTCGACGTTACAAAACTCGTTGCACTCCGTAAAGATTTCAAACAAGTCGCGGCTGACCAAGGCGTGAAACTCACGTACTTGCCATTCGTCGTGAAAGCATTGACTGCTGCAGCGAAAGCATTCCCAACAATCAACGCTTCAATCGATGACGTGAACGAAGAAATCGTCTACAAAAACTACTACAACATCGGGATTGCAGCTGACACGGACAACGGACTCGTTGTACCAGTCGTAAAAGATGCAGACCGTAAATCAATCTATGCACTTGCTACAAACATTAACGAACTTGCAGGTAAAGCTCGTGAAGGTAAGCTCGCTGGGGAAGACATGAAAGGTGGATCGATCACAATCACAAACATCGGTTCAGCTGGTGGACAATGGTTCACACCTGTCATCAACCACCCAGAAGTTGCGATTCTCGGTATCGGCCGTATCGCTGAGAAAGCTGTCGTGAAGAACGGTGAAATCGTTGCTGCGCCAGTACTTGCACTTTCATTCAGCTTTGACCACCGCCTCATCGACGGTGCGACTGCACAAAACGCTCTTAACATGGTGAAACGCTTGCTCGAAGACCCAGCACTTCTAATGATGGAGGGATAAGAACATGGTAGTAGGAGAATTCGCACAAGAAACTGATTTGCTTGTCATCGGTGCCGGTCCTGGTGGATACGTTGCCGCAATCCGTGGCGCACAGCTCGGAATGAAAGTAACTATCGTTGAGAAAGGCAACTTCGGTGGTGTCTGCTTGAACGTCGGATGTATCCCATCGAAAGCGTTGATCACAGCAGGACACAACTTCCAACACGCTAAAGGTCATGATTCAATGGGAATCACGTCTGACAACGTGTCAGTGGACTTCACAAAAGTTCAAGATTGGAAACAGTCAGTCGTTAACAAATTGACTGGCGGTGTTAAAGGTCTCCTCAAAGGAAACAAAATCGAGATCGTTCAAGGTGAAGCGTTCTTCGCGTCTGAAGACACAGTTCGTGTCATCACTGAAGACAGCTCAACTCCTTACAAATTTAAAAAAGCGATTGTCGCGACTGGTTCTACACCAATCGAGATCCCATCGTTCAAATGGTCTAAACGCGTCCTTTCTTCAACTGGCGCGTTGGCACTTCCTGAAGTACCGAAGAAACTCGTCGTCATCGGCGGTGGATACATCGGTATGGAGCTCGGTACTGCATACGCTAACTTCGATACAGAAGTTGTCGTTGTAGAGGGCGCTAGCGACATCTTGTCTGGTTTCGAACCACAAATGACGCAAATCGTTAAGAAGAAACTCAAGCAAAAAGGGAACGTCACAATTCACACGAATGCACTTGCTAAAGGTGTTGAAGAAACGGAAGACGGCGTAACTGTTAAGTTTGAAGTAAACGGTGAAGAGCAATCTGTTGAAGCGGACTATGTCCTCGTCACAGTTGGTCGTCGTCCAAACACAGGCGACATCGGTCTTGAGAACGCGGACGTTAAAATCAGCGACCGTGGAATCATCGAAATCGATGACCAGTGTAAAACATCGAACGAAAACATCTATGCAATCGGTGATATCGTTCCTGGACCACCACTTGCACACAAAGCATCTTACGAAGCGAAAATCGCAGCGGAAGCAGCAGCAGGTAAGCCAGCTTACCTCGACTACTCTGCAATCCCTGCAGTCGTCTTCACAGATCCTGAACTCGCAACGGTTGGTTATACAGAGCCACTCGCAAAAGAAGAAGGACTCGAAATCACAGTTTCGAAATTCCCATTCGCAGCGAACGGTCGTGCACTTGCACTTGACGAGCCAGACGGCTTCATGAAGCTCATCACACGCAAAGAGGACGGTCTCTTGATCGGTGCTCAAATCGCGGGTACGGGCGCTTCAGATATGATTGCTGAGCTTGGCCTTGCAATCGAGGCTGGTATGACTGCTGAAGATATCGCACTTACAATCCACGCTCACCCATCACTCGGTGAGATGGCTATGGAAGCTGCTGAAATCGCAATGGGTATGCCAATCCACGTTGTAAAATAAGAACGTCAATAAAACCTCTCTCACGATTCGTGGGAGAGGTTTTTAATGTAGGTGACGACACGCTCGACTTCCTTGAATCCGACCTTCTCGTGAAAGCATTGACTGTCCTCGTTTTCAAGCTCGGTATCCGATGCCAGTTCGATACAACCGTGACGGGCCGCAAAGGTTGATGCAGTATCGACCAAACGAGAGGCGACACCTCGGTGGCGCTCTGATTCACTGACATAGATTCCTTCCACATAGGCGGTCGGGGACGTACTAGAACCTGGCACATAGTCATGCCGGAAACTGAGTTGACAAAAACCAACCGCCTTCCCATGTTCATTTGATGCGATGAAATAATGCATCTTTTTTGAGGCGAGACCGAGTTTGACTTCCATTCGTAATTCTTCGGTGGGGGCGTCTGGCCATAAATCGTGCATGAACTGGACAAGAGTTTCTACGTTTACCTCTGTTGCATAATCAATCTTCATTGTCATTCTCTCCTTAGGTTTCATACTTGTAGTATAAAGGAAAATACTTGTGAAGAGAAAAGGGAGGGAATCCTGATGGCATTCGATGAGGAGTTATTGTATACCGTGTCCGAGACGAGTCGGGTCCGATTTACGGGGATTGAAACAGAAGCCGCCCGTTATGATTTTGGTTTCGTCTATACACAGCAATTCATGGGCAAGGTGTTAGTCGTCTGTATGCAAACGGGTCAATCGGCCCTTCTTGATTTGCATGCGCTAGAAGAGCCGCGTCAATTGTATCCGATGCTTGGCATCAACTTGAACGACACAGAGCACGTCGCTGAATTTTTACGACTTTGCTTCGTCGAAAAAACACAAGCATCTGAAGAAATTGACACTTGAAAAAATGTAAGCGTTTTCTTATAATAGGCACTAGGGGAAGCAATTCGATCATCTACAGCCACCTTTTCTGAGATGACATAAAAAATGAGCCGGTCATCATGACCGGCTCATTTTTTATTTAGCGAATCGCTTTTGTTTGTTGGATGACTTTAATCATTTGCAGCGACTCATCTTCAAGACCTTGTACGGGAAGACCCGCTTCAATGTTGGCCATAATGTATTCGAGTGTCGACGTCGTAATCAATTCACCTGGAATGATGATTGGAATTCCAGGTGGATACACCATGATGAATTCCGCTGAAATACGCCCGACTGCGTTTTCGAGAGGGATCGTCTCCGTCTCTTCATAAAACGCATCACGAGGACTGAGCGCAAGTGGTGGAATCTCTGGGAGCATGATGGATAATGAGTCGTTCCCAGACTTTTGGTAAACAGAAACGACATCTCGCATCGCTTCAATCAACGCTTGAATCGTTGACTCGTCGTCCGCTGATGTGACGATGAAGAGCACATTCAATAAATCGGACATCTCGACTTCGATGCGGTGTTTGTCGCGAAGATATTTCTCGACTTCAAATCCAGTTACCCCAAGTTCACGCACGGATACGAGTACTTTCGTTTCGTCAAGCGCGTAAGTCGATTCAGAATGCAACTCGGCATGACCGTATACCGATAAGTTCGGCATGAGATTGATTGCCGTACGGGCCGTTCTAGCAAGCTCGAGTGCACGCTCATTCATCATGTGACCCTTTGTCGCTAACTGTCGACGTGCCGCGTCGAGAGAAGCGAGGAGCAAATAGGATGTTGACGTCGTTGTAATCATAGAGAGCATCGCGTGAATTCGTTCTGGCGAGACGAGTCCGCGGCGTACGTTCAAAATCGAACTGCCTGTCATTGAACCGCCAAGCTTGTGCACACTCGTCGCCGCCACATCTGCTCCCGCTTGCATCGCCGAGAGCGGAAGTTCATCGTGAAACGGGAGATGAACGCCGTGTGCCTCATCGACAAGTACAGGAACGTCTTGTGCATGCGCGACGGATACGATACGCTCTAAATCACCTGCGACCCCGAAATAAGTCGGGTTGATGACGAGTACGGCTTTCGTGTCCGGATGAAGTTCAAGCGCGCGTTCAACGGCACTAGCCGTAATTCCGTGGGCGATGCCGTATGTTTCGTCAAATTCCGGGTGGATGAAGACCGGGTGGGCACCCGTTAAGACGAGCGCGGACATGACGGATTTATGGACGTTCCGTGGCACGATGATTTTTTCGTTCGGGCCAACGACACCCATGATCATCGCCATGATGGCACTCGATGTCCCTTGAACGGAGAAAAAGGTCTCGTCAGCACGGAACGCCTCTGCCGCCAAGCGCTCCGCTTCAGCGATTGCCGCTTTTGGATGATGGAGGTCATCGAGTGGGGCAATGTTAATCAAATCAATTTTTAGGGCGTTTTCACCAATAAAGTCACGAAACTCCGGGTCCATCCCTTTTCCGCTTTTATGACCAGGAATGTGGAACGCAATCGGGTTTGAGTCGACATGTTCAAGCAACGTGTCAAATAGTGGCGTTTCGAGCTGAGTAGCACCTTTTAATTTCAATCGTAAATCCCCCTTGAATCAGTTTATTTATAAGATGAATAGTATCGTTATGATATATGTTGTTTTTAAAAAAGAAGCAACAAAAAAACTATAGAGATTTCTGGCTCAACTTGCAATAGTTTTTTTTGTTGTTACAATGGGTGTCGAGGTGAAACAATATGCAAATCAACTATCCGATCAATCCGGATTGGACGACTGACGAATTGATTGAAGTCGTCGAGTTTTATAACGTCGTCGCACAAGCCAATGAAGGTGGGGTGGAACGAGAGGTTTTTCTCGACTCCTATCGTGCCTTCAAGCAGATCGTAACATCTAAGTCGGAGGAGAAACAACTGAACGCGGTTCACGACGAACAGACAGGTTATTCCACGTATCGTACGGTTCAGGCGGCAATGAAGTCCTCGAGTAAAATGATCAAACTGTAAGACCGAGCATGCCCGAGCAAATTCAGGCATGCTTTTTTGTTATTTCTCCTTTAAATCGGGTACAGTTCATTAACACCAAATCAGGTTTAGGGACCTCGGAATTGGGAATATATCCATTAAGATAAAAAATTCAAAATAGTCAGACAATTATCTTTCTTTTTCGAATTTTATCTGATATACTCAATTCAACTCACTAAACCGTAACTTGTAGCTCAACAAAAGGAGTGTGGCATCTTATGAAACAAGTGATTGAGGCATTCAAAAGAAAAGACGCAGAAAAACGGATCCCGGTGCTGCGCTTAGAGATTGATTATGAATTGGCAACCCTCTTCGATGCGATGGCGTCACAAGATGATGCTACAGTTCAGGCTAGCAAGCATCGGTTAGAGAAGTACCGCCAAGAATTATTGCGTCTCGAAGCCTAACCATTACACACACATTCAACCAGTATTCCGAGCGGATACTGGTTTTTGTTTGGTACAATACAGTTGAGGTGATCACAGATGATAGAATGGTTTGCAGTCGACTTAATCAAACAAGCGGGAGAACTGATTCGTCGTGAGATTGATCAAAGTTATGAAGTGGAACGAAAGACGGGAAAAGGGGACTTGGTCACTGAAATCGACCGCGCGGTGGAACAACTGATTGTCCGTCGAATCCAACAAACATTTCCGGAACATCAGATTATGGGGGAAGAGGGGACTACAGATCAGCCAGAACAATTGATCGGTACCGTCTGGTTTGTCGACCCGATTGATGGGACGTTAAATTTTATTCATCAAAAACGTATGTTTGCCATTTCCATCGCGATTATGATAGATGGGGTCGTGGAATATGGATTCGTCTATGACGTCATGGCGGATGAGATGTTCATGGCGCGGAAAGGATACGGGGCGACATTGAACGGTCGGACATTGACGACCCTTCATGAACATCATGTTCGAGACGCGTTTTTAAGTATGAATGCGACGTGGGTCACGCCGAACCACCAAATTGCCCCGGAAATACTCGCTCCGATTGTACGAGACTCGATTGGAACGCGAGCTCATGGTGCTGCATCGCTTGAATTAGCCTGGCTTGCTGCCGGCCGCGTGGACGGCTACATCACAATGCGCAATATGCCATGGGATTATGCTGCTGGAAAGTTACTCGTTGAAGAGGTAGGCGGGCGTGTCGTTTCCTTATATGGTGAGCCGATTCGATATGATGGAAAAACATCTGTCCTGGCTGGGAGCGATTCATTTGTAAATGACGTCATCAAACATTACGTCATCGCAAAAGGGGTCACGGCTGAAGCAAAACCGGACTTACACATCGTGGAACATGATTCGTATGAAGAAATCCGCGACTTACTCGTCTTGGCGAATCCGAATGAAGCGATGGTCCGGGAACAATTCGAGGAAGGTCGTACGTACAAAGCGTTACTCGGTAGTGAGATTGTCGGTGCGTATATGCTCGTCTCACACGAAGGCGATCGGGTTGAACTCGTCAATATCGCAGTGAAACCCGAACGTCAAAACCAAACGATTGGTCAACGCTTGTTACAAGACGCAGTGAAGCGGGCCACGATGATTGGTGGGAAAGAACTACTCGTCTGTACAGGAAATTCAAGCATCATGCAGTTGCGTTTTTACCAACAAGCCGGATTCCGATTCGATTCGGTGGAACGCGATTATTTTCGTAATCACGGGTACGATGACATCGAAGAAGATGGGCTCGTTTTACGCGACCGCATCTGCTTGACTCGTCCGCTATAAACGCAAGTAAAAGGGTTACTCCGACATGATACCGGAGTAACCCTTTTTTTATGATTGATGGTCTGAAAGAATGCGGCGACGCAATTGAATACCAAAGTATGTCGCTACGCCACTTAAAACGAGGCTTCCTAAAATAATGGTGGCGCTTCCCTCGGCCACCCCGATTCCAATGCCGACGAATCCTGCGACAACGGCCGTTGCGATCAATACAAACATTAGCTGCATGGAGGTTCCTCCTTAATTTCTCTTATCCTCCCTATTGTATGATAAAAAACACGGGATGAAAACGTTCACAGTCGATTCCACTCGACAAAGGTACTGTGACGTGTGCTATACTCTTAAAGTTGAAGAAAAGTTGAAATTTTTTAAATAAGAGAGGAATAACTACATGAACGTAAGAACAAACCTTCGTAACGTAGCCATCATCGCGCACGTTGACCACGGTAAAACAACGTTAGTCGATGAATTATTGAAACAGTCTGGTACTTTCCGGACGAACGAAGCAGTCGCAGAGCGCGCGATGGACTCGAACGATATCGAGCGTGAGCGCGGAATCACGATTCTCGCAAAAAACACAGCAATCGATTATAAAGAGACGCGCATCAACATCGTAGATACACCAGGTCACGCAGACTTCGGTGGAGAAGTTGAGCGAATCATGCGTATGGTAGACGGCGTTATTCTTGTTGTCGATGCGCGTGAAGGCTGTATGCCGCAAACTCGTTTCGTATTGAAAAAAGCTCTCGACCAAGGACTTCGTCCGATTGTCGTCGTCAACAAAATCGATAAGCCGATGGTTCGTCCACTCGACGTTGTCGATGAAGTTGTTGATCTCTTGATCGACCTTGGCGCAGATGAAGATCAACTTGAATTCCCTGTCGTCTATACATCAGCAGTCAGCGGTTCAAGTTCGTTCGATCCTGACCCAGAAAAACAAGAAGATACAATCACGCACGTGCTCGACACGATTCTTGAAAACACGCCGGCTCCAGTGGATAACTCAGACGAGCCACTTCAATTCCAAGTGACGATGCTCGACTATGATAACTACCTCGGTCGTATCGGTGTAGGTCGCGTCTTCCGTGGGAAAATCAAAGTCGGTGAGCAAGTATCGCTTTGTAAGACAGACGGTACGGTGAAGCAACTTCGTGTCACGAAATTGTTCGGTTACTTCGGCCTCAAGCGCGTCGAAATCGAAGAAGCAAAAGCAGGGGACTTGATCGCTATCGCCGGAATGGAAGATATCAACGTCGGTGAAACGGTAACGCCAGTCGGTAAAGAAGAGCCACTTCCGCTCCTTCGCATCGATGAGCCAACGCTTCAAATGCGTTTCATGACAAACAACTCTCCGTTCGCAGGACGTGAAGGCGATTTCGTGACAGCACGTAAAATCGAAGAACGTTTGATGAAACAACTCGAGACGGACGTTTCACTCCGTGTCGAAAACACAGATTCGCCAGACCAATGGATCGTATCAGGACGCGGTGAGCTTCACCTCGGGATCTTGATCGAGAACATGCGTCGTGAAGGTTACGAGCTTCAAGTGTCGAAACCACAAGTTATCATCCGTGAAGATGAAAGCGGCACAAAAGTTGAGCCGTTCGAGCGCGTCATCATCGACGTACCTGAAGAATATACAGGTTCAGTCATGGAATCGATCGGTCTCCGTAAAGGTGAGCTTGCGAACATGAACACGAATGACAACGGTCAGACGCGTATGGAATTCCTCGTGCCATCACGTGGTCTCATCGGTTACCGTAACGAATTCTTGTCAGCGACACGTGGATACGGAATCTTGAACCATACGTTCGAAGAGTACCGTCCATATATCGCTGCTGATATCGGTGGTCGTCGTAGCGGTGTTATGGTTTGTATCGAAAACGGGAAGTCGACGGCCTACTCAATCGGTGCCCTTGAAGACCGTGGGACAATCTTTATCGAGCCAGGTACAGATGTGTATGAAGGAATGATCATCGGGGAATGTAACCGTGATGTTGACCTTGCCATTAACGCTGTTAAAGGGAAACAATTGACGAACATGCGTGCTTCTGCAAAAGACTCGACACAAGTCTTGAAACGTCCGCGCGTCTTCTCACTTGAAGAGTCGCTCACGTTCTTGAACGATGATGAGTACTGTGAAATCACGCCGGAGTCAATCCGTCTCCGTAAGAAAATCTTGAACAAGAACGAACGTGAGAAAGCAGACAAGCGTCGTAAACTTGGTAAAGAATAAGTTAGCAGAAAGGGGACGCTTCGGCGTTCCCTTTTGCATGGAATAGTGTAGAATGGATGTGTATGAAATAAAGGGGGACTCTTTGTCTTGAAAGCTTCTCAAACAATCGATATCACACAAATTGACGTTCCGTGGATCGCTTCGATGCTAGGTGTCGGCAGTGACCCGAACGACTTTTCCGTTGGGTTCAATGCACTCGTTGTCACGGTCATCTTACTGACAATCCTTGTCTTTAAACTTGGTTTTGCGAAACAATTGGCATGGTGGAAGTCGCTCATCGTCTATATTCTCCTTTCACTTGGAGCAGGTACGATGGCACTCGTCTTTTTCACGTGGCCAATCCCGGAAGTGCTTGCCGTCATGGCAATCGTGTTAGCCATTTATCGTGGTCGCCTCTGGTGGAACCGTCGTCAAGATGCGGTAGAATCATAAAAAATACGGGCGTCTCTTCGGAGGCGCCCGTTTGCATTACCAGTTTCGTTTTTGTCGAAATGTAGGATATAACTTGAACTGTCCAGATGCGGCGCGTTCAGCCGTTCGTTCGCTGATTCGCTCCTGACACTCTTGACACATATACGTTTTCGCCGGTTTGTTACGCAAGCGTTTTGCTTCAAACGACCATGAGTCGATCGTCTCGACTTTATCGCAAAGAGAACATTTTACACGCATCTTTTCACCTTCCTCTATACGATGAGTATAGCATGATTTCAACCGTTAAAAGCAGGGAATTGAACCGGTAAGGGAGAATGGTACAACCATACCCGGTGAAAAGGAGGGGAGTTGAATGGCGAGCAAGGCAACGTTTGAACTGACAGCTGCGCAAGAGCGCTTGTTGAATGACATGCCGTTAACATTTCTCGTTGGTTTTGACGAGGCAAAGCGTTGGCCGATCAGCCATGCCATCAGTTGGGTGCAAGCGTTAGATGCTGTCACGGTCCGGTTCGCATTAACGAGAAATTCCCATATCGTGACCATCTTGACGACTGAAAAGACGGCTGGCCTCATCTTTATCGAAGATGGTCAGTCCTATCATGTTTTACTCTCATCAATTCGAGAGTTCGACCCGGCGGTCAAACCAAGCCTTCATCTTCGTTTTTTTGAAGGACATGTCGAAGAAGTGAGGAACATCTCGTTTTATGGAGCAGCTTACGCACAGCCCGAAATCACGAAAACATACGATATTCGTGCGGCGGAAAAGCTTGACCGTGAAGTGAAGGAAAGTCTTCATTCTTGAATACCATCCTATATTCGAGGGGCGGCAAAGTCTATGAAAAAAACGTATGTACTCGATACGAACGTACTCCTACATGATCCGCTATCCTTATTTCAATTTGAAGAACACGACGTGGTCATTCCAGCCATCGTCCTAGAAGAGTTAGATGGGAAGAAACGTAACATGGATGAGGTCGGGCGGAACGCCCGTGAAACATCGCGTGTCCTCGACCAACTCCGGACATCGGGAAAACTCCATGACGGGGTCCCGCTTGAGAACGGAGGACGTTTGTTTGTCGAAATCGGTCATGAACACCAGGTCGATATCCCGTTCGATGTCATGACGAATGATAATCGCATCTTAATGGTAGCGTTAGGATTAATGAAACAATACGAGCATGACGCGGGTCGAAAAGTCGTCGTCGTCTCAAAAGATATATTGGTCCGTGTCAAAGCGGACGCCATTGGAATTGACGCAGAAGACTATCTGACAGATCATATCGTTGACACGACGGACTTATACGCCGGCTATCGAGAGATTGAAGTCGATCAGTCGCTCATCGATGAATTTTATAAAGTTCATCAATTGCCGACGACGGCCTTGACGAAACAAGTGCTATATCCGAACTCGTTCGT
This sequence comes from Exiguobacterium sp. s123, assembly GCF_018617075.1. Taxonomy (GTDB): domain Bacteria; phylum Bacillota; class Bacilli; order Exiguobacteriales; family Exiguobacteriaceae; genus Exiguobacterium; species Exiguobacterium profundum. Next base: position 476,145 of record NZ_JACSJL010000001.1, on the reverse strand, counting down.
CGTCTTGAAAAGTAATGTGTCGAAAGCGAGTGCGCTTGCTGTGGTCGATTCGCTTCAACCGATTTTACGACCGCTGGCACTCGATGCAGATCATATTTGGGGAATTCATCCGCGAAACGTTCAACAGCGGATGGCCCTCGACCTGTTGCTTCGAGATGACATTCCGTTTGTCACCTTACTTGGGAAAGCCGGTACCGGGAAGACGCTCCTTGCTCTAGCAGCAGGGCTCTCGCTCGTCGAGGATGAACAGCGTTACAATAAGCTCGTCGTCGCTCGTCCGGTCGTGCCGATGGGGAATGATATCGGTTATTTGCCAGGGGAGATGGAAGAGAAGCTTCGCCCATGGATGCAACCGATTTATGATAACCTAGAATTTTTATTCAATGCGAATTCAAAAGATGAGCTCGGCAATATTCTAGCCGGTATGAAATCGATTCAGCTCGAGGCGCTCACCTATATTCGAGGTAGAAGTATGCCGGACCAGTTCATCATCATCGATGAGGCGCAGAACTTAACGAAGCATGAAATTAAAACAATTCTCACTCGCGTTGGAGAGAACTCGAAAATCGTTCTCGTCGGTGACCCGTATCAGATCGACCATCCATATTTAGATGAGTATTCGAACGGATTGACGTACGCAGTGGAACGCTTCAAAGGACAAAACGTCTTCGGACACGTGCAACTCGTGAAAGGGGAACGTTCGTCCCTTGCACGATTGGCGGCTGATTTACTATAAGCGATATACACAAATAACGCCGAGCTTCGTGCTCGGCGTTATTTTGTATCGAGTTGTAACGACTGGACGTTCGTCCGTTCTAAAAAGGCATTCGAGATCATAATCAATCCTGTAATGATGAACAGGGCAGAAAATCCGAAGTGTGCCACGATTTGGGATCCAAATAGCGGTCCGAGTAGATTCCCCATGAACTGAGCGGACTGATTGTATGAAAAGATGCGCCCCGTCGCAGAGACCGGCGTATGCTGGCGCAGTAGCGATTGAACGGACGGCATCAAGGCGGCCGTTGCGAACCCGATTCCGAAACGCAACAAGATGAGTTGAGTCGTTGAGGTAACGAATGCTTGCGGAATCAAGAAGAGGCTATAGAGGAGCAGTGCCCAAAACAAGATGCGCTCTGCTCCGTGTCTGTCCGATAACCGTCCGAGACGCTGCGCCGAAACGAGAGCGGCCAGTCCCGGAGCAGAGGCGACAATCCCTGCCATGAAGGCGAGCGCGGTAGTGTTCGGATTCAATTCACGTACGTATAATGTCAAGAGTGGTCCGATGGATTGTGTCGAGAACTGAATGAGGAACGTTGTCACAAACAGACCGACAATCAACTGTGGATGTCGCAGTGAGGCGAAAATCGATTTCATCGACGCGAGTTCTTCGCGTTTCACTGGGACAAAATCTTCTTTTACGAACCAAAGCGTGATGAGGAACGTCAGGAAGAGTGCACTTCCGGTAAAGAGAAAAACGGATCGAAGCCCAATCCAGTCTGCGAGCAGTCCGCCGATGAGGGGACCGAGTAGACCACCAGTGATTCCACCGGTTGACAGGGTACCGAGCGCCCAGCCACTTTTCTCTTTTGGGGTTTGGGATGCGACCAACGTGATGCCGGCTGAAATAAATCCAGACACGGCCCCCATGAGTAAACGCAACCCGACGAGTTGATATACGTCTTGGACGAAGCTGATGAGGAACATGACGATGGCCATCCCGAGACTGGCTCGGATGAGCATCAGCTTTCTTCCTTTTCGGTCAGCCAAGCGCCCCCACATCGGAGAGACGATGGCAGCTACGAGGAACGTCGCGCCGAACGCAATCGCAGACCAAGTGACGACGTGGTCCGGATCCTTTACCCCGAGTTGTTCGATGAACAATGGGAGGAATGGTAGGACGAGACTCATCGACGCAGCGGTCAAGAAGCTACCGATCCAAACAACCATTAAGTTTCGTTTCCATAGAGGTATCGTAAGCGTCACGACCTTTCTTATTCAATTTGTAGTCAACACTCTATATACTACACTTTGTGAACTAAAAAGTCCAAAAAAAGAGAAGGTGTGACCCTTCTCATTGATTGCTTAATACGGTGATATGATTGACTTGGCGAATGACCTGATCCTCATATAATACATAGACAGGTCCGTCAGTAAGTACTTTTCCGTCTTTTGAAAATTGTAAATATACGCGCGATGCCTCGCTGAGCGATAGAGTCAATATGGTCTCACCGTAAAAACGGACATGTGTCGCGAGCTCAATCGGTTCGGCATTGTTTAAAAAAGGCGCGAGCGGCATGGCGAACGAGTCGCGTAATGCTGCATCCTTGTCTTGTCGAGACATCGGTTTGTTGTGGTCGATTCGAGTTCCTTGTGACAATCCGTCATCCCATGCTTTCCCCATTTTCGCATAGTATGCCTCACGATCATTCTCCGTCACCGAGTCCAAATCTTCAATCTTTCGTTTTCGTTCGTCAAAAATCCATACGGTCGGGTCGATCGTCAGACTGTGGCGAACCGCTCCATCAAGTGGAAAAATCATGCTTATATCCCCCTTCATACACATTACACGTTTCATTATAGCGCTCTTTCTCGTAAAATGGAAAAGAGGAAGAATGTCGCGTTCATTCATACTGTACATTGAATTATGATGAAAGATAATGTACAGTTGAGTTATGACAAACAGTCTGTCATCGTACGGAGGAGGGGTCGTAGTGGCGACAAATTTGGCTGCAATCCAACGGGAGCAAGCGCTTCAATTACTCGAGGCGGATGCTGAAAAAATCCGTTGTCTGATTGAAGTGCAGTTAGAAAACCTAAAAATGCCGAAGTGCCCGCTTTATGAAGAGGTGCTTGATACACATATGTTTGGACTATCGCGCCAAATTGATTTCGCGGTTCGTCTTGGACTCATTTCAGACATTGAAGGTAAAGGACTGCTCGATTCATTGGAACAAAAGTTATCTGCCTTGGCAGAAGCTTCAGAATTATGAACCTTATACTCAAACTGTGCAAGTGGCGCTGTTTGAGTATTTTTTTATAAGGGTTGTCGGATTGTTTTACATAAGGAAGTGAATACATGAAAACACGGTTTCGGTATTTTGATTTTGCGTTGTTTTTGTCAGTGCTCTTACTCGTCGGGCTAAGCTCCATCATGATTTATAGTGCGAGTGTTTGGAATCGTGGGGATTACGCGAATAGTAGTTTATTCTATCGCCAGCTCGTCTACGTTGGCATTGGAATCTTTGTCTATTTGATTGCGACGTTGTTCCGATATGAGATGTTTCGGAAAAAAGGCATTCGCCTCGGTCTTTATGCGCTCTCTGTCATCTTGCTGTTTGTCACGTGGGCGATGCCTCCATTGAATGGGGCCCGGGCTTGGCTCATCATCGGCGGAATGACCATTCAACCGGTCGAGATTGCGAAATTCGTTCTCATCATACTGCTTGCGAACTACTACCATGAACTATGGAACAATGAGTTGAAGGGACTCCCGGGTCGACTAGCGCGGGCCGCGATCACGAAAAAAGGGTTGCGTGCACAAATCGGCGCCTTCTTTTTAGTGCCTGTCCTCTTTTACTTTTCGTTCTACGCCATCGCAATCAATGGACAGCCGGATATGGGTGGGTTATTCGTCCTCGGTTCCATCATGTTGCTCATGTGGTTCGGTGTCGGGGCGCCGCTTCGAATTTTGATTCCGGGGATTTTAGCTGGGATGGGTACTGTATTTGTATTGTTCACGACCATCTTTTCGGAGAATCAACGAAGTCGGATTGAAGTCGTGTTCAACCCGTTCATGGACCCGGAAGGATATGGACACCAATTGCTCATGTCGATCATCTCAATTGTACATGGGGGATTGACCGGAGTCGGACTCGGGAACAGTTTTCAAAAGTATGGGTATTTGCCAGAACCAGAAACCGACTATATCATGTCAATCATTGCGGAGGAGTTAGGGTTCTTCGGTGTATTGACGGTTTTGGTCCTGCTCTTCTTCATCGCCTTTCGCGCGATTCATATCGCCAATCATGCGGATAGTCACTTTGGGATGTTCGTGTCGTTTGGGATTGCCTCACAAATTATGATCCAGACGGCTATCAATATCGGTGCGATGTCCGGTTGGTTCCCAGGGACAGGTGTAACCTTGCCACTGGTCAGTTATGGAGGAACATCGCTCATCATGATGATGGGTGTTCTCGGGGTGCTCAGCAGTATCTCGATGCGTAACCGTCATCGAGAGGCGACACGACGAGAAGAAATTCGGGTGAAGTCAGAAGAAAACGTTCAACGCTCATCGCTTCACGTCGTCAGATAAGGAAACAAATAAACTTCATTAACGGGGGGATTTCATTTGAAACCAATTAAAAAGTTACTTGTTGCAAACCGTGGGGAAATTGCCATTCGCGTATTTCGAGCGGCGACAGAGTTAGGTATTCGAACGGTCGCTGTCTATTCGCAAGAAGATAGTGGTTCCTTACATCGCTTTAAAGCCGATGAGGCCTACTTGATCGGTGTAGACAAAAAGCCGATCGATGCGTATCTCGATATCGAAGACGTGATTCGAATCGCTAAGGAGTCAGGCAGTGATGCGATTCACCCAGGGTATGGTTTCCTTTCAGAGAACATTGAACTCGCACGGCGTTGCCGTGAAGAGGGCATCATCTTTGTCGGACCGCATGAGTCACATTTACATGCGTTCGGGGATAAAGTACGAGCACGTCAGAGTGCGATTGCTGCGGGTCTTCCTGTCATTCCGGGTTCGGATGGACCGCTCACATCATATGAAGACGCGGAAACATTTGCGAACGAGCACGGATTCCCGCTCATGGTCAAAGCGTCGATGGGTGGCGGAGGCCGCGGAATGCGTGTCATTCGTACAGAAGCGGAAATGAAAGATTTGATTGAACGTGCAAAATCAGAAGCGAAGCAGGCGTTCGGTTCTGACGAAGTGTACATAGAAAAACTCGTCGAACGTCCGAAACACATCGAGGTGCAGATTCTTGGAGATGAGCACGGTCACATCATCCACTTGTTCGAGCGTGACTGTTCGGTTCAGCGCCGTCACCAAAAAGTCGTCGAAGTGGCGCCGTGTGTGACCTTGTCTGATGCATCACGCCAAGCGATTTGTGATGCGGCGGTCCAACTCATGCGTCACGTCGGTTACGTCAACGCCGGTACGGTCGAATTCTTGGTGACCGAGGACGAGTCGTTCTACTTCATCGAGGTCAACCCACGTATTCAAGTGGAACATACGATCACAGAGATGGTCACAGGCTTTGATATCGTTCAAACACAATTGATGATCGCGCAAGGTGAGTCGCTCCACGGCGATATGATTCAAATGCCGAAGCAAGAAGACATTAAACTTCTCGGTTATGCGATTCAATCACGTGTTACGTCTGAAGACCCAGGCAACAACTTCATGCCGGATACTGGGAAAATCATGGCTTACCGTTCTCCAGGCGGCTTTGGTGTCCGTCTTGACGGTGGAAATGCGTATGTCGGTGCAGAGATTTCACCGTACTACGATTCACTTCTCGTGAAATTGTCCACACATGGCATGACTTTCGAACAAGCGGCCTCGAAGATGGTTCGAAACTTGAACGAGTTCCGGATTCGCGGAATCAAGACGAACATTCCGTTCTTGATTAACGTCATGAAGCACCCGAACTTTATCAATGGAGATTACAACACGTCATTCATCGATGAGACGCCAGAACTGTTCGTCTTCCCGAAACGAAAAGACCGTGGGACGAAACTGTTGAACTATATCGGGGACGTGACGGTGAATGGATTCCCGGGTGTCGGTCTGAAAGACAAGCCGATCAGCCGTTCGGTGCGAATCCCACATGACCTCCCAGCAGAAGCGAAGCCAGGGACGAAACAAATTCTTACAGAGCTTGGACCGGACGGCCTCGCCGATTGGATCAAACGTCAACCGGAATTGTTGCTGACGGATACGACGATGCGAGATGCCCATCAATCGTTGCTCGCGACGCGCATGCGGACACAGGACATTTTGAACATTGCCGAACCGACAAGCAAACTCATGCCAGAATTGTTCTCGGTCGAGGCGTGGGGTGGAGCGACGTTCGACGTCGCCTACCGCTTCTTATCCGAAGACCCATGGGTACGTCTCATGAAGCTTCGTGAGAAGATGCCGAACGTCTTGATTCAAATGTTGCTACGCGGTGCGAATGCGGTCGGATACAAAAACTATGCAGACAACGTCATTGAGAAATTCGTACACGAAGCGGCATATGCCGGAGTCGACGTGTTCCGAATCTTTGACAGTCTCAACAACTTAGAATCGATTCAATTGGCAATCGATGCGACACTTCCGACTGGGAAAGTGGCGGAGGCGGCCATCTGTTATACGGGAGACTTGTACGATGGCAACCGTCCGAAGTACCACCTTCCGTATTATATCGACCTCGCGAAGAAACTTGAGGCGAGTGGTGCGCATATCTTGGCAATCAAAGATATGGCCGGTCTATTGAAGCCGGAATCGGCCTATGCACTCGTATCGGCATTGAAAGACGCCGTGGACTTACCAATCCACTTGCATACACACGATGCTTCCGGTAACGGGATCTTCACCTATGCTCGTGCGACAGATGCCGGTGTCGATATCGTTGACGTTGCAGCGAGCTCGATGTCAGGGATGACGTCACAGCCTTCAGGTGGAAGTTTGGTCTACGCGCTCAACCACCACGAACGTCAGCCGAAGGTCGACCCGAAACAATATGAGATCATCAGTGACTACTGGCAAGACGTGCGTCATAACTATGAACCGTTTGAAAGTGATATGCGTGCCCCGCATCCATCCGTGTATGAGCACGAGATGCCGGGTGGACAATATTCAAACCTCCAACAGCAGGCGAAAGCGGTCGGGCTTGGAGACCGTTGGGGCGAAGTCAAGGCGATGTATGCCCGAGTGAACATGTTGTTCGGGGACATTGTCAAGGTGACGCCCTCATCTAAAGTTGTCGGTGATATGGCGCTCTTCATGGTCCAGCATAACTTGACGGAAGAAGATGTGATGACGCGCGGACACCAGTTGGACTTCCCGGACTCGGTCGTCGAAATGATGCGTGGTGAATTGGGGACGCCTCCAGGTGGATTCCCGAAAGATGTACAACAAGTCATCTTGAAAGGGGAAGAGCCATTAAACGTTCGTCCTGGTAAATTGATCAAGCCATATGACTTTGAATCGGCACGCCAAGAACTATTCGAAAAATTCGAGCGACCGGTGACGGACTTTGAACTTCTTGCCCATGCGCTTTATCCGAAAGTGTACGAAGACTATATCAAACATACAACGACCTACGGGGATGTATCGGTGCTCGACACGTTGACGTTCTTCTACGGATTAAACGTCGGGGAGACAATCCAAGTTGAAATCGAGACAGGAAAAACATTAATCATCAAGCTCGTACAAGTGAGTGCGGCGAATGAAGATGGCATCCGCCTAGTCTCGTATGAGATGAACGGGGTACCACGTGAAATCGAGATTAAAGATGTCAATGTCAAATCGGCAACGACAAGCCGTCCGAAAGTCGATCGTTCGAACGCCAAACAAGTCGGTGCATCGATGCCGGGGTCTGTCTTGAAAGTATTGGTCGAACCAGGAAGTCGCGTTCACCGTGGGGAGCAGTTGCTCGTCACAGAAGCGATGAAGATGGAAACGACAATTCAAGCGGCACAAGATGGTGAGATTAAGGCCATCCATATTAAAGAAGGCGACACAATACAAAGTGACGACTTGTTGATTGAATTTGTATAATCAAAAGAAGCATAGCGCGCTATGCTTCTTTTTTGTAGATGGGAGTGGAAATCATGAGACGAGTATGTTGGTTTCGTTCAGATTTTAGACTGACCGATAATCATATGTTACACCGTGTATTGAAAGATATGGGGGAAGGAGATGACCTAGACTTCGTCTTTTGGTTGAATCCGAAATACTGTCACCCATTCGAAGTGCGGCATGACTATTTCTTCTCGACGATGCGAACGTTCATGGATGATTTAGAAGCGAAAGGGTTAGGGCTTCGTGTCCTCGTCGCGGAGACGGAGGATGCGTTCGTGAAACAGCTCGGCGAGATGGATGTGCTCTATTTTAATGCGGAGTATGTGGAACCGTTCAAACAGCGGGATGACCGTGTGATTGAAGCACTTAGTGAAGAGGTTAAAGTCGTACGACTCCTTGACCGGCATCTGTTTCATCCCGATGCGTTCCGTACAAAAGGTGGCGATCCCTATAAGGTGTTCACCCCGTTCAAAAAAGCGGCGTATGCCGAACAGCCACCCGCACCATATGAGGTTGATGTCGATCGTTTATCTCAGTACATCCGTTCAAAGAATGAACAACCGAGTGAACTGAAAGAGCTCTTCAAGCGATGTAAACGTGAATGGAAAGGGCTAGGGGAAACGGAAGCGAAGAAGCGATTGACCCGCTTCGTCAATGATCGCATGGTCGATTATGACGAGAAGCGTGACATTCCGAGCATCGCGGGGACGAGTCGACTATCTCCTTATTTACGGACAGGTGTGTTGTCGATTCGCACGATCGCCGAACAAGTGTTGTCGGCGAGACAATCAAAAGGGCGCGACACGTATTATGATGAGCTGTTGTGGCGCGAATTTTATTACATGGTCATGGTAAAGTTCCACGGATTGAAAGATCAACCGTTCAATGATAAATACAAGTCGATTGAATGGGAGGACAATGAAGAGCAGTTCGAAAAGTGGTGTAACGGGGAAACCGGGTATCCAATCGTCGACGCCGCGATGCGTCAGTTGAACGAGACAGGGTGGATGCACAACCGCCTACGCATGATTGTTGCATCTTTCCTATCGAAACATCTCCTTCTCGATTGGCGAAAAGGGGAACGGTATTTCGAGCAAAAGCTGATCGATTATGAGGCAGCGTCGAATATCGGGGGATGGCAATGGGCGGCATCAGTCGGGACGGACGCTGTTCCGTATTTCCGTATTTTCAATCCGACGACGCAATCCGAGCGATTTGACCCTGACGGAACGTTCATCCGGAAGTATGTGCCGGAGCTGAAACATATAACAGATAAATCGATTCACTTTCCGGACCCGTCAGAGCGAGACGACTATGCCATGCCACTCGTTGATCATAAAGAAGCGAGAGAGCGTGCCCTCGAACGATTTAAAGCATTGTAAATAAAAAAGCGCCGCGGCGCTTTTTTGTTTGGTTATCCGTTCATATTTTTCAATTGTGCCCCGTCTTGTCGCGCTGTCGACCGATACGCGTGATAAGAGAGGTACGACAGGATGCCGAAGTAACAAGTGATCAAGAAGGCGTGAAGGAGCGGAACGTAAGTCGCGTGTCCCCCAAGAACGATCCATGCACCTGTACCGACTTGAAGCAGGATGAAGAAGAGAGACGCCATCATGCCGCGCTCAATCAATCGATTCATTTCTTTACGTGCCAAGTAAAGAACATACAACGTGTACAAGACGAGTAGCCCGGCCATCACACGGTGTCCCATCTGCACATACGACTCAAACGTCCACACTTCTTGTTCACAAATCGGCCAACCGACACAAGCATATGTAGCACCGAGGTGACGGACGTAAGCTCCGGTGTAGACGACAATCATCGTATAGATCGAGAGACCGTAAAGATGAGATCTCAACCGTCTCGATACGACTTGATGCTCTCGGTCACCTTCGAATAACAGAATCGTCAAAATGAGTAACGATGCGAACGACACGAGAGAAATGCCGAAATGAAGGGCCAGGATGGCGTCCGACTGTTGCCAAATGACCGCGCCCGCTCCAATGATCGATTGGATGAGCATAAAGATAAATGCGAGAAACGCGAAGATTTTCACATCGACCCGATGTTTGACCGCGATGAACGTCCAAATGGCGAGCGCAATGATGAGAAGACCTTCGATTCCGGAGACTACCCGGTGACTGTATTCGATCATCGTTTCAACGCTTGGGTTGGTTGGGATTAATTTTCCATGACAGAGTGGCCAGTCCGTCCCACAACCATCTCCTGAATCCGTCTTCGTCACGGTTCCACCCATGATGAGGACAAGCATCATCCCGAGGGTGACAAACCCTGAGAAAAACGCGAGTTTTTTATGCATGCAATACCACCTGCTTCTAATCAAAATCCGTTAAAAATGTACCTTGTTTATTTATATTTTTTTCGCCATACTTATTATACGGCTTTCTGTTCAAAAAACGAAATGGAAAAGCTTGCAATCGTTATCAAAAACGTTATTCTAATATTAGTAAAGCACATAAGGTGTGACAAATATCACACTATTGACACAAAAAACTCGCTATTTTACAAGCATAAAGGGCGTATTTTATAAAAAAATATGGTATCTTTGTAGAGAGTTAAGTGTATTTTGTTCATATTGTGTTTTTTCCGTGAAGAGAATGCGAGGATTTCGTGATTATGTGGGGGGGTCAGTATGACAAAAGTCAACCCAGGGATGATGGTAGATGTAGAGTATACAGAATCAACGTCATTCCGAGATTACGTCGCCTTAGCGAAAATGGGAATCGTTCGCGCCAACCTGTTGTTGGTGTTTGCAGGATTCTTCGTGGCAGCGACGTACCAGAGCGATACGCCAGTCCTTTACTTGTTTGAAGTTTGGCCACAGCTCTTATTAACGATGTTAGGAAGCGCACTCGTGATTTCGGGGAGTTGTTACCTAAACAACTTTGTGGACCGAGATATCGATTACTTAATGGATCGTACGGACAATCGACCGAGTGTAACCGGCAAGATTTCAGGAGAGAAGATTTTACTCCTTGGATTGACACAACTTGCAATCGGAACACTACTATTGCTCCTTGTATCGTACGTCGCCGCAGTATTCGGTTTAATCGGAGCATTTTTTTATGTCGTGATTTATACGATGTGGCTGAAGCGTACGAGTACGCTCAATACAGTCGTCGGTAGTATTTCAGGAGCCGTTCCACCGCTCATCGGTTGGGCAGCAATTGATCCAAATCTATATATCGATGCGTGGCTCATGTTCCTTGTCATGTTCTTATGGCAACCACCACACTTCCTGGCGCTCGCCATGCGACGGACGGAAGAGTATCGAGCGGCAGGCATTCCGATGCTTCCGGTCGTGAACGGATTTGCCATCACGAAACGGCAAATCATCTGGTGGATTGCGACGCTGATTCCGGCATCGCTCTTATTTATGCACTATGGTCTTGTTTACTTGACAGTCGCAGCCGGTTTAGGGGGCTACTGGTTGTATCTCGGGTTGAAAGGATTCAACGCCGAGGATGAAATCAAGTGGGCAAACAAAATGTTCTTCTATTCATTAATTTATTTAGTCGTGTGGATTATCGCGCTGATTTTGACAGCACTCTGGTGATCGCACTCACTATATAGAAAACCATTACACATCATTTTGGGAGAAAGTGGGGATTGTTGTGAAATCATTTAAGAAGCTTCTGTTTGGCATCGTCCCGATGATGATGTTCGCAGTCCTGTTATCAGGTTGCGGTCAAGAGGGATTGTCTGCATTGAAGCCGATGGGAGAAGGGGCTGAGCTTCAGCTCCGCATCATTCTCATCAGTTTGGCGATCATGCTCTTCGTACTCATCATCGTCTCGGTCATTTACGTGTACGTGCTCATGAAGTTCCGTCGGAAAGATGAATCGATTCCGAAGCAAGTTGAAGGTAGCAGTACACTCGAGATGATTTGGACAGTCGTTCCGATTATCCTTCTCATCATTCTCGCTGTTCCGACAATCACGACGACTGTCGAACTCGCGAAAGCGAAAGAAGCGAAAAAAGAAGAAGAAATCAACGTTACAGCTAACTTGTACTGGTGGGAATTTGAATATCCAGAAGCAGGTGTTGTGACAGGGCAAGAGCTCGTCATTCCAGTCGGAAAACGAGTCGGCATCAACTTGACGTCTAAAGATGTCATTCACTCATTCTGGGTACCAGCTTTATCTGGTAAGACAGATACGAACCCAGGACTTGATAACGAAATGTGGTTACATGCAAATGAACCAGGTACTTACTACGGGAAATGTGCTGAGCTTTGCGGTCCGTCACATGCCCTTATGGACTTTAAAGTCATCGCGCTCGAGCAAGAAGAATATGATCAATGGCTCGCTGACATGAAAGCCAAGCAAGACGAGAACGGTGAGAAACTCGTCGCAGACAACACGAACTTGACGACAGGTGAAGAAGTGTATGTCCAAAGCTGCTTAAGCTGTCACGGCGGCGGTAAAGTGGCACCAAGTTTGACGAACTTCGGTGATCGTGAATGGCTCGCAGGTTACCTCGAAAACAACAAGGACAACTTGAAAGAGTGGATTCGTGACCCGCAAGAGAAGAAACAAGGGGCTCTTATGCCAGGATTCAATGAAGGTCAAATCAGCAACGAAGAATTAGATGCACTCGTTGACTTCTTGTATGAGCAGAAGATTGACTAACGGGAAAAGGGGGATTTCACGTGGCACAGACCACTGCAATGCAGCAATCGCGTAAATACAATGGCATCATGGATTGGATTACGACGGTTGACCACAAAAAAATCGGTATTTTGTATTTGTTCTCAGGAATCTTCTTCCTCCTTCTCGGTGGAATTGAAGCATTAGTGATTCGTTGGCAACTCGTCAAACCAATGAACGATTTCGTCAGCGGTGAGACATTTAACCAGTTGATTACGATGCACGGGACGACGATGATCTTCCTAGCGGCCATGCCGATGCTATTCGGTTTCATGAACGCCGTCGTACCACTTCAAATCGGGGCACGCGACGTTGCGTTCCCATTCATTAACTCATTAGGTTTTTGGTTGTTCTTCTTCGGTGGAGTCATGCTTAACTTGAGCTGGTTCTTCGGAGCAGCACCAAACGCAGGGTGGACGGCTTACGCTCCACTTTCAACACAACCGGAAGCGACAGGGGTAGACTTCTACGCTCTCGGTCTTCAGATTTCAGGTTTCGGTACACTGATGGCCGGGATTAACTTCCTTGTCACCATCTTGAACATGCGTGCGCCAGGAATGAAACTCATGCGTATGCCACTCTTCACATGGACGACTTTCGTTGCATCGGCATTGATCGTCTTCGCATTCCCACCACTTACGGTCGGATTGTTCATGTTGATGTTCGAGCGACTCTTCGGAGCTGCTTATTTTGACCCGGCGCTTGGCGGGAACGTTGTCATCTGGGAACATCTTTTCTGGATCTTCGGTCACCCAGAAGTATACATCTTGATCTTACCGGCATTCGGTATTTTCTCGGAAATCATTCCGACATTTTCACGTAAACGTCTCTTCGGTTACACGACGATGGTCTTCGCGACAATGCTCATCGGTTTCCTTGGATTCATGGTTTGGGTTCACCACATGTTCACAGTCGGTCTTGGTCCAGTTGCCAACTCGATCTTCGCTGTTGCAACGATGGCGATTGCCGTACCAACGGGTGTTAAAATCTTTAACTGGCTCTTCACACTGTGGGGCGGTCAAATTAAATTCAACGTCGCCATGCTTTACTCAGTCGCGTTCATTCCTTCATTCCTCGTAGGTGGGATGACAGGGGTTATGCTCTCGGTCGCACCGGCTGACTATCAGTACCACGACAGCTACTTCGTTGTCGCTCACTTCCACTACGTAATCGTAGGTGGGGTTGTATACGGTCTCTTCGCAGGACTTTACTACTGGTTCCCACTCATGTTCGGAAAAGCCCTTTCTGAAAAGCTTGGATACTGGCAGTTCTGGTTGTTCTTTATCGGGTTCCACTTGACGTTCTTCCCGCAACACTTCCTCGGATTGTTCGGTATGCCACGTCGAGTCTTCACATACCTCGATGGTCAAGGTTGGGATACACTCAACATGCTCTCGACAATCGGTGCATTCTTCATGGGTGTGTCAACGATTGTCCTGCTCGTCGCTGTTGTGAAAGCCTTCTTGTCGAAAGACCGCGTCAAACCAGACCACTGGGGAGATGGACGTACGCTTGAGTGGACACTTCCTGTTCCGACTCCGGAGTACAACTTTGCACAAACACCACTCGTCAAAGGACTTGATACGTTCTGGCTCGAGAAAATGGCTGGCAACAAACGCGTGTCAGTCGCTGAAGAAGTTTCGGACATCCACATGCCGAACAACTCGCTCATTCCGTTCTTCATGTCACTCGGCCTCTTTATCGCGGGACTCGGTGCCATCTTCCAGATGGATAACACGGTCGTCGGTTGGTCATTGATTGGATTTGGATTAGCGATGACGTTCGTCTCGATGTTCCTACGTTCTTGGATTGACGATCACGGCTACTACATTCCGAAGTCACAAGTCGAAGCAGACTTGAAAGCGATTCGTGAGAAAGGAGAACAATAAATGGCACATGCAGTTGAAAAACACCCAGTGACCGGTATCCCGGCCAATCCAGAGAAAGCAACACTGGAAGGGAAAAATAAATATGTGGCCTTCTGGTTCTTCCTTGGTGGAGAGACAGTCCTCTTCGCCTCGCTCTTTGGAACATACGTTGGTCTCTTGAACTCTGGTGCGCCAGAGGAATTACGTTCGTATAACATTTTCGAAATGGAGCTCGTCTTCATCATGACGATGCTCCTCCTCACAAGTTCACTTACAAGTGTCCTTGCGATGATGAACATGAAAGCAAACAATCCAGGGCGTATGAAGCTTTGGTTGATTGTCACACTCCTTCTTGGTGCCGGCTTCCTTGGTGCTGAGATTTACGAGTTCATTCACTACTACCACATCGGTCACACGTTCACATCGAGCGCATTCGGTTCAGCCTTCTATACGTTGGTTGGTTTCCACGGTGCGCACGTAACGTTCGGTCTCCTCTGGATTACGACACTCTTGATTCGTAACTGGAACCGTCCGATCGATGTATACAATGCACCAAAGTTCTATGTATCGAGTCTATATTGGCACTTTATCGACGTTGTTTGGGTCTTCATCTTCTCAATCGTCTACCTCTTAGGGATGGTGAACTAATATGGAAAAACGAGTAATGAACGAATCTCACAAGCAGTTAGAGCTTGAAGTAAAAGCAGAGTCGAAACGTGAGTATCAGCTTCAATTGATCAGTTTCGCAATGATGATTTTACTCACATTCGTGGCATTCGGCGCCGTCTATGCGGAATTGATGCCAGTGTGGGCAGCAGGTGGTTTCTTAATCATCTTGGCGGTCATCCAAGTCTTCCTACAGTTATATATCTTCATGCATATGAATAACCGTGGGAACACATGGATCGTTGTCATGATGTGGCTAGGCATCTTTGTCGCCATCATCACGGTCGCTGCACTCCGCTTACTCATTTGGTAATTGTGACAAAGGATTGAACATCTGTGGAAACACGGATGATTCGGTCCTTTTTCCTTTACTTCAAAAATGAATGAATAGTAATCTTGAAGTGAACGGTTTCAAAGGTTAGGGAGAGAAAGAAAAGGGGTGAACGGATGCTCTGGAATACGTCGGAGCTGCTCAATCAATTTGATTGGCTCACGTTATGGAGTCCGCTGTTCGGATTGCTCATGGTCGGGATTTATGTGTTATACGCCGTCGTGACAGAGAGAATGGCGAAGCGAGGATATGCCTCGACCACGTTATTACAAAAGTTTAGTATGTTGTTTGCGATTGTTTTGTATTACATCGGTTTTGGAAGTCCAATCGATGTCATGGCACATATCATTTTATCGGTGCATATGTTCCAAATGGTGCTCGTCTATATTTTGGCACCGGCACTCGTCGTTTACGGTCTACCGTACTGGGTGTTTGAAAAAGTACTTAGCTTCAAATGGATTGGGCCGACGTTCAAGTTTTTGACGAAGCCACTGATTGCGCTTATTTTATTCAACGCATTGTTCTCGATTTACCATATGCCGGTCGTATTTGACTACGTCTTGACGAACTATGGCGTTCACCGGATTTTCCACGGTGCCCTTCTCGTCTTTAGTTTGACGATGTGGTATCCGGTCATCGTTCCACTCGTCTCAGACGAAGAGGAAGGCATGTCCGATTTGAAACGAATGGTGTACATTATCGCCAACGGGGTCTTATTGACACCTGCCTGTGCGCTCATCATCTTCAGTCAAACGACGCTCTATAATGCGTACACGGACCCGCAGACGTTTGCGACAGTCCTTGGCTACTGTCTCCCGAACGGTGACGTTTCTGGAATTGATTTAGAGGCATTGATGGGAGCGACGAACAGCGCGCTCGAAGATCAACGTTTCGGTGGGGTTCTCATGAAGCTCGGTCAAGAGATCGTGTACGGCTTCTTCTTCGGCTGGACGTTCTTCGGTTGGGTGCGACGGACGAAGTCACTTGCTCTTGATGAAGGCATGTCATTCACTCCGCAAGAAACAAATGAAAAAAATTAAACAGAACATAAAGGGGAAACATTGATGAACTATCTTGCCTTAATTAGTGTGTCATTCATCGTCATCAGTGCGATTCTTGTCGCCATCGGGTGGGTGATTATCGCAAAAGACCGCAGCAACATCGAAAAACATAAAAAGGTGATGACGGCCGCCGCGATTGCAGCGACGACGTTCTTCATCCTTTACGTCTCACGTACCATTTTTGTCGGCAACACGGCATTCGGAGGACCGGATTCAGTGAAGCCGTTCTATCTCGGTTTTATGATTTTCCATATTCTTCTCGCGACAACAGGTGGTATCCTCGGATTGATTACGCTCTATCTCGGTTATAAAAACAAGATCGAGAAACACCGGAAAATCGGACCGAAAGCGTCAGTCGTCTGGTTCTTCACGGCCATTACGGGTGTGACGGTTTACATTCTTCTCTATGTGGCATATGACCCAGGTGAAACGACGAACGTATTCCGCGCGATAATCGGAGGATGATCCATAGAGAGGGAGAACTGTATGAAACGGAATAGCTATTTGACGGTCGGTTTGACCGTCTTGACGCTTGTCGTCATCGGAGTAGCCGTGTATTTTGTTTTCTTCAATCAAGACGACCTACCCGTCATTCAAGAGCCAACCCCGTTCACATTAACGAACGCATTAAATGAAGAGACCTATGATTCCGACAACGGAAAAGTGAAGATTGTGACGTTCTTCTATACGAACTGTCCAGATATTTGTCCGCTCACGTTACGTGATTTCATGAAGCTCGAAAAAGAATTGAAAAAAGAGAACTTATACGGATCGGACGTAGAACTCGTTGCGATCACGGTTGACCCGGAGGTGGATACCGTGCCCGTTCTGAAAAATTACGGGGAAGCATTCCAAGCGGAGCCGACTGGATGGAAGATGTTGACGGGAGACCAGGTAGACATCGATCGGATCACGCGCCAGCTACAGTTCTATTATTCGAAGGCGAACAGCGGACTCGTGACGCATGCGACGACGATGTACGTCATCGACCGCCATCATGATGTCCGGGCTGTCGCGCAGATGGCAACGGCAGGGGATGAACCGGTCGATATCGAATCTATCATGGAGGACGTTAAAGTGCTCGCGAATGAAAAGGAGTGATCACCATGAACGATACGATGGCTGTGATTGGGAATGACTATTCATACGGAGACGTGACGATTGCAGAACGGGCGATTGAAGATTTGATCGCGTGTAGCGCGATTGAATTCGGCTTGAAAGAAGTGAAAGTCGTCTCTCGCTCGAAAGACCACTATGATTATCAAATCATTGCACCATTATCACTCGTCGAGGCAGAGCGATTGTATCGCTATGTTCGAGACCAATTCGATTTATTGCTCGGTCAAGTCGATGTGACGTTGACCGTCATTGCGACATGACATAAAGGAGGACCCGCAAAGGGCCTCTTTTTTTATATGCTCGACGCTGTGTTTCTCATGACTATATCTTCCAGAGGCGAACTTTGCTATACTAAATACTAAATCGAACAAATGTTCGTTTTTAGAAATGGAGGAGGGTGAAATATGCAGAACCAGGCTTTAGTCGTTATTGACATTCAAAATGACATCACGAAAAATTACAAAGCAATCATCGACAACATCAATAAAGCAATCGATTGGGCGGTCAAAAAGAAATTACATATCGTCTATATCCGGCATGAAAATTTATCGGCGGGGACGAGAACGTTCAAAACAGGAACGCGAGGAGCGGAATTAGCACCAGATTTGATGCTCGTGTCCGATCACGTGTTTACAAAATACAAGGGCAACGCTTTGACGAGCGAAGCGTTTGTGACGTTCATTGAACAGCATCACATCGATACGTTTTATATCACTGGGGCTGATGCGACCGCCTGTGTGAAGTCGACTTGCTACAATCTGCGGAAATCTGACTATGCCGTTAGCATCTTGTCGGATTGCATCACGAGCTACGATTTGAAAAAAATAGAAGATATGATTATATATTATAAAAGTAAAGGGTGCGTGATCATCGAATCAAAGGACTTGTCGACGTAAATTGCCAAACAACGTTTGACTCGACTTATGTGAGCCTATAAGAAAAACCCCTTCGCTTATGCAAGGGGTTTGACTTCTAATGTTTCTGCGAGTGCTTTTAGACGGCGCTCACAGTCGCGGACGATTTCTTCTGGGAAGACTTCATCGTATTCAACACCGTGTGGATAATAATGCTTTCCTAAAATCGGTGTAAGCATTTTGACAACAGCGTGACGATCTTCGATTTGACCTTCGATCGCGTATACAGGTAAGCGAAGATAGAATGTTTCGCCAGTCGATTGTTTCTCATATTTCATGTCATACGTGGCACGCTCGTAATCCCAAGCACCTTCACGGATGAAATGATGATGATCCATGATCGTCTCGAGCAAACCAAAACGGATTTCTTTTCCCTCGATGTGGAACTGCTCAAATTTCATCATAATCCCCCTTTTCGAATAAACCTCATATGTCATCATACCATATTCAAAAACGTTCTTGGAATAACGTGTGTTCAAATTGTGAAAAAAAGATGAACGATTAATCAGCCGAGTGAATTTAAGTATTCCTCGATTTTTTGCGGGAGCTGCACGCCGAGCGGTAGCAATCCTTCCGACCCGAAAAAGACGTTGAATTCTAAAATGTAAAATCCATCTTCTGTCACGATGACGTCAAACGCTGCGTGATTGATGGATAACGTGTTCGCAATCGATTGAACTTCTTGGACGACGTCTTCCGGGATGTCTTCGTACGAGAAGTTAGCCCCTTGAGCGACATTGTTTAAAAAAGCCTCGCTGACACGCCAATAGGCACCGACTACCTCTTCTCCAATCACGATGATGCGTAAGTCGCGATCATTCGGAATGAACTCTTGGACATAGAACGTATCATGATTCTCGACGTATTCTAACCAGTCTTGGTCATTTTTGATTAACCATACCCCTTGACCCATTGAGGATTTGGCTTTTTTGGCGACGAACGGGTAGTGGAATTCTTCCAACACGCGTTCAATCGTGTATGGGTTCTTTCCATAAATCAATGTCTTCGGAATCCGATGCGGATATGTCGCCTTGAAGGCGCGCGTCATCTCGATCTTGTCGTGCCCGAGGTGATAAGTCGCAGGTGATGGGAAGATTGCTTTATTCATCCCGTAGATGATGGAATTGACCATCCAATACTCAGGGAACAGGACGAGGTCGGCAGCGCGAACCTTATCGAGCTGATCGAAATAATATTCGGGTTTCGCATAATCCGTCTTGATACCGGCCGATCGGATCATATTAAAAGAAACTTTTTTCATACGTAGACGCATCGGTTGCGTCTGTTCACTTCCTTTCTACATGGAACGCCTTGCGGTCAACTTCAATTATAGTGTGGATTGCTTACATAGGGAAACAATTGTGGTAAAATCATGGCAGAAAGGGTGAGGGGTATGATAATCACTGAACAGACGATTGCCCTGCTCGATCAAACAGAAGAATTGACCGATTTGATTGAAGCAAGCGAATCGTTTCAAACATATATTCAAACGAAAGCGGCACGTCTCGCATCACAAGAAGCAAAGGAAATCGAGCGTGAGTTCTTGAAGATGAAAGAGGACTATGAGTATGTCCAGCGATTCGGAAAGCATCATCCGGACCACGACCGCATCAAAAAAGAGATGCATCTCATCAAACGTCGTCTCGACGTTCAGCCGGAAATCGCTGCGTTCAAAAAAGCGGAACGAAGCTTGGATAAGTTGTTAGGGGAAGTGAGTGAACTACTCGCTCATTCAGTCTCTCCTAAAATCAAGGTCCCGACCGGTAATCCATTCTTTGATGAAGGTGGATGTTCTGGTGGAGGTAGCTGCGGAGGAGGCGGAAGTTGTGGATGCGCCGTCTAAGTTGAATGAACGGATTGGCTTCGTCGTATACGTGAATTCCTTGAAACAAGTGAAAGCGTTAAGACGTTATGCGAATCTTTACTTTGTCTCAAAACGAGAGAAGTATGCGTTTCTTTATACTGACCTCGAAGGTCATGAAGCCGTACTCGAACAAGTGAAAGCATTGCCGTTCGTGGAAGCGGTCGTACGAAGTGAGCGTCCATTCATTTCCGAAACGTACGAGACAAAATCGAAATAAACAAAAAGATGAAGGTGGCATCACCTTCATCTTTTCTGCTGGAGGGAAAGACATGCGTGTCATATCTGGAGAACGAAAAGGGACCCGTTTAAAAGCGGTCCCAGGAACGGCGACACGGCCGACGACCGATAAAGTGAAGGAATCGTTATTCAACATCATCGGACCTTATTTTTCAGGCGGGAAAGCACTAGACCTGTACGCGGGCAGTGGTGGGCTCGGAATCGAGGCGTTATCACGAGGTTGTGACGAAGCTATTTTTGTCGATCGTCAACCGAAAGCCGTACAAACGATTCAAGAGAATTTACGAGCGACCCATTATGAAGTGAAAGGGAAAGTATATCGTCAAGACGCCAAGGCGGTACTCGAACAGCTCAAGGTTCAACAGGAACAATTTAAGCTCATTTTTATGGATCCTCCATATCATGCGGAAGAACATGTGGCGTTCTTACAAATGATCGATGAGTCGAATCTCTTGATGGATATCGGCGTAGTCGTCTGTGAACACGGCAGCGACGTGACGTTACCGGAACGAGTAGGACGATTTGAACGAATTAAAGAACAGCGATACTCAGATGTCATCACCATCAGTTTCTATGAGTACGCATCAGAGGAGTGACACGATGAAACGGATTGCGATTTGTCCGGGTAGCTTTGACCCAATCACAAACGGACATCTAGATATTATTGAACGAGCGGCGGCCATTTTTGACGAAGTCATCGTGGCTGTCCTTGAAAATTCAAGCAAAGCCCCATTATTTGATGTGGAGGAAAGACTTGGACTGATTCGAGATGTGACGACACATCTGCCAAACGTGTCGGCTGACGCGTTCGGTGGATTGCTTGTCGAGTACGCCGCAGAGCGGGAAGCGGCGACGATCGTCCGTGGGCTCCGTGCAGTCTCAGATTTCGAATACGAGCTTCAAATCGCATCAATTAACAAAAAATTGAATGAGAACGTCGAGACGTTGTTCATGATGACGAATAGTCAATATTCGTTCCTCAGCTCGTCGATTGTCAAAGAAGTGGCGAAATATGGGGCATCGGTCAGTGAGCTCGTACCGGAACAGGTTGAAATTGCCTTACGTAAAAAGTATCAAGTGAGTTCGGGACAATGAAATCGTTAAAGATCGGTCTCGGTTTACTCGTCACAGTTCTTCTCTTCCTGTTCGTCCCACTTCCTTACTACATCTCTTCACCCGGAGCGGCGACGTCAATTGAAGAGTTCCTGACCGTCCAAGGTGGCGAAAAAGAGGATGGGGAACTGATGATGGTGACGATCTCACAACGCCGTGCGACTCCGTTTTGGTTAGCGGAAAGTTGGGTGACCCCGTTCACGGAAGCGAATTTATCCAGTCGCTATTTATATGATGGAGAGAGTGAGGCAGACTATGAACGTCGCCAACAATTATTGATGGACTCCTCTCAACAAGCAGCAATCCAATACGCCTATCAGTTAGCAGATCAAGACGTGACGGTTGATTTCGAGGGAATTTATGTATCTGCTCCGATTCCTGGGTCCCTTGCGGCAAATGTGTTGAAGCCGGGTGATGTCATCACGGCCATCGATGGGATGTCCTTTGCCACTCGCGTCGACTTTTTGAATCGCATATCGGAATTTGAGGCGGGCGATGAAGTGGAGTTGACGATTGAACGAGACGGCGAAGAACGTGTCGTGCAAACGCTCATTCAGCCGATCGATCAAAGTGGGGATCGTGTCGGGATTGGAATCTATGAGCCGCTTCCCGTTCAAGAAATCACAGCTGATCCTGAAGTCGATGTCGCTTTGACGAATGTCGGTGGTCCGTCTGCAGGATTGATGTTCACATTAGAAATCTATGATCAATTGACGCCAGGTGACTTGGCAAATGGAAAACGGATTGCCGGAACCGGAACGGTCGATGAGGAAGGGAATGTCGGACCTATCGGAGGTGCATGGCAGAAAATTGTCGCCGCCGACGAGGAAAGAGCTGAAGTCTTCTTTGTGCCGGCCGGTTCAAATTATGAAGAGGCGCTGGAATCACGAGACCGCCTAAACAGTGACATTGAAGTCGTCCCTGTCAAGACGGTCGAGGATGCGATTCGTTATTTAGAAGAGATGAACTGAGGGCGTTGCCGGTGCTCGATCAATGCATCATCTTGAAGCGGGAGTCGATATGCTTCGGTGACACGAGCTTCGAAATCGAGCCGGGCATCGAACTTACTGACGAGTGGCACGTCATCCTTCACATCTCGTAACGCAAGTCGTCCGAGATCGTTGAAGGCGAGCGGTCTCACGTAAGGGACTTCGTCAAAGCGTGTCGGTGCCTCGTCTTTTAACCAGTGAAGCAGTACGGCGACGAACGCCCGCTGAATGGCGGTACGCGTGTAGCGGCGTGTCGACACGGTAGCAAGTGCACGTTCGAATGAAGGCTCGACTCCCGCCTGCTTAAGACGAGGTGCGAGAGAAGCATCAATTCCTACGAGCTCCGTCAATGTGTGGAGTGGCAAGGTTCTCAGTTTGAATTGTAAGACGGGCCAATAGTGTTCCCAATGTGTCATCGGTTGTGTCCGAAACATCGCTTCAGTCGATGCCGGGACGGCACGAACTTCACCGGTGTCTAGGTAATGAGCCCGAATACCCGTTGCCGACATGACGTCCATTAATGAAGGATCGTGATAATCAGCCCCGAGCCGTTTGACTGTATGTAACTGAATCATCTTTGCTGCTTTGGCGTAATGATAGCCCAAAATGTTGTTTGGTCGCGTCAAATCAAATGAGGGATAAACGGTCCGGAAAGCTCGACTCGAAGCTTGAGCGGACGAGTGTCCTTCTTGTAGCGCTTCTTGAAGCGCCTCTTTGTAACGTGACGTCTCTTCGACATGTGAACGGGCTGCATGGAGGATTGCATCGATATCCCCGCTCTCACTCCCGAACGATAGCCTCTGGCAACGGAGCTGTTCAGCAATCGAGACGGAGGCTTTAGCGAAACGGTCGGCGCGTTGGACCCCGTACTGGGTCGGTAACTCGATGACTAGATCGATTGCACCGCTCTCGACGGCAGCCTTAGCCCGTTTCCACTTGTCGAACGAGGCGGGTTCGCCCCGTTGAGTGAACTGGGCACTCATGATGGCAATCATGACATCCGCCCCGGTTTCGTGACGTGCAGTTTGCGCTTGATAATAGTGCCCGTTGTGAAACGGGTTGTACTCTGCAATAATGGCCGTCTTTTGCATGATTTACTCCTTTGCATTGTCGTATGGATTGGTGTAAGATGAGTAAGTACGCTTTGGCAAAGCGCCGTCGTCAACTGATTTTAGTGTAAAGAAAAAACATTGACAAAACAAGTTGGCCTATCTATAATTCATATTGTTGCAATTGAGGTGATTCGGATGAAATGGTCTATTGCACAGCTACTTAAGCTCCGAAACCAGGGTGACGGTTTTACAATCGATGAGATGGTAGAACTACCAGAGCTGACTCAGCTCCATCCGGATATCCGTTCGATTCGCCCGGTGCATGTGCACGGGGATGCATCGTTCACATCTAATCAAGTTACATTCAATCTGAAGATTCAAGGTGACCTGACGTTGCCAGATGCGCGAACGTTAGAAGATGTCACTTATGAATTCGATATTGAATCGCTCGAGCCTTTCTTTTTGGAGAATGGGCGTTATACGGAGCAATTCGATGACGTGAATTTGCCAGAAGGAAATACGATCAGTCTTGTACCGATTGTAAAAGAGCTCATCATGTTAGACGTCCCGATGCAAGTTTACGGGAACGAAACAGACAAAACTCAGGTTGAAGGAGAAGGCTGGACGCTTACTGACGAACAGCCCGAAGCCCAACCAAAAATTGACCCGCGTTTCGCGGGACTGGCCGACCTGTTCTCGAAAAAAGAGAACGAGGAAGGTTAACTTATCAAGGAGGTGGACAACGATGGCAGTACCATTCCGTAGAACGTCGAAAACTCGCAAACGTCTTCGTCGTACTCACTTCAAACTCAACGTACCTGGTATGAACGAGTGCCCGAACTGTGGCGAAATGAAACTTTCACACCGTGTTTGCAAATCTTGCGGACATTACAACGGTAAAGAAGTAACAAGCAAATAATGCTTGAAGGAGTGACCTGTTCTCAGGTCGCTCCTTTTTTGTTTGTCTTTTTTGGGTCATGGCGAAAAGATGTGGTAAACTTTTTGTGCGAAAATAGTTCGAATAGGAGGAGGACCATGATGAACTCCATCAAACGAATTGGTATCATCGGAAACGGAGCGGTCGGATTATTGATGGCATCTTTGCTCGCAGATGATTACGACGTGACGCTCTACGGAAGAAGCGGGTCATCTGATCCACTTGTCATCACACGGACCGGCGTGACGGAAGGGACGGCACGTGTGTCGTTCCGTTCCAGTCAGACGCTTCAAGAAACGGACGAGGATCTCTTTTTTGTCACGACGAAAGCCCATCAAGTCGAGGAAGCGACGGCTCGCCTCTCGGGTAAGGTGCCCGTCTTTATTTGTTCGAATGGGATTGCCCATCTGGAATATGCGAAACGTCGAGGGTTTCATTTAGGTGTCGTCGAGCATGGGGTGACGAAGCGTGGTCATGAGGTTGAGCATCGTGGACTCGGACGGATTCGGATCGGAAGCACATCGGTACTACACCCTCTATCATTTCAAGAGAGCCCACTTCACATTGTGTGGGAAGAAGAGATTGAGCAAGTCGTCATTGAAAAATTGTTTGCTAATGCCATCATCAATCCCATTACAGCGTTATGCCGGGTCCCGAACGGCGCACTCGCCGGCTCACCATATCGTGAAATCGCACAATCGATTTACGATGAGTTGGTGCCTTTGTTTGCGCAGCAAGTCTCATTTTCCTACATCGAGACGATTATCGAACGTACCGCACAGAATCGCTCCTCGATGTTGCGCGATCTTGAAGAAGGTCGGCCGACCGAGGTGGATGCAATTTTGAAACCGGTGATTGAAAAAGCCGAACAAATGCAGATTTCTCTCACTGTCATTCCGCTATTACATAAACTGATTCTAGGAGCGAGCGCATCGTGTTAGTGTATATCGTTTCATTTCCACTCATCTTATGGTTTATGGTGTATATGATACTTAGAAAAATTATGCCGAAATCAATCAACTCATTCAAGCTCGCATGCGATGCCGGAGTCATCCTTTGGTTTTATGCATGCAGTATTTTACTTGAGGCCATCGTCGGGACGGATATGTTGCTGTTATTGCTCGCAGCCTGCTGTGCGATTTTCCCAATCAATGCGATTTGGCAGCGGATTCGTTATGAGGAAGTGTTGTTCACGAAGATGTTCGTCCATGGTTGGCGGTTACTCTTCTTGCTACTTGTTCCGACCCACGCCATTTTATTCGCGATCGGTGTAGCCCAAGGCATGATTCGTTGATTGATTGAAAGGAAGTTGTTATACGTGAAGGTAGAAGCATTTGATGCTCTATATGCATCCACATCACCGATGATTCAAATCGATCATGAATATGGTCGCTGGCTCGATTATCGAGGGATGGATGAAATCGAAAAACGTGCCGAGGAGGTCTCAGGGCGCACCTATGAGCATCTGTCGGAGCTCGTCGAGATAATCAAGGGGCAACAAGAACAGTTCGGGGAACTTTCGGAAGAGTTGGAAGCGAAGCTGGAGTTACTCGCTCAGCGAAAAGCGTACGTGATGGTGACGGGGCAACAGGTCGGCGTATATGGAGGACCTTTGTTTGCCGTATACAAACTGTTAGCGGTCATCAAACGGGCAAAACAGGCTGAAGCGAAATTAGGGAAACCGGTCCTTCCTGTCTTCTGGATGGCTACGGAAGATCATGACTTTGCTGAAATCAACCATGTCTTCACAACACAGGCGTTTTCGAGGACGTTGAAAAAAGATGCCTTGTCATCGTTACCGCTTGCAGGAAAAGCATCGATAGGGGACTTAGAGTTCGAACGGGTAAAGCTCGAACTTGTTCAAATGGCGCAACGTCTTCTACTGAATGAAACAGAGACACCGTATACTTCACATTTGTATCATGAGCTGATTGACCTCATTCAAGTGAGTCGTTCGTTCGCTCACTTTTTCGGTGGAATGATGCGGCGATTCGTCGGATCTGACTTTTTATTGTTTGACCCGCACGCGAAAGACGTACGGGCTCTCGAACGACCGATGTTCCGACGTCTCATCGAGCATCATGACAAGCTCCATGAAGCGCTCGGTCATGCGTATGAAGAAGGGATGCCATCGGTCGACTTGAACAGAGATGCGGCCCATCTGTTTTATCACGATGGGACACGAGAGCTGCTCACAAAGGTCGATGGCGTGTTCACGACAAAGCGAGGGCATCGCTTCACTGAAGGCGAACTGCTCACAGAGATAGAGACGCACCCGGAGCGTTTCTCAAATAACGTGGTCTCCCGTCCGCTCATGCAGGATTTCCTGTTCCCGACTCTTGGGTATGTGGCAGGTCCCGGTGAAATTGCCTATTGGCTCCAGCTTCGACCGCTCTTCCACGTGATGGGCTGGAAGATGCCACTGCTCTTGCCGCGTCTTGGTGCGTTGATCGTGTCAAGAAATGATGAGAAGAAGCTTCGTCAAGAAAGCGTGACATTGGAGCAGTATATGAAGCAACCGCTTCCGGACCATGCCTTTGACGACGAAGCGTTTGAAGAAGAGCTATATGCGTACCGGACGCTCACGGAGGCCGTCAGTCATGAGGCAGGGAAACAAGGAAGACGATTTGAGGCGAAGTCGAGACATGTGCTCGAGCGATTGGCAGATGAGATGCGTGCCGAATCGAAGCGAGAACAATATCGCTTGAATGCACGACGGATTCATCTATCGACCCGACTGTTCCCGATGGATGCCCCTCAAGAACGTATCCTCTCGATGGTTCCGATGCTAAATCGTCACGGACTAGATATGTTTCAACGATTGAAACAGGCATATGAACAATCCGATTCGGAGCGATGTTTGTTCTATGTATAATCATTTTTTGGAGAGCTCTTGACATTTGTCAGGAGCTTTTTTTCGTTGTTACCTTTTTGTTTCCTCTTTTCACTAAAAACCTGTACGGACCTTGACATTTTTATGATAAAGTAAGTGTAATAAAACAGTTGAAATATGTAGGTTGAGAGGGTTTTTTGAATGTTTGAGCATGAAACGGTTTTAAAAATGGAGTCCATTGAGGGATTGAACATCAAACCAGATGGGGTATATGTCGATTGTACGTTAGGTGGAGCGGGTCATAGTGAAGAAATCGCAAAGCGTCTAACGACGGGTCAACTATATGCGTTCGACCAAGATGACGTCGCGCTCGCACATGCGAAAGAGCGATTGGCTCCTTATGAAGGCCGTGTGACGTTTATAAAGAGCAATTTCGTTCACTTGAAGGAAGAACTCGCCCAACGTGGTGTGACAAAAGTGGACGGTGTACTATTCGACCTAGGCGTTTCTTCGCCACAGCTAGATGAGGCGGAGCGCGGGTTCAGTTACAACTATGACGCACCGCTCGATATGAGAATGGACCGGTCACGGGACTTTTCAGCCTATCATGTTGTGAACGAATGGTCGTTCGGAGAACTTGCTCGTATTTTCTTTACATACGGGGAGGAAAAGTTTTCAAAGCAAATCGCACGAAAGATTGAGCAAGCCCGTGCCGATAAACCGATTGAGACGACATTCGAGCTTGTCGACTTGATTAAAGAAGCGATTCCTGCACCAGCTAGACGAAAAGGCGGACACCCGGCGAAGCGGACGTTCCAAGCGATTCGAATCGCCGTCAATGATGAGTTGAACGTATTCGACCGCGCCGTTCAAGATGCGATTGATTTACTTGCATTGAATGGACGCATCTGTGTCATCACGTTCCATTCGTTAGAAGACCGCATTTGTAAACAAGTGTTCAAAGAGCGAAGCCAGCATCCACCATTACCACCGGGGTTGCCGGTCATTCCGAAAGAATTTGAACCGGAACTCAAACTCATCACGCGTAAGCCGATTGTGGCGAGTGAGGGAGAACTTGAAGATAACCGTCGTTCACGCTCTGCTAAGTTGAGAGTGGCCGAAAAACAAAAATAACCGAGAGTGTAGGAGGGATACCTGATGCCAGAAGCTGCCCGTAAGGCGTTGCAGCCTCAAGTAACACCGAATCGAAATCCGATTCCGCAAGAACGACCAATACCTGCTCCAAAACGACGCACGTTGACCTTGTTTGAATCGATCCTGTATCCAGTGATGATTGGTTCAGTGGTCATGTTCGGTGGCATCACGGTGTCGAAGCACAATGAAGCGTATAATATTATGCGTGATACAGCAGCCGTCAATCAGCAGGTCGACGGGGTTGCAAAAGAAAACGAAGAACTAAAGTATGAAATCGCCCAATTAAGCTCGCCCGAAAGAATTTATGCGATTGCCGAGAAGCTCGGAATGAAATTCAATGAAAAGAATGTCAAGGTGATTGATTGATGAATTCTTTAAAACAGAGTAAAAAAAGAGTGGCGTGGGTAGCGATTGTCTGCTTCACCCCGCTCTTTTTATTTTTTGTTGGATGGTTCCTTTATTTATCCGTCACCCATACGTACAAAGGGGAGAACATGCTCGCATTCGCGGAAGAGCAACGGTGGAAAGCGGTCAGTACGTTAGAAGCGGAACGGGGCGAGGTATATGATCGCTTCGGTCAACCGATTGCCATCAACATTCCATCATACCGGCTCGTTGCCGTTTTGAAACTCGGTGGTGAGCGGGTCAAAGGGAAGACGCTTATGCCCGATGAGTTCGCCGAAGCGGCGAAGCAATTGTCGACCGTGCTTCCTATGACAGAAGCCGATTTATTGAAACGGCTTGAACAAAATGCCGACCTTGGACAAATCGAGTTCGGTGTTCCCGGTCGTGACTTGACCGTAGAACAAAAAGAAGAGATCGAAGCATTCGACCTAAACGGCATCACGTTTGTCGAGGAACCGAAGCGCTATTACCCGAACAAAGTATTTGCTTCCTCGGTAATCGGATATGCCCAGAAAATTGACCAGAACGGTCGTATCGAACTCGTCGGTGAATTAGGGATTGAAAAGTCTCTGAATGATATTTTAAGTGAATCGTACGGTCTGTATCGATTTGAGAAAGATTTGGCAGGTCGTGAACTCATATCGAGTGACGAGCAGTTGAAGATTGAACCGGAAGACGGGGCGGACGTCCAATTGACAATCGACCACAGAATCCAACAGTTGCTCGAAACGAAGATGAATGAGTTGTATGAGGAGTATGAGCCGAAACATGCGACGGCCATCATCATGGACCCGAAAACGGGAGAGATCATCGCACTATCGGACCGACCATCGTTTGATCCGAACACACGCGAGATTTCTTCGTACAGTAACTTCTCTGTTTCGTCTCGATTCGAACCTGGATCGACGATGAAGATCTTTACGCTCGCGGCAGCCATCAACGAAGGCGTGTACAATCCGAATGAGCTGTACAAATCCGGTTCATACAAATATGGCAAGACGGTCTTCAATGATTACAACATTACGGGATGGGGTACCATTCCTATGGTAGAAGGCGTCTGGCATTCGTCGAACGTAGCATTCTCGATTTTAGCGAACGAACGACTTGGTCTCAGTCGATATGAAGATTACTTTAAAGCTTTCAAGTTTGATCAGCGGACAGGAATCGATTTGCCTGGAGAGGTCAATAGTCAATTCGATTTCGAAAGTCCGATGAACGTCTTGATTACGGCATGGGGACAATCGACAGCGGTGACACCGATGCAAATTTTGCAAGCGACATCGGCCATCGCAACGGATGGGACGATGAAGCAACCGCACCTCATCAAGAAAATCGTCAACAGCGAGACCGGCGAAACGATTCGGACGACCAATCCGAAAGAAGTCGGTCAACCGATCACGGCGGAGACAGCCAAAAAGACACGTGAAGCGCTCGACGGTGTCGTCAATAGCGATGTGGGAACCGGGCAACTGTATGCGTTAGACAACTATCGTGTCGTCGGAAAGACCGGTACCGCTCAAATCGCCGAGAACGGAAAATATTTGAGTGGACAGTATATTCACTCATTCGTCGGGATGGCTCCGGAAGACGATCCGGAACTTGTCATGTATATCGCGGTGGACAGACCGAACAGTGACTCGTCTACGACCGGGCCACGAATCATGGCGCCACTTTTCAAAGACGTGATGGATGTCGCATTACGTTACCGGAGTGTCGAGCCTGAAAAACAAGAAAAAGCAGTCGAAGCCTCGACGAAGACAACGTCTTCTTATATCGGTCAAAACCGTGAAGAGGCAGTGAACGCATCGACGGAGAATTCCTTCAATCCGATCGTGTTAGGTGATGGAGACGAAGTGATTGCGCAGAGTCCTGTGAAAGGACAATCTTATGTCGTCGGTGAACGATTGTTGCTAAAAACGAGCGAGTCGTTTACGATGCCTACATTAAAAGGTTGGTCGTTACGTGACGTCAAACGTTTAGCGACCCTTTATCAATTAAATTTAGAAATCGACGGTACCGGATTTGTCACATCGCAATCGATTGGCAAAGGGAAACCGGTCAAAACAGGTGCCTCCTTGAAAGTGAAGTTGGAGACACCGTCGAATTAACGCACGAGATGAAGAGGGCTGCGGCTCTCTTTTCCTATGTAAGAGGAGGAAGTTTGTATGGAACAACTGACAGTTCAAAAATTGGCATCATGGTTTGGGATGGATCTACATGACGAGCGTCTCGTCGAACGGGTCGCCACAGATTCGAGAGATGCAAACGAGGCGGGTCTCTTCGTCCCAATCGTCGGGGCGCGAGTCGACGGCCATGACTACATCGAGGCGGCCGTTGAAAAGGGTGCGATTGTCACGTTCTGGGAAGAGGGTCGCCCTCAACCAGACAACCTGGTTGTCATCCCTGTGAAATCGACGGTCGAGGCATTGCAAACGGCAGCAGCCCGATATTTAGAAGAGATTAATCCGCTCGTCGTCGCCATTACGGGCTCGAATGGGAAGACGTCGACAAAAGACATGGTCGCTGTCGTGCTCGAGGAGAAGTTCAAGACGCATAAGACAGCCGGAAATTTCAACTCGGACGTCGGCTTGCCACTTACCGTTCTCAGAATGCCACTGGATACGGAAGTAGCCGTCCTAGAGATGGGAATGAACGGATTCGGTCAAATCGAGACGCTGTCAAAACTCGCCAAGCCTGATGTGGCGTTTGTGACGAATATCGGGGAGTCCCACGGTGAACAAGTCGGCGGACGGACAGGTATCGCCAAGGCGAAACTTGAGATCAAGGCCGGTCTCAAAGCAGACGGTCGCTTGATCGTCGATGCGGATGAGCCACTTCTTTCCGGTCAAGGCTATCGTGTCGGATACGATGAAACGGCAGACGGGAAAATTGAAGTGATCGAAACGACATTTGACGCATCGATCTTTAAATACAACGGGGACTTGTATGAACTAAAGGTGCTCGGTGCCCATCAGATTCGAAACGCAGCCTATGCAATCGCGTGTGGACTTGCGTTCGGTCTCGATCATGCGATGATTCAACGTGGCCTAGACCGAATCAAGTTGACATCGATGCGGATGGAAAAACAGATGTTCGGCGAAGCTCACCTCATTAACGATGCCTATAACGCAAGTCCGACGTCGATGATTGCAGCGATTGAGACAGTCAAGTCGCTTGAAGGATTCTCGAAGCGTGTGCTCGTCCTTGGAGATATGTACGAGTTAGGAATGGATGAACAACTGCAACACGAACAAGTCGGTGGCGCGGTGACGTCTCCCGTGACCGATTGTATTCTCGTCGGCGACAAAGCAAAATGGATTGCCGATGGAATTCAAGATTCACGAGTGAACGTTAAAATGGTCCCGACGGTTGAGGAAGCGAAGGCGCTCCTTCATCATTATCAACGACCGGATACTGTGGTATTGTTAAAGGCATCTCGAGGACTGGCGCTTGAGCGTCTTGTTCAATAAATAGAGTAGTGAGGTAGCAACATGTTAATTAGTTTAATCGTATTAATCAGTTCATTATTAAGTGTCTTGATCGTGATGCCGCGAGCCATCCCAGCATTGCGTCAATTAAAGTTCGGACAAGAGATTCGTGATGAAGGTCCAGGTTGGCACCAGAAGAAGTCGGGTACACCGACGATGGGTGGGATTGTCATCCTGCTCGCCATTCTCGTCGGATTCATCGTATCCGTCATCTTCGGCGAAGCGGTCGCAGGATTCGGTACCCTTCTATTCGTTACGATGGCATTCGGTGTCATCGGTTTCTTGGATGACTACATCAAAGTCGTCAATAAACGAAACCTCGGATTGACGTCCCTTCAGAAGTTGATCGGTCAAATCGTGGTATCGGTATTGTTTGCATGGTTCTTGTCACTCGGAGGAGACCTCGATACATCAATCTCGATCCCGTTCACGTCGATTTCGTTCGATACTGGATGGTTCTATATCGCCATCGTCATCTTCTGGCTCGTCGGGTTCTCGAACGCTGTCAACTTGACGGATGGATTAGACGGACTCGTCTCGTTCTCGGCCATCCCGACGTTCATATTCTTTGGGATTTACGCCCTTACACAAGATGAACTTGGGATTGCTTGGTTCGCGTTTGCGGTCGTCGGTGCCTTGATCGGGTTCCTAGTCTTCAATAAGTATCCGGCTAAAATCTTCATGGGGGACACCGGTTCGCTCGCACTAGGCGGAGCCGTCGCTGGACTCGCTTTGATGTTGAAGCTCGAATTACTTCTCGTCTTCGTCGGCATCATCTTCGTCATCGAGACGTTGAGCGTCATCTTGCAAGTCATCTCGTTTAAAACGACGGGGAAACGACTCTTCAAGATGAGTCCGATCCATCACCACTTCGAAATGGTCGGGTGGTCAGAATGGCGCATCGTACTCACGTTCGGAGGCATCAGTTTAATTACAGCAGGTTTATCATTACTACTCATGTAAAAGGGTGAGACAGATGGAAAAGCAATGGCACGGTAAAAAAGTTCTTGTCCTCGGTGCTGCGAAGAGCGGTATTGCGGCGGCGACATATCTGCATCATGCGGGAGCAGATGTGACGATCAATACGGGGAATATCCCTCCGGAAGACGAACAGGAAAAAATTCAGGCTCTCGGGATTCAATCGGTGTTTAACGAGCATCCCCTCGCTCTGTTGAATGAGACAGAGGTGATTGTCAAAAACCCAGGCATCCCGTATCAGATTCCATTGCTTCAGGAAGCGATGTCTCGTCATATCCCGATCTATACTGAAGTGGAACTTGCTTATTTAGCAACGGAGGCGGAATTTGTTGCCATCACTGGCTCAAATGGGAAAACGACAACCACGACACTCGTCTATGAATTGCTCAAAGGTGGGGAGCGTCCGGTGCATCTTGCGGGAAACATCGGATTCCCTGCGATTGAAGTGGCGTCTCAGGCGAAGGCGGGCGATTTGATTGTGATTGAATTGTCGAGTTTTCAATTGATGGGGATTGAGTCGTTTCATCCTCGCTCGGCGGCACTACTCAATCTATCGGAAGCTCATTTGGACTATCATGGGGATTTTGATGCGTATGCGGATGCAAAAGGAAACTTGTTCCGTCGAATGACGAATGCAGATCAAATCGTCGTGAAAGTGACAGATCCGGAAGTGATGAAACGTGTCCCGGGAGAGATTGAACCGACTACGTTCAGCTTTGACCGGGGTGAAGCTTCTGTCGTCGATGGATGGGTCACGGTTCGTGGTGAAAAAATCATGCCGGTAAATGAGTTGGCATTAGGCGGGGCGCACAACGTGGAAAATGTATTGGCTGCACTACTCTTAGTGGAACCATTCGCTATTCCACGTACGCATATCGAACGTGTGTTACGAAACTTCGGTGGCGTCGCGCATCGGACCGAGAGTCTCGGTGATGTGCTCGGACGTGCCGTCTACAATGATTCGAAAGCGACGAACAACGTGGCGGCGGAAGCTGCGTTACGTGGATTTGACGCCCCAATCGTCTGGCTTTGTGGTGGTCTCGAGCGTGGTGCGGACTTATCTTCGCTCGCCCCGGCTCTCTCAAACGTAAAAGCTGTCATCGCGTATGGTGAGACGAAAGAGCGTTTTAAAGAGCTCGGCGAGTCCCGACAGATTCCATCTTTCACCGTCGAGACGTTGGCAGACGCCGTTCCGCTCGCGTTTGAGCAATCCGAGACGGGAGACGTCATCTTACTCTCACCCGCTTGTGCTAGCTGGGATCAATTTAAAACGTTTGAAGAACGAGGCGAGCAGTTCGTTCAACTCGTCCGTTCATATGAGGAGGCGAACCGATGAAAATCATGATTTCTGGTGGTGGTACCGGTGGTCATATTTATCCGGCACTCGCATTGATTGAAACGCTAAAAAAACGTCACCCGGATTTACAGGTACAATACATCGGGACGGAGAATGGGTTAGAAGCTGATCTCGTACCGCGAGCCGGTGTCCCGTTCAAGTCGATTCAAATCGCAGGTCTGAAGCGTTCCCTTTCACTCGAGAACGTGAAGACAGCCTACTGGTTTTTGAAAGCCGTTCGGGCATTGAAAAAAGACATGGCGGCGTTTAAGCCGGACGTCGTGATTGGGACGGGTGGTTTCGTATCCGGCCCCGTCGTCTATACGGCACAACAGCTTGGGATCCCCACGATTCTGCATGAACAAAACAGTATCCCGGGATTAACTAACAAATTCTTATCGAAGAAAGCCGATCGGGTTGCCCTCTCGTTCAAAGGCTCAGATGTCCATTTCCCGGGTGCGAACGTTCGCTTGATTGGAAACCCGCGTGGTAGCGAAGTCTTGCAAACGGAAGTCGATGAGGCGTCCGTCCGCGAACAGTATCGTTTAGATGACCGTCCGATCGTCTTGGTGTATGGTGGGAGCCGCGGAGCCGAGGCAATCAACCGAGCGGTCGTGGAAGCGATCCCGTCGCTCTCAGAATTGCCAATCAACGTCCTTTACGTCACGGGGAAAGTGCATTTCGATGCGGTGTCGAAACAGGCGCCATCTTCTGATAATGTACACATCCATCCATACGTGTACGATATGCCATCTTTACTCGCCTGTACGTCACTCGTCATCTCACGAGCTGGCGCTTCGACGATTTCAGAATTGACCGCCATTGGTTTACCGAGCATTTTGGTACCTAGTCCGTACGTGACAGCTGACCATCAAACGAAAAATGCTTCGGCCCTCGTCGAGAACAGGGCGGCCATCCTTGTGAAAGAAGAGGCGTTGACGGGTGTTACGCTCGTAGAAGCGATTCGTCAAGCACTCGAACAGCGTGATGAGATGGCGAACGCATCGCGTGCACTCGGTTTCCCGGACGCGTCAGATGCATTGGCCGACCTGGTAGAAGAAGTCATTCAATAAAGGAGTAGAACCCGATGGAACCAAGCCAACAAACGGTACGTAGTCTCGAAGACCGTATTCCATACATGAAAAAACAACGGCGTAAAAAAGCGAACCGTCGGATGTTCTCTGTACTCTCACTGTTTGGAATTCTCATCCTACTCGTGGTCTACATGCAGACTTCGATGTCGAACGTGAAAGAAGTGAAGGTATCGGGTCTTTACTGGTTAGAAGAAACGTACGTGTTTCAGGACATGAAGCTCGATTCATCGACGAAGTTTGTCAGTCTGTCCCCAAACAAGATGAGTGAACAGATGGAAAAGTTGCCTGGTGTCAAACGGGTAGAAATCGATCGTTCTTGGTATAACAAGGTTCAAATCACCGTGACAGAAGAGAAAATGATCGCTTATGCGAAAGCGGAAAAAGGAGATGTCGTCGTGTTAGCCGACGGTTCACTCCATCCGACCGGAGCCATCACCGATCCGCAAAAGCTAAAGGACGGACCACTCTTACGAGAGTTCAACACAGAAGAAGAACTCGAAAAGATCGCAAGTGAACTCGAGCGGGTCGATGATGCGACACGGGCTCGTATGTCAGAAGTGATTTTATCGAAACGAAAAGATGAGCCGACGCGATACGAGATTTTTATGAACGATGGCAACACGTTACTCACACCGACATTGAAGTTAAGCGAGACCGTATCAAAGTATGGAGAAATTTATGAAAACATCCCGAAAGGTGAGCGTGGGACAGTCGTCATGGATGGTGGTTTTTATTTTGTTCCATACAAGAAAACGAATGAATAATCAGTTATATTACAGTCCTTAGACACATAAGGGCTGTTTTTTTGTCGTTTGTAAACGAATTGATAACGCGAAACCGCTTAAATTGTAGGATTCTACCTTTTCTCACTATCTTATTTGTTGTAAACTTAGACGTGAGATATCTTGTCGAAACCAACAATTTTTTTGGATATCTGTATATGTGTCAAGCAATTGGAACAGAAAAATTATAGAGCGGAGGTGTTTCCCTTTTGGAAGCGAATGGTTATGTGGCCGCATTAGATATTGGAACGTCAGAGATTAAGCTCGTCGTCGGTGAATTGCTCGGCGGAACGCTTAATATTTTGGCAGAAGGGTGTGCACCGTCTGCGGGTGTAAAACGTGGCGCTGTCGTAGACATCGATAAAACAGTCCAAGCGATCAAACAGGCCGTTGAGCATGCTGAGACATCGCTAGGTGATCAAATTCGATCAGTATACGTTGCCATCGAAGGGGAGCATATCCAAATTGCCCCATGTCATGGAATTGCATCCGTGAAGCGAGAAGATCAAGAAATTACCGACGCAGACGTGATGGAAGTCATCAACTCGGCACAAGTGATGCGATTACCGGACGAGATGAGTGTCATCGATGTGATCCCATCTTCATTCACGGTTGATCAGCAAACCGGCGTTGTCGATCCACGGGGCATGTTAGGCTATCGACTTGAGATGCACGGGAAAATGGTGACCGGGTCGAAGACCATTTTACATAGTATTCGTCGTTCGATTGAACGGGCAGGATTACAACTCGAAGGTTTTATTCTAGGAAACCTTGCCCTCGGTATGAGCGCAGCTTCTGTAGATGAAATCGATTTAGGAATCGGGCTTGTCGATGTCGGACATGAAAAGACGACGGTCTCCGTATTTTATCGGGGAGATCTCGTCTACTCGTATATCCTCCCGGTCGGTGGAGATCATATGACGAGAGACTTGGTCTATAAACTCAATTGTAAATATCAAGACGCCAAAGTGGCGAAAGAAGAATATGGTCTCGCTCTTGAAGAAATGGCTGATGAGACAGAAGGTTTCTCCTACACGAACATCAATGGGGAAGTGGCGTTCGAACCACAGTCAGAAATTAGCTACGTTTTAGAAGCGAGAATAGAGGAAATGTTTACCCTTATGTTGAATAAGGTTCAAAAAGTAGGTGTTCCGATGCTGAATGGCGGATACTTACTTTGCGGTGGGGCAGCTGCTCTACCTGGTATTCAGGAGTTGGCGACTCGTATTATGGGCCAAAAGACGAGATTGTATCAACCATCGTCGATTGGTGTCAGACATCCAAAATACGCGACAGCCGTCGGCGTGTTGAAATATGTCTTGATGAGTGATCATCACGTTTCGAAATCTCAGCTTGAAAAACCGGAAGTTCGCCAGGAAACACTTCACAAGAAGCCGGAAGCGACCGATATTCATGTAGGAGAGAACGAATACGAGAGCGATCAAGAGTCGAAAAAAGGGTTTAGTCGTTTGATGGAAAAATTATTTGGCGTTTAAGCTGACGATGTAATACAACTTGGAAAATACGTAGGGGGATACCTGAATGATGTACTTTGATGAGGCGATTGACGCCGTAGCGAAAATTAAAGTAATTGGAGTCGGTGGCGGCGGGTCAAACGCCGTTAACCGCATGATTGAACATGGGGTACAAGGAGTCGAGTTCATCGCAGTCAACACGGATGCACAAGCGTTGAACATGTCGAAAGCCGACGTGAAGCTTCAGCTTGGTGCAAAATTGACACGTGGTCTCGGTGCAGGTGCGAACCCGGATATCGGTAAAAAAGCGGCTGAAGAAAGCCGCGAACAGTTGATTGAAGCACTTGACGGTGCGGACATGGTGTTCGTCACGGCTGGGATGGGTGGCGGAACGGGAACAGGTGCCGCTCCAGTCATCGCCGAGATTTCAAAAGAAATCGGCGCACTCACGGTCGGTGTCGTGACGAAACCGTTCATGTTCGAAGGACGGAAGCGTATGCAACACGCACAGCACGGCATTCAAGCGTTCAAAGAAAAAGTAGATACCCTCATTGTGATTCCGAACGATAAGCTCCTTGAAATCGTGGAACGCAACACACCGATGATCGAAGCGTTCCGTGAAGCGGATAACGTCCTCCGTCAAGGTGTACAGGGGATCACGGACTTGATTGCCATCCCGGGTCTCATTAACCTCGACTTCGCGGACGTGAAAACGATCATGACGGAGAAAGGGTCTGCCCTCATGGGTGTCGGTGTCGCGACAGGTGAAAACCGTGCCGTTGAAGCAGCGAAGAAAGCCATTTCGTCACCACTTCTCGAATCTTCAATCGAAGGTGCGAAAGGTGTCTTGATGAACATCACGGGTGGACTTAGCCTCAGCTTGTTCGAAGTGACAGAGGCGGCTCAAATCGTTCAAAGTGCGGCCGATGAAGAAGTGAACTTGATCTTCGGTTCGGTCATCAACGAAAACTTGAACGATGAGATCATCGTCACCGTGATTGCAACTGAATTCGCTGAAGAAGCACAAGGGACGAACCCGTTCCTTCAGCAGCCGAAAAAACAGCCTGAGGTTGAGAACAAGGAACCCCAACCAAAAGCAAATGAAGCGGCTCAACAAGACGAAGGGAACTTCCATCGCCCAGTGTATGGAGGAGACGTCCCAGACGAGACGATCAACATCCCTGCGTTTGTGAGACAACGCCGTAACTAAACAACTAGGGGTGCCGGTACTCGGCATCCCTTTTTCTAAAAGGAGAGACCGATGCAACTGCTACATACTTGGGAAACCGAAACAGCCCGTTATCATGCTTACGTGACGACACGAAAAGATGGACACAATGCGGGAAACGTCGGACTGCACGTGGGCGATGAAATCGACCGCGTCGTCGAAAATCGGCAACAGTTCTTTCAACAAGCTGGGCTCGCGTTAGAGGACTCCGTGTGGGCGGATCAAGTGCACGGCACAGCGGTCCAGGTCGTCGATTCGTCGGACAAAGGTAAGGGTGCGTTTCGATATGAAGAGGCGATTCCGAAAACAGACGGTCTTCTCACGACCGAAGACGCGCTACCGTTAGCCCTCGTCTTTGCTGATTGTGTGCCTCTCTTCTTCTGTGCGAAAGATCATGGGGTCATCGGCATCGCTCATGCTGGGTGGAAGGGGACGGTCGGAAACATCGTCAAGACCATGATGCAGATGTTTGCTGAGAAGGGAATCGAGGCGACCGATGTAGAAATGCTCGTCGGTCCGTCCATCTCAGGAAGTGACTATGAGGTCGATGGTCGTGTCCTGCATGCCGTCCGGGACGTTTCGCCGGTCGCATATGAACGGGCAGTGCGAAACGAATCGGGAGACCACGCCCTCTTGTCCCTTCAAACCGTCAATGAAGTATTGGCAAAAGAACATGACACTGCGGTCATGCAATCGAATTTAACGACTGGCGCGGACAGCCCGTTTTTCTCCTATCGAGACGGAGAGACGAAACGTCGGTTTGCGGCAGTCATCGTCAAGGAGCGGAAATCGTGAGTATTTCAGATAATGTAAAACAAGTTCAATCCATCATTTCATCACACGTTCAAGAAGTTGAGCCGACACTCATCGCCGTCACGAAATCCGTAGGCGTCGATGTGGCCAACGCTCTTTACGCAGAAGGAATTCGTGATTTCGGAGAAAACCGTCCGGATTCACTGCTCGAGAAAGTTGAAGGGATGCCGAAGGATGCCAGATTTCATTTTATCGGTACGTTACAGACACGAAAAGTGAGACAAATCATTGATTACGTCGCGGCCATCCACTCTCTTGACCGGTTGTCTCTCGCAGCAGAGATTGACAAGCGCGCGAACGGGACAATCGATTGTTTCGTTCAAGTGAACACGTCAGGAGAAGATTCAAAACATGGTCTCGAAATAGAGGAAGTCGTGCCCTTCATCGAGAACTGTAAACAGTATCCTCATATTCGAATCATCGGGCTGATGACGATGGCACCGTTCACTGAAGAAGAGTTCGTCCTTCGTGAAACGTTCCGCCGTCTCCGTCATCTACGTGATGAAGTGAAGGCAAATGCGTATGACCACGCACCATGCACGGAGCTGTCGATGGGGATGTCAAACGATTATCCAATCGCGATTGAAGAAGGCGCATCGTTTGTTCGTATTGGTACCGTACTTGTGCAATAATATATCTTAAGGAGGAATCCGTTATGTCAATCAAAAACAAAATGAAAGATTTCTTTGGACTCGAAGAAGATCCGAACAACACATATGATGAAGAAGAGTATGCTGTCGCAAATGCAGCAGCTCCTTCTACAACCGAAACATCGGTTGTCAGACAGGATGATCGTCCAAAATCAGCGAACAATCTCGTGGCGTTAAATACGAAAAAGAAAGACCGTTCGAAAGTCGTATTGGCTGAGCCACGTGTGTTCGCTGAAGCGCAAGACATTAGCGATCATTTGAAAGAAAACCGTGCTGTCATCGTCAATCTTCAGCGCATGTCAAAAGAGCAATCGCGTCAAGTCGTCAACTTCCTCTCAGGTGTCGTATACGCCCTTGAGGGATCGATGACTTCGATTGGACATAACACGATTCTGTGTACTCCGAACAATGTCGAATTGACTGGTTCAATCTCAAACTTGATCTCGGAGGATGAACTTCACAGTAAAGGGTGGTAACTGAATGGAAAACGTAATCCCTGCCTTAGGCAACACGTTGAGCGACTTACTTGGCATCTATAGTTGGGTCCTCATCGGCTATATCTTATTATCGTGGTTCCCGAACGCACGCGAATCTAAATTTGGTCAAATCTTATCGTTTTTGTGTGAACCGTTCTTGGCGCCGTTTCGCCGAATCATCCCGCCGATTGGTGGCATGCTCGATATCTCCCCAATCGTCGCGTTGTTCGTGCTTCGCATGGCCCAAGCCGGAATCGCTGCGATCTTTGGGTGACGTATGAGCGTCTATGACCATTATCGACCAAGTGAACGCGCGTTCGTGGAACAAGTGCTCGACTGGGTACAACAAGTGGAGAATAGCTATGTGTTGAAATTGACGGATTTTCTCGATCCACGTGAACAGCAAATCGTCAAACAACTCGTCGGGAAACAACTTGTCATTCATGATGATGGCGGATTTGAAGGCGCGGAACGACGTCGTCTGATTTTAGCGCCGGATTACTATGAACTCAATCCAGATGATTTTGAGATTGAGATCCGTCGAATCGAGTACCCAACAAAATTCGTGGACTTGACGCATCGACAAGTGACAGGGACATTGCTGAACGCTGGACTGAAACGTCAAAAGTTCGGAGATGTCGTTCTTGACGATGAGATTGTACAATTTGCGACGACGCGTGAAGCGGTCGGGTTCATTGAAATGAATCTTGAACGTGTCGGAAAAGCGAGAGTTCGCATTTCTTCCGTGCCAAAAGACGAGGTTCTTGTCGTCCCTGCGACCGAATGGATCGAAGGGTTCGGCATCGTCTCTTCCTTACGATTTGATACGGTCGCAAGCGAGGTGCTTAACATCTCTCGGCAAAAAGCGCAGGCGCTCGTCAAACATGGCGACTGTAAAGTGAATCATAAAGTCATTGAAGACGCGAGCTTCATCCTTGAACCGGATGATCTTTTATCTGTCCGTGGATATGGTCGCATCAAATTGATGGAGATTCTCGGATCGACCAAACGTGAAAAAATTAAAATCCAGTATGGCACCATACGTTGAAATTAGGAGGAAAGTCGAATGGCGTTGACACCGATTGATATTCATAATAAAGAATTCTCTTCCCGTTTTCGTGGGTACGACATCGATGAGGTCAATGAATTTTTAGATCAAATCATTAAAGAGTTTGAACTATTGATTCGTGAGAATCGACGGTATGAAGAACTTGTCAACGATATGCAAGCCCGCATTGACTACTTCTCCTCGATGGAAGATACGTTGAACAAATCGATTATCGTCGCGCAGGAAGCGGCGGAAGAAGTGAAGAACAATGCTCAAAAAGAAGCGAGTCTCATCTTGAAACAAGCGGAACGTGAAGCGTTCGCTCGTGAAGAGGAAGCGGCGCGCAAAGAGCAACTTGCTGAACGAGAAGTCGTTCAAATGCTCAAGAAAGTCGAGTTGTATCGGACACGCTTCCGCGTCCTCGTCGATGCGCAAATGGAACTTCTCAACAGTACGGAATGGGAAACGATTGTCGGGGAACCGCCTGTGCAGACGGTTCTTGACGATAGAACAGAACTTGCGTATAATGACGACGAAGTCACACGTAATGAAGAACAACACGGATAAATGATCAACACGTTGAGTAGGACGCGTCGATCGAGTCATACCTACGAAGCGACTTAGGGACGGTGAGAGCCTAGGAGAAAGACTTGAATCGGTATCCCCTATGAGTCGTCACGCTGAACTGAAGTAAGCGTGACCGCCTGACCTCGTTATCGGTTACCGAGAGCGGTCTCATGATGATGAGACTAGTAGGGTGGTACCGCGAGTCAACCAACTCGTCCCTATCAGGGATGGGTTGGTTTTTTTGTTTTCTAAAAAATGTTGATGGAGGAGTTTCGATGAACTACAAAGACACGCTATTAATGCCAAACACAGAATTCGCGATGCGTGGGAATTTACCAAAGCGCGAACCAGCGATGCAAACAGAATGGGAAGATATGGACCTTTACAACAAGGTGCAAGAAAAAAATGCTGGGAAACCACAATATATCTTACATGATGGACCTCCATATGCGAACGGTGACATCCACATGGGACACGCGATGAACAAAGTATTGAAAGACATCATCGTTCG
Source organism: Exiguobacterium sp. s123 (assembly GCF_018617075.1). GTDB lineage: Bacteria > Bacillota > Bacilli > Exiguobacteriales > Exiguobacteriaceae > Exiguobacterium > Exiguobacterium profundum. Next base: position 432,678 of record NZ_JACSJL010000001.1, on the reverse strand, counting down.
TTTCAAAGGGATGAACGGCTATCAGTCTCCAATGATCCCAGGATGGGACACGCACGGTCTTCCAATCGAGAACGCCCTTCAAAAAGCAGGCGTCAATCGTAAGGAAATGACAGTCGCGGAATTCCGTGAAAAGTGTGCAGAGTATGCGATGGAGCAAGTGAACTCGCAACGCGAACAATTCAAACGTCTCGGTCTTCTCGCAGACTTTGAGAACCCATACATCACGCTCCTTCCTGAATACGAAGCGGCACAGATTCGTTTGTTCGGGTCGATGGCTGAGAAGGGTTACATCTACAAAGGGAAAAAACCAGTCTACTGGTCGCCGTCTTCTGAATCGGCACTCGCGGAAGCAGAGATTGAATATTACGATAAAAAATCACCAGCCATCTACGTGGCGTTCCGTGTCGTGGACGGTAAAGATACGTTGACGTCAGACGATCACTTCGTCATCTGGACAACAACGCCTTGGACAATCCCGGCGAACCTTGGGATTGCGGTGAGTGACGAGTTGACTTACACGCGTATCGAACATGAAGGAAAAGGCTATATCGTCGCGGAAACGCTCGTCGAAGAAGTGACGGCAGCGCTCGGATGGACGGATTACACGGTGAGCGGGTCTTGGAACGGACGTGACTTCGAGTACATGACGGCTCAACATCCATTGTATGACCGGACGTCACTCGTCATCCTCGGCGACCACGTCACTGCGGATGCGACTGGACTCGTTCATACAGCACCTGGACACGGGGAAGACGACTATCGTGTCGGACAGGCTTACGGATTAGACGTCCTTTGCCCGGTGGATGACCGTGGCTACATGACAGACGAAGCCCCTGGTTTCGAAGGTCTCTTCTACGAAGATGCGAACAAACAAATCGGTATGAAACTTGAAGAGAATGGCTACTTGCTCAACTTGAAGTTCATCAAACACTCGTACCCGCATGACTGGCGTACGAAGAAACCGGTCATCTTCCGTGCGACGCCACAATGGTTCGCATCGATCAAAGATTTCCGTGAAGACATGCTCCGTGAAATCGAGGAAGTGAATTGGGTCCCTGAATGGGGAATGACACGTCTTTACAACATGGTCCGTGACCGTGGAGACTGGGTCATCAGCCGTCAGCGTGCTTGGGGTGTTCCAATCCCAATCTTCTATGCGGAAGATGGAACGGAAATCATCACGAACGAGACGATTGACCACATCGCGAACTTGTTCCGTGAGCACGGGTCGAACGTTTGGTATGAGCGTGAAGCGAAAGACCTTCTCCCTGCAGGGTTCACTCACCCGAACAGCCCGAACGGTGAGTTCCGTAAAGAACTCGACATCATGGACGTCTGGTTCGATTCAGGTTCTTCACACGCTGGTGTATTAGAAGAACGCGAAAACCTTCGTCGTCCGGCAGACCTTTATCTTGAAGGATCGGACCAATATCGTGGTTGGTTCAACTCATCACTCTCGACGGCCGTTGCGACGACTGGGAGAGCACCGTACCGGAACGTCTTGAGTCACGGATTCGTCCTCGATGGGGACGGACGCAAAATGTCGAAATCGCTCGGTAACACGATTGCACCGAACGATCTCGTGAAGCAGTACGGCGCCGAAATCGTACGCCTCTGGGTCGCATCCGTCGACTATCAGTCTGACGTACGCGCGTCACACGATAACTTCAAACAAGTGTCAGAAGTTTACCGGAAGATGCGTAACACGATCCGCTTCTTACTCGGGAACTTGAACGGGTTCGAGCCGTCGATGCGTGTCGCATTCGAGGATATGCCGGAAGCGGACCGCTTCATGGCGACGAAGCTCAAACAATTGCAGAAAAAAGTTGTCAAAGCATATGATGAGTTTGACTTTATGGCCGTGTATCACTTCGTTCATAACTTCTGTGTCAACGAGTTGTCATCGTTCTACCTCGACTTCACAAAAGATATCCTATATATCGAACGTGAAGACGATCTCCGTCGTCGTGCCGTTCAGACGGTCATGTACGATGCCGTCGTCCTCTTGACGAAACTATTGGCTCCAATCCTTCCACACACTGCCGATGAGGCATGGAAAGAAGTGCCTGGAAAGTCAGAAGCAAGCATCTTCTTGACGGATTTAGAAGAAGTAGATGCATTGACTGCTGACGAACAAGCGTTGCTTGAGAAATGGTCGAAATTCCTCGTCTTCCGTGACGATGTCCTCAAAGCGATCGAAATCGCACGTGGCGAGAAGTTGATCGGGAAACCGCTCGAGGCGAAGTTGATTCTCGCACCAAAAGCAGAGACTGCCGACTTGTTGAACACGATCGACAACGTCAGCCAACTGCTTCAAGTATCGCAAGTGGAGTGGGCTGAGACGGCAGACGTCGATTATGCGACGACGAAAATCACAGTCATGAAAGCAGATGGAGCCGCTTGTGCACGTTGTTGGACATACTCGACAGAGCTTGGACAAAACGAAGAGCATCCAGAGCTTTGCCCACGCTGTGCATCAGTAATCGGTTAAGACGAACCGGAGTGGCGTCCCCACTCCGGTTTCTTAACGGCTTGAAAGGAGACGCATATGAAACGATATTATGGATTGGCGCTCATCTTGATTTTGATCGATCAACTCACAAAATGGGTGGTCATTCAAACGATGACAATTGGTCAATCAATTGAAGTCATCCCGAACTTGTTATACTGGACGTCCTACCGCAATAAAGGAGCGGCTTGGGGGATGTTAGAAGGACAGATGGCGTTCTTCTTTATCATCACCATACTTGTCGTTGCCGGACTCGTTTACTTCTTGCACAAAGAGGTGAACGGCTATCAGCTCATCGGATATAGTGTCGGATTCCTGTTGGCCGGTGCCATCGGTAACTTTATTGATCGCTTGTTCCGTGGCGAAGTCGTCGACTTTGTCGATACGTATCCGTTCGGATACAACTTCCCGATTTTTAACGTGGCTGATATGGCACTCACGTTTGGTGTCATCTTGATGGTCATCGGGATTTTATTTGAAGAAAAATTACACAAAGAAAGGGGACAATCGTAATGGAATCGTATACTTTTGTCGCCGATGAAAAGGCAAGGATTGATAAGTGGGTCAGTGACCGTGGTGAATGGTCACGCTCTCAAGTACAGGAATGGATCAAGACGGGAGCCCTCCTCGTCAACGGTAGTGCAGTGAAAGCGAACTACAAGCTTCAAGTGGGGGATGAAGTGGAAGTGAACGTGCCGGAAGCGGTCGAACTCGAAGTATTGCCTGAAGACATCCCGCTCGAGATCGTCTTTGAAGACGAGGACGTCATCGTCGTCAACAAGGCACGCGGGATGGTCGTTCACCCTGCAACTGGACACACGTCAGGGACGCTCGTCAATGCGCTACTTTATCATTGTGATGACCTCTCGGGTATCAACGGTGTCAAACGTCCAGGAATCGTCCATCGGATTGATAAGGACACGACGGGTCTTCTCATGGTCGCCAAAAATGACTTGGCCCATGAATCGCTGGCGAGCCAGTTGAAGGACAAGACCATCAAACGCGAGTATATCGCGCTCGTCCATGGCGAACTCGTCCACGAACTTGGAACGATTGAAGCACCGATTGGTCGCGATACGAATGATCGTCAGCGAATGACTGTGACGGACCGGAACGCAAAAGAAGCCGTGACGCACTTCCGTTTACTCGAACGTTATAAAGACTTCACGCTCGTGGAGTGTAAATTAGAGACTGGACGCACGCATCAGATTCGCGTTCATATGCGTTATATCGGTCATCCGCTCGCCGGTGACCCGAAATATGGTCCACGCCGCACGATTGATTTGGGCGGTCAAGCGCTCCATGCGGCAACACTCGGATTCCACCATCCACGTACGAAAGAATGGATGGAGTTTGAGGCACCATTACCAGAAGACTTTAATGCGGAACTCGCAAAATTAGATAAAATCGAGAAAACTCGTTGACTTCTGTCACGTTCCGATTTATAGTCTAGGAAGCATAACACCTTTAAACCCAGTCCAGAGAGGCTGTGAAAGGATTGTGACCGCGGTCACATGTACGTCAATTCAACCCCGGCAGTCATATGCCGTTTTTGATGAAGACTCCCTTTCCAGCCGGATGAGGGAGTCTTCTTTTTTACTGAAGTTTGGAAGGAGGAATCACGTGAAACAATCAGTCATTTTAGATGAGTCAGCCATCCGTCGTGCCTTGACCCGAATCGCACACGAGATTATCGAGCGAAACAAAGGAATCGATGACGTCGTCCTCGTCGGAATCAAGACGAGAGGCGAGACGCTCGCTGACCGACTCGCTCGCCGAATCGAGGAGATTGAAGGCAAGCCGGTCGCACTCGGCAATCTCGATATCACGCTTTACCGGGATGACTTATCGAAGAAGTCGTTAGACCCTGAAGTCAAAGCGACAGAGCTACCCCATGATATCAATGGAAAGACGGTCGTCCTCGTCGACGACGTCCTCTATACCGGTCGAACAGTTCGTGCCGCAATGGACGCGCTTGTCGACCATGGTCGTCCGGATTATATCCAACTCGCTGTCTTGATTGACCGAGGCCATCGGGAACTCCCGATTCGACCAGATTTTATCGGAAAGAACGTTCCGACGTCCAAGTCCGAGCAAGTCGTTGTCCGACTCAGTGAAGTCGACACGGCGGATGAAGTCACGATCCATCAGCAATAAACGCATACCTTTAAGGTGGTCCAGAGAGGCCAGGAAGGAGAATTCAATATGAAACAACCTGTTCTACACATCCACGAGCGTCCAGCTCACTTTCCACAATGGCTATTATTCAGCCTTCAACACGTCTTCGCCATGTTCGGAGCGACGATTTTAGTCCCGATTTTGACAGGATTAAATACATCGGTCGCCCTCGTCGCTTCCGGCGTGGCCACGCTCTCATTCTTAGCGATTACACGCTTCAAAGTCCCAACATACTTAGGTTCAAGTTTTGCCTACATCGCCCCAATCATAGCGGTCAGCCAGCAATGGGGTGTCGAAGCCGCACTCTTCGGCGGAATCGTCGCCGGGTCTGTATACGGGGTCGTTTCCTTGATCATCTATAAGACGGGCGTCAACTGGTTGCTCCGATTGCTCCCACCGGTCGTCGTCGGACCGGTCATCATGGTCATCGGACTCTCGCTTGCACCGGTCGCCATCGACATGTCGATGAATCAAGATGGTACCTATAACGGAACGTTCATGACGATTGCCCTGCTTACACTTGGAATCACGATGCTCGCCATGACGAAGCTGAAAGGTGTCTGGGGTGCCGTCCCGATCCTCTTTGGAATCGTTGGAGGATACGCAGTCGCAGCCGCATTCGGCATCATCGATTACTCACCGATTCAACAAGCCAGCCTGTTCCAACTTCCTGACTTCACGATGGTGTTCGTCGACTACATGCCGATGTGGCAAGTCGGGGCCCTTCTCGCCATCGTTCCGGTCGCGCTCGTCACAATGACGGAGCACATCGGAGATCAGATGGTCACGTCGAAAATCATCGGACGTGAGACGATGAAAGACCCAGGTCTCCATCGCACGCTACTCGGAGACGGAGTAGGAAAAGCCGTTGCCTCTGCACTCGGTGGACCACCATGTACGACTTACGGTGAGAACAACGGCGTCATGGCCATCACACGAGTCTACAGTGTCTACGTCATCGCCGGCGCAGCACTCATGGCCATCAGCTTCGGATTCCTCGGTCACATTGAAGCGTTCATCTCGACCATCCCGAACCCGGTCAAAGGTGGAATCTCGATCCTCTTGTTCGGTGTCATCGCGTCGAACGGATTACGGACGATGGTGGAGAGCAAAGTCGACTTGGCAGAAAAGCGCAACTTGATCATCTCATCGGTCATCCTCGTCATCGGACTCGGTGGTGCGATGGTTCAAATCGGGAGCTTCCCGGTACAAGGCATGGCGCTTGCGACGGTCGTCGGTATTTTGTTAAACGCCATCTTACCGCATGAAGAAGACGATACAGCAGTCGAAGTCAACACAACTGAAGAAACGAAACAAGCAAGTAACTTTTAATTCGATCCCGTGAGGTCGGCAAAGTGAAGGCTCGTTTATTTGGGTGTACCCTGCCCAGATAAAGGCGTCCCTTCACATCGGTGAAGAGGCGCCTTTTCTCTTTGCCTCTAATAAAAGGAGGAGACGAACATGAATACGATGCAAACAAACGTGAAACCGGTCAAACACTTCGTCAGTTTGGACACACTTTCCCTTGAGGAGATCATGGGCATGATTGAAGAATCATTGCGCTACAAGCAAGGTGACCTCCCCCCACTATTTGATGGAAAAACGGTCGCAAACCTGTTCTTTGAAAACTCGACGCGTACGAAAAATTCGTTTCAAATGGCCGAGCGCCACTTGAACATGCAAGAGATTCCGTTCGATGTGACGACGTCATCGGTCACGAAAGGGGAGACGCTCTACGATACGTGTAAAACGCTCGAAGCCATCGGCGTGGACGCGCTCGTCATTCGACATCCGGAAGCGGGCTATTATCACGAACTTGTGGAGAAGTTGAATATCCCGGTGTTGAACGGAGGGGACGGGAGCGGGGAACATCCATCCCAATCATTGCTCGATCTCGTCACCATCTTTGAAGAGTTCGGAACGTTCCAAGGATTGAACGTCGCCATCTGTGGTGACCTCGTCCATAGTCGGGTCGCCCGCTCGAACGCAAGCGTCTTGAAGCGCCTCGGAGCAAACGTGGTCGGTTGTAGTCCTGCCTCTTGGTGGGATGACTCGATGGGGCTAGAGCGAAAAGAACTCGATGACATCCTAGGCGAATGTGACGTCATCATGTTGCTCCGTGTACAACACGAGCGCCATATCATGGGAGACGTCTTCTCGAAAGAAGCGTATCACACACAGTTCGGTTTGACGGTCGAACGCGTCGAGCGAATGAAAGCAGGCGCCATCATCATGCACCCGGCTCCGGTCAATCGGGATGTAGAGATTGCTGGAAGTCTGATCGAACATGAACGATCACGCATCTTCCCACAAATGAAGAATGGGGTGTACGCCCGGATGAGCATCTTAAATCGAGCATTAGGAGGACAACAATGATACTTCAAAACGCGACATGGTATGACAAGGGAACGAAACGCACGACAAACATTCACGTGAAAGACGGAAAGATCGAATCACTCGACTATAAAGGGAAGACCACGGGACAAGAAATGCTCGATGCGACAGGTTATCTGCTCGCACCAGGACTCGTCGATGTCCACGTCCACTTGCGTGAACCAGGTGGCGAGGCGAAAGAGACGATTCGGACGGGAACGATGGCTGCCGCGGCGGGCGGGTTCACGACCATCTGCTCGATGCCGAACACGAGACCGGTTCCAGACAATCGCGAAACAATGGACGTCCTCCTTCAAAAAATCGAACAAGATGCGGTCGTACGTGTCCTGCCTTACGCCGCTATCACGAAACGACAGCTCGGTGAAGAACAGGTCGACATGGAATCGCTCGCAGATGCCTTCGCCTTTACGGATGACGGTGTTGGTGTCCAATCGGCGGCGATGATGCGACAAGCCATGCGTGAAGCGAAACGATTGAACAAAGCAGTCGTCGCCCACTGTGAGGACAATACGTTGAAGGCCGGGTCGGTCCACGAGGGCAAATTCAGTGAGGCGCATGGCATTCAAGGAATTCCGAGCCTTGCAGAGAGCATCCATATCGCTCGCGACGTGTTGATCGCTGAAGAGACTGGATGTCATTATCATGTCTGTCACGTCTCATCCCGCCAATCGGTTCGTGTCATTCGGGATGCGAAACGAGCCGGCATTCACGTGACTGCAGAAGTGACGCCGCATCATCTCGTCTTGAGTGAGGATGATATTCCAGGACTCGATGCAAACTTCAAGATGAATCCACCGCTACGAAGCGAGGATGATCGACAGGCCCTCCTTGAGGGATTGTTTGACGGAACGATTGACATGATCGCAACGGATCATGCTCCCCACACAGCAGAAGAAAAGGCACAAGGGATAGAGCGGGCTCCGTTTGGGATTACCGGTTTCGAGACGGCCCTTCCACTTCTCTACACGACATTCGTGAAGACGGGCATCATGGAAGAGCGTCAGTTGCTCGACTGGATGACGAAACGTCCGAGCGACGTATTCGGTTTATCAAGAGGGGAACTGAAAGTTGGGGCGGATGCGGACCTGATTCTCATCGATACGGAAACGTCTCGGACGGTCGATCCTACGACATTTTATTCAAAAGGAAAGAATACACCGTTCGCAGGGGAAAAGCTTGTCGGATGGCCGGTCATGACGATGGTCGGTGGCGAAATTGTATATAAGGGGCGATTTGATGAAACGAACATTATGGCTTGAAGATGGAATGAAATTTGTCGGTAAAGGATTCGGGGCATCGGCTGATACGATGGGGGAAGTCGTCTTCCAGACAGGGATGACAGGATACCAAGAAATCTTATCGGATCCATCATACTGCGACCAAATGATTGTATTGACGAACCCATTGATCGGGAACTATGGCGTCAATCGTGAGGATTTTGAAACGACGATTCCGATGGCAAAAGCGTTGATTGTAAAAGAAGTATGCGATACGCCTTCGAACTTCCGTTCAACGGCGACACTCGATGCGACACTCACCCGCTTCGGCATTCCGGGGCTCTCGGATATCGATACACGGATGTTGACACGTCATTTACGAGCGAAAGGGGTCATGCGCGGTGTCCTCATCGATGGAGAGTTGACGTGGGACGAGGTACGGATCCGCTTTGATGAAGAATCGCCGAACGATCAAGTCGCACGCGTATCGACGAAGCGGACTTATGTGAGTACGGGAACCGGCCCTCGCATCGCTTTGATCGACTTCGGGGCGAAACTTGGAATCATGCGCGAGTTGATGAAACGAGATTGTGAGGTCGTCGTCTTTCCGCACGATGTGACGGCAGAGGACGTATTACGGTATGAGCCGGACGGTATCATGTTGTCAAATGGACCAGGAGATCCGAAAGACGTTCCGACCGCACTGCCGCTCATCGAGCAACTGATGCCGACGACACCGATGTTCGGAATTTGTCTCGGTCACCAGCTGATTGCTCTCGCAAACGGTGCAAACACCTTCAAGCTTCCGTTCGGACATCGTGGCGCGAATCATCCGGTGCTCGAGCTTGAGACTGGTGCCGTGACCATCACTTCTCAAAACCATGGATATGCGGTTGAGGAAACGTCACTGCTCGATACACCGCTCATCGTCACACACCGTGCGGTCAATGACGGAACGATCGAAGGGGTAAGACATCTCCATCACCCGACCTTCTCGGTACAGTATCATCCGGAGGCAGCACCAGGACCGTTCGACGCCAACGACTTATTTGACCGATTCATGCAACTCGTACAAGAAAACAAACAGAAAGTGGGAATTTGACATGCCAAAACGACCAGATATTCAGAAAATCCTCGTAATCGGATCAGGACCGATTGTAATCGGACAAGCAGCGGAGTTTGATTATGCTGGTACACAGGCATGTCTTGCCTTGAAAGAAGAAGGCTACGAAGTCATCCTCGTCAACTCGAATCCGGCCACCATCATGACGGATCCGACGACTGCGGACCGTGTCTATATCGAACCGCTCGAACCAGAATTCGTCGAGCGAATCATCCGGCAGGAACGTCCGGATGCACTCCTTGCCACGCTTGGCGGGCAGACAGGTTTGAACTTGGCTTTTGAACTCGACAAGCGGGGCGTCTTGCGAGATTGTGGCGTGGAGCTACTCGGGACGAAACTGTCTGCAATCGTTCAAGCGGAAGACCGAGAACAGTTCCGTAACTTGATGTTCGAACTTGGTCACGGCGTACCTGAAAGTGAGATCGTCCATACGCTCGAGTCTGCTTGGGGATTTGCGGAACGGATCGGGTACCCGATCATCATCCGACCTGCGTACACGCTCGGGGGAACCGGTGGCGGGATTGCCCATGACCGGGAGTCGTTCGAGCAAATCGTTGAATCTGGATTAAAGGCGAGTCCTGTGACGCAAGTCTTGCTCGAGAAATCGATTGCCGGGATGAAAGAAGTCGAGTTCGAGGTCATGCGTGACTCGAGTGACCAAGCCATCATCGTCTGTGCGATGGAAAACTTTGATCCGGTCGGAGTCCACACCGGTGACTCCATCGTATTCGCCCCTACGCAGACGCTGTCAGATCGGGATTATCAGATGCTTCGTAGCGTCTCTCTCGATATCATTCGGGCACTCGGGATCGAGGGTGGATGTAACATCCAATTCGCACTCGACCCAGACAGTTTCACTTACTACGTCATCGAAGTGAATCCACGTGTTTCACGGAGTTCAGCGCTCGCATCAAAAGCGACAGGCTATCCGATTGCCAAGCTTGCTGCGAAAGTCGCTGTCGGTTACAAGTTGTCAGAATTAAAAAACCCGGTCACCGAGACGAGCTACGCCTCGTTCGAACCGGCGCTCGATTACGTCGTCGCCAAAATCCCACGCTTCGCCTTCGATAAGTTTGAGTCCGCGGATCGCCGCTTAGGCACACAAATGAAGGCGACGGGTGAGGTCATGGCCATCGGTCGGAATTTAGAAGAGGCTTTGCTAAAAGCCGTTCGCTCGCTCGAGCTGGGGATGGAAGAACTTCACCTTCCACAACTTTCTGCATTAGACACAGAACAGCTCGAGCATGGACTCATTCATCCGACAGACGAGCGTCTGTTCATCGTCTATGAGGCTCTTCGTCGCGGATACTCGGTAGAAACGCTACACCAACTGACAAAAATCGATCGATTCTACTTACAGAAATTAAACCGGATCTGGCAAGCTGAGCAACAACTGATTAAGGAACCGTTGACATCAGAACGTCTGCTGGATGTGAAACGTCTAGGGTTCAGTGATGTGGCAATCGCGCGTATGCTGTCGATGGATACGGAAGCGGTTCGTACGAAACGGAAAGAATGGAACATTCGTCCCGTCTATAAGATGGTCGATACGTGCGCAGCCGAGTTCGCATCGGAGACACCGTACTTCTACGGGACGTATGAAGTGGAGAACGAAGCGGTGAAGACAGACCGGGAGTCCATCCTCGTCCTCGGATCAGGTCCGATTCGAATCGGACAAGGTGTCGAGTTCGACTATGCGACCGTCCACTCGATCGATACGATTCGCGATGCAGGCTACGAAGCCATCATCATCAACAACAACCCGGAAACGGTCTCGACGGACTTCTCCATCTCCGATCGGTTGTACTTCGAGCCGTTGACAACAGAAGACGTGTTGGAGGTCATCGAGAACGAGAACCCGCTAGGTGTCATCGTCCAATTCGGTGGACAGACTGCCATCAACTTAGCGGCATCGCTAGAAGCGAACGGCGTGAAAATTCTTGGGACGACCCTCGAAGACATCGACCGTGCCGAAGACCGGAAGGCGTTCGAAGCCACATTGTCAGCGGAACGATTGGCTCAACCACCAGGAAAGACGGCGACAAATGTGGAAGAGGCCGTCGCTTGTGCGAACGAACTCGGTTATCCGGTACTCGTCCGACCATCGTACGTGCTCGGGGGACGAGCGATGGAAATCGTATATGAACAGTCTGAGCTTGAGCGGTACATGCGACATGCGGTCATCGCCTCAAAAGATCGACCGGTTCTCATCGATCGCTATTTAACGGGGATTGAGATTGAAGTCGATGCCATCTGTGACGGGACGGACGTCTATATCCCGGGGATCATGGAGCATATCGAACGTGCCGGCGTACACTCGGGTGATTCGATTGCCGTCTATCCGCCGCAACGACTCAGTGAAGAACTGAAACAAAAAGTCGTCGATTATACGATTAAGTTGGCGAAAGCGTTCCGCATCAAAGGTCTGCTCAACATCCAGTTCGTCTATGCGGATGACTTGTATGTCATCGAGGTGAACCCACGTGCGAGCCGGACGGTCCCATTCATCTCGAAAGTGACGGGGTTACCGGTCGCACGAATTGCTACGCAAACGATTCTTGGGACGAGTTTGAAAGAACTCGGTCTTGGGACAGGCATTCATCCTGAGTCGGACAGTATCTCGGTCAAAGTACCGGTCTTCTCGTTCGCGAAATTGAAAGAAGTAGACCCATCGCTCGGACCTGAGATGAAGTCGACAGGGGAGGTCATGGCGACAGATCGCACACTCGAAAAAGCGCTCTATAAAGGGCTCGTCGCAGCAGGGATGAACATCGCCTTGAAAGGGAACGTGCTCATGACGATTGCCGACCATGACAAGGATGAGGCCATCGCCTTGGCGAAACGTTTCGACCGCCTCGGTTTCCGACTCATGGCAACGAGTGGGACGGCTGATTGTCTCGAAGCGGAACAGATGCGTGTTCGTCGAGTCGGGAAAATTCAAGAAGACGGTGAGACGATGCTCAGTGTGATCGAGCGAGGAGACGTCGACTTGATCATCAATACAACGAGTCGCGATGCACTCGTCACGAAAGACGGGTTCTTGATTCGAAGAACGGCCGCCGAGCAGGGCACGCTTTGCCTTACCTCGCTCGATACAGTCGAAGCGTTGTTACAAGTCATTGAAAGCCTGTCGTTCCAAACGGTCAGCATCCCGGCATTCACAACGTTCGGGGTGATGGTATGAGACATGACGTGACGATTGTCAGCAATCGACAAATCGCCAAAGCGACGATGGAAATGAAAGTCCGTTGCCCTGGGGTGGAGATCGCCCCTGGGACGTTCTTTCACATCAAGACGTCCGGTCTGTTACGTCGACCGTTATCGGTGGCGAACGTCGAGGGGGACGAAATTACCTTCTTATACAAAGTGATTGGGGAAGGGACAACTGAGCTTTCGGGGAAACGCGTCGGGGACACACTAGACGTCCTTGGTCCGCTCGGGAACGGTTTTCCCCTAGCGCAACATGGAAAGCGAGTCGTCCTGGTCGGAGGAGGAATTGGGGTCCCACCTCTTTACTACGTCAGACGCCGACTGCATGAGATGGGCATTGAAACGATTGCGATTCTCGGGTTTGATTCAAAAGAAAGCGTCTTTTATGAAGAAGCCTTTCGTGAACTTGGTGAGACGATCATCACGACAGTAGACGGTACTCACGGGGAGCTTGGCTTCGTCACTGGCCCCCTCGCACGCATCCAAGCCGATGTGTTGTTCAGCTGTGGTCCGGAAGCGATGTTAAAGGCAGTTGCCACTTCGCCCATTCCTGAACGATATCTCTCAATCGAGAATCGGATGGGTTGTGGCATCGGTGCTTGTTTTGCCTGTGTCTGTCAAGCACCGGGGGGCTATGTGAAAGTCTGTAGTGACGGTCCGGTATTCAATGCGGAAGAGGTGCTGTTATGAGATTGAATGTCGAGTTACCAGGTCTTCGTTTAAAAAACCCAATTATTCCGGCTTCCGGATGTTTCGGATTTGGAGAGGAATTCGCGAAACTGTATGACCTCTCCATCTTAGGAGGCATCATGATCAAAGCAGCGACGGAGGAATCGAGATTCGGAAATCCGACCCCACGTGTCGCCGAGACGGCACAGGGCATGCTCAACGCGATCGGACTTCAAAATCCAGGTGTCGATGCGATCATCGAAGAAAAATTACCATTCCTCTCAACGTTCGACACGGAGATCATCGCCAACGTTGCCGGTTCGACGCCAGATGAATACGTGGAAGTCGCCCGTCGAATCAGCGCCGACCCGACGATTAAAGCCATCGAATTGAACATCTCATGCCCGAACGTGAAATGTGGGGGCATGCAGTTCGGGACGGACCCGGTGATGGCCGCAGAACTCACGCGACTCGTCAAAGCGGCTTCGAATAAGCCGGTCTATGTCAAACTGTCTCCGAACGTCACGTCGATCACGGACATGGCGCGAGCTGTCGAGGCGGCCGGCGCGGACGGCTTGACGATGATCAACACACTCGTAGGGATGCGAATTAATATCGAGACAGGTCGACCGATTTTAGCGAACCGAATCGGTGGGTTATCCGGTCCGGCCATCAAACCGGTAGCGGTCCGGATGGTGTATGAAGTCGCACAAGCGGTCGACATTCCGATCATCGCCATGGGCGGGGTTCGGACGGTCGACGATGTGCTCGAGTTTATTTACGCGGGGGCTTCTGCCGTTGCCGTCGGGACGGCGAACTTTGAAAATCCATACGTCTGTCAGGAAATCATTGAAGCGTTACCGGCACGACTTGATTCACTCGGAATCGAACATATTTTGGATGTGAGGGGGAAGGCCTATGCGCAACTTGTATCTCGCCCTTGACGTGGAAACGCGGGACGAAGCGTTTCATTTGTTAAAACGATTTTCAAACCGACCGGCTGTCAAAGTCGGGATGGAACTCTTTTATCGGGAAGGCGCACGCTTTGTCGAAGAATTGGTCGACGAGGGTTATCCGGTCTTTCTAGATGTGAAAGTACACGATATCCCGGAGACGGCACGCCGTACGATGCGACAAATCGGAAAGCTCGGGGTGGCTGTGACGAATGTCCACACATTAGGCGGCGAAAAGATGATGCGTTATGCGTTAGACGGGTTACGTCAGGCAAACGATACGACTCGATTGATCGGGGTCACACAGTTGACGTCGACAGATGAGCGAATGATGCAGACAGAGCTCGGGATTGCCGGACGACTCGATCAAGCCGTTCTCAGACAAGCGACACTCGCGAAACAGGCGGGACTTGACGGAGTGGTCGCATCCGTCCAGGAAGCGAAAGCGATTCATCAGAAACTTGGGGACACGTTCATGACGGTCACACCGGGCATCCGACTCGGTGCAACCGAGGATGATCAAGTCCGTATCGCGACGCCGCATGAAGCAAGACTGGCGGGTGTTCACTCAATCGTCGTCGGTCGACCGATTACACGTGCGACTGATCCGATGGCCATGTACGACCAATTTATGAAGGAATGGGGACAAATGAATGAAACAAATCGCTGAGGCACTTTTACAGATTGAAGCCGTCACACTATCACCGACTGAGCCGTATACATGGTCGAGCGGATTGAAAAGTCCGATCTACTGCGACAATCGACTTACACTCAGTTTTCCGAATGTGCGTCAAGTCATCGTCGATGGATTGGTGAAGTCAGTGAATCCGACTGAAGTCGATGTGATTGCAGGGACGGCCACGGCAGGTATCCCTCACGGGGCGTTGCTCGCTGACCGACTCGGTCTCCCGTTCATTTATGTCCGGTCGAGTGCAAAAGGGCATGGGAAAGGTAATCAAATTGAAGGGAAACTCGAGGCAGGCGCTCGAGTGCTCGTCATCGAGGATTTATTGTCGACAGGGATGTCGAGTATCGATGCTGCCCAAGCGATACGTGAGGCGGGCGGTGAAGTCACTGGAATTCAAGCCATCTTCTCGTACGGATTACCGGTTCTTCAGAAGAATCTAGCCGATGCAGATCTGTCGGCGACATCGTTGACGACGTTCTCAGAATTGATTGAAGTGGCCAAAAATACGGGCGTTCTAAACCGTTCGGAGCTCGATTCGCTTCGCGACTGGCAAGAAGATCCTCGTGCCTGGAGCGACCTCGTCACCTCTTAAGAATCCACCTTCGGGCGGATTCTTTTTCGATTCGGCATATGTCATACTTCATGGTAAAATAACGGAAGTGATTCGAAAAGGAGAGGCATATGGCGTATTCAAGAAGCAAAGAGAAGACATGGAACGCACGATTTCGTGCAATTCCAAAACATCGTAAAATCGCCTTCGGTCTCGTCTTGACCATCATCCCAGCGCTCTTTTTTGTGAATTTATTTGTATTCAGTCATCTATTAGCGCTAGGAGACCAGTATGAAGACCGATATCAAATGAAGAAGTTGCGACTCGAAACAGACCATGGGAACGTGGAATTTGTTCGTAGTCCAAATGAAAAGGTACAGATTGAAGTGATGCAGACCAATTCGAAAGAACGCCGCATCAAAGTCAAATCAGTCGGTGACACGATCTACGTCGTCGAGCGATATGGCTGGTTCAGCTATTTCGGAAGTCGAGCGAGTGATGAACCGTCGCGCTATAAGATTAAAGTCGCTTTGCCGAGCTCGATGACATCGGTTCATCTAGGAGCGGAGCAGGTGACAGGACAAGGGTTGAATGCGAAGACGATTGTCATGGATGTGAATGCCGTCAATTTGAAACAGATTGATAGTGATCGACTGCGGATTGAATCGAAAAGCGATACGACCATCGAATCGGCACGACTTGTGACCGGTGACATTCGGTCCTATCGTCATGCGACTATCAGCGATGTCGTCGTCAATCAAGCGATGACCATCCAGACGGAAGCCGGGACGCTCAGTTACGCGCCGAAACATGCGACAGGACAAGTGAACGTGACGACGACTGGAAAAGTCTCGAGTAGCGACCGTTACGAAGAAGTCGAACCCGGTGTGTATCAATTGTCGACATCGAATCGACCGGTGGTGGAACTGATTTCTGAGACAGGGAAGGTCGAACTGAAATGAATGGAAAACGATACATCCCGAAAGTCGGGTTACGTACGTTAAAAACCGGAATCGCCGTCGCCATCACCGTCGCCATCTCGTGGTATATCTTCGGGATCTATTCAGGGATGGGGGCCATCGCAGCAGTCGTGGCGATGCAACCGACCGTCAAGCGGTCATCTAAAATCGTGTTCAGTCGTATATTCGGAACGGTCGTCGGTCTTATGTGTGGACTTTTCATCGTCTATTTGTTCGGTGTCAATCCGCTCTCGATCGGATTAGCCGTCATCGTTTCGCTCACACTCAACACGACGTTCGATAAGACCCATATGTCGACGTATGCAGCGTTTGCCATCGTCATGATGCTCGAAAGTCCTACATCGGACTTCTTCCATTATGCGTGGACCCGTTCGTTATTGACAGCGGTCGGTGTGTTCGTTTCACTCGGTGTCAATTACGCATTCATGCCACCCCGTTATGAGGACCGATTGTTGAACGAGGTACGTAAGACTTCTTCTTATCTGTTCCATCATTGGCGAGAGCTCGTCGGTTCCCCGACAGAACTGCTCGAGACGCGAGCCCGCATCCTTGGCCATCAAGAGCTTCATATGATGCTTCAAGAGGACATGAAAGTGACGAACGTCAAATTGAAATATATGACGATCAAACAATACCGTTTGTTGATTCACCTTGAAGACAAGCTTGTCTTGTTGCTAGAGAGTCTCGCCGAGCATCGAGAAGCTTTCCTTTTGATGAGTGAGGAAGAGCGACAGGCGTTTGAGTCTGAGTTCTTATACTTACTGGCACACCATCACGACATTCTCTATACATGTGACAAGCCCTATTCACTCTTCAAACTTCCACATGAAGATTTATCCGTTTCAGAAATTTTATACGGGCATTTGCTCGACTATCATGAACAGCTCGAGGCGTTCAAGCATGATCCGAAAACGTGAACCCTCTACACGTAGAAGACCCGCCATGACATGACGGGTCCAGCTTGTTGACAAATAACATGTTCGAACTCGTCCTTCCGGCGCCCACGCTTTCCGCAGGCAATCCCGGAGCCGCATCGCGACCTAGGTCGCTGCTGGGTCTCCGTCGGATTGCTTTCCTGAAGGAGTCGGGGCGCCGTCGGGCGAGCAACGCAAACGGTCGTCATCTGGCGGCCGTTTGTCTTCTTCCAAGGCCTCGACGACCGAAGAAAAAGCTCGATACTTACTTCAAATCGATGTATCAGGGGAAAGGGAAGGTAAACGCCGAGCCCGCCCGTCATCAATCCCGCGATCATCCGCCTCGGGCCGCCGTTCAACATCCGTTCCGTTCGTCAGACCGTGAAGGATGGATTGTGTCGACTTGTTGATCATCAGATCCGCCCCTGTGTGTTCTTCTCACACCATTATATGGGATGAAGGACAAAAGGTGACCAAGAACGGGCAGGCGAGACTCCTGAGGGAATAGCAAGCAAAGGGAGACCCAGCAGTGACGCAGTCGCGATGCGGCTCCCTGCTTGCCCCTAGGAAAGCGAGCCGTGTCCGGGTTGGGCATATAAAAGACATTAGACCTATACTTTGTCTATAGTCTGGACCCGCCATCACGATGGCGGGTCTTCATGTTCACGATTGTTTCAATGACTTCATCAATTGCTCATCCGGAGTCACGTAGACGGTCTGTTGATCCGTGTAGATGACGAACCCGGGTTTCGCACCGCTCGGTTTTTTCACGAAGCGGGCGCGTGTGTAATCGACAGGCACGCCACTCGATGCGCGTGCCTTCGAGAAGTAGGCGGCGACTGATGCGGCTTCAAGTAATGTCGTTTCATCCGGTTCGGTCGAACGAATGATGACGTGAGACCCTGGGATGTCTTTAACATGAAGCCAAATCTCGTCACGGCGTGCGAATTTGAACGTCAGATGGTCGTTTTGCGTATTGTTCTTCCCGACAAAGAACTCTATTCCGGTCGAGGACGTATACGCTTCAAGCGAAATCTTCGGATTCGCTTTTTTCTTTTGTCGTTTTTGACGGATGTAGCCTTCTTCTGCGAGTTCTTCGCGAATCTCAAGAAGGTCGGACGGTGACGCGACGTCAAGTTGGGCGATAAGCGTCTCTAAATATTCGATTTCTGCATCGTTCAGCTCAATCTGTTTCTTCACTTCCACTTTTGCGACTTTTAATTTGTTGTATTTCTTATAATATTGCTGCGCATTCTCATTCGGTGTTTTGAGTGGATCGAGTGGAATGGAGAGGATTGCACCGTTTTCGTCATAATAATCGACGACTTCGGCGACGCGCATCCCTTTCTCGAGTTGGAATAAATACGTCGTCAACAACTCGCCGTATTTTTGTAACTCATCTGCCCGTTCTGTCGCTTTCAAATCATCCAAAAGGCGGCGGCGTTTTAATTGATTCTTTTCGAGTTCTGATTTCAAGAGCCGTTCCACATCGTGTGCTTGTTGTCTCACACGGTCACGGTTCGCTTTTTCATAGTAGAAACGGTCGAGCACTTCTTTACTCGATTCATACGTTTCCTCGGATTCGATGTCCCCGGCTGTCAACGCGATCGGAGCGAACCGTTCTTTGCCGTTCGCAAGTTGTTGGAAAACGTAGGGTCCATCGAGTTGACGAAGAACGTTCTCAAACGCTTGTTGTAAGGAGTCGCGATTCGGCGTTTTTGCGAGATGAACAACTTCCTGTGCGATTTGCGGACTGACGCCGGCGAACGTGGCGACAATCTGTTTATCGAGCTTGCCGGCGTTCCAATCGATTCGTTTCAATCCTTCTGTCATCTCCGTCAATGGGTCGAACTTGTGTTGTTCCGGCGGAAGGAGATAGTCACTACCCGGCATGATGGTCCGATACGTGTTTTGGGAAGGCGGGAGATGCTTGATGGCATCTAATATTTTGCCTTCTTCTGTCGTCAAGACGACGTTCGAGTGGCGTCCCATCAATTCGATGTATACTTTCTTCAATTCTTCATCGCCGAGCTCGTTACGAGAGCGGACCGAAATGACGATGACACGGTCTCGTCCGATTTGTTCGACCGCCGTGATGAATCCACCTTCCACATGTTTGCGGAGCATCATGCAAAACATCGGCGGTTCTTGTGGGTTTTTAATCGGTGTATCCGTCAACTGAAGACGGGCATACATCGCGTTTGCTGATATCAAGAGTTGCGCGTTCTGACGATTCGAGCGAATTTGAAGCATCAAATCGAGCGAATACGGTTGATGTACCTTGTTGATTCGCCCTCCGACGAGCGATTGTAATTCTTGTACGACACGATATGTCATTAATCCATCATAAGCCAATGATCTCATCACCTTTGTTCATTTTCTGTCTCTACGTTATCAGAAAAACAGAAAATATGGTACGATGGAGTAGGAAATCCGAACTTCTTCTTGCCGGGACAATTGATTGACTGCTATTATAATTAAATGTGATGTTAGAAGATGGAGGGCTTGCAGTGAATTTTAAAGAACGAGGATTATTAATCGTTTTGTCTGGACCGAGCGGTGTCGGAAAAGGGACCGTTTGCCGTGCTCTTCGCGAGGAAGAGGACAACAACCTTCAATATTCGGTGTCGGCGACGACCCGAAAACCACGTGAAGGGGAAGTTGAAGGGGTGCATTACTTCTTCAAATCGAGAGAAGAGTTCGAACGGATGATCGAACAAAAAGAACTGCTTGAACATGCCGAATTTGTAGGTAACTATTACGGGACGCCTGTAGAGTGGGTGCGTGAAACGCTCGAAAGCGGCCAAGATGTCATTCTTGAAATTGAGGTGCAAGGGGCGTTCCAAGTGAAGGAACTTCTCCCAGAAGCCGTCTTTTTATTCTTGGCACCACCAAGCCTTCAAGAACTTCGCAATCGTCTCATCGGACGAGGCACGGAGTCAGAAGAAGTCATTAAGCAACGCCTGCTCGTCGCGCGTGAAGAAATCGAGTTGATGGACGCCTACGACTATGTCGTCACGAACGACGAGGTCGACAAAGCCATCGATCGAATTAAAGCGATCGTGACAGCCGAGCATTGTAAACGTGAACGTGTTGCGTCACTCTATAAAAAAGCCATGATGGAGGTCATTTAATGTTATACCCTTCGATTGATGCCTTACAACGTACTATCCCGTCAAAATACACGATCGTTACGGTCGCTGCAAAACGGGCGCGTCAGATTCAAGATGGAAAAGCACCGAAAGTCGCCGAGCCAAAATCATATAAGCCGGTCGGTCAAGCGTTAGAAGAACTATTTTCGGGTGATACGACAATCATCGTGAACGAAAAAAACAACGGATGAAGTGTGACCCAAGTCGTTTGCGACTTGGGTCTCATTGTCTATAAGGGGGAGTTTGGGAATGGTGAAGGATCGTACTATTTTGTTATGTGTGAGTGGTGGCATCGCCGCCTATAAGGCGTGTGCGCTCACATCGAAATTGGTTCAAGCCGGAGCGAATGTTCGCGTCGCGATGACGAAGTCGGCAGAACAATTCGTGGGTCAGGCGACCTTCCAGGCGCTCAGTCGCAACCCGGTCTATACGGACGTGTTCGAAGAGCATGACCCGACAAAGATTGCACATATCGATGTCGTCGACTCGAGCGATTTGATTGTCGTGGCCCCGGCGACGGCAAATACGATTGCAAAATTGGCGAACGGGATTGCGGATGACTTTATTACGACGTCCATTTTGGCTGCGAAGTGCCCGGTCATCATCTCACCAGCGATGAATGTGAACATGCTCGAACATCCTGCCACACAGCGCAACATCGAGACGCTAAAATCATACGGCTATCAGTTGATTGAACCCGGTGTCGGCAACTTGGCTTGCGGATGGATTGGCGGGGGACGTCTGCCTGAACCGGAAGACTTGGTTCGCATCATCGAAAGCCAATTCGTTCCGAAACTATATCTTGGAAAAGATGTCTTGATCACGGCTGGCCCGACTGTCGAACGCATCGATCCCGTCCGTTACTTATCCAATGATTCGTCTGGAAAAATGGGCGTCGCACTCGCTGAGGTGGCTCGAGACATGGGCGCCCGTGTCACGCTCGTCCATGGCCCGCTTCAAGTTCCTGTCCCAGATGGCGTGACAGCGGTTCCCGTCAAGTCAAGTGAGGAGATGCTGCGCGAAGTGACGAGCCGCTTTGAGGCTTCAGACCTTGTCGTGAAATCGGCGGCAGTTGCGGATTATCGTCCGAAAACGGTGCATTCGGAAAAACATAAAAAAGTTCACGGTCCACTCATGATCGAACTTGAAGAAACGACAGACATTTTAAAATCACTCGGTGAGAAGAAGACCCATCAAGTGTTGGTCGGATTTGCTGCTGAGACGGAACGACTCGAGGAGCATGCGGCAGCTAAGCTGAAGCGGAAAAACGTCGATTACCTCGTGGCGAACGATGTGTCTGGCAGTGACGTTGGATTCGGGGCGGACGACAATGAGGTCGTCTTGTTCCATGCAGACGGGACGACACATCGACTTCCGAAACAGTCGAAGAAACAGTTAGCGTTCGAGTTGCTCACACACTTTAAGGAAGCGGTCCGATGATTGCACATGTACATGTCGATGCACCGGTGATCACGATTGATCGTCCGTTTGATTACGAAGTACCTGAACAATTTGAGGCTTTGATTGAACCGGGCATGCGCGTCTCTGTCCCATTCGGGTCCCGTCGTCTGCTCGGGATTGTCGTCGGTACGTCAGATGGGACGAGAGATGGATTAAAACCGTTAGAAGCGCTGTTAGATGAGGAATCTTCACTCACCGATGAACTGCTCGCTTTATCCATTCATGTGAAAGAGACGACACTTTGCTTTCGTTCATCCGCCCTGCTCGCGATGCTTCCGGCCGCGCTCAAGGTGAGTTATGACAAAGAAATCAAAGAAGGGTATGTGCCTGATGGGGTCCGCCTCGGAACGCATTTATCGGAGTATCCAAAAGAAGTCCAATCGGTCATTCTTGGACTCGCTAAAAAAGGGGAGCTGATCTTAGCGCCCGTCTTAAAAGAAAAGAAGACTGTTAAGACCGACGTCGTCGTCGAGCTCCTCGATGCAACGGTCGTGCCAAAACGTGCGAAAAAGCAACTTGAAGCGGTCAACCTACTAAAGGAGACCCCACGCATGTATTGGTCGGCACTACGTCAAATTGGTCTGACTCGTCCACAACTGCAAAAACTTGCCGACCTCGGAGCGGTTCGATTGACCGAGGTCGAGTTGAACCGCGACCCGTACACGACGATCGAGCAAGTCGAGGAATCGGTTCAATTGAACGACAGTCAGGCTAGTGCCGTCTTGGCCATACAGGAGGCTGAAGCAGGTGAGACGTTACTCGTCCACGGTGTGACGGGGAGTGGGAAGACCGAAGTCTATTTAGAATCAATCGGACAAGTCATCGATGAAGGCAAGCAGGCCATCTTACTCGTTCCTGAAATCAGTTTGACCCCGATGATGGTCAAACGCTTCAAGCGTCGTTTCGGCGATCGGGTCGCCGTGTTGCACAGTGCTCTGTCTAAAGGTGAGAAGTACGACGAGTGGCGTAAGATTAAACGGAATGAAGTCGACGTCGTCGTCGGTGCCCGTTCTGCCATCTTTGCCCCGCTCGACCGACTCGGTCTGATCATCTTAGATGAAGAGCACGAGACGACGTACAAGCAAGAAGAGAACCCGCGCTATCATGCGCGCGATGTTGCCATCTGGCGGGCTCGTTATCACGGTTGTCCTGTCGTGTTAGGCAGTGCGACCCCGTCACTTGAATCGTATGCCCGGGCACAAAAAGGCGTCTATCGCTATTTGCATTTGAAAGAACGGTATGGCGGTGAGATGCCACCGGTCCATATCATTGACATGCGCCGAGAGTTGGCGAAGGGCAATACGACGATGTTCTCGGAAGAATTGTTCCAAGGGATTCTCGACCGGATCGAGAAAAAAGAGCAGTGCGTCATTTTATTGAACCGTCGTGGATTCACGACGTTCGTCATGTGCCGGGACTGCGGGGAAGGCATGACATGTCCGCATTGTGCCGTCAATTTGACATATCATCAATATGGAGATCGGTTGAAGTGTCACTACTGCGGTTACGAGGTCGGTATGCCTTCGACGTGTCCATCCTGCAATAGTAAGAAAATCAAACAGTTCGGGTCGGGCACACAAAAAATCGAGACGGAACTGTTGAACCGGATTCCAGAAGCGCGCATCATCCGAATGGACCAGGATACGACGTCTCGAAAAGGTTCACATGAGCAGTTGTTGCGTCGTTTCGAAGAAGGGGAGGCCGACATCTTACTTGGCACGCAGATGATTGCCAAGGGGCTCGACTTCCCAAACGTCACCCTCGTCGGGGTACTCGCGGCGGATGCGACACTCGGGATGCCTGACTTTCGGGCGACCGAACACACCTTCCAACTTGTCACGCAAGTGGCAGGAAGAGCCGGGCGCGGAAAACTTCCGGGTGAGGCGTTCGTCCAAACGTATAACCCGGACCATTATGTGATCGAGACTGCGAGTGAACATGATTATGAGACATTTTTCGCCAAAGAGATGGGACTCAGACAAGTCGGAAATCATCCTCCTTACTGGTTTTTAACGCTCGTCACGTTTTCGGCGGAAAATCCCCTTGTCGCCAAGGCCGAGGCAGAATTGTTCGCATCAGACTTTTTACAAGCGCACGTGGAGAATAGTCGCTTGAATGGACCGATGCCGGCACCGTTATCGAAATTGAAGAACGCCTATCGTTATCAAGTATTCATTAAAACGAAACAACCCGATACGCTTTACGCCGAGCTGGCACGATTACAGCAAGCGAGAGCCAAAGCAATCAGCAAGAAAGAATATCAAATGAGTATCGATGTGAACCCATACGTATTCATGTGAGGTGGAGAGACATGTATAAAGTAGTAGAAGTACCGAATGACATTTTGCGCGTAACGTGCGAACCGGTGACAAAGTTTGATAAAAAATTGCGTCAGACTGTCGACCGATTGTTTGATACGATGTATGAGTATGACGGAGTTGGTGTCGCGGCACCGCAAGTCAATTTGAACCAGCGGCTCGCGGTCGTCCATACCGATGATGAGACGGGACCGCTCGTCTTGATCAACCCGGAAATCATTGAAACATCCGGTCGAGAAGTTGGACTAGAGGGATGTTTGAGCATCCCAGGCGAATTCGGATTCGTGGAACGACATGAGTCGATCGTCGTCAAGAATCAAGATTTGAAAGGGCGGACACATACGATTCAAGCGAGCGGCTTTTTCGCTCGTGCGATTCAACATGAGATGGATCATTTGGATGGCGTCTTGTTCACAGACAAGCTCGCCGTCCCGAACCCTGGAAAAGACAAACGCATCGTCTTCATGGGGACGCCGACGTTCGCCGTATCGGTACTTGAGCGACTGCTTGAAGAAGGATACAATGTCGTAGGTGTCGTATCGCAACCGGATAAACCGGTCGGGCGAAAACGTGAACTTAAGCCGACTCCAGTAAAAGAGTGTGCGCTTCGTCACGGTATTCCCGTGTTGCAGCCTGAAAAAGTGCGCACAGACTATGCAGAAATTTTAGAGCTGAAGCCTGATTTGATTGTGACGGCGGCGTACGGACAAATCGTGCCGACCGCCTTACTAGAAGCCCCGCCTCACGGAGCCATCAACGTACATGCCTCCCTCCTTCCGAAATATCGCGGAGGTGCCCCGATCCATCAAGCCATTCTTGATGGGGAGTCTGAGACAGGTGTGACGATCATGTACATGGTCGACAAGTTAGATGCAGGGGACATGATTGCCAATACCATCGTACCTATTGAAGAGACGGATACAGTCGGGTCTTTATTTGATAAACTGGCTGTAGCAGGAAGCGATCTTCTGATCCGTACGCTTCCGGCCTTCTTGGAAGGGTGGATTGAGGCGGTGCCTCAAGACGAGCGAGACGTGACGTTTGCTCCGAACATCAGCCGTGAGCGTGAACAGATTGATTGGACGAAGCATGGCGAGTCCATCTACAACCATATTCGAGGAATGAATCCATTCCCGACGGCCTATTCAACGCTTGAAGGCGAACGAGTGAAATTGTTCATGGGAGAAAAAACGACAGGAACGGGACAGTCGGGAGAAGTCGTTCGTCTGGAAGAAGACGGATTTGTCGTGGCGACAGGGAACGACGTCGCAATCAAAGTGACCGATTTGCAACCCGCAGGTAAGAAACGGATGGATGGTGCAACTTTCATGCGTGGTGCCGGACAAAAGCTACGGATTGGCGACCGATTAGGAGGAACTCATGAACGTACGTGAAGCAGCGCTTGATACGCTGATGAAAATTGAACAAGGCGGCGCGTATTCGACGATTGCCGTCAATGATACATTGAAACAAAAAAAAGTTGCCCCAAAAGATGTCGGTCTCTATACCGAACTCGTATATGGGACGCTCAGTCGCAAAGGAACGCTCGATTATATTTTGAAAGACCGCATCCGTTCGCCGAAGAAGCTAGACAAGTTTGTCCTCCCGCTTCTTCGGATGAGCGTTTATCAACTCTTCTATCTTGATAAAGTACCCGACCGGGCCGTCCTACACGAGGCGGTCGAAATCGCGAAAAAACGAGGTCATCACCTCGGAACGAGCAAATTCGTAAACGGGGTGTTACGAAATGTGCTTCGGGAAGGGTTTCCGGACTTTAGTGGCTTGACCGATGCAGAACGAATCGCCATCGAGCACAGTCATCCGGAATGGCTCGTATCAGATTGGATTGAGTTATATGGTGTGGAAACGGCAGAAGCGATTTGCCGATTAAACAATGAACCTGCTCCTGTTACGATTCGGGTCAACCGAAAGCGCATTTCAGTGGATGAGATGATGAACCGGTTGGCTGATGCTGGCGTCATGACGTCACGTTCGGAACTGTCGGCAGATGGACTCGTCGTAGAGTCTGGGAATGTCCATGCGACCCCATTTATCGAGGAAGGTTTCCTATCGATTCAAGATGAAAGCTCCATGATTGTCGCGGATGCACTCGGCGTGTCGAAAGACGATGTCATCCTAGACGCATGTGCCGCACCAGGCGGCAAGGCGATGCATACGGCAGAGCGGATGCAAGGTGGGTCGCTCACCGCGCTTGACCTTCATCCGCACAAAGCAAAATTGATTGACCAACAAGCGAAACGTCTACACATCAATGGAGTGACCGCACTTGCCCTTGATGCTCGTTTAGCAGGTGAACGGTTTGAAGAAGAGAGTTTTGACCGGATTCTTTTAGATGTCCCTTGTTCGGGCCTTGGCGTCATTCGTCGAAAGCCGGATATTAAATGGACGAAGGACAAAGCTCAACTCGAAAACTTACCAAAGATACAAAGACAAATCATTGATGCCGTATTGCCACTGCTCAAACCAGGTGGTACGCTAGTTTACTCGACATGTACAATCGACCCGTCTGAAAATGAGACGCAGGCTGACTATATTCTGTCGAAAGGATTGATGTGGGACGAAACGCTCAAAGGTCGTCTCCCACAATCTGTTCGTCCGATGATGGAATCGGACCGTGCTGAACTAAAATTATTACCGACGACATTCGGGACCGACGGCTTCTATATCGCCGCATTTAAGAAAGAGGTATAAAACATGAATCCAAAAGCAGTAGAAAAGAATCCACTCGTAGGCGCAAAACCGTCACTTTATTCGTTGACGTTCCCCGAACTTGAGGCATGGGTGATCGAGGCAGGAGAAAAGGCATTCCGTGCGAAACAATTATATGATTGGATGTACGTCAAACGGGTCACGACTTTTGATGATATGACCAACGTTCCGAAAGCGCTTCGCGACAAATTAGAGGCATCGTTCCAATTGACGACGTTAAAAGAATTGGTCAAGCAGGAATCCCAAGACGGCACAATCAAGTTCTTGTTTGAACTTCAGGACGGGTACTCAATTGAAACGGTACTCATGCGTCACGAATACGGAAACTCGATTTGTGTCACGACACAAGTCGGTTGCCGGATCGGATGTACGTTCTGTGCCTCGACACTCGGCGGCTTGAAACGAAACTTAGAAGCCGGGGAAATCACAGCCCAAGTGCTCGACGTACAACGTGCATTAGACGCGACAGGAGAGCGCATCGACTCTATCGTCGTCATGGGAATCGGCGAACCGTTCGATAACTACGATGAGTTAATGCGTTTCTTACGTACTGTCAACCATGACAATGGACTCAACATCGGAGCACGACACATCACGGTATCGACGAGTGGGATTGTTCCAAAGATTTACAAGTTTGCCGATGAAGGTATGCGAATCAACTTCGCCATTTCACTTCACGCACCGACGACGGAATTGCGTACTAAGCTCATGCCGATCAAC
This sequence comes from Exiguobacterium sp. s123, assembly GCF_018617075.1. Classification (GTDB taxonomy): domain Bacteria; phylum Bacillota; class Bacilli; order Exiguobacteriales; family Exiguobacteriaceae; genus Exiguobacterium; species Exiguobacterium profundum. The sequence goes on along the minus strand of NZ_JACSJL010000001.1, from coordinate 404,912 downwards.
CGTGCCTTTGACTTGGACAAGTTGATGGATGCGGTCCGTTATTACACGGAGAAGAGCGGACGTCGCATCACGTTTGAATATGGACTCTTTGGTGGTGTCAACGATACGGAAGAATATGCCCATCTCTTGGCAGACCTGTTAAAAGGAATCAAATGTCACGTCAACTTGATTCCCGTCAACCATGTACTCGAACGTGACTATGTACGGACACCGCGAGCTCAAATCTTTGCCTTCGAAAAAGTGCTCAAAGACCGCAATGTGAACGTGACAATCCGTCGCGAGCAAGGGTCGGACATCGATGCCGCTTGTGGACAGCTTCGAGCGAAGGAGCGCGAACAAGAAACGAGGTAATCAGAAAGATGGAATTAGCATTTCGAACAGATCGTGGACAAGTACGCACACAAAATGAGGATGCAGTTTTAATCTTAGGTGATGCCATAACCGGGATTGCCCTGGTTGCAGACGGAATGGGTGGGCATGCAGCGGGAGAGGTCGCGAGTCAAATCGTGATTGAAGAGTTTAGACGGGCGTTCCCGTCTCTCCCGGCAACCCCTGTCGAAATCGAACGATGGTTCCGCCACCACATCGATTTGGCGAACGATCAAGTGTTGCAATTTGCGAAGCAGTCGAATCTTGTCATGATGGGAACGACTGTGGCAGCTGTTTGTTGGAATGAAGAAACGGTGGTCATCGTCCATATCGGAGATAGTCGCGTCTATGCGCTCCAGGCGAATGAGTTAAGACGTCTTACGGAGGACCATTCTTACGTCAATGTGCTCAAACAACTCGGTGAATTGACGGAAGAAGAGATGCGGGTTCATCCGAAACGAAATGTCATCACCCGGGCAATCGGTTCAAGCGAACAAGTCGAACCTGACGTGCAAGTGCTCGCTGACCCTGAGTTTGATGTGATTTTAATTTGTACGGATGGATTGACGACACACATGACCGATGTGGCGATTCAACACGTATTACAACAAACGGCATCCGCCGAACAAAAAGCGGAGCAACTCATTGCAGAAGCCAATCAATTGGGAGGAAGCGACAATATCACGGTCGCCCTCGTTCAATTCACAGATAGAAAGAGAGGATGAATCCGATGCGAAGCGGAGAACGAATCAACGATCGTTATCGGATCGAACAACAAATCGGCAGCGGAGGCATGGCAAATGTCTACCGGGCTCATGACGAGATCTTAAACCGAACCGTCGCCATCAAGGTGTTGCGATCTGAATTCTCACATAACGAACAATTTATACGTCGGTTCGAGCGAGAAGCCCATGCGGCTACGAGTCTGAACCATCCAAACATCGTGGCGATTTATGACGTCGGCGATGAAGAAGATTTGTACTATATCGTCATGGAGCATGTCGATGGGGTGACGTTAAAACAATATTTGCAAGAGGAATACATATCTGTCGATGAAGCGCTACGCATCATGGGACAGATTTGTGATGCGATTGACCATGCCCATGCGAATCGAATCATTCACCGTGATATCAAGCCGCAGAACATGATGATCGATCAGCACGGTAACGTGAAGGTGACCGATTTTGGGATTGCCGTGGCGATGTCGAATGCGACGTTGACGCATACGATGTCCGTACTCGGCTCGGTCCATTATTTCTCACCTGAGCAAGCGCGCGGTAAATTTGCTGATGAAAAGTCAGATATTTATTCGCTCGGTGCCGTACTGTACGAATTGTTGACAGGTCGTGTCCCGTTTATTGGCGAGACACCCGTCGCCGTCGCCCTTCAACATTTGCAAGATGACCCGATTCGACCGATGGACTTGAATCCGAATATTCCACAGGCACTCGAAAACTGCGTCATGCAAGCATTGTCGAAGTCACCAGGTGCCCGTCATGTTTCGGTCGCAGCCTTTAAGAAAGACTGCATGACGGCATTAAGCCGTGAACGCGCCAATGAGCCGAGACGTGTTCCGGCCAGTCAGGATGAGTTCGATCAAACGCTCGTCATGACACCGGTCATACCTGAAGAAAAACCAGAGACGCCAGTAACACCGACTCCGGTCACAGCGTCTAGTGAGCAAGAACCTGAAGCGGTGACTCCAGTAAAAAAGAAGAAACGCAAATGGTGGATTTGGATTTTACTCGTGTTGATCCTGATTGGAGGGAGCATTGCGGCATACGTGGTCGCCGATGAAATGTCACGAGCCGTCGTTCCGGATGTCGTTGGAATGAGTATCGGAGATGCCACTTCTGAACTTGAGAATGCCGATTTCGTCGTCGAAGTGACGGAGCGGGCGAGCGATGACGTCGAAGAAGGTGAGGTTATTTCGCAAAACCCACAACAAGGGCGTAAACCAAAACGAGGCACGACGGTGACCATCGTCGTTTCGGCCGGGAAAGAAACCGTCGAAATGCCGAATGTGGAGGGATTGTCCCAAACAGCAGCTGAACGCATGTTAAAAGATCTGGCATTCAGTGACCTTGAAATCAAAACAGAAGCTTCGGAAACAGTCGCTAGCGGAGATGTGATTTCGCAATCCCTCGACCCAGGCGAGGAAGTCGTTCCTTCAGAAGTGACGGTGACGCTCGTCGTGTCGACAGGAAGCAACAAAGTCGAACTGTCGAATCTCGCGGGATATACGTTTGACGAGGCATCGACTTATGCCGATCAAAACAAGTTAAAAATCGTGAGACGGGATGAGTTTTCGACAAGTGTTCCTAAAGGTCAAATCATCCGTCAACTTCCAACGGCGGGTACGGCAGTCGATCCGGGAACGGAACTTACGGTCATCGTATCGGAAGGGGTTGAACCGACGGACGTCTCCATCGAACGTGAAGTGAGCGTCGAAGTCGAGCAACCGGACAAAGACAAGAAACCGAAAGCCGTCGAGGTCGTGATTCGCACGGTCGATGCGCGCGGTGAAATTGAAGTGTTACGGGATAACATCACAGAGACGACAACGTATTCGTATACGCTCGTTATTGCCCCGGACGAAGTCGGGACCGCAACGATTGAAGTCGATGGTGAAATCGTCCGAACGGATTCAGTCACATATGCACAGGCCAAAGAGGCACAATAAAGAGGTGACGGTGTCGTCACCTCTTTTTTAAGGGAGGTAGTCATATTGAAAGGAACGATTATTCGCTTACAAGGCGGGTTTTATGATGTGATGACCGAGTCGAATCAAGAGATTCGGTGTCGGGCGAGAGGGAATTTTCGGAAACGAAACATCTCGCCTGTCGTCGGGGATGACGTGGTCATTCAAGATCAGGAAGATGGGACGGGCTATATTTTAGAGGTGGAGGAGCGTCAAAACCATCTCGTCCGCCCACCAATCGCCAACATCGATCAGGCATTTCTACTTTTTTCTGTGAAAGAACCGGCGTTTTCTTATCATTTGCTTGACCGATTCCTCGTATTGATCGAATCCAAACAAATTCATCCAATCATCGTGTTAACGAAGATGGACCTACTCAGTGAAGAAGAGACCGGACCGATTCAAGAGGCGGTCGCCCGCTATCGTACCATCGGATATGACGTGATTGAGACGTCGACGGAGCTTTCGGATGGGGTCGATCAAGTAAGGGGACTCTTCAAAGAGAAGACGAGCGTGTTTGCCGGTCAAACAGGTGTCGGGAAAAGTTCACTCTTGAACGCGGTCGCGCCTGAACTCGAATTGGCAACGGGGAAAATCTCAAAATCACTCGGCCGTGGGAAACATACGACACGTCACGTCACGCTCATTCAATTGGCCGACGGGCTTGTGGCGGATACGCCAGGATTTTCAAGTCTTGAGTTCCCGCAAGAACTCGAGGCGGATGAACTGAGATGGTGTTTCCCGGAGTTTGTGGAACGACATGACGATTGTAAGTTCCGGGGATGCGTCCATATCAATGAACCGGGGTGTGCCATTAAACAAGCCGTTGAAGATGGCAAAATTGCTTCAACTCGTTATGAGAATTATGTTACCTTTATGGAGGAGTTAAACGATCGTAAACGGAGGTATTGACAGATGATTAAAATCGCACCATCAATTTTAGCAGCCGACTTTGCCAATTTGGAAGCGGAAGTGAAAGCCGTTCAAGATGCGGGGGCAGATTATATCCATTTTGACGTGATGGATGGGCAGTTCGTGCCGAACATCTCGATTGGACTACCGGTCCTCGCGAGCTTGCGCAAAAAATCAGACATGGTTCTCGATGTGCATTTGATGATTGACCAACCGGAACGCTATGTCGAAGATTTCGTCAAGGCGGGGGCAGACATTGTGACGGTTCACGTGGAAGCAACGAACCATTTACATCGAGTCTTGCAGCAAATCAAAGCGGCAGGGGCGAAATGTGGGGTCGTCTTGAACCCGCACACCCCGCTCTCTACGATTGAACATATCCTTCAAGACGTCGATATGGTATTACTCATGACCGTCAACCCAGGGTTCGGTGGACAAGCGTTCATTGAATCCGTCGTACCGAAAATTTCGGCGCTCAGTCAGCTTCGCAAAGATCGTCAGCTCGATTTTGAAATTGAAATCGATGGTGGCGTCAATGAAGAGACGGCGAAACGTTGCATCGACGCAGGGGCTGATGTCCTAGTTGCCGGTTCGGCCATTTACAATCAACCGGATTATAAAGCCGCCATCGATAGCATTCGTGGCGCATCTCGTGTATAATCGACGGTAGAACAACAAGATAGAGTCGCAAGGGGTGTCACAATATGTGGCTGAGAGGCATACGCTAACCCTTTGAACCTGTTCCGTTCACACGGACGTAGGGATGTGGCGAAAATGCACGTTGCGAATCCAAGCAGCATGGCGTTTACGTCATGCTGCTTTTTGTCGTTCACACAATAAAGGAGGAAGAAAGATGAAATCACGTTTTAAATTACAAGCACTCATCGAAATTTCATTGTTCGCGGCGCTTGGACTAGTCTTTGATTTACTGATCCCATACCGTTTGCCACAAGGAGGGTCAATCAGTCTGGCGATGCTCCCGATCTTTGTGATGGCGTTTCGTCACGGATTGAAAGGGGGACTTGCGACTGGTGCGCTCGTCGGGACGCTTCAACTCTTGTTCGGAGCCTATATCTTTACGCCAGTTCAGTTCTTGCTCGATTATACGGTCGCGTACGGACTTGTCGGCGTGGCCGGCGTCTTTGCCGGACGTGTGAAACAGGCCGCTGGTCAAGGCGCGACGAAGACGCTCGCTACCTATTTGGTGATCGGCGCATTGATCGGGTCGGCGTTGCGTTATGCGGCTCACGTCATCTCAGGGATTGTCTTTTTCGCTGAGTATGCGGAGGGTCCGGTCGTGGCTTATTCACTTGGCTATAACGCAACTTATATGGTTCCGTCATTTGTCATCTCAGCCATCGTATTAGTCTTACTCTTCACGACAGCTCCGCGATTCACGCGTGTCGCGACACGGGACATTCGTCAATGAACATCTTGATCGTCGCGGCGAGTCCGGAACCTATTCCGGACTTACCGCGTGATGCCGATTTTGTCATCGGTGTCGATGGCGGATATCAGAGATTATTAGATGAGGGGATTGATGTCGACGTCGTGGTCGGGGACTTTGATTCGTTTGTCGGAACACCTCCTGAGGAAGCGCTACGTTATCCATCTGAAAAGGATGTGACCGACCTCGAGATTGCGCTTCAGTTGGCAATCGATCAAGGGGCGACCCAGATGCACGTGTACGGGGCACTCGGTGGTCGAGTTGATATGACGTTCGCGAACGTCGGTCTACTCGAATCGTATCCGGGGATGGTTCTTCATGGGACGGGTCAAACGATTTTTCTCGCTCGGCCAGGAAGTTATGAGATTAAAAAACTAGATGAACATTACTTGTCTTTCATGCCTTGGAAAACCGCTACGATTTCAATTGATGGGGTCAAATATCCACTCGACCGTCATCCGGTCCATAGCGCGCAAGCGTTGACTGTATCAAATGAGTGGAGCGAAGAGCGTGCCTTGTTGACGGTCCATGAGGGAATGGTCCTTGTCATGCTCGTCAAAAAATAAGCAAAAAAATCCCATCGGCGAATGCCGCTGGGATTTATTCGTTCGTGTATAAGTATTATACGCGTTCAACGAGACCTGATTTAAGTGCGCGAGCTGAAACCCAAACGCGTTTCGGTTTACCGTCAACGAGAATACGAACTTTTTGTACGTTTACACCCCAAGTACGTTTTGTCTTGTTGAGTGCGTGCGAACGGTTGTTACCTGATTTAGGTGATTTACCTGTTACGTAGCATTTACGTGCCATGCGTTTCCCCTCCTTTTTTATGTGGGTTCGTCCTAATAGACACTCGTTTATATTAGCACGGCTTTTTTCCCGATGCAACTAGAAAATCATACCATGACAAGAAAAAAACTTGACATTACTCTCAAGGATTTGAATAATGAATGAGGTTATCGCCTTAATTGACCGAGATTCTGGAGCAGGTTCTTTTAATAACTAGGTACTTATTGTAGAATGTACATTAGGAATCATTCCGAATAAAGGAGGCTACTCCATATGGCAATTGAAATGAAGACAACATATGGCAATATTGACATCACAAGTGACGTCATCGCGACACTCGCAGGTGGTGCGGCGATGGAATGCTTCGGTGTGGTCGGCATGGCTTCACAAGCACAATTGAAAGACGGCATTGCTGAATTGTTAAAACGTGAAAATTACGCGCGTGGTGTCGTCGTACGTCAAGAGGATGAGGACGTACATATCGACATGCACATCATTGTAAGCTACGGGACGAAAGTATCGGAAGTCGCATACAACGTGCAAAGCCGAGTAAAGTATACACTCGGAGAAACTTTAGGATTAAACGTTTCGTCGGTAAATATATTCGTTCAAGGCGTTCGTCTGACGAATGACTGACGAAAACGGAGGAGGATTTGGTGTGGGTTTAAATCGTTTAGATGGCGTGGCGCTCTCAAACATGATCGCGAACGGAGCGGCCAATTTGAGCCAAAACGCAGATTATGTAGATTCGCTTAACGTCTTCCCGGTTCCAGACGGAGACACGGGAACGAACATGAACTTGACGATGACGTCAGGTGCGAAAGAAGTAGCAACCATGAACACATCTGATGTCGCAGAGGTATCATCAAAGTTCGCTCGTGGACTCCTGATGGGAGCACGCGGAAACTCAGGCGTTATTTTAAGCCAGTTGTTCCGCGGTTTCGGGAAAGCCGTTGAAGGAAAGACGGAACTCACGACAATTGATTTTGCAGAAGCACTCAAACGCGGTGTCGATACGGCATACAAAGCGGTTATGAAACCGGTTGAGGGAACGATTTTAACGGTTGCTCGTGAAGCAGCTGATGAAGCGCTCCTTGCGTCTGAGTCGACAAGTGATTTCGCAGAGTTCATGAAACGAGTCATCGTCGAAGCAAAAGCTTCGTTAGACCGTACACCGGACTTATTACCGGTGTTAAAAGAAGTCGGCGTCGTCGACTCAGGTGGTCAAGGACTTCTCGTCATTTACGAAGGATTCCTCGCGAGTCTTGAAGGAAAGGAACTCGAAAAACCACATACACCGGTGATGGATGCATTGGTCGAAGCAGAACACCACGCGCATGCGGCACAAGGATTCATGTCGACAGAGGACATCGAATTCGGTTACTGTACGGAGATCATGGTCCGTTTCCAAGAGGACAAGCTGAAAGATACACCGTTCAACGAAGATGCATTCCGCAACGAGTTGTCTGAACTCGGGGATTCTCTTCTTGTCGTCGCGGACGAGGAACTCTTGAAAGTTCACGTTCACGTCGAGACGCCAGGTGAAGTCATCACGAAAGGGCAACGTTTCGGTGAACTCGTCGCGGTCAAAATCGAGAACATGCGTCAACAACACTCGACGATTCTTGAAGAAGAACACGGTGCCAATCAGCACGGTGTTCAACAAGCGGAGAAGCCGAAAGCACCATTTGCCATCGTAACGGTCGCAATGGGTGAAGGCGTCAGCGAACTGTTCCGTTCACTCGGGGCGGCCCACGTCATCGAAGGTGGTCAGACGATGAACCCGTCGACAGAAGATATCGTCAAGGCGATTGAGTCGGCACATGCGGAACACGTCTTCATCTTCCCGAACAACTCCAACATCATCATGGCGGCTGAACAAGCGGCGTCTGTCGCACCGTGCGGCGTGTCGGTCATTCCGACGAAGACCGTCCCACAAGGTCTCGCTGCAGCCATCGCATTCAATCCTGAAGCGGATGTCGAGATGAATGAACAAGCGATGAAAGCGGCAGCCGCGACAGTGAAGTCCGGCCAAGTGACATACGCTGTTCGTGATACGAGCATCGATGGCGTTGAAATCAAAAAAGATGAGCACATGGCGATTGCTGAGAAGAAAATCGTTTCTTCATCTCCATCGAGCTTAGAAGCGGCTAAACGATTAGTCGATGCGCTCATCGACGCAGACGATGAAATCGTCACGATCTTAACAGGAGAAGGCTCTTCTGCATCGGACGTAGAAGCGTTGACGTCATATATCGAATCGGTGAACGACGAGATTGAAATTGAAGTTCACGACGGTAAACAACCGCTTTACTCTTATATTTTTAGTGTGGAATAAGCTGTTTCGAATCCCTACCTTCTGTATAATGAAGGTAGGGATTTTTGAAAGGGGGAAAAATTGATGAAATATCGTAGTGTGTTTGACATCATTGGCCCGGTCATGGTCGGACCGTCGAGTTCGCATACAGCAGGTGCTGCCCGCATCGGCTTGATGGCCGGGAAGTTGTTCGGGAGAACGCCGCGTACGGCGCACATCACATTTTATGGGTCGTTTGCTGACACGTATCGGGGTCACGGTACGGACGTGGCGATCGTCGGTGGAATCATGGGATTCGATACATTCGATCTGAGAATCCCACAGGCGTTAGATATCGCCCGTGAAAAAGGAATCGAGGTCATCTTTGAGACGAGTGATCTGTTGACGGATCATCCGAATACGGCCCGGGTCTTGCTCGAAGATGATTTTGGCACATTTGAGATTGTCGGAATCTCAATCGGTGGGGGAACGATTGAGATTACGGAACTGAACGGATTCCCGTTGAAACTGACAGGCGGGGGACCTGCACTCGTCGTCTTGCACCATGATCGATTCGGGGCCATCGCGGCTGTGACCGGTGTGTTGGCGAACCACCAATTAAACATTGGACATATGGAAGTGAGCCGCCATGAAAAAGGGATGCAGGCGTTGATGGCGATCGAGATTGATGAGACCATTCCTGCGGAAGTGATCGCAGAGCTGGAACGGTTACCGCAAATCGAACGGATAGCTATTTTTGGGGAATGAGGAGAATGTGTGATGTTTAAATCAGTAGAAGAATTAGTGACGATTGCAACAGAACGGAACATCCCGATTTCTGAAGTGATGATTGAGCAGGAGATGCACGTCAGACGTGCCAGTCGCGAGGACATCATCGGGATGATGGACCGAAATCTTGAAGTGATGGAGGAGGCGGTCGAACGCGCACTCCAAGGTGTCACGTCGGTTACGGGATTGACGGGGAATGATGCCGTACTCATGCAAGACTATATTCGTTCGGGCAAGTCGCTCGCTGGGGACCTCATTTTAGATGCCGTCTCGAAAGCGATTGGGACGAACGAAGTGAACGCGGCGATGGGACGAATCTGTGCGACGCCGACGGCGGGGAGCGCGGGCGTCGTACCGGGAACGTTGTTTGCGGTAAAAGATCGCCTTGAAATGGACCGCGACGCGATGATCCGTTACTTGTTCACGTCAGGTGCGTTCGGATTCGTCGTGGCGAACAACGCCTCGATTTCAGGGGCGGCTGGTGGATGTCAGGCCGAGGTCGGGTCGGCGACGGGCATGGCAGCCGCGGCCATCGTTGAAGCAGCTGGCGGGACACCGGACCAGTCGGCTACGGCATTTGCGATAGCCCTAAAAAATATGCTCGGTCTCGTCTGTGATCCTGTGGCGGGGCTGGTCGAAGTTCCATGCGTCAAGCGAAACGCCATGGGCGGTGCCAACGCTATTGTCGCAGCAGATATGGCGCTCGCGGGGATTACCTCACGTATTCCTTGTGACGAGGTCATCTCGGCGATGCATGAAGTGGGACAAATGATGCCGACCGCCTTAAAAGAGACCGCAAAAGGCGGACTTGCCAATACACCGACGGCTCGTCGCCTCGAACGAAATATATTTGGAGCGAAAGAAGATGCAAAACAATGATCGACTGACGACGCTGAAAGGGGTCGGGCCAGAGATGGCCAAAAAGTTAGAAGTGATGGGACTTGTTCGAATCGAGGACGTGCTGGAGCACGTCCCGTTTCGTTATGAGAATTATAATAGTGGGACAGTGACGACGGCTGTTCACGGTGACCTCGTCAAGTGGAGCGGGACTGTCCAAGCCGAACCGCTCGTTCGCTACTATAGTAAAGGAAAGAATCGTCTCCAGTTCCGCTTGCTACTCGAAGACCGATACGCCGTCCAAGTGACGATGTTCAACCGTGCCTTCTATAAAGAAAAATTGGTGATCGGGGAGACGGTGACGGTCAAAGGGAAATGGGACATGAACCGGATGACAATCAGCGCGACCGACCTTGAATTTGGTGCCCCCTCAGGCGGATTGCAACCGATTTATTCATTACGAGCCGGACTGACACAAAAGAATTTCAGTCGGATTGTGAAGCTCGCTTTTGAGCAGGTGAACGATTTGCCCGAACAGGTCCCGCAAGCCATTCGCGACCGCTATCGATTAGTTGACCGGATGACGATGCTATGTGGGATGCATTTTCCAGATACAGTGGAGACCTATAAACAGGCGAGACGAAGCTATGTTTATGAAGAGTGTCTTATGTATCAGTTGAAATTACAGGCATTTCGGAAAATGGAGCGGTCAGGAAACGGTCGGGCCCTTCACCTCGATAAGCATCAATTGAATGAATTCGTCAAACGGCTCGCATTCCCATTAACCGGAGCCCAGAAAAGGGTCATCCGTGAAATCGTATCTGACCTTGAAAGACCAGAACGGATGAACCGATTATTACAAGGGGATGTCGGGAGCGGGAAGACCGTCGTTGCCGCGATTGCCTTGTATGCGACTGTGACAGCCGGGTGTCAAGGAGCTTTGATGGTGCCAACAGAAATCCTTGCCGAACAACATGCGACATCGTTACAGGAATTATTTGAACCGTTTGGCATCACGATTGCCCTCCTGACGAGCTCGGTGAAAGGGAAGGCGCGCGAAGCCCTACTGACGGCAATCCGATCGGGTGACGTCGACATCATCGTCGGGACGCACGCGCTCATCCAAGGACCGGTCGAATTTTCGAATTTACATTTGGCGATCACAGATGAACAACATCGATTCGGTGTCGAACAACGGAAGAAACTTCGCGATAAAGCTGAATTCGCGGACGTCTTATATATGACCGCGACACCGATTCCGAGGACGCTTGCCATCAGTGCGTTCGGAGAAATGGATGTTTCCACAATCGATGAGATGCCAAAAGGACGAAAGCCGATTGAAACGTATTGGGCGAAACACGACCAGATCGATCGTGTGCATGCAATGGTCGATCGGGAACTCGCACTCGGCCGTCAAGCGTATGTGATTGCACCTCTCATCGAGGAGTCGGATACATTAGAAGTGGAGAGTGCGACGGCACTGTATGAGCTATTGAAAGAACGCTTCTCGAACTATGGCGTTGGCCTGATGCATGGAAAGCTATCGAGTACAGAAAAAGACGAGATTATGAAATCATTCGCCGATAATGCGACACAGATTCTCGTCTCCACAACAGTCGTCGAGGTAGGGGTGAACGTCCCGAACGCCTCTCTAATCATCATTCATGATGCCGAACGTTTCGGTCTCGCGCAATTACACCAGTTGAGAGGGCGTGTCGGTCGTGGTGCCCATCAATCGTTCTGTATCCTCGTCGGGGACCCAAAGTCAGATGTCGGGAAAGTTCGACTTAAAACGATGACGGAGACGAACGATGGGTTCGTATTGGCAGAAAAAGATTTAGAGTTGCGTGGGGCTGGTGATTTCTTTGGAACCGCACAGAGCGGTCTCCCGAGTTTCCGTGTCGCCGATCCCGTTCTCGATTTGAAAGTGATGGAAGTGGCCATGCAAGATGCCGTGAAACTTCTTGGGAGCGACGCCTTTTGGCATGATGCTCAATATGAAGGGTTACGTGGTTATTTGAAACAACTCGACCTTCTCGTTGGGGAAAGGTTAGAATAGTACTTGAAAATGACGACTAAAGAATATATACTGCTATTAGTACCAGGTATTAAGTTCTTTAGCGATTAGTTTAGGAGGGAACTGAATGCGGGTACCTAAGAAAGAGCGGCAACGCTTGTTACAAGAAACGATTGAGCATAACCCGTTCATCAAAGACGAAGAACTGTCAAAACAGTTTTCTGTCAGCATCCAGACGATTCGACTCGACCGGATGGAATTAAAAATTCCGGAAGTGAGGGAACGGATCAAACATGTGGCTTCCGAACATCTCGATGAAGTCAAATCGCTTTCAATGAGCGAGGTCATCGGTGATATGATTGACTTGAAGCTAGATGACTCTGCGATCTCAGTCCTCGATATAGAAAAAGAACACGTCTTTAGCCGCAACGAGATTGCCCGTGGACATGTCTTGTTCGCGCAAGCCAACTCGTTAGCGGTGGCGCTCATCAATGATGAATTGGCGTTGACCACTAAAGCGGACATTCGCTTCAGTCGCCAAGTTCATCTTGGAGAGCGAGTCGTTGCCAAGGCTCGTGTGATGAAACTACGAGGGGACGGGAGAACGGACGTCACAGTTGAAAGTTATGTCGGTGAGGAGTGCGTCTTTGATGGCGACTTCACGATTTACCGACGTGGTGAGGAGGAGCAAGCATGAAGTTAGCGATTGATGCAATGGGTGGCGATCACGCACCGAAGGCGATTGTAGAAGGTGTGAAACGGTTCGTCGCGCAATATCCGAATGAACCGATGGAACTCTTTTTAGTCGGTGATGAGGTGAAAATTGCCTCATACGGTCTTGATGACCCTCGAGTAACGGTCGTTCCAGCCAGTGAGATCATTACAGGCGAAGACGAACCGGTACGGGCGGTGCGTCGTAAGAAGGACAGCTCGCTCGTCGTGGCAGCTCAGCTCGTCAAAGAAGGAAAAGCGGATGCTCTCGTGTCTGCCGGGAATACCGGCGCATTGATGGCGGCGTCTCTTTTCATCATCGGACGGATCCCAGGAATCGAGCGTCCGGCATTATCTCCGACGTTCCCTACATATACTGGTAGTGGTGTCGTCGTCCTGGATGTCGGAGCGAATCCGGATGCAAAAGCTGAACACCTCGTCGACTATGCGATTATGGGTTCACTGTATGCGGAACATGTGCGTGGCATCAAGACACCGCGTGTCGCCCTTCTCAATATCGGGACAGAAGCGGGTAAAGGAAATGCGCTGACAAAAGAAGCGTTCCCCCTCCTTGAACAGGCACCTGTCTATTTTGTTGGGAATGTCGAAGCGCGTGAAGCGATGTCAGGTGACGTGGACGTCATCGTGACCGAAGGATTTGCCGGAAACATCTTGTTAAAGGGTGTGGAGGGCTCCTCTTCGATGCTCATGAAGATGATGAAAGAACAATTCACGAGTGACCTTGTATCTAAACTCGCCGCTCTCATCTTAAAACCGAAATTGAGACGATTAAAAGAAACGCTGGATTATCGCGAACACGGGGGAGCCGGATTATTCGGGATCAATGCGCCGGTCATCAAGGCGCATGGGTCGAGCGATGCACTCGCCATCATGAGTGCGTTGAAACAGGCGAAAATCATGGTAGATCACGATGTCGTGGAAAAAATCAAGCGTGCCAAAGCCATAGACTAAGCGAAAGCAGGTGAAGATATGGGGAAAGTAGCATGGGTGTTTCCGGGGCAAGGTTCTCAAGCCGTTGGAATGGGACAAACCTTTTTAAATCACCCTGAAACGCTTCAAGCAATCGGACGTCGACTCGGGTTTGACCTCCTTGAAGTCATGTCATCCGGGTCGAAGGAAGACCTACAAGAAACGGAAGTGGCGCAGCCGGCCATCGTGGCGCACGCCTCGCTCCTCGCGCAAGCCTATGCGAAGAGCGGTGCGGCACCAGATGTCGTCATCGGGCATAGTGTTGGTGAATATGCGGCGCTCGTCAGTGCGGGTGTCATCGATCTTGAAGAAGCGACCGTTCTCGTCCGGGCGCGTGGACAGTTGATGTCTGAAGTGAAGGATGGAACGATGGCGGCAGTCGTCGGGATGACCGATCTTCAAGAAGCGCTTCATATCACTGAAAAAATCAGTGCGAGCGGGAATTTAGTTCAAATCGCCAACTTGAATTGTCCTGGTCAATTCGTGATTTCAGGGCATGTCGACGCGGTCGAACAAGCGGGCGTGGAATTGAAGGCTGCCGGTGCGAAGCGGGTATTGCCGTTAAACGTATCTGGAGCGTTCCATAGTTCCTACATGATGCCGGCGGCAACGCGTTTCCAAGATGTCCTCGTCTCGTCACCGTTTGAAGCGGCTTCCGTCGACATGATTTCGAACGTGGACGCGGCGGTGCATCGTGACCCTGAACAGTTGAAGGCGTTATTGACGAAACAACTGTATTCGTCTGTCCGCTTTGAAGATTGTGTACGCAAGGCGATTGCAGACGGCGTAGACACGTTCATCGAGTTCGGCCCATCTTCACCGCTTTCAGGATTGATTAAACGAATCGACTCGAACGTTTCGATTCAAAAGGCGACCACGCTCGAAGAAGTCGCCTCGTTAGGAGGAGAAGTACGTGCATGATCAAGTGGCGATCGTGACAGGGGCGTCCCGGGGAATCGGGGCGGCCATCGCGAAGCGTTTAGGGGAAGACGGCTTTCGGGTCGTCGTGAACTACTCGGGTAGTGAACAAAAGGCGAATGATGTCGTGGCCATGATCACGGAGGCAGGCGGCGAAGCCATCGCCGTGAAAGCAGATGTATCGAATGCTGACGATGTCAAAGCGCTCGTCAAGACGACAGTCGATACGTTCGGACGCGTCGATTGTCTCGTCAACAATGCAGGAATCACCCGCGACGGGTTACTCATGCGGATGAAAGAAGCCGATTTCGAAGATGTGCTATCGACGAACTTAAAAGGCGCCTTTTTGACATCACAAGCCGTCACGAGACCTTTGCTCAAGTCGAAAGCAGGTCGAATCATCAACATCGCCTCGGTTGTCGGGATTACCGGCAATGCAGGACAAGCGAACTATGCGGCTGCAAAAGCAGGGTTGATCGGATTGACAAAATCGGTGGCGCGCGAACTCGCGGGACGTCACGTGACGGTCAATGCCGTCTGTCCAGGGTTCATTCAAACGGATATGACCGATGCCTTGACAGATGCTCAACGAGAGGCTACACTCGAGCAAATTCCGTTCAACCGTTTCGGACAGGTGGAGGATGTGGCGAACCTTGTCTCCTTCCTCGCATCGGAACAAGCGGCTTATGTGACCGGGCAGACGATTGCCGTCGATGGCGGCATGACGATGGCGTAAAAGAGAACTTTACCAACAGACTGACATTTAATATACTTACCTTTGGAGGGATTTTATCATGACAAAAGAACAAATTTTAGTAGACGTACAAGAAGCAGTTGCTGAGAAGCTCGGGAAAGACGTATCTGAGATCACAGCAGAGAAATCGTTCAAGGATGACCTTGGTGCGGATTCACTTGAAGTAATGGAAATGGTGATGGACCTCGAAGACAAATTCGACATCACGATCGAAGACGAAGACGCTGAGAAGCTCGCGACTGTTGGCGACGTAGTGGCTTACATCGAAACAAAATTGTAATCAAGCCATCCCACCGCTCGGTTCCGGGCGGTGGGCTTGTGCTTATTCATGGAGGGAACTATGACAAAAGACAAACGACGGTTTGACCGTCAAGGGTCGGCGCAGCGACGTCGGCGTCAGGAGATGGAACGAGCACGCATCTTGGAATTATTTAAATCATTGGAAGAACGGTTAGACGTTCAATTTTCGAATCACGACTTGTTGATGCAGGCGTTCACACACTCATCTTATGTGAATGAGCAACGCGGGTTACGAAAAGACAATGAACGTTTAGAATTTTTAGGGGATGCTGTTTTAGAACTGACCGTATCTCGCTTTCTCTATGAGACTTATCCGGAGCGCTCCGAGGGGGAATTGACGAAATTACGAGCGGCGATCGTATGTGAACCGTCACTCGTGAATTTTGCGGAAGCTTATGCTTTCTCTGACTTCATCTTGCTTGGGAAAGGTGAAGAGTTGACCGGTGGACGAAAACGTCCGGCACTGCTTGCCGACGTGTTCGAATCCTATATCGGTGCTCTTTATTTGGACCAGGGAATTGAGGCCGTCGAACGATTCCTCGCCGAAGCGGTTTTTCCGAAAGTCTTAGCGGGAGTATTTGAAGAACAGACCGATTTCAAGAGCCAGTTACAGGAGAGCGTTCAACGGGAAGGACTCGGACCTGTTTCGTATGAAATCATCGAGGAACGCGGACCGGCGCATAGCCGGGAATTCGTCGCACATGCACGCCTCAGCGACGACATCGTCGGTGAAGGGGTCGGACGTTCGAAAAAAGAAGCCGAGCAATTGGCTGCTAAAGAAGCGCTTATTGCCTTTAATCGGCGCTACGCAGATTTATAAACGAAAGGAGTGGACCGCTTGGGGGTCCACTCCTTTTTCATGTCAATTGACCGAGTTCTTCGACGATACCATCGACTTCCGACAAAGAGAGCGAAGAGCGTGTCATCACGTACTCGTAAATCTCTTTCACCGCTGACGGATCAGCCGCATTATATTCTTCCGCTTTGATTGCACCGCGGTTAATAATGTTCATTTTATCCAAAATGGCTTCAATCATCTGTTCATTCGTCATCTGTATTCCCCTTTCTACAGTTCTTTTTAGAATAGCATGATTCGGGCATTTTGACGAACTGTTAACTGTGGTAAAATATACAGATGAATGCTTACTGCGGATAGGATGGTCACGATGCACTTAAAACGAATCGAACTCGCTGGCTTTAAATCATTTGCCAAGCGAATTGAATTAGATTTCCGTCCCGGCGTCACGGCTGTAGTAGGGCCGAACGGGAGCGGGAAATCCAATATATCGGACGCTGTTCGCTGGGTACTCGGAGAACAGTCGGCCAAATCACTTCGTGGTGCCAAGATGGAAGATGTCATCTTTGCCGGAAGTGAAGGAGAGAATCACCGAAATGTCGCCGAAGTCACGCTCGTCCTCGATAATCGAGACGAACAGTTGCGTCTCCCATATGAAGAAGTGAGTGTGACCCGTCGCGTGACCCGAAGTGGGGACAGCGACTATTTTATGAATAAAAAACCATGTCGGTTAAAAGATGTGATTGATTTATTTATGGATACAGGTCTTTCACGAGATGCGTTCGCCATCATCGGTCAAGGGCGGGTCGAACAAGTCATTTCTGGGAAACCGGAAGATCGCCGTGCCGTCATCGAAGAGGCAGCCGGTGTATTGAAATATCGTCAGCGGAAAAAACAGGCTGAACGCAAGTTACAGGACACCGAATTAAACTTGTCCCGAGTCGACGACATTCTGTTCGAGTTGGCGGACCGGGTCGAACCGCTCCGTGAACAGGCTGCACTCGCGCGGGAGTACAAAGTCGCCAAAGCGAGGCATGATGAACTCGAAACGGGAATCATGGGCGCAGAAATTCAATTGCTCCAACAGGAGATTGAACAAGTGTCGGCACGTCACGTGGAATCGGTTCAACAGTTATCTGACTGTGACCGTTCGGTACGTGACCTCACGGAGGAACGTAGCGGGCTCGAAGCAACGCTTGCTGAGCTGCGTGAAGAATTGACAGAGCTCAACCAGAACGAACGGGAGCACTCGACCTATGTCGAGCGCTTGACGGGTGACATCAAGCTCGCAAAAGCACAAGAAGAACATGGTGCCGAGATGAAAGAACGACTCATCCGTCAACGCGAAGAAGTACGTGCGGAGATGACCGAGCTTGAAGCGCGGTTGAAGGTCGTTCGTGAAGAACTTGACCAAAAAGGAAACACGTTGAAACAAACGACTGCGACGAGAGAGACGCTTCAACAACAGTTGACAGCCGCCTCTCGTGATTTCAATGCTGAAATTGAAGCGTTACAAAGTGAGGCGTTTGAACTCGCGACAACGAAAGCGACAATCGGTAACCAACAAAAGCGGGAACAACGAGATATCGATGTCGCCGTCGAGTCGAAAGAACGCCTTCTTCGCGAGAACAAACATCGTCTCGAGGATCGTTCCTCGCAGGAAGCGACGCTTTTGACGACTCGAGAACAGTATGAAGTGGTGCAAAGTCGCTTTGAACAACTGAGTAAAAAAGAAACGGAACTTCGGGACGAAGAGACGTCAATTCGTGAAAAACGTACCCGAGCCGAATCGTCTTATTACGATCTCGAACGCCGCCGTCAGAAGACGGAAGACCGAATCGAGATGCTCGAACGGATGAAGCAATCGTATGAAGGCTATTTCCATGCGGTCAAGTTCGTCTTAAAAGACCGCTCACCAGGTGTCCTTGGTGCTGTCGCCGAATTGATTCGTGTCCGTCCTTCGTATGAAGCGGCAATCGAAACGGCACTTGGGCAGACACAGCAGCATGTGGTCGTACAAGATGAATCAGTGGGGCGCCGTGAAATTGACAAATTACGAAAAGCCAACGCAGGACGGGCGACATTCTTGCCGATGACGACGATCAAACCGAGATTCGTGCCGAGTGACGTGTTCGATCGACTCGACTCGATGAACGGATTTGTCGGGGTGGCGTCGGAACTCGTTGAAACAGATGCATCATACGAGACGTTGAAAAAGTCGTTGCTCGGTTCAGTGCTCGTGGCGGAGACACTTGAAGTCGCGAACCGCATCGCCCAATCGACGGGTTATCGTTTCCGTGTCGTCACGTTAGAAGGGGACATCGTCAACGTCGGTGGTTCGATGACGGGTGGTAGTCGCAAGCAGGGCGTGGCCCTGTTCACGCAGTCGCGCGAATTGGATGACTTGAAACAAGGTCTCACCCAAGGGCTCGCCATGTTGCATGAACAAAAAACACGTCTTCAAGAGTATACAGAACAGTTGACGGACATTACGCATCAATTATCTGAACTTCGGGATGAGAAACGTTCCGTTGAAACGAACCTCCGTGAAGTCGAGTCAGCCTACCGTACTGCGGAACGTGCCTCGCTCGATGCCAAGTCACAACTTGAACTGTTCGATCATGAAATGATGCGCTACGAGCGGACGATCGAGACAGCGACTGCCGAATTAGAGCGACTGACGATTGAATTGGCCGATACGGACCGCGCACAAGCTGACATTCGTTCTCGTCTCGAATCGCTTCGGGCCGAGCAGGCGAAAAGTGCTGAGAGCACGGGCCAACTGGAATCGATGCTTCGTCAAAACGAGCTCGATCTTCAGCGGCACACGCTCGAAGAAGAACGGGTCCGATATGAATTGGACCGTTTGACGACCGAACAAAATCGTCTGCAGGAACGAAGCGATCAGATGGAGCGTGAACTGACGCGGCTCGAGAGTGGAGAAGTCGTGTCGTCTATGGAACTTGAGGCGACGCTTGCTACTGCCAAACTGGATTTCACAGAAATTCAAGAGCGGCTTCAAGAAGTGACGGCAACACTCAAGACGAACGAAGAGGCGTATCGGATCATACGTCAACGGGTCGATCAGGCAACGGAGGCAAGACGTCAAGCAGAAGCTGTCGTCCGAAAACTCGAAACGGCAAAACAAGAGTTCGAGCTGAAACGACAATGGAAGCTCGATGCATTAGAAGAGAATGGACTCGTTGCAGAACTATTGCCGGCACTCGAGATCCCACTAGAAGAGGCGAAAGAGGAGTTCAAGTTGCTCGTTCGTCAAATCGAAGAGATCGGACCGGTCAATCTAAATGCGATCGAAGAGTTTGATAGTGTCCATGAACGGTTCACATTCTTATCCGAGCAACGGGATGACCTCGTCAGTGCAAAAGAGGATTTATATGAGATCATCGCCGAGATGGACCGCGAAGTGACACGCCTCTTCAAAGAGACCTATACGAGCGTCCGGGCGCACTTCAAACAGACGTTCACCGAGCTCTTCGGTGGCGGGGAAGCGGATTTGAAATTGGTCGACGAATCGGATTTGTTGAACACAGGAATCGAAATCGTCGCCAAACCACCGGGTAAAAAGTTACAGACGCTCAGTCTGTTGTCTGGTGGGGAGCGTGCGCTGACGGCCATCGCCTTATTGTTTGCGATTTTGAAGACGCGTCCCGTACCGTTCTGTGTCCTCGATGAAGTCGAGGCGGCCCTTGACGAGGCGAACGTGCATCGTTTCGGAGAATACATTCGGACGTTGTCGATCGACACGCAGTTCGTCATCATCACGCACCGTAAAGGCACGATGGAAGCGGCGGACACACTATATGGCGTCACGATGCAACAGAACGGGGTGTCCGAGGTATTATCGGTCGAACTGTCTGAAGCAAAACGTGTCGTTGAAATGGATGAAGAGATGGAGGAATCACGTTGAGCTTTTTCAAGAAATTAAAAGAGAAGTTGACGACATCTACCCAAGAGGTGTCACAGAAGTTTACAGAGGGGTTGACGAAGACACGTGACGGCTTTGCAAGTGCCGTCAACGACCTCGTCTATCGCTTCCGCGAGGTGGATGAAGATTTCTTCGATGAACTCGAAGATTTACTCATTCAAGCGGACGTCGGCGTCACGACGACGATGGACCTCGTCGAAGATTTGAAAGAAGAAGTGAAGCGACGTAATCTGAAGGACCCGGTCGCGGTGCGTGACGCACTCGTCGAAGTGGTGGCGAACCGCCTCCAAGAGGATGAATCGGACCGTGAACTCAATATGCAGGACGGACTCACGGTCATCTTGTTTGTCGGCGTCAATGGTGTCGGAAAGACAACGACCATCGGCAAGCTGGCGCACCAGTTGAAATCTGAAGGGCGTTCCGTCATGCTCGCGGCAGGTGATACGTTCCGTGCCGGCGCTATCGAGCAACTTCAAGTATGGGGAGAACGTGTCGGGGTACCCGTCATTCGTCAAACGGAAGGATCTGACCCGGCTGCAGTCGTCTTTGACGCCGTTCAGGCTGCCAAGTCACGCAACATGGACGTCTTGATTTGTGATACGGCGGGACGTCTTCAAAATAAGGTCAATCTAATGAAAGAACTTGAAAAAGTCAAACGAGTCATTGAGCGGGAAGTACCGAACGGACCGCACGAAGTATTGCTCGCATTAGACGCGACGACGGGTCAAAACGCCATGGTTCAAGCGAAAGCGTTCAAAGAAGCGACGAACGTGAGCGGAATCGTCCTCACGAAGCTCGATGGGACGGCCAAAGGCGGAATTGTCCTAGCGATTCGGAACGAACTCGATATCCCGGTCAAGTATGTCGGCCTTGGAGAGAAGATTGACGATTTACAGGAGTTTGATCCAGAACAGTTCGTCCTTGGATTGTTCGGTGACGTTTTTGAAGACAAGAACGAGGAAGCTTTGACAGAAAAAGAGGACACAAACGAGGACCTCGCCTAAGTTTTGCTGTTAAGAAAAAAACTTGACAAGTACTAGGCACGGCTGTACTATAGGTAGTTGTAAAGGGATTTCACTTAACATGTGGAGGTGAAAGGTTTGACGCTCGAAAAAACGAATCGCATGAACTATCTCATCGATTTCTATCAAGCGCTCCTCACACCGAAACAGCGCAACTATATGTCTCTTTATTACCTAGATGACTACTCGCTCGGAGAGATTGCGGAAGAGTTTGAAGTCAGCCGTCAAGCGGTCTACGATAACATAAAGCGTACAGAAACGATGCTTGAACAGTACGAGGAAAAGCTAGCCCTATTCGAAAAGTTCGAACAGCGCCAGCAACTTCTTCAGACCCTCAAACGTCAAGTCGAGCTCACCGATGACGTGAGCGCCACGATTTCTGCGCTTGAGAATTTAGAGTAGGGGGCTGAAGCATGGCATTTGAAGGATTATCAGAACGATTGCAATCGACACTTTCAAAAATGCGCGGTAAAGGGAAAATCTCGGAGGCCGATGTCAAAGAGATGATGCGTGAGGTACGCCTCGCCCTCCTCGAAGCCGACGTCAACTTTAAAGTCGTCAAGCAATTCGTCAATGACGTGAAGGAGCGCGCCGTTGGTCAGGATGTCATGATATCATTGACGCCAGGTCAACAAGTCGTCAAAATCGTTCACGAAGAGTTGTCGAACTTGATGGGAAGCGATGTCGTCCCGATCACATTCAGTCAGAAACCACCGACAGTCGTCATGATGGTCGGTCTGCAAGGGGCAGGGAAAACGACAACGACCGGGAAGCTAGCGAACTTGATTCGTAAAAAGCATAACCGAAGTCCTCTTCTCGTCGCGGCGGACATTTACCGTCCGGCGGCAATCAAGCAGCTCGAGACACTCGGAAAACAACTCGATTTACCGGTCTTCTCACTTGGTGATCAAGTGAAGCCGGAAGAGATTGTGACGAAGGCACTCGAGTACGCAAAAACAAATCATCACGATTTCGTGTTGATCGATACGGCCGGTCGCCTTCATATCGATGAGACGCTTATGGGCGAGCTCGAAAATGTGAAGACGATTGCCAAACCAAATGAGATCTTCCTCGTCGTCGATTCGATGACGGGTCAAGATGCGGTCAATGTGGCCGACAGTTTCAATGAGAAACTCGGAATCACCGGGGTCGTGCTCACAAAGCTCGACGGAGATACACGAGGCGGGGCAGCCCTTTCGATCAAGGCAGTCACGGGAGCGCCGATTAAATTCGTCGGTCTCGGAGAAAAGTTGGATGCCCTCGAACCATTCCACCCGGAACGCATGGCGTCACGGATCCTTGGAATGGGGGACGTGCTCTCGCTCATTGAAAAAGCCGAGACACAGATGGACCAAGACGCAGCGAAGGAGCTTGAAAGCAAAATTCGTGACGCGTCATTCACGTTCGATGATTTCATTGAACAGTTGGCCCAAGTGAAAAACATGGGACCAATTGATGAATTACTTTCGATGTTACCTGGTGCAGGTAAGATGAAAGGGTTGAAGAACGTCCAAATCGACGAGAAACAACTCGATCACGTCGAAGCGATCATTCGCTCGATGACGAAACATGAGCGCGCCAATCCGGAAGTGCTCAACGCGAGTCGTCGTAAGCGGATCGCAAAAGGGAGCGGTCGCTCGATTCAAGAAGTGAACCGTCTCATCAAACAGTTCGATGACATGAAGAAGATGATGAAACAAATGTCAGGACAAATGAAAGGGAAGAAAAAAGGTCTCGGCCTTCCATTCTTCTAACAAAATCTTTTGTCAGTCGAACGAAAAAGCTGTATACTATAAAAGTTGTCAATTCTTAAACACATGATGGAGGTATATTACCATGGCAGTTAAAATTCGTCTTAAGCGCATGGGCGCAAAAAAATCACCTTTCTACCGTATCGTTGTAGCAGACTCACGTTCACCACGTGACGGTCGCTTCATCGAGCAAGTTGGTCACTACAACCCGGTTGCAAAACCAGAAGCAGAAGTTCGCATCAACGAAGAACTCGCTCTCAAATGGTTGGCAGACGGCGCGAAGCCATCTGACACAGTACGCAACTTGTTCTCTAAAGCAGGGATCATGGAGAAATTCCACAACGCGAAAAACGCGAAGTAATGATGTGGCCGACCTTTTCTGAGGTCGGCCTATTTTGTTGAGGAGGGAAAAAGATGGACTGGTTATATGTAGGGAAAATCGCCAATACGCACGGCCTAAAAGGGGAAGTGAAGATTTTGGCGGCGACAGACTTTCCAGAAGAGCGATTTAAAAAAGGAAACACGTTGTTTCTTGATGTCGACGGAACGAAACAGGAAATGACGATCACGACGTATCGTCCTCATAAGCAGTTTCACCTCGTCACATTCAAAGGGTTTGACAATATCAATCTCATTGAAAAATATAAAGGGCTGAAACTATATGTCCACGCCGAACACGTCCACGACTTGGACGAACACGAATATTATTATCATGAAATCATCGGCTGTGAGGCTGTCGTGGATGGGGAAGTCATTGGTGTCGTCGACGACATCTTTGAAACGAATGGAGCGAACGACGTATGGGTCATCAAACGACCAGGAAAGTCGGACGCGCTCATCCCTTATATCGAATCGGTCGTCCAAGAGATTGATGTCGATGCGAAGCGTGTCGTCATCACGCCGATCCCTGGAATGATTGACGATGAAGATTGATGTATTGACGTTGTTCCCCGAGATGTTTCATGCGCTCGATCACTCCATCGTCGGTCGGGCGAAGACGCTCGGGCAAGTGGAGATGTCGTTCCTCAATTTTCGGGACTTTTCAACGAACAAGCATCATAAAGTCGATGATTATCCGTACGGCGGTGGAGCGGGCATGTTGCTCACGCCGCAGCCGATCTTTGATGCATTTCATTCCCTTGAGGCGAAGAGCCCAAGGGTCATTCTCACGACGCCTACCGGAAAACCGTTCAATCAACGAATGGCCGAAGAATGGGCCAAGGAGGAACATCTGGTCTTTCTATGTGGACATTATGAAGGGTTCGACCAACGAATCCATGATGAACTGGCGACCGACGAGGTGTCGATCGGTGATTTCGTTTTGACAGGTGGAGAGCTCGCGACGATGGTCATGATTGATGCGACCGTAAGGCTCATTCCGGATGTACTTGGCGATCAGGCGAGCCATGAAGACGACTCGTTCTCGACTGGTCTCTTGGAATACCCTCACTATACGCGACCGGCTGATTTTCGTGGATTGACCGTGCCGGAAGTGCTCTTGTCGGGAAATCACGCCCGGATCGAGGCATGGCGCCGAGAGCAATCGCTCGAACGCACGTATCGACGACGTCCGGATTTGCTCGAACATGTCGAGTTGACGGATGTCGATAAAAAGTTTCTGCAATCGTTGCGCGATTGAGAAATATATGCTATGTTTGAGCATGTGGGTTAAACCCATCGATTACCGATGTTCCGCTATTGGATGCTTGGGCATATGAAGATATGAACATTGAAGAAAAAGGAGATATGATTCATGAACACACAAAAACTGTTCCGTGAAATCACAGAAGAACAATTCAAATCGGACGTACCTGCTTTCCGTCCTGGTGACACAGTACGTGTCCACGTTAAAGTTGTAGAGGGAACGCGTGAGCGTATCCAGATCTTCGAAGGTGTTGTAATCAAGCGTAAAGGTGGCGGCATCAGCGAAACATTCACAGTCCGTAAGATTTCTTACGGCGTAGGTGTTGAGCGTGCATTCCCGCTTCACTCACCACGCGTTGCACAAATCGAAGTCGTACGCTACGGTAAAGTTCGCCGTGCGAAACTTTACTACCTCCGTAACCTTCGCGGTAAAGCAGCACGTATTAAAGAAATCCGTCGTTAAGATGGGAATTAAGCTTGTCGCTTGCGACAAGCTTCTTTTTTTCTAGTACAATAAGTTCAAATGGATAGAGGAGTGAGTGAAGTTGAAAGAAGTGTTTAGTTGGCTAAAAGCCATCGTGGTCGCTCTTGTCATCGCGTTCGTCATCCGGACGTTCATCTTCGTTCCTGTCATCGTTGAAGGAGAGTCGATGATGCCGACACTCCACAATGCGGATCGAATGATCGTCAGTAAAATTTCGAACTATGTTGGGGAGCTAGACCGAGGTGATATCGTCGTATTCCATGCGACTGAATCAAAAGACTATATTAAACGTGTCATCGCCATCCCAGGCGACACGCTCGAATATCGAGATGATGTACTTTATATTAACGGTGAAGCGGTCGAAGAGCCGTATTTAGACGAGTTTCGTGCCCAGATGAACGGGTTCCCGTTGACGGAGAACTTTACACTCGAACAAGTGACGGGTGAGTCGGTCGTTCCAGAGGAATCATACTTCGTCATGGGAGACAATCGTCAAAACTCGAAAGACAGCCGTGAGATCGGATTTGTGTCGAAAGAGGAGATTGTCGGCAAGACGAACTTCATCTTCTGGCCACTCGATGATGTTGGCACGGTAGAAGATTAAGGTGGTGCTTTTTTGGCAATTCAATGGTTTCCTGGCCACATGGCCAAAGCAAGAAGACAAGTAACTGAAAAATTAAAACTAATCGATGTAGTCATCGAACTCGTGGATGCACGCGTGCCTCAGTCGAGTCGCAACCCGATGGTCGATGAGATTACAGCGGGAAAACCCCGTCTCATCGTCTTGAACAAAGCAGACATGGCCGACCCCGTCGTGACGGAGGCGTGGTTACGTGCCTTGAAACGCGAAGAAGTCGAGGTTGTCGCTGTCGACGCGAAGCATAGCAAAGGCTTAAAGCAGCTCATCACGGGTGCTCAGAAGTTGATGAAAGAAAAGCATGACCGGATGCGTGAGAAGGGGCGTAACCCCGGACCGATCCGTGCGCTCATCATCGGAATCCCGAACGTCGGGAAGTCGACGCTCATCAACCGTCTCGCTGGACGAAACATTGCTATCACGGGCGACCGTCCTGGTGTGACGAAGCGTCAACAGTGGATCAAGATGAAAGGCGGCGAGATGGAACTGTTGGACACGCCGGGGATTCTCTGGCCGAAGTTCGAGGATCAACTTGTCGGATATCGTCTAGCCGCGACCGGCGCCATCAAAGACGAGATTCTCAACTTGGATGATATCGCCTTGTATACGGTTCGCGAGTTGCATGCTCGTTATCCGGAACAATTAAAGGAACGATTCAAACTTGAAACGTTACCCGAGGACGGCGTGGAGCTCCTTGAGTTGATCGGGAAAAAGCGTGGTCTCATCAGTGGTGGTTACGTCGATTTCGAAAAGGCGAGCGAACTACTTTTAAATGAACTACGACATGAAAAAATCGGACGGATCTCCCTTGAGACACCGGCTGATCACGAAATGGCGTAAAGCCCTGTGCACACAGGGCTTTTTTGAATAGGAGGAAGACCGTGACGATTCAACAGATTAAACAACAACTAGAGGACATCCGATATGAAGAATGGGTATACATCTTCCCGACCTTGTCACGAGACCCTCGAGCGGGCGTGCAAACGTTGCTACGGCAAAAACAGCGCCAATTCGAGCGAGAACGGGCGTTACAGGACGATTTCGAACGTCGCATGACGTATGAACGTGAATGGAAGGCGGAAGGCTTCACTCGAATTGTCGGAGTCGATGAGGTCGGACGGGGGCCGCTTGCGGGACCGGTCGTGGCAGCGGCGGTCTTGTTGCCGGATGGGTTCTACCTCCCGGGATTGAATGATTCAAAAAAAATGACCAAAGCGGCGAGGGACGCGGCATACGCACACATCATCGAGGTCGCAGAGGTCGGTGTCGGGATCGTCGAGCCCGCGGTAATCGATGAGATTAACATCTATGAGGCGACGAAGCTTGCGATGACAGAGGCGATTCATCAAGTCGGAGAAGTAGACTCCCTATTGATTGACGCCATGAAACTCGAGCTCGACATCCCTCAACAGTCATTGGTTAAAGGGGACACGCTCAGTGTGTCGATAGCCGCGGCAAGTGTCGTCGCTAAGGTGGTAAGGGACCGGATGATGGAAGAATATGATTTGACGTATCCTGGATACGGATTTGCGAAAAACGCAGGATATGGAACAGAGACTCATTTAGAAGGGTTAAGACGCCTTGGGGTGACTCCGATTCATCGCCGTACGTTCGCCCCCATCAAGCATATGTGAAAGGAGTGGTCGCGTTGCGGATCGATCATCAAGGGGTGATGCCGTTCAAAGTGACGGAACAGACGTCACGCCCGCTATTACTAGGGAACACAGTCGTCGGAAAGGTGTTGCAGCTCTTACCTGGCAACGAGGCGGTCATGCAACTGCCCCAAGGGATTTTCCGGGTCGGCGTCAATGCGAACGTGAAAGAGAACGTCACGTATAAGCTGGTCGTCACGGACGTCGAACCGAAGCTCGTCTTGAAAGTCGTCACGCAAGCGACGGAATCGCTCATGGCGGCCAAGTCGCCGCTGCAAGCGTTAGGAGAACAGCTCGGACGCTTGATGCGGGAGCCGATGCTGACGCCAGAATCCGTGAAGGCGGCCGGGAAAAACGCGTTAGAAAGCGGCGCAGGTCAGGATGTAAAGGCGCTCGTCGGGGAACTGTTCAAAGCGAAAGGTGAGCCGAAGTTCGAGCAGTTCGTGCGTGCGCAGGAAGCGTTCAACGCGAGCCAAAGCCCGCCGTTCGTCGCCCAAGCATTTCACATACCGCAATTGGGTCCGTTTGAAAACGTTCAACTTCGTCTAGAGGCCCCGAAACGAGAGACGATGGACTCGGATCATGCGCGGATCGTCTTGTTTCTTGAAACGCCGCGATATGGTGAGACCGGGATTGATGTGTTGATTCAAAAGCGTTACGTGTCCGTACGTGTATTCAATGAACAACACGATTTGGCTCCATACGTCCGTACATACGAACCACTTTTGAAAGAAGGCCTAAAAAAGGTGTCGTTCGAACTGTCTTCATTTTCGTATGAAGCGAAGCGTGAACATGTTCCGGCTACGTTCGCGCCACTCGGAAAGGTGGACCTCCAAATATGAAAGACCAGAAGAAAGCGATTGCGCTCTCCTATGAGCAGTCGATGGATGCGCCGCACGTCGTAGCGAAGGGAACGGGAATCGTCGCCGAGCGGATGCTTGAGATTGCTTTAGCGAACGGAGTTCCTGTTCATGAAGACCCAGCGCTCCTCTCGTTACTGTCGGCGTTGAACATCGAAGAGCAAATCCCGGAGGACGTTTATCAGGTCATTGCCGAACTTTTTGTCTTTCTTTATCAGATGGAACAGAATAAAATTTGATTTGTCTAGGGATATATGTGAAAAAAAGATGAAAACTTAAAGCAAGAACGATAGACAGCGCTTTCAGTTTTTCGTTACAATAGACGTGCCGATATTAAAGGGGACTAAGGGGGAAAACATATGAATATCCATGAGTATCAGGCGAAAGAATTGTTAAGAGAGTTTGGGGTAGCCGTTCCGACGGGTTATCCGGCCTTTACTGTTGAAGAAGCTGTGGCAGCTGCTGCGAAGCTTGAAGGTGAAGTGAAGGTAGTAAAAGCTCAAATCCACGCAGGTGGCCGCGGTAAAGCGGGTGGCGTTAAACTTGCGAAGACAGATGAAGAAGTGAAGCAATATGCTTCAGAGATTCTCGGGAAAACGCTCGTGACACACCAAACAGGTCCGGAAGGAAAAGTTGTCCAGCGTCTCTATATCGAAGAAGGTTCCGCGATTGACCAAGAATTTTACTTAGGACTCGTGCTTGACCGTTCGATCGGCCGAATTGTCATCATGGGTTCATCTGAAGGTGGAATGGACATCGAAGAAGTCGCTGAACATACGCCAGAGAAGATTCATAAAGAGATCGTCGACCCGGTCGTGGGCTTACGTCCATTCCAGGCGCGTCGTCTCGCATTCAAAATGGAAGTCCCGACGAAACTCGTCAACAAGTTCAGTGACATGGTCATGAAGTTGTACAAAGTGTACGTCGAGACAGATTGCACAATCGCGGAAATCAACCCGCTCGTCACGACGAAAGACGGTAACGTCATCGCGCTCGATGCGAAGTTGAATTTCGATAGCAACGCGCTCTATCGTCACTCGGACATCCTTGCGCTTCGTGATACGACGGAAGAAGACCCACGTGAAGTGGAAGCGTCGAAACACGACCTCAGCTACATCGCACTCGACGGAAACATCGGTTGTCTCGTCAACGGTGCCGGTCTTGCGATGGCTACGATGGATATCATCAAGCATTACGGCGCTGAACCCGCTAACTTCCTCGACGTAGGTGGCGGTGCGACGAAAGAAAAAGTAACAGAAGCATTCAAGTTGATCTTGTCTGATGACCAGGTCAAAGGGATCTTCGTTAACATTTTCGGTGGAATCATGAAGTGTGACATCATCGCAGAGGGGATTGTCGCTGCGACGAAAGAAATCGGACTCGACTTACCACTCGTCGTTCGCTTAGAAGGAACGAACGTTGATGCCGGGAAGCGCATTCTCGATGAATCTGGACTTGCGATCACGACGGCCAACTCGATGGCTGACGGTGCAGAAAAAATCGCAGCACTTGTTCGATAAGGGGGAAACGACATGAGTATTTGGGCGGATAAAGATACGAAAGTAATCATTCAAGGGATTACAGGGAAGCAAGGTCTGTTCCACGGTGAACAGATGCTCGCATATAACACGAAATTAGTCGGTGGTGTCACACCTGGTAAAGGTGGCACGACGGTCCTCGACAACGTTCCAGTCTTCAACACCGTGTCTGAAGCGGTCGAAGCGACTGGTGCCAATGCATCGATCATCTATGTTCCACCTGCTTTCGCAGCAGATTCGATCATGGAAGCGGCTGATAGCGGCATCGAGCTCATCATCTGTATCACAGAAGGAATCCCAGTTGTGGACATGATTCAAGTGAAACGCTATCTCGAGGACAAACCGGCTCGTTTAATCGGACCGAACTGTCCTGGTATCATCACACCTGGAGAAGCGAAACTTGGCATCATGCCTGGCTACATTCATACGAAAGGGCACGTCGGAATCGTATCACGTTCTGGGACGCTCACGTATGAGGCGGTTCATCAGTTGACGACAGCAGGTATCGGACAATCGACAGCTGTTGGAATCGGGGGAGACCCGGTCAACGGAACGAACTTCATCGATACGCTTAAAGCGTTCAACGAAGATGAGGACACGAAAGCGGTCATCATGATCGGGGAAATCGGTGGAACGGCTGAAGAAGAGGCAGCTGAATGGGTAAAAGCCAACATGACGAAACCAGTCATCGGTTTCATCGGCGGCCAGACGGCTCCTGAAGGCAAGCGCATGGGACATGCGGGCGCAATCATCTCAGGTGGTAAAGGGACGGCTGCTGAGAAGATCAAGACATTGAACGCGAATGGAATCGAAGTCGCTGAAACACCGGCGGTCATCGGTGAAACATTGATTCGTGTCTTGAAACAGCAAGGATTATACGAAGCGTGTGTCACGGGTCAACCGACGACATAAGAATCTTGAGGGATGCTTGCATCCCTCATTTTTTTAAAGGAGAGTTTGTGATGAATCAAACAATAGCTCGGTTTGCTGCAGCGCGAATGCCAGTTGAGTTTGTGCATCATTATTTGAACGGAACACTCGGGGCACATCGCACACAATTTTCTGAACATGTCTGGAGACGGGCCGAACGAGCCTTCCAAGCACCGGAATCGTATAAACATTTCGTCACATGGGAAGATGACTTGTTCCCGAAACGGTTACTCGACATCCCTAACCCACCATATTGCTTGTTTTATCATGGAGATTTAGAGGTACTACAAGAAAGAACGACTGCGATGGTCGGAAGTCGTGAGTTGAATCGTATCAGTCAATCGCTCGTGAATCACTATCACTCTTTAATAGAAGAAACTGTATCTGTTTCAGGTGGCGCCCTCGGAATCGATGGGCTCGTCCACGCCCATGCCCTCCGCACGCATCGCCCGACCGTGGCGGTACTCGGAGCTGGACTGGACCGGCTCTATCCGGCGGCGAACCGAGACATGCTTTTACAGATTCCGCAAGAGGGAGTCTTGCTAAGTGAATATGTACCAAACACGCCGATTCAAAAATTTCAATTTTTGGAAAGAAATCGTTTGGTCAGTGGTCTTGGTGATGCGTTGGTCGTTATACAGGCGAGACGAAAGAGCGGGACGATGAATACGGTCGGACATGCCCTAGAGCAAGGAAAAACGGTATTTGCGGTACCTGGTTCACCCCTTGATCCACTCGCAGAAGGTCCGAACCGATTGATTGAAGAAGGTGCGATTCCATTGACGAATTCCGATCAAATTATTCGAGATCTCAAGATTGTACGTTGACAAACCGGTGAGAACATGAATATTATGGTAGGGATTTAAATGACCTCTAAAAGGGGAGCAGATGTATGGCAAAATATCTGGTGATCGTCGAATCACCTGCGAAAGCAAAAACAATTAAACGTTATTTAGGTCCGAATTATATGGTCAAAGCTTCGATGGGGCACGTGATTGACTTGCCTAAAAGTCAACTCGGTGTGGACGTCGAACACGACTTTGAACCGAAGTATATTACCATCCGTGGTAAAGGACCGGTATTGAAAGAATTGAAGACAGCAGCGAAAAAAGCGACAAAAATCTTTCTCGCGGCCGACCCCGATAGAGAAGGGGAAGCGATTGCTTGGCATTTAGCACGCGCACTCGGTGTCGATGAAACGACAGAATGTCGTGTCGTCTTTAACGAAATCACGAAAGATGCGATTAAAGAATCTTTTAAACATCCACGTAAGATCAATCACGATCTCGTCGATGCACAACAAGCCCGACGCATTTTAGATCGTCTTGTCGGATACGGGATGAGTCCATTATTATGGAAGAAAGTCAAAAAAGGATTGTCTGCAGGGCGAGTTCAATCGGTAGCCGTGAAGATGATTATCGACCGTGAGCGCGAAATTAACGCGTTCGACCCGGAAGAGTATTGGACGATTAAACTTGATTTAAATCATGATGGGGAAACGTTCGAGACTTCATTTTACGGAAAAGATGGGAAGAAGATGGAATTGAAGTCTGAAGAAGATGCGCAATCTGTCCTCGATACCATCGATGATACGTTTAAAGTCATTGATGTAACGAAGAAAGAACGGAAGCGGAACGCTTCGCTACCGTTCACGACCAGTTCATTGCAGCAGGATGCTGCCCGTAAATTGAATTTCCGTGCGAAGAAGACCATGATGCTCGCGCAGCAATTATATGAAGGAATCGATCTCGGCAAAAAAGAAGGTACAGTCGGTCTGATTACGTATATGCGTACCGACTCGACACGTATCTCTGATTTGGCGAAGACGGAGGCGAAGGAATATATCGAATCGACATTCGGTGAAGAGTATGTCGCCT
The DNA here is from genome assembly GCF_018617075.1 of Exiguobacterium sp. s123. Lineage (GTDB taxonomy): Bacteria > Bacillota > Bacilli > Exiguobacteriales > Exiguobacteriaceae > Exiguobacterium > Exiguobacterium profundum. The sequence goes on along the minus strand of NZ_JACSJL010000001.1, from coordinate 371,945 downwards.
TACAGAAACAAAAAGAAAAGAAATCAGCGAATACCCAAGACGCGCACGAAGCGATTCGTCCGACTTCGGCACTCCGCGACCCAGCTTCCTTGAAGCCTTATCTGTCACGTGACCAGTTGCGACTGTATAAATTGATTTGGGAACGATTGATTGCGAGCCAAATGGCACCAGCCGTTCTCGATACGGTCAAAATCGACGTCGAGTCGAACGGGATGATTTTCCGTGCGAACGGGTCGACAGTCAAATTCCCTGGTTTCATGAAAGTGTATATCGAGTCGAAAGACGATGACATTGAGGACACGAACCAAGAGAAGGAAGGATTATTGCCACCTCTCGAAGTGGATGATACCGTGACGTTTGAAACGATTGAGCCGAAACAACACTTCACACAACCGCCACCTCGTTATACAGAGGCGCGACTCGTTCGAGCGATGGAAGAACTCGGGATTGGTCGTCCGTCGACGTACGCGCCGACACTTGACACGATCCAACGACGCGGTTATGTCGTTCTCGAGGAGAAAAAGTTTTTACCGACTGAACTTGGAGAACTCGTCATCGAGATGATTGATGAGTATTTCAACGACTTCATCACGGTCCAGTTCACGGCCGACATGGAGACCCTTCTTGATTCGATCGAGCATAAGGAAGTCGAGTGGACGGAAGTCGTCGCTCCGATTTATCGTTCTTTCGAGAAACGATTGAAGCGTGCTGAAGAAGAAATCGAGAAAATCGAAGTGAAAGATGAACCTGCCGGAATTGATTGTGAAGTCTGTGGGTCACCAATGGTCATCAAGATGGGACGCTACGGCAAGTTCATGGCGTGCTCGAACTTCCCGAACTGTACGAACACGAAACCGGTACAAGTCGAAATCGGTGTCCCGTGTCCGAACTGTAAGGATGGACAAATCGTGGAACGTCGCAGTAAAAAAGGTCGTCTCTTCTATGGTTGCTCGAACTATCCGGAATGTGAATTCGTCTCATGGGATAAACCGGTTGCGAAACCGTGTCCTGTATGCGACAGTTTGATGGTCGAGAAGAAAATTAAAGACGGCGTGAAATATCAATGTACGAACTGTACCCACACCGAGGTACATCAGCAAGAGGAGGATTAATGTTGCAACAACGTGTAACTGTAATCGGAGCTGGATTGGCCGGCTCCGAAGCGGCTTGGCAACTCGCTAAGCGCGGTATTCAAGTAGATTTGTATGAAATGAGACCGGTTCGTCAAACACCGGCGCACCACACGGATCAATTTGCGGAGCTCGTCTGTTCGAACTCGCTACGTGCGAACGGTCTTCAAAATGCCGTAGGTGTCTTGAAAGAAGAAATGCGTACGCTTGACTCGCTCATCTTAAAGGCGGCGGACACGGCAAGTGTACCTGCTGGGGGTGCCCTTGCCGTCGATCGTCATGAGTTTGCCGGATTCATCACCGAGAAGCTAAAGAACCACGAGAATGTCACAGTGCACAACGAAGAGCTCAAAGAGATTCCTGAAGGGATCGTCATCGTGGCGACTGGCCCGTTGACCTCCCCTGACCTCTCTGCATCACTCAAGGCGTTCACAGGAGAAGATTATCTCTACTTCTATGACGCGGCAGCACCAATTCTAGATGGTGATACGATTGATCGGGATAAAGTCTATTTGAAGTCGCGTTACGACAAAGGTGAAGCCGCTTACTTGAACTGTCCGATGACAGAAGAAGAGTTTGACGTGTTTTACGAAGAGTTGATCAAGGCAGAAGTCGTTCCGCTAAAAGAGTTTGAAAAAGAGATTTACTTTGAAGGATGCATGCCGTTTGAAGTCATGGCCGAGCGTGGGAAGAAGACGCTTCTTTTCGGACCGATGAAGCCGGTCGGATTAGAAGACCCGAAGACAGGAAAACGTCCATATGCCGTCGTTCAGCTTCGTCAAGACAACTCGGCGGGCACACTGTATAACTTGGTAGGCTTCCAAACACATTTGAAGTGGGGCGAACAGAAGCGCATCATCCGTCTCATCCCGGGACTCGAGAATGCGGACATCGTCCGATACGGTGTCATGCACCGTAACACGTTCATCAACTCACCGAGCTTACTCAAGCCGACGTATCAGGCGCGTACACGTGACACGCTCTTCTTCGCCGGTCAGATGACAGGGGTAGAAGGATATGTGGAGTCGGCAGCGTCCGGGCTTCTAGCTGGGATCAATGCGGCGAAGATGATCGCAGGTGAAGAACTCGTCGTTCTCCCGCGTGAGACGATGCTTGGTTCGATGGCGCATTATATCACGACAGCCGACGGGAAGCACTTCCAACCGATGAATGCAAACTTCGGATTGGTGCCATCACTAGAAGACGCTCCGAAAAAGATGAAGAAACAAGAACGGTACGAGCGTTACGCGAACCGTGCGTTAGAAACGATCCAACAGTATAAAGATCTTTGAACAGGAGAGCCATTTTTTGGCTCTTTTGTTTTGAAGTAAAATTTCAATTGTGTATTTTGTTTCATACTTTGAAAATTTTCAGATTATTGAACGGCTATCTATTGTCACCTTACATTCTGTATGCTATGCTAATTTCGATTTGACGAGAACATGCGTTTTTACGAGTCATCGAGGAGGCGATAAAATGGCATTTTTAGAGGATCGACAATCCTTTTTGCGCTACTGCCAAATTGAACGTCGACTGTCTCCTCATACGAAACGCTCCTACGAGCAAACGCTCGACCAGTACGCCGCATATTGCCAATCGACGCATCAAGATCCCTACGATGCTCAGACGGCGCGGCGTTATTTATATGTCCTTTATGAGAAACAATTGGCCGCGTCCACGGTGTCCCAAAAAGTATCTTGTTTCAAGCAATTCGGGAAGTTTATGGCAAGAGAACAAGGTGGAGATCCGTTGTTCCACGACCTGACCTCACCGAAAAAGAGACAGTCCTTGCCGACCTTTGCCGTCCCGACGGAAGTCGAGCAACTGTTGGAGGCTGCCTCGAGGCAGGAAGATCCTTTTTTACAGGCGAGGGACGTCGCCATCGTAGAAGTGCTCTATGGGACGGGAATCCGCGTCGCTGAACTGTGTGGGATGAACCTTTCCTCGTTCGATGAGGTTTTATCCTTTGTCCATGTGATGGGAAAAGGGAAGAAAGAACGATATGTCCCGATCGGGCAATATGCCATACATGCTTTGCAGCGTTATATCGAATTACGCAAAGGTGTCGGGCTCCCGACAGAAACCGCATTATTTTTGAGTCAAAAAGGGAATCGGATGACAACAGACCAAATCCGCTATGTCATGAAACGTTTGAGAAAAGACAGTGGGGTACATAAACCACTTACCCCGCACTCGTTGCGACACAGCTTTGCGACGGATTTGTTAGAACGGGGAGCGGACTTGCGTGCCGTCCAAGAGTTGCTTGGGCATGAGTCCTTGTCGACGACCGGGCGGTATACCCATGTATCGACCGAACGACTTCGGTCGATTTATCAAGCGACACATCCAAGAAAGTAGGAGGTTACGATATGTTTCATGCAACAACGATTTTTGCAGTTCGACACAATGGCCAATGTGCGATGAGTGGAGATGGCCAAGTCACATTCGGGAATGCCGTCATCATGAAAAACAAGGCGAAGAAAGTCAGACGCCTTTATGGCGGGAAAGTCGTTGCCGGTTTTGCAGGTAGCGTAGCCGATGCTTTCACATTGTTTGAAAAGTTTGAATCGAAACTTGAAATGTATAACGGTAACTTGCCGCGAGCAGCGGTAGAACTTGCGAAAGAATGGCGTGGGGATAAGATGTTGCGTCAACTCGAGGCACTATTGATTGTGATGGATGCCGATCATCTTTTGCTCGTCTCTGGGAATGGAGAAGTGATTGAGCCGGACGATGGAATTCTTGCAATCGGATCCGGTGGGAACTATGCCTTAGCGGCAGGTCGCGCACTCGTACGCCATTCTGCTGAAAAGTCTGCTGAAGAAATCGCGCGTGCCGCTCTTGAAATCGCTGGTGAGCTTTGCGTGTATACAAATGATCAAGTCATTGTAGAAACGATTGGAGGCGCTGCTGAATGAACCGAGAGTTGACACCTAGACAAATCGTAACGGAGTTAGACCGTTTTGTAATCGGACAAAAGGATGCCAAGCGAGCAGTTTCGATTGCTCTACGAAATCGCTATCGACGTCAAAAGTTAAGTGCAGACCTTCGCGATGAGGTTACACCAAAAAATATTTTGATGATCGGACCGACCGGGGTCGGAAAGACCGAAATTGCTCGACGGTTAGCTAAGCTTGTCGGTGCACCGTTTGTGAAGGTAGAAGCAACGAAATTTACGGAAGTTGGTTACGTCGGTCGTGACGTTGAATCGATGGTACGTGATCTCGTTGAGGCATCGGTTCGTCTTGTCAAAGAAGAGAAAAAAGAAGATGTGAAGGAGCCGGCGGAACGTGCGGCGACGGAACGCCTTTTAGATGCACTACAAGGAAAAGCAAAAGCGACACCTACTGCATCGAATCCGTTCGAAGCGTTGTTCGGCGGACAGACACAACAGCCAGAAACCACGTCGGACACATCCAATAATGACCGTTCGCAACTTCGACGCTTGCTCGAACTCGGTGAACTCGAAGAACGCGTGATTGAAGTGGAATTAGAAGAAAAGCAGACGATGGATTTGTTTCAAGGTCAAGGGATGGAAGGTTTGTCGAATCTTCAGGATATGCTCGGTCAAATCGTTCCAAAGAAACGGAAACAACGTAAGCTGACGGTTCGTGAAGCAAGACCGCTTCTCATTGCTGAAGAAGCAGAGAACTTGCTGGACTTGAACGAAGTCCACGATGAAGCCGTGCGGCGCAGTGAACAGATGGGTATCATCTTCGTGGATGAAATCGATAAGATCGCCACAAAATCACAAGATCACGCCGGAGTATCCCGTGAAGGGGTGCAGCGTGACATTCTTCCGATTGTAGAAGGATCTACGGTCGTCACGAAGTATGGACCGGTTAAAACGGATCATGTTCTTTTCATCGCGGCCGGTGCATTCCATATGGCTAAGCCGTCTGACCTGATTCCAGAGCTACAAGGACGCTTCCCAATTCGTGTTGAATTGAGCAGCTTGACGGAAGAAGACTTCGTCAAGATTTTGACGGAACCGTCACAGGCACTCATTAAACAATATACGGCCTTGTTAGAATCTGAAGAAATCACGGTCCGTTTCACGCATGAGGCCATTGAAGAAATTGCGAAAATTGCGACACATGTCAATCGGGAGACCGATGACATCGGTGCACGTCGCCTCTATACTATAATGGAGCGCGTTTTAGAAGATTTATCATTTGAAGCGGCAGATATGCCACAAACAACCGTAGAAATCACACCAGCTTACGTACAAGCAAAAGTCGGTTCCATCGCCGACGATCGTGATTTGAGCCAATATATATTATAAGATTCTGTATGCACATACAGGGAGGAAATAGAGAATATGAACTTACTAGAAAAAACACGCCAATTAAACACAATGCTTCAACAAGAGGCAAGTGCGCACGTTGACTTTAAAGAAATGGCGGACAAAATGCGTGAAGTCCTTGAGTCCAACACGTTTATCGTGAGTCGTCGGGGACGACTTCTCGGTTTTGCAATCAAACAACAGATTGAGAATGACCGGATGAAAGCATTCTTAGTCGATCGACAGTTCCCGGAGCCATATGCTTCGAACTTGTTCAATGTGAAAGAAACGACAGCGAACATCGATATCGATAGTGAATATACAGCATTCCCAGTCGAGAACCACGATCTATTCCTCAACTCCATGACGACGATTGTTCCAATCATCGGTGGAGGAGAACGTTTAGGTACGCTCGTACTCGGTCGATTGGCGAATGAATTCACAGAAGATGACCTCGTTCTCGCGGAGTACTCTGCAACTGTAGTTGGAATGGAGATCCTTCGTGAGAAGGCTGCGGAAGCAGAAACGTCGGCACGTAAGAAAGCAGTCGTCCAGATGGCGATTAACTCGTTATCGTATTCAGAGCTTGAGGCAATCGAACATATCTTCGAAGAGCTTGGTGGAAACGAAGGATTGCTAGTTGCTTCCAAAATTGCCGACAGAGTGGGAATCACGCGTTCGGTCATCGTCAACGCACTTCGGAAATTAGAAAGTGCAGGGGTCATTGAATCACGTTCTTTAGGAATGAAAGGAACGTATATCAAGATATTAAATGACAACTTCTTGTTTGAATTGCAAAAACTGAAATCAAACTGAAATACAACTTTCGATGTGTAATTTCCATTGAAAACACTTTTAAAAGGGACTTTATTCCTAAAAAACCGCTTTCCTTGATAAGGAGGCGGTTTTTTTTAGTACAAAAGTAATTATTTTCACCTTTTGACGTGATTTCGACAAAAAGATATTAAGCCATTTACCTATGTTTTAAAAAATATCTTTCAGAACCGTTACAGATTTGTTTCAATGAAATAGTAGATTTTCCAAATGAGGTATATTTAGTAGTCATTATATGAAAGTGAGTGAACGCCGTGAATTGGATTGGTAGTGACTATCAATTACTAAAGCAAGCCATCAACCATTCAGTCCTTAACCAAAAGGTCATCAGTCATAACCTTTCAAACATTGATACGCCGAATTTCAAAGCCAAACAGGCTGTGTTTGAGCAGACGCTTCAGAGTGAGATGCGACTCAAGCTGCAAGGTGGTCGTCCGAGTGACTCGACCCAGTCGAAAGTCATCGATCGAGCTGGTGGCGCCATGAGGAGTGATGGCAACAACGTCGACTTGGATTATGAAATGAGTGAGCTGGCACGAAACCAACTCCAGTATGAGGCGATGATGGAGCAATTGAATCGTAGGCTCGGGGGATTAAAATCTGTTATTCGGGGAGGTCGTTAATCAATGGGAATGTTTGATAGTTTTCATATTTCAGCTTCAGCGTTGACGTCACAACGGCTACGAATGGATACCGTGTCGGCGAACATCGCCAACGCTCAGACGACTCGCGGGAGACTCGTGGACGGAGAGTGGCAACCATACACACGAAAGATGACCGTGTTGCAAGAAGCGCCATTCCGGAAGCAAATGGATGCCGTTAATGGAGGGGTGCAGGTATCTCAAATCATCGAAGACGATGCACCGTATAAATTGGCTTATAACCCGAATCATCCCGATGCGGATGAGCGAGGGTACGTACAAATGCCGAACGTCGATCTCTTGAAAGAAATGGTCGATTTGATGGGTGCGACTCGTTCGTACGAAGCAAACATTGCAGCGATGAACGCCTCGAAGGCGATGCTCGTAAAAGCGATGGAGATTGGTAAAGGATAAGGAGTGTTAACGGATGCAAATTAATCCAATTCAATTGATGAGCCCAGAACTCACGCCATCACTGAATAAAACGAACCCATCTCAATTTGGGTCATACTTGAATGAAGCGATGAACGCATTGAATGAGACACAACAAGCGACTAGTCAAGCCCGTAAAGATTTGGCGGTCGGGAAAGCTGACCTTCATCAGGTGATGATTCAAAGTGAAGAGTCGTCGATTGCGATGCAACTTGCCATCGAGGTGAGGAACAAGGCTGTTGAGGCCTATCAAGAAATGATGCGAATGCAAGTTTAATTGTAGAGGATGACAAGTTGCGATGAATGAACAATTAAAAGAACGATTCAAATCCATGACCGGTGCATTAAAGGCGATGCCAGCGAAACGTAAACTCGTATGGGGCATCTCGATCGCGGTCATACTAATCGCGGCCCTCGTACTCACATTCTTCCTTTCAAGGCCAAACATGGCACCTCTCTATACAAACTTGTCTGCTCAAGAAGCGGGCGAAGTGACAGAGAAGTTGACAGCAGACGGGGTACAGTCGGAAATCAAGGCGACTTCGAACGGTGTGAGCGTGTATGTGCCGACTGAAATGGTCGATCAGTTGAAAGTGAGTTTGGCTGCTGCCGGGATTCCAAAGTCCGGCTCGATTGATTATAGTTTCTTCAGCGAAAACGCAGGGTTCGGAACGACAGACCGTGAGATGGCTGTCATCGAACGTAGTGCGATGCAGACGGAGCTAGAGCGACTCATCACACAGATTGAAGGAATCAATCAAGCGAAAGTCATCATCTCACTTCCTGAGAAGTCTGTCTTCTTGGCAGAAGATCAAGGTGAGCCTACCGCGTCCATCGTCTTGAACATCGGAGCGGGGACGAATTTAGAACCAAACACAGTAAAAGGTCTCTATCATTTGATTAGTAAGAGTGTCCCGAACTTGAAACCCGAAAACATTTCAATTATGGACCAATACTTCACGTATTATGATCTCGACCAGACTGTTGTTGCTGGAGGTTCCTCGTCAGATCCATTGGCGTTGAAGCGACAAGTCGAAAAAGACGTACGTCAACAAATCCAACAGATGCTCTCGGTTCTACTCGGCGAACGGAGCGTACTCGTTTCCGTCACAGCAGACATCGACACGACACAAACGGCTGAAGAACAGAATCTTGTCACACCGGTCGATGAAGAAAACATGGAAGGCATCGTCACGTCTGCCGAGCGGATTGCTGAAGCATACACTGGCGGAACAGGTACGGCGACAGAAGCGACGGGAACTGGTGAGAACGACACAATCAACTTCCCGGCAGCGACTGGCGATGGCACAGAAGAAAGTGAAAAGAATCATGAAATCATCAATTACGAGGTCAACCGCATCACGAAGCAGATTCAAAACGCACCATATACGATTCGTGACCTCGGAGTCCAACTCATCGTTGAACCACCAGATGGCGCAACAAGTATCGATCCGCAGTTAGAAGGCGACCTCGAGACGATGATGTATTCCATTATTCGGACGTCGTTAGCGAAGACGGATGAAGCCATCACGGATGCTGAACTCGAACAGAAAGTTGTCGTCGTGTCGAGACCGTTCGCTGAAGTGGAAGAGGTTGCAGCAACAGAGCAACCGACACCTTGGTGGATGTATGCGGCAGCGGCGGGTGCAGTCGTAATTCTTGCCTTGATCTTCTTCGCGATGCGTAGACGGAAGCAAGAGGTTGTGGAAGAGACGAACGAATGGGAAGTTCCATATGAAGATGAAGTACCTGACCTAGACCTCGAAGAGCGAGGCGAAGGTGCAGTGAAGAAGAAACAGTTAGAAAAATTAGCTGAAAGTAATCCAGAAGAGTTTGCTAAACTGCTTCGTACTTGGATGTCTGAGGAGTGAGTAACGTGAACTATGCAAAACAATCGAATCGCGAAAAAGCAGCGATGCTCATGATTTCCCTGGGACCTGAAGTGGCAGCGAACGTCTACAAACATCTTTCAGAAGAAGAGATGGAACAACTGACGCTTCAAATTTCAGCGTTAAAAAAAGTGTCCCCGGAAGAAAAGGATAGTATTCTCGGTGAGTTCCATGAACTCGCCATGGCACAAAGTTATATCACTCAGGGTGGAATCGGGTTTGCGAAAACTGTCCTTGAAAAAGCAGTTGGTGAAGACAAGGCGATGGCATTGATTCATCGTCTGACTTCCACCTTACAGGTCAGACCGTTCGAGTTTGCACGAAAAGCAGACCCGAAACAGTTATTGAACTTTATTCAAAACGAGCATCCTCAGACGATTGCGTTAATCTTAGCGCATTTAGAACCGGTCAAGTCAGGGCAGATCCTGTCGGAACTTCCACCTGAGATTCAATCGGAAGTCGCGAAACGGATTGCGACGATGGATCGACTCAATCCAGACGTCATCCATGAGGTGGAGCAGATTCTAGAAAAGAACTTGTCACAGACAGATATGCAAGATTATGCCCAGTCGGGTGGAATCGAGGCGGTCGTCGAAGTCTTGAACGGTGTCGACCGGACGACGGAACGCACCATCCTCGATGCGCTCGAAATCGAAGATCCAGAACTCGCAGAAGAAATCAAGAAGCGAATGTTCGTCTTCGAAGATATCGTCACGCTCGACTCTCGTGCGATTCAACGAATCATTCGCGAAGTGGCGAACGACGACTTGTTGCTTGCACTCAAGGTCTCTTCAGAAGAAGTCAAACAAATCATCTTCAAGAACATGTCTCAACGTATGGTCGAAACGTTCAAAGAAGATATGGAATTCATGGGGCCGGTGCGGTTGCGTGACGTCGAAGAGGCACAGAGTCGAATCGTCGGAATCATTCGTCGTCTAGAGGACGTCGGTGAGATTGTAATCAGTCGAGGTGGAGGAGATGACATCGTTGTCTAATGTAATTAAACGCCAACGTGCAACATCGAATACCCCGCAACGAATTGAATCGAAGCGATTAGAGACACCCGTTATAGAACCGAATGACGGAATCGATCATGGGGATGTCATCCAATCACGCTATGAGAAGTTGAAGCAGGACGAAGAAGCGTTCCAACAGTTTCAGCAGACGGAAGTCGAACAGTTGGAGCGGTTGAAGCAACAAGTGTTTGAAGAAGCGCGTTCAGAAGGATACCAAGAAGGTCTCCTTCAAGGTAGGCAGGATGGATTGGCTGAATTTGAAGAGATCACGACGCGTTTGAATTCCATTTCGACCGAACTCGAACTCTTATTTGAAGAAAAGTGGAGGCGAGCGGAAGAACAACTCATTGAATTGGCCGTTACAGTCAGTGCACACGTGACGACAGACCTTGTCCGAAAAGATGAAGAACTGTTTGCGACGATGATTCGTGATCAGATGTCACACATGATCGATGCCGAAGCACTTACAATCTTTGTTCATCCGACACGTCTTGCCTCGATTCAGCGATTCGAAGCGATGTGGCGGACAGTAGAGACACCTCCTCTGAAATATCGAGGGGACGGATCATTGGATGAGACAGCAGTTCGAATCGAGTCGCCACATCGTGGCAATGAAGTCGATTTGACATATAGTTTCGAACGGATCCAAGCCAAAATCGAGGAGGTTCTAGCGGATGGCGCTTATTGAGCAGGTTCTCGGCTCGATTAAACAGTCTACAGACGGCGAGTTCACACGAAAAATCGGTCGAGTTTGTCGAGTCATCGGCTTGATGATTGAGTCGAACGGACCGAGTGCGTTTGTCGGAGAGCGCTGTTTGATTGTCCTTCCTTCGAATGAAACAGTCGAAGCTGAGGTCGTCGGATTCAATGAAGAGCGCGTCCTTCTCATGCCATACGGTGAAACCACACAAATCGCGCCTGGCTGTCTAGTCAAAGGAACGGGGAAAATGCTTCAAGTTCCTGTAGGGGAAGAGTTGATTGGTCAAGTGCTCGATGGTTTAGGGCGTCCCCTGTCAGGTGAACGACTTGTGACCGGTAAGCGTTATGATGTTCAACGCAAACCCCCTAACCCGTTGAATCGACCGAGGATTTTGGATGCACTGTCGACCGGTGTCCGGATGATCGATGGGCTGTTGACTGTAGGTAAAGGGCAACGGGTCGGTTTGTTCGCCGGCTCCGGTGTCGGGAAGTCGACCTTGCTCGGAATGATTGCCAAACGTTCTTCAGCCGACATTAACGTCATCGCCTTGATTGGAGAACGGGGCCGGGAAGTAAAAGAGTTCATCGAAAAGGAGCTCGGACCAGAAGGCATGGCTCGTTCCGTCGTGATTGTAGCGACAAGCGACCAACCCCCGCTTGTTCGGTTGAAGGGAGCTTACACGGCGACCGCGATTGCCGAGTACTTCCGGGACCAAGGGAAAGAAGTGGTCTTGATGATGGACTCGGTGACACGATTTGCGATGGCGCAGCGTGAAATTGGTCTCGCGACGGGCGAACCTCCGACATCGAAAGGGTACACCCCGTCCGTATTCGCCATGTTGCCTCAACTACTAGAGCGAAGCGGGACAGCGGCATCAGGGTCGATCACTGCGTTCTATACGGTCCTCGTCGACGGAGATGATATGAATGAACCGATTGCCGATGCGGTGCGTGGGATTTTAGACGGACACTTTGTCATGGACCGGGCGCTCGCAAACCGTGGGCAATTCCCGGCAATCCATGTACTGAAATCAATCAGCCGGGTCATGAACCAAATCGCTTCTCCGGCACATAAGGAGGCGGCCCAAACGTTCCGCAGCTGGCTTGCGACCTATATCGATGCGGAAGATTTAATCAATATCGGAGCGTATAAAAAAGGCACCAATCCTGCGATTGATACTGCCGTGGATAAATATCCATACTTGTTGACGTTTTTAAAACAATCGATTGAAGAAGATGCTGCTTTCGAACAGACGATGACCCACTTGTCACATATCGCACGAGGTGAATCATGAACAGACTCATATTAGAACGAATCATGCCGATTGCGGAACATGAAAAAGAAGATGCCGCCATAGAAGTCAGAGGATTTAAGGCAAGACTTGAGACAGAGATGGAGAAGCTATATGACCTTCTTCTCATGTATGAGTCGCTCATCAAACACCAAGACGAACAATCTGGAAACATCGACCTTCTCATGTCGCAGTATCGAGAAAAGACGCGAGAGCAAGTGAAACGTCAAATCGAAACGCAACAGCTCGTCGTACAACAGGCTCGCAATCGCTATCATGCGTCGCAAGAACGATTGCTCGGTAAAGTGGTGGAAGAAAAGAAATACGTGACGCTACATGAAAAGGTCAGCATGCAAGAGATGACGGTAGCTAAACTTACAGAGCAACAAATGATGGATGAACTTGCTGTGATTCATCATGGGAAAGGGAAGTAGCATGGCAAAAGAGAACAATAAACGAGGCAAGCAAATGATCGTGGCGTTAGTCCTCATTCCAGCAATCTTCATCCTAGTCGGTGGGATCGTCGTCATGAACTATGCGATGGACCGTCCGCTCTTATCCGTTCCCTTATTAGAAGTGAACGAGAACGAGAAAACGGAAGAATCAAAAAAAACGGAGACGCAGGTGAATGTGACGGGAATCGATTCGGACGCAGCGAACCGATTAAAAGCGGCGAACAGTGAGATTGAAAAACTTCGCAACGAAAATGTGGAATTGACGAACGAAGTAAAGGCTAGACAAGAAGAAATCACCGATTTGATTCGTGAACGAGATCGACTCGTCTCGGAACTAGAGGCAGCGTCAAAAGAAGAGGAATCATCATCTGACGTCGCTAGCGTCTATGAAGAAATGTCAGCCAAACAGGCGGCAGCCATTATGGGTGAACTCGAAAGCCCTCAAGTTGCTGAACTGTTGAAGGAACTATCACCTAAGCAACAGGCAGACATCTTAGGACGAATGAATGCACAACAGGCTGCGGTTGTGACGCAGCTTCTCCAATGAACACAAGAAGGGAGGGCCAACATTGAATATCGCTTTATTGACGCAAGCCATTCAAGGATCGATGGCTCGTACTGGAACAGTGGAGGGAGAATCACAGGGAGCAGGTGGATTTTTAAGCCTCCTTTCTGCGATGCTTGCCCCAATGCAAGGCTCAGGGGAGCAGGCAGAACTTCCTCAACTTGAAGAAGGTGTGCTTCCTGAAGGATCAGTCGATTTGGAAAAAGTGGCACAGGAACTCGAAACATGGTTTCAAAAGCCTGATACATTGAAGTGGCTAAAATCACTGCCACAAGATGCGTATCGGACGTTTATGGATGCATATGTAAGTTTACTCGGTCAATTGTCTAATCCTTCGCCTGAGACTGAAATCCCGTCTTCGGTTTTACCGGCGATTGTACAGACGACGACTACGCCGAAAGTCCATACTACGAAGCAAACAGAGGGAAATACTCAGACGACCAACATTGCACTGACTCAACAAGTTCCAAACCAAGAACTTGCCAAACAGGTTCAAACGATGCAACGGATCATCACACAGTATAAAGGACCAATCGAAGGTACATTGAAAGAAGTTCCCGTCTTGCCAAATGTTGAAACCTTAAAAATCGCAAAACCTGCGCTACAGCCAAATAACGTAGACTGGATGCCGAAAGGGATGAACTGGTCAAGACCACAGATTGACGTGGACACGGTCATGTATGCCTCAAAAGGATCCCTTCCTGAAAATTTACAAGCTCGGATTGAAGCGGCTCTTCAAAAGGCACCGTTCAAAAGTGGGGCGGACGGTTCAAAAGTATTCACCGTACGATTATATCCGGAGCAGTTAGGGGAACTCGTCGTTAAGCTAGAGCGGAAGAATGGAGAACTTGTCGTCAAGATGTTTGCCAGCAATCAAGAGGCGAAACAACTGATTCAATCGCAAGTTCAACAGTTGCAACAAACGTTGACACCCCATTCGCAAAACGTTCGGGTCGAGGTCAACTTGACACAACAGGCACTCGATTCTAAAGCAGCCTTGTCAGACGGTTCCGAGCAATCGGAACAAGAACAACCACAAGAACAGCCTAAAGGAGGGTCTGAAGATGACGAGCATTCAACCGAAGACGAATGATTATACATTGCCAGATCAGTCGCTCCCAAAAGCGACAAATCAATACGATAAAGACATGTTTATGAAGTTGCTTCTCGCTCAAATCGCGAACCAGGATCCGATGTCACCTATGGAAGATAAAGAATTCATCGCACAGATGGCACAGTTCTCATCGCTCGAACAAATGCAAGCCATCTCAAAACAACTTGACTCAGTTCTCGTCGACCGTCACATGTCGTCGATTTCTGAATACAGTAGCATGATTGGGAAAACGATCGACTTCACATCGGAAACGAGTGAAGAGACGACGAAAGGGTCGGGTCGGGTCGTTTCCATTTCTCGTAACGACTTAACCGGATATATGGCTGATCTTGAAGACGGCACATCTGTCAGCGTGTACGATATCACATCCATCAAATAAGCATAGGAGGAATACATTATGTTAAGAGCAATGTACTCAGGAATCAGTGGATTGAAGAACTTCCAATCAAAGCTAGACGTCGTCGGGAACAACATCGCCAACGTCAACACGTTCGGTTATAAAAAAGGTCGCGTCACGTTCAAAGACCTCGTCAGTCAACAAGTCGGGAGTGCGTCCGCTGGGAATGCGACAACGGGTGGTATTAACCCGAAGGAAGTCGGTCTCGGGGGTACGATGGCGACGGTCGATAACGTCTATAACCAGGGTGCCATGCAAAACACAGGACGCGCCCTCGATGTTGGGATTTCAGGGGAAGGTTTTTATGCGACGATGGTCAATGGTCAACTCCAATACACGCGCGCTGGGAACTTTTATACGGACAACCAAGGTAACTTGGTGACGGGCGACGGGACGTATCTTGTTGGGTCACTCACTAGTACGTTGCCAGTTGCTGCAGGAGTAACAGCGACCCCAGCTGAAACAGATTTCACAGGTCCAACAGCAAATTTAGATCATTATGCGGCAACTGATACGTCAGCGAAAACAAATCGTTACGGACGAATTAAAATCCCAACAGATGCAAAATCGCTCTCAATTAGTAAAGACGGGCAAGTCAGTTTTGTATCATCTGACGGTGAGCTTCGCATCGCTGGTTACATCGTCACGTCGAATTTCTCGAACAACGCCGGGTTATCAAAAGTCGGAGCCAACAACTTCGTACAATCCCAAAACTCCGGTGTTCCACAGTTTGGCGTACCTGGTGCGGGCGGTCGCGGTGAACTTGTCTCAGGTGCACTTGAAATGTCAAACGTTGACCTATCAGAAGAGTTCACTGAAATGATCGTGGCACAGCGTGGATTCCAGGCGAACACACGAATTATCACAACATCGGACGAGATCCTTCAAGAACTCGTTAACCTGAAACGCTGATGATTCGCGTCACGGCATTTCGCGGTGAGGAGTTCGTGCTGAACGCTTTGCTCATCGAAACGGTGAAGGCAGAGCCCGACACGATCATCCAATTGTTTAATGGCAAAACGTATCTCGTAAAAGAAACGAAAGATCAAATCATTGAACGAACTGAAGCCTTTTACCGCTCAATCGGTTTAGTCGGAACGATGTTCACAAGAGGTGAAGAAGATGAGTGAAGAAGAAAATAAAAAAGGTGGCGGCCTAAAGGTCGTAATCATCCTGCTTGTCGTCCTGCTCGTCATGGGCGGTGCCGGATTCATGACGTACAAATATGTCTTCGGTGATAACGTCACTGCTAAAACGAAACCGGTCACAGCTGAAGAGTTGGCAGAACGGAGTTTCATGACCGATGATATGACGACGAACATTCAAGACGAGCGTTTCATCAACGTTCAATTTACGATCGTCACAGATTCGGCTGAAACGAAAGAGAATTTAGAACTACGTAAATTCCAAGTGCACAATGTCATTTTAGGTGACTTATCCGGGATGACGAAAGCCCAATTGGCAACAAAAGAGGATATGCAAAAGTTCGAACAAACATTACGAGAACAACTTAACGGACTGCTTGAAGAAGGTGAAGTCCAACGCGTCTATATGACGAAGAAAATTATTCAGTGAGGTGGCATCATGGGAGAAGTACTGTCTCAACAAGAAATTGATGCCTTACTATCTGCATTAAGCAGTGGGGATGTCGAAGCAGACTCCTTTCTCGCGCAAGAGGAAGAGAAGAAAGTTCGACAATACGACTTCAAGCGAGCCGTTCGATTTTCTAAAGACCAAATTCGTAGCTTAACTCGGATTCACGAGCATTTCACACGGATGCTCACGACATTTTTCTCGGCCCAACTTCGCACGTACGTTCAGTTTTCGGTCAACTCGGTCGAACAATTACCGTACGATGAATTCATTCATTCCATTCCGAGCATGACGATGATCAACTTGATTGAGGCGCCACCGTTAAACGGGCGATTCATCATCGAGGTCAATCCGAACATCTCGTACGCGATGTTAGACCGATTACTCGGTGGTCCCGGTGTCGAGATGGATAAAATCGAATCGTTCACCGAAATCGAGATGCGGATCTTGACGCAATTGTACAAACGGGCGTTTTCGACATATGGGGATGCTTGGGAATCGATTGCTGAGATTAAAGCAGAAATGTCAGCCGTGGAAGTGAATCCGCAGTTCCTGCAACTCGTCTCACCAAACGAAACGGTCGTCTTGATTTCAATCGGTGTGACAATCGGTGAAGTGAGCGGAACGATTAACGTCTGTCTGCCATTCGTCACAATCGAACCGGTATTGTCCAAGCTATCGAGTCATTACTGGATGCAGGAAGCGAATCGACGCAATGCGAGTCAATCGAGTAAGGAACCGCTTAAAGCCCAATTGATGAACTCGACGGTCGAGGTCGTATCCTTACTCGGTGAGACGACGATCACATTTGGAGATTTGTTGCATCTAGAAGTCGGAGATTGTTTGGCACTCGATCAATTAGCAAAAGAACCCCTGTCCGTCATGGTGGGGGAAAATAAAGTATTTAAAGGGCAAGTCGGTGTGAGCGGGAAGCGAATGGCGGTTCAAGTGCTTCACCGTGTGAAGGAGGAAGAGCAATGAGTGAGATGCTGTCACAAGATGAAATTGATGCGTTATTACGCGGGACAAGCGACAATACGCCGACGCCAGAAGTCGATGCGAAAGAAGAACATTTAGATTCGATGGAGAGCGATGCACTCGGAGAAATTGGGAATATTTCATTCGGGAACTCGGCAACGGCCTTGTCAACATTACTACAACAAAAAGTTGAAATCACTACACCGGTTGTCAGTGAAGTGAGAATTGAAGCGTTACGCGAACGCTATCCCACTCCTCATGTGGCGCTTCGAGTAGGT
Organism: Exiguobacterium sp. s123; assembly: GCF_018617075.1. GTDB lineage: Bacteria > Bacillota > Bacilli > Exiguobacteriales > Exiguobacteriaceae > Exiguobacterium > Exiguobacterium profundum. Next base: position 354,347 of record NZ_JACSJL010000001.1, on the reverse strand, counting down.
TACACAGAAGGAATCCAAGGGGAGAACGTCCTCGTCTTGACTCGCGAAGATGCGGCCATCATCTCTGACCTCATGTTAGGCGGGACCGGAGAGAATGTTGATCCGGAGAGCCTTGATGAGATTCGGTTGTCGGCAGTTCAAGAAGCAATGAACCAAATGATGGGGGCGGCCGCAACGTCTTTATCGACGGTATTTTCGAAGAAGATTGACATCTCGCCACCGCTTGTCGAAGTGTTCGATGCGACGAAGAACCAAACCATCATCGATCGCCTTGAACTTTGGGAGACGATGGTACTCATCGAGTTCAATCTCAAAGTAGGTACGTTGATTGATTCAACAATCGTTCAGATCGCACCGATTCAATTTGGAAAGCAATTGGTCGATGAGTTGATGAAAGCTACAGGGGAAGCCCAGGCAGCACCGGAACCGGTGAAAGCGCAAGCGGAAGCGCCAAAACCACAACCGCAAGCCCAACAACAAGCGCAACCAGTCACCCCGCAACCAAGTAAACAAAAATCGATGCCGGAAGTGGCAGTTAGCCAAGCGGAATTCATGCCGCTCCAATCACCGGCATCGCAAGAAGCGGCCCCGGCGAATCTTGGGTTGTTATACGATGTCCCGTTAAACGTGACAGTAGAGTTAGGAAGAACGAAAAAATCCGTTCGGGAAGTACTTGAGTTATCACAGGGCTCCATCATCGAACTCGACAAACTAGCGGGTGAGCCGGTAGACATTTATGTCAACCAACAGCGAATCGCTAGAGGAGAAGTCGTTGTCATTGAAGAAAACTTTGGGGTACGTGTAACAGAAATTATTCAACCGCATGAGCGGATCGGAATCGTTTAAGGAGGAATTTAGAATGAGTGCAAAAGTATTAGTAGTGGATGACGCAGCGTTCATGCGTATGATGATCAAGGACATTTTGACAAAGAATGGATATGACGTAGTAGGTGAGGCAGAAAACGGCGCGGACGCTGTCGCGAAATACCGTGAACTCACACCGGATCTCGTCACACTTGATATCACGATGCCTGAGATGGATGGACTCGCAGCATTGAAAGAAATTCGTAGCTTCGACTCGAATGCGAAAATCATCATGTGTTCAGCGATGGGACAACAAGCGATGGTCATCGATGCCATTCAAGCTGGAGCAAAAGACTTCATCGTCAAGCCTTTCAATGCAGAACGTGTCATCGAAGCAGTTTCTAAAACGGTCGCACAATGAAGAAATGGTGGTTGATTATTCTCCTCGTGGTCGGGCTCTCTGCTCCGGCCACGGTTGAGGCCGCCACCGTAGACCAACAATTCGAGCAACAACAGACAGATGAACAGGAAAGTAACGTTCCAACGACAGCGTCAACCATTGGCAATGGCGTGAAAGTCGTGTTGAGTCTCGTGGTCGTGGTCGGCGGATTTATCGTCTTGATGCGTTGGCTCAGTTCTAAAACACAAGGCGTGAAAGCGACTCAACATATGAAACATCTCGGAGGCGTCCCGCTCGGAAAAGACCGTTCCGTCCAGCTCGTGAAGCTCGGTGACCAAGTGTATGTACTCGGTGTCGGCGATTCGATTCAACTGATCGATCGACTCGATGCGGACACGATCGAGGAAGAGCAAACGGAATCCTTGTCACTCCGAACGTCAAATTCGAATGCATTTTTAGACACCTTTAAGAAACAACTCGCTCAGCTAGAAGAAGTGAGGAAGAAATCATGACGACGTTTGAGCAATTGATCAATTTAGAAACACCGGACAGTACGTCGACATCCATCAAGCTTTTGATTTTGTTGACATTGCTGACGCTCGCACCATCCTTTTTAATCTTGATGACTTGCTTTACCCGTGTCGTGGTCGTCTTGTCATTCATTCGACCGGCACTCGGTACACAGCAAACGCCACCGAACCAATTGATTGTCGGATTGGCACTATTCATCACACTGTTCGTCATGTCTCCGGTTCTCTCGGATTTGAACGAGAACGCATTGAAACCGTACCTCGATGACAAAATCTCACAAGATGAGGCGTTCGATGAGGCAAGTGGGACGATGAAGGAGTTTATGTCGAAATATACAAGACAAGAAGATTTACAACTGTTCTTAAAGTATGGGAACTACGAGCAGCCGGAGACACTTGATGATGTGCCGCTCCTCGCTTTGGTGCCTGCTTACGCGATCAGTGAGTTGAAGACCGCTTTCCAAATCGGCTTCATGATTTTCTTACCGTTTTTGATCATTGATATGGTAGTCGCAAGTGTCCTCATGTCGATGGGGATGATGATGCTTCCACCGGTCATGATTGCACTGCCGTTTAAATTATTGTTGTTTGTATTGGTCGATGGCTGGCACTTGATTGTGGAATCATTGCTTAGAAGTATGTAGGGGGAACGGACATGACACAAGAAATGGTCATCTATTTGGCGACAGAGAGTGTGTGGACCTTATTAAAAATATCAATGCCACTTCTGCTCATCTCACTGATCGTCGGTCTCGTGATCTCGATTTTACAGGCCACGACTCAAATTCAAGAACAAACGCTATCGTTCGTTCCGAAAATTATTTCGGTCTTCATCGGTCTCGTCATCTTTGGACCGTGGATGCTTCAACAGATTGAAGGATTCACGCGTTTGATCTTTGAGTTGATGGTTGAGGTTGCATCGAAATGAATGCGGTCGACTTCATCAGTATGTATGGGTTAACGTTCGCACGACTGTCTGGCTTTTTTGTCAGTGTCCCGTTGTTCTCGACGAGACAATTACCGGTCATGCACCGCGTCGGATTCAGTGCGTTTTTAGCGTATTACGCGATGTTCACACTGACCGAGCCAATCCAGATGACGAATGCGTTCGTCCTGCAAGTTGTCTATGAAGTCATGATCGGACTTTTACTTGGACTGTTAATCAACATCCTATTTTTTGCACCACAAATTGCCGGTGGGGTCATTGATTTACAGCTCGGATTAGCGATGGCTTCGGCATATGATCCGATGTTTGGCGGTCAATCGCCATTGATTGGACGATTTTATTATATTTTTACGCTGTTCATTTTGTTAACGAGCAACCTGCATCTTCTGCTGATTGATGGCATTTATTATAGCTTTCAAATCTATCCGCCTGGTCAACCGATGATCAACTTTACCGAAGCCTCTTTGATGATGGCCGTGAAAGTCGTCACCATGACCATGATGGTCGCGTTGCAATTGGCGTTGCCGATGATGGCTTCCTTGCTCCTTGTTGACTTAGCTCTCGGATTTTTAGCGAAGTCAGCGCCACAGTTCAATATCTTTGCCATCGGATTTTCATTTAAACTCATCGCCGGCTTTGCCGTCATGGTTTTATTGATGGGACTGACATTGACAGGGATCAGTCAGTTCATCCCGCTATTACAAGAAGTGATGCACGACTTTATGCTCATATTAGGAGACGCCTCATGAAGAAGCCTCTATATCCTTTATCGGTCAATCTACAGTTTTTTGCAGGCGAAAAGACAGAAAAAGCGACGCCGCGTAAACGGGAAGACTCCCGAAAGAAGGGGCAAGTCGCCAAATCAGCCGATTTGACTGGAGCGTTCGCACTTTTTGCGATGTTTCTCATGTTATCTTTTTTCGGTCCCGTGATTGGGCAACAATTGCTTGCTTTAATCAGCGATTTACTCAGTCCAGAGTATTTATTGTTTAATGTGACGGGCGGCATGTCGGATATGGTCGTCGACTTAATGCTCCGTGTCGGTCTGATTTTGGCTCCGTTTTTTATCGTCGCCGTTGTGTTTGGGATTCTTATCAATTACCTACAAATCGGAACGTTATTTTCTTTAGAAGCCATTCAACCAAAGCTTGAGCGAATCGACCCGATCAAAGGGGTCAAACGCATCGTCAGCATGAAAGCGGTCGTCGAATTTTTAAAGTCCTTATTCAAATTGTTAATCATCCTGACAACCGCTGTCGCTGTCCTTTGGAAAAATCAGAAAGAACTGTCCCGGATGGCCGTCGAACAAGTTCGTGAGTCGATTGTCGCACTCGCGAGTATCACGATTGAACTCGGTCTTTGGGTAAGTGTTGCCTTGCTCGCACTTGCACTACTCGATTTTTTCTACCAACGATTTGACTTCGAAAAATCGATCCGAATGTCTAAGCAAGATATAAAAGATGAGTACAAAAATACGGAAGGTGACCCACTCATCAAATCCAAAATCAAACAGCAACAACGGGAAATGGCGATGCGACGGATGATGCAAGAGATACCGAATGCCGATGTCGTCATCACGAACCCGACCCATTACGCGGTCGTCATTCGATATGATGACACGAAAGATTTTGCGCCGCTCGTGGTCGCCAAAGGGGTCGACCGGGTCGCCTTTCATATTCGAGATGTCGCAAAAGAACATGACGTGGCCATTGTTGAAAATAAACCACTCGCGCGCGCGCTATATGCGCAAATCGACATCGGTGAAGTGGTAGACGAATCGTTTTATCAAGCCATTGCGGAAGTACTGGCATTCGTCTATCAAATGAAGCAACCGTTTTGAGGAGGAGTATGTGTTGGCAGTAAAAGCGAAAGACTTTGCAATTTTGATTGGTGTGTTGATGATTGTCATCATGCTGATCATCCCGCTACCGGGGTTTTTATTAGACTTTTTAATCATCGTAAATATTTTGATCGCCATCATGATTCTACTTGTGGCGATGAATGCCCGGGAAGCACTTGACTTCTCCGTATTCCCTTCTCTCTTATTGATTGTGACGTTGTTTCGTCTCGGTTTGAACGTATCGACGACCCGTTCGATTTTATCAAAAGGCTACGGAGGGGAAGTTATCGAGACGTTCGGTGATTTCGTCATCGGTGGAAATGTCCTTGTCGGATTTGTCGTCTTTCTGATTCTTGTCATCATTCAATTCGTCGTCATCACGAAAGGAGCAGAGCGTGTATCGGAAGTATCTGCTCGCTTCACACTCGATGCGATGCCGGGGAAACAGATGGCCATCGATGCCGATTTGAACTCTGGTTTAATTGACGACAAAGAAGCCCAGATGCGTCGCCGTAAAATTCAAAGCGAGGCGGACTTCTATGGATCAATGGACGGGGCATCGAAGTTCGTTAAAGGAGATGCCATCGCTGGTATTATCATCGTTACGATCAACTTGATCTTCGGGATTATCATCGGTGTCGTTCAAATGGGATTACCAGTTGGAGAAGCGTTCCAAACGTTCTCACTCATGACAATCGGGGATGGCTTGGTCAGTCAAATCCCAGCACTTTTGATTTCGACCGCGACCGGGATCATCGTGACCCGTGCCGTCTCGGATGGAAACTTAGGGGAAGACGTAATCGACCAGCTCGGTCAAAACCCATCACTCCTTTATATCGCCGGGTCGATTGTCTTCATGCTTGGTTTTGTATCACCGCCCCTACTTCCTGTGACGATGATCATTGCCGGAACGGCATTCTTCGGCGCCTACACGATGCGTCGAAATATCCGTCAGGCAACGGAAGAGCCGATGCTCGAAGAGGAACCATCGACAGCGCCGACAGAATCAGTCGTCTCGCTGTTGCAGATTGACTCGATTGAATTTGAATTCGGGTATGGCTTGATTCCGCTTGCAGATGAGTCTCAAGGCGGTGACTTGTTAGACCGCGTTGTCATGATTCGTCGTCAACTCGCACTCGAGCTCGGCTTCATCTTACCGACGGTCCGGATTCGCGATCACTTGCAGTTATCACCGAACGCATACCGAATCAAAGTCAAAGGGAACGTCGTTGCAGAGGGAGAGCTATTGCTGGATCATTACTTGGCGATGAGCCCGGGCATCGAAGACCCTGAGGTATATGGAATTGAAACAACGGAACCAGCATTCGGTCTTCCTGCCCTTTGGATTGATGAAGAAACACGAACTCGGGCAGAAATGAGCGGGTATACCGTCGTTGATCCGCCTTCTGTTGTCGCGACTCACTTGACCGAGACGTTGAAGAAACATGCGGCAGATTTACTCGGTCGGGAAGAGACGAAACAACTCGTCGAGCACCTGAAAGAGACGCATCCGGTTCTCGTAGAGGACGTGACGCCGTCAGTCCTTTCGATTGGCGAAATTCAGAAAGTGTTGCGCCACTTACTCCAAGAAAGTGTTTCCATTCGAAATTTGCCGCTTCTGTTTGAGACGATGGCAGACTACGGAAAAGTGACGAAAGATGCGGAAATCTTAGGAGAGTATTGCCGTCAAGGCTTGTCCCGTCAATTGACCGATCAAGTCAAACCACCTGAAGGTCCCCTTTACGTCGTGACACTCGGCGGACAGACGGAACAGACGGTGCAAGATGCGGTTCAGAAAACGGAGTTTGGGAACTATTTGGCGCTCGACCCAGAGCAAGCTCGAGAGATTATCGAGCGCACTGGCGAACAACTGTCGATGTTTGAACGATATGGGGCATCGGCTGTGATTTTATGTTCCCCAACGATTCGTCTGTTCGTTCGTCAATTACTCGAACGGTATTATCCAGATGTGCCGGTATTGGCTTATAACGAATTACTCAGTTCCGTCGAAGTGAAAAGTATTGGGGTGATTTAACATGCAGATTAAAAAGTTTACGGCGAAGACCATGGCTGATGCGATGGCGAAAGTGAAACAAGAGCTCGGAGACGAAGCGGTCATCCTCAACTCACGACAAGTGAAGACAGGATGGTTCGGTCTCTTTGCGTCAAAGCAAGTGGAGGTCATCGCAGCCCTCGAAAAAGAGCAAGTCGTCACAAAGCCACGACAGCCTGTCCCTGTTCGGACAGCACCAACACCATCACAACCTGTCATCCCGCAAACACCACCACGTGTGATTGGAGGAGCGGCACCGAGACTACACGCCTCGTTGCAACATGTCGAATCGCTGCTCTCGACAGAATCCTTTGCCGATGAGTCGTGGGAGGAAACGCTGAACGAACTATACTACACGACAAAATCTGTAGAAGAAGCTGAACGTTTCGTTTACGAACAAGTCAAATCGTCGTTCATTGAACCGCCTGAAGCGAAGCGATATGTTATGGTCGTTGGACCGACGGGGGTCGGCAAGACGACCACGCTCGCCAAACTTGCGGCGCACTTCAAGCTGACGGAAGGCAAAACGGTCGGATTGATCACGACCGACACGTACCGAATCGCTGCCATCGAACAGTTGAAGACGTATGCTGAAATCATGAGTATTCCGGTGGAAGTGGCATATGACTTTCATGACTTCAAGCGTGCCAAGCAATTGTTTGCTCGTAAAGACATCGTGCTAATCGACACGGCGGGACGAAATTTCCGCGATCCGGCTTACGTCGAACAGTTTCATGAACATCACGACTTCACTGAAACAAGCCTTTCGCTCGTTTTGAGTTTGACATCCAAAACGAAGGACATGGATATGATCTATTCGCAATTCGAGTCATTGCCTCTTAGCTCACTCATTTTTACGAAGGCGGACGAGACAAGTGATATCCACGCGATGTACCGCATGGTGAAAAAGAGCGGTCTTCCGGTCTCCTGGATGACAGACGGCCAAGAAGTGCCGGACGATCTGATTCGGGGGAATGCGGACGCACTGACGAAACGACTGTTTGAGAAAGAAGGGTGGGCAAGATGGACCAAGCAAGGCGTTTAAGAGCAATCAATGATGCCCATCCGACGACAATCGCCTTTGCGAGTGGGAAAGGTGGGGTCGGAAAGACGAACGTCTGTGTAAACACGGCCATCGCCCTAGCTGAACTCGGAAAACGGGTGTTGATTGTCGACTTTGACATCGGTATGGCCAATGTGCACATCTTGATGAATGCCATGAAGTCCAGAACGATGATCGAGACCGTCAAAGCTCGTATTCCATTGGCTGCAGCTGTTCAGAAAAATGTATATGGTGTCGATATATTACATGGAGGGAGTGGGCAGGACCAACTCGTCCATCTCTCAGATGATGACATGCAATTTCTCATGCGAGAACTCGAAGTATTGACCGAATATGATTATGTCCTGTTCGACATGGGGGCTGGAGCGACGGACACCTCACTCCAGTTCATCGCGGGGTGCGATGAGATGTTCTTGATTTTGACTCCAGAACCTACCTCGCTCATGGACGGTTATGCATATACGAAACTGGTGCACCATCAGTACCCGGACTTGCCGCTTGGCGTCATTGTCAACCGAGCCCAGTCCGGTGAGGAAGCCCTTCAATGTTTCGAACGGATGGAAGTCGCATGTAAACAGTTTTTAAATAAGACGATTCGATTCCTCGGCTTTCTACCAGACGACTCATCTGTCAGAAAGGCAGTCATCGCCCAAGTCCCGTTTTATCAATACAACCGAAAGAGTGATATTAGCTGGCGCCTCGAACGAATTTTGACAACGCTTACGGGTACGCCTCCAAAACCACGTCACTTGATGGACCGTTTGATGGGGAACTTACGAAAACAGTGGAACCGAGTATAACGACAGGGAGGCAAATGAGATGGACGTGAATGAATACTTAGGGTTGTTTTTAGATGAATCCCAAGAACATATCCAATCGATCAACACACAGTTACTTAAATTAGAACAATCGGGTGGGGCGGATGTTGTACAGGAGATCTTCCGGTCCGCGCACACGCTAAAAGGGATGTCTTCGACGATGGGGTACGAACGCGTTGCCAACTTGACACATGAGATGGAGAGCGCGCTCGACCTCGTCCGTGGCGGCAAAAAGGAAAGTAACCAACTCTTGTTGGATACGATGTTCATCGCCATGGAACAGATGGAAGACATGATTGCGGACATCGAGAGCGGAGGACAAGGCGCGAACGTGGATGTATCAGAAACGGTCGCCGCATTCCAATCCTTCATCGGTGGGAAAGAAGTCGCAGTCGAAAAAACGTCAGAGACGAGCACGTTTGAGATTGATCTATATACGAACTCGGTCATCGAGCAAGCCAAACAGACAGGCTTTGAGGCGTATCAAATCACAGTCAAACTGTCTGACGCGGTCGTCTTGAAAGCGGCCCGTGCGTATATGGTATTCGATCGCCTTCAAGAACTAGGTGAGGTCGTCAGCACACATCCGGAGACAGAAGAAATCGAACAAGAGCAATTTGACTTATCGTTCGACGTCTTATTCTTGTCACAAGAGACGGCAGAAGTGATTGAACATGCCATCGCTCAAGTCTCGGAAGTGGAGCGCGTCGAAGTCAATACGTATACAGAAACAGCGGTCAGTGAGCCAGAAGTCGCTGTGACAGCGGAGACGATTGCACCTGAACCTGTCGTTCAAGCTACCTCGGACAAGGAAGAAGCGAAAGATACGAAAGAGCAAGTAGCCGCTCAAGCACAAGCAAAAACGATTCGCGTCAACTTAGAACGAATTGATCGTCTGATGAACTTATTTGAAGAGTTCATTATCGACCGTGGACGACTTGAGCGCCTGGCGGACGAAGTCGGTCAACCAGAATTGAATGAAACGGTCGAAAAAATCAAGCGGGGAACGAACGAGTTACAATCACTCGTCTTAACCCTCCGGATGATGCCAATCGAACAAGTGTTCAATCGCTTCCCACGAATGGTGCGTTCGGTCGCAAAAGAGATTCATAAAAAAGTCCAGTTGGACATTTCAGGTGCTGAAACAGAACTCGATCGCACGGTCATCGATGAAATTGGCGATCCGCTCGTCCACTTGATCCGTAACGCCATCGATCACGGCATCGAACGTCCGGAAGTACGTCTTCAAGCCGGAAAACCGGAGCAGGGCATGCTTGCACTCCGTGCGTATCACGGCGGAAACCGAGTCTTCATTGAAATCGAGGACGACGGTGCCGGCATCAACGTCGACAAGGTTCGCTCGAAAGCGTTGGAGCGCGGCGTGATCACAGATGAAGAAGCGACGACGATGTCTGAGAACGAATTGGCGATGCTGATCTTTGCTCCGGGCTTCTCGACGGCAGACGTGGTCACTGACTTGTCAGGACGCGGTGTCGGACTCGATGTCGTCAAAAATAAAATCGAGTCACTCGGTGGCGTCGTTTCTTTAGAGACGGTTGCGGGACAGGGCACGAAGTTCCAAGTCAGCTTACCGCTCACCCTCTCGATCATCTCGGCGATGCTCGTTCAAGTGGGAGAGGAATCGTATGCGATTCCATTGACATCGATCCTTGAGACGACATTACTTGATGAAGCGGACATTTTGACAGCACACCGTGAGCGAGTCTTCGACTTCCGTGGTCAACTGGTCCCACTCGTCTACATGAAAGAAATGTTTGGCATCGAATCAGAGACGAAGTCGCAATTCCCGGTCGTCGTCGTTCGAAAAGGCAACAAACTCGTCGGCGTCGTCGTCAACGATTTGATCGGTCAACAAGAAATTGTCATGAAACCGCTCGGTACGTATCTTGAAGGGATTCCAGCTATCTCTGGTGCGACCATTCTTGGTGACGGTCGCGTCGCCCTTATCGTAGATAGTAACGATCTCTTTTAAGGAGGAATATTGATGGAACAGAAATGGGTAGTCTTTTCACTTGAAGAAAATACGTATGGGATCGACGTACAGTCGGTCCGTTCAATCGAGCGACTTCAGCCGATCACACGAGTGCCGAACGCACCGTCACATGTGAAAGGGGTCATCAACCTTCGTGGTGTCGTCACGCCGGTCATCGACCTTCGCTTGCGACTCGGCTACGAAGAAATCGAACCAACGGATGAAACGCGCATCCTGATCGCCTCGTTGAATCAAGGAGATGCCGGATTTATCGTCGACCGTGCGAATGAGGTCGTGGAAAGCGATGAAGTACGAATCGAACCGATTCCGGAATCGAGCCGCGATATGCTCTCGGCACATCTGACAGCCATCGCAAAAGGAGAAGATAAACTCTTCTCCTTACTCGATGCGAATGCGTTGTTTGAGGAACAGTATGCTGAGTGAGTTTGAACAAGACCTGTTAAAGGAACTGGGAAATATAGGGTCTGGACATGCGGCGACTGCCTTGTCGGCAATGCTTTCGAAACCGGTGAACATTACCGTGTCTTCTGCCGAAATGGAACCGATCACCTATTTACCAGAGCGAGTCGGCGGTCCGGAACGACATGTTGCCTCGGTCTTGTTGGAATTAGATGGTGATATTCGTGGAATGATCCTCATTTTGTTCGCCGTGGAAGATGCCGAGCAAATGGTTTCGACCTTGATTGGGATGCCATATTCATTTGATTCTTTTGATGAGCTCGGCCAATCGGCTTGGGAAGAGGTCGGGAATATTATGAGCGGTGCTTATGCGCGAGCGCTAGGTGACTGGTTACAGACACCGATTATGATTCAAGTGCCGGCAACGGCCATCGATATGGCAGGTTCGATTGTTGAATTTGTCGTCACGTCTGTACAACCTGAGGAAGACGCGGCGCTCTATATCGACACGACATTTATGATTGATCAAAAAGTAAGTGCAGGACATGTGTTGTTCCTACCAACACATGGGTCGCTCAAACGGATTCAAGAACGGTTGCTTGGCAATGGCTGATGTATTAAAAATCGGCATTGCCGAATGGAAGCAGACGACCGCACCAAATCGGTTACGTACAGCCGGACTCGGGTCATGTGTGGGTGTCATTTTATATGACACCCGCCTCCAATTGGCAGCGATGGCACATGTCATGTTGCCGGACTCGACGATTGCTCGTAAGAACCAGACGATTGAAGTAGGAAAATACGCAGATACAGCCATTGATACACTCGTGCATTCATTGAAACGAGAAGGGGCCACGCGGCTTCAAGCAAAGATGGCAGGCGGCGCTCAGATGTTTCAGTTTAAATATGAGAACGAGGCGATGCGAATCGGTGAGCGAAACGCCGAGGCCATCCGCCAAGCATTAAAAGTCCATCGTATTCCGCTCGTGGCAGAAGATTGTGGCGGACATAACGGGCGGACAATCGAGTTTGATGTCGCAACATCTGTCTTATCGATTCGGACGGTGAGCGTGGGTACGAAAGAACTATAAGGGGGGATCGACATGACGACTCATCTTACACAGTTGTGGGATCGCTGGAATATGGACCGTGATATGGATACAGCAAACGAATTACTAGCACATTACGAGTTTCTCATCCACTACCACGTACAACGGATGATCGTGACGCTTCCAAAGAGCGTCGAACGCGACGAATTGAAAAGTTTGGGTTACATGGGATTGTACGATGCCCTTATGAAATATGATCCAGAGCACAATAATAAATTTGATACGTATGCTGCGTTTCGGATTCGTGGAGCCATTATCGACGGTTTACGAAAAGTGGATTGGTTACCTCGGTCGGTTCGAGAAAAAGTGAAAAAAATCGATCAGGTGGCAGAACAGCTTGAACAGTCGTTACATCGTGCTCCAACGAAGAGCGAGTTAGCTTCGGCATGCGACTTACCGATTGCAGAAATCGAACGAACGATGGCGGAAGGGTACTTTGCCAATATGTTGTCGATTGATGAGGCCGTGACGTTGCAAGAAGAAGGAAAAGTCATGTCTGTCACGTATTTCGACCCGGATTCTGAAAAGCCAGAAGATACGTTGTTGCAACGCGAATTGATTGATGTGCTGGCAGCAGAAGTCGACCATTTATCCGAAAAAGAACGACTCGTCGTCTCTTTGTTTTACTTTGACGAACTGACGTTGACGGAGATTGGGGAAGTGCTCGAACTGTCAACATCACGGATTTCGCAAATTCATTCCAAAGCGTTGAAGACATTAAAACACGCGCTCGGTCGGTCCTATTTAGAAGAAAAGACATCGTAAGGAGATGAACAAGTGTATATTGTATATGTGATCACAGCTTGTTTGGTTGCTTACGGTTTTTTATTCGGCTACCGACAAGTCCAAGCGCTGCAGGAACGAGTCGAACGGCTCGAACGAGAGAAGCAAGAGACCGAAACGTTGCTTCTTTCATTCATGGAGTCGATGAACGACCTCGTTGTTCAAGAACCCGTTGAACGTTCGAACGTGGTTCAACAGGAAGAAGCTTCATCGCTCCCTGTCAATGAGTCCGTTCAAACGGTCGTAGAGGCGACAGAAGAGACGACCCCGTCCGCGTCAATCGACGTGGACGATGTCTTGTTGCGACATTCCGTGCGGGACGCTGCCCGTATCCTCGGAAAAGGCGAGGGCGAGCTTGCGCTTTATGCGAAACTTCGTAAAAAGTGAGAGTTGCCGGATTTCGTGACATATGCTATAGTAATTCTCGGTGTTAAACACATCACACACGTCTCGGGATGATATTCCTCGGTGCCGAAAGGTCGGAATACAACAATGAACGAGGCGGAGGACTTTTTTAAACCACAAGGAGGAAATTTATCATGGCAGTAATTTCAATGAAGCAATTGCTTGAAGCTGGTGTACACTTCGGTCACCAAACACGCCGTTGGAACCCAAAAATGGCGAAATACATCTTCACAGAGCGTAACGGGATCTACATCATCGACCTTCAAAAGACGGTCAAAAAAGTAGACGAAGCTTACAACTTTGTTCGTGAACTCGCGGCAGAAGGCGGAAACGTCCTCTTCGTTGGTACGAAAAAACAAGCTCAAGATACAATCAAAGAGGAAGCAATCCGTTCTGGGATGTTCTTCATTAACGAGCGTTGGTTGGGTGGAACACTCACTAACTTCTCAACAATCAAAAAGCGTATCAACCGCTTGAAGCAACTCGAAAAAATGGAAGAAGACGGCACGTTCGAAGTACTTCCTAAGAAAGAAGTCATCATCTTGAAGAAAGAAATGACTCGTCTTGAGAAGTTCCTCGGCGGAATCAAGGACATGCCTGGTGTGCCTGACGCCCTCTTCATCGTTGACCCACGTAAAGAGCGTATCGCAATCGCGGAAGCTCACAAATTGAACATCCCAATCGTTGCGATTGTCGACACAAACTGTGACCCAGACGAAATCGATTATGTAATCCCAGCGAACGACGATGCAATTCGTGCAGTTAAATTGCTCACTTCGAAGATGGCTGATGCAATCATCGAAGCGAAGCAAGGTGAAGAAGAAGTTGCTGAAGAAGCTGTAGCGACAGAAGCTGAAGCTACAGAAGCTGAGTAATCAGTGAGACAATAGGTGATAAAGGGAAAGCCTTTTATCACCTTTTTTTAGGACATGTATTCAAAAAGCCCTGTGCTTTTTCTTAAAATTCGTTAGTTTTACAAGGAGGAATTTCCGATGGCAGTTACAGCAGCAATGGTAAAAGAACTTCGTGAAAAAACAGGAGCAGGAATGCTCGATTGCAAAAAAGCACTCGTTGAAACAGACGGTGACATGCAAGCAGCAATCGACTTCCTTCGCGAAAAAGGAATCGCTAAAGCAGCAGCAAAAGGTGATCGTATCGCCGCTGAAGGTTTGACAGCAGTAGCAGTTGAAGGCAACAAAGCTGTGCTCGTCGAAATCAACTCAGAAACAGACTTCGTTGCGAAGAACGAGAAGTTCCAAACACTCGTGAACAACGTAGCAAAAGCAGTACTCGCATCAGGCGCAACAACTGCAGAAGCGGCACTCGCGGCTGAGTACGAAGCAGGTAAAACACTTGAAACGTACATCCAAGAAGAAGCTTCGACAATCGGAGAGAAAATCTCACTCCGTCGTGTAGCTGTTCTTGAAAAAGCTGACGATGCAGTATTCGGTACGTACCTCCACATGGGTGGTCGCATCGGGTCAGTCGTTGTAATCGACGGCACATCTGACGAAACAGTTGCTAAAGACGTTGCAATGCACGTTGCTGCAGCACGTCCACTTTACGCGACACGCGATGAAGTATCAGCTGAAGAAATCGACCGCGAGAAGAAAGTCTTGACTGAGCAAGCACTTAACGAAGGCAAGCCTGCTAACATCGTTGAGAAGATGATTGCTGGTCGAATGAACAAGTACTTCGAAGAAATCTGCCTCGTTGACCAAACGTTCGTAAAAGACAGCGACTTCAAAGTTGGTAAGTACGTAGAATCAAAAGGCGGAAAAATCAACTCGTTCGTACGCTTCGAAGTAGGAGAAGGTATGGAGAAACGTGAAGAGAACTTTGCTGAAGAAGTTATGAACCAACTTAAAAAATAATCTGTGTCACAATCTGTGATACAACTAAAATTGGGAACACGTCTGTATAACCTTGAGTTAGTTCGTTAAGGGAGCGTGTTCCCTTTTTTCAAGCAAGAGGAGGCAAAGTTATGGAACCGAAATATAAACGAATTGTGTTAAAATTGAGTGGAGAAGCGCTCGCTGGAGATCAAGGTTACGGGATCGACCCTAACATTGTAAACTCAATCTCAAGTCAAATTAAAGAATTGATCGAGATGGGTGTAGAAGTCGCCGTTGTTGTAGGTGCCGGAAACATTTGGCGTGGAAAGACGGGTAGTGAACTCGGGATGGATCGGGCAAACGCAGATTACATGGGTATGCTCGCAACTGTATTGAACTCACTTGCTCTTCAAGATAGCCTTGAAACGTACGGTGTCCAAACGCGCGTCCAAACATCAATTGAAATGCGACAAGTTGCTGAACCATACATTCGTCGTCGCGCAATGCGTCATCTTGAAAAAGGACGCGTCGTTATCTTTGCGGCCGGCACAGGAAACCCATATTTCTCAACGGACACGACAGCTGCTCTCCGTGCGGCTGAAATCGAAGCTGATGTCATCTTAATGGGTAAAAACAATGTGGACGGCGTCTATTCAGCTGATCCGAAATTGGACGCAACGGCAGTGAAGTACGATACGTTGTCTTACCTTGACGTCTTAAAGGATGGACTTCAAGTCATGGACTCGACAGCAACGTCACTTTGTATGGACAACCACATTCCATTGATTGTATTCTCATTGCTTGAAGAAGGTAACATTAAACGTGTCGTTCTCGGGGAACATATCGGGACGGTAGTAGGAGGAGTCAATTCATGAGTGTCAAAGAAGTATTGAAAACAGCTGAAGAAAAAATGGAAAAAGCGCATTCTTCACTTAAACGTGATTTTGGAACGCTTCGCACTGGCCGTGCCAGCGCGTCGATTTTGGATCCTGTCCAAGTTGATTACTATGGTGTCCCAACACCACTCAATCAAGTGGCAAACATCAATACACCAGAAGCGCGTCTACTTTTAATTCAACCATGGGATAAGTCGATGGTTTCTGAAGTAGAGAAAGCGATTCAAAAGGCAGACCTCGGCTTGTCTCCATCATCTGACGGTACGGTCATCCGTTTGGCGATTCCTGCATTGACGGAAGAACGTCGTAAAGAATTAGTTAAAGTCACGAAAAAATACGCAGAAGAAGCGAAGGTCGCTGTCCGTAACGTACGTCGTGATGCAAATGAAAACTTGAAGAAACTCGAGAAAGATGGCGAGTTAACAGAAGACGATCTCCGCGGATATGCAGATGACGTTCAAACGTTGACGGATTCGTATATCAAGAAGATTGATGAATCTGCAGCAATTAAAGAAAAAGAAATCATGGAAGTGTAATCACGGAAGTGGTATACCAAAAAGCTGTGTGGGGACCCTTTTTCTGAGAGGGTCCTTCTTTCATACAATCAGGAGGATAACAGAATGTTTAAATGGGTGAATCCTAAAACGAAAATCGAGGCGGAGTTAAGTGTTCCTGAGCACGTAGCCATCATCATGGATGGAAATGGGCGCTGGGCCAAAAAACGTGGTCTCCCTCGCATCATGGGTCACCGGGAAGGGATGAAGTCCATCCGGGAAGCGGTACGAACAGCGCAGGAACTCGGGATTCGGTCTCTGACGCTTTATGCGTTCTCTACAGAGAATTGGACTCGTCCGGAAGAGGAAGTCTCATTCTTGATGAAACTGCCGAAACAGTTTTTGGAGACCGATTTGAAAGAACTCCACGAACAGAATGTACGGGTGCTCGTTGCGGGAGATACGTCGAAACTCCCACGAGAGACACGAGAAGCCGTTAACGAGGCGAGAGAACGGACCGTTGCGAACACAGGGTTGAACCTTGTCTTCGCACTCAACTACGGGGGACGAGATGAGCTCGTTCAAGCGATGCGTAGCATTGCAGCAGACGTTCAGTCCGGTTTGGTTCAGGCAGACGATATCGATGATCGTATGATTGGTGAACGACTCATGACACACGTTCAAGATGTAGATCTCGTTATTCGGACGAGCGGTGAGCAACGACTCTCTAACTTTTTATTATGGCAAAGCGCGTATGCTGAACTTCATTTCACAGAAGTATTGTGGCCGGAATTTAAGCGTGAGCATTTTGTAGAAGCGATTGAATCATACAACGCGCGCACGCGACGTTTTGGTGGGGTGTAACATGAAGACACGTATTATTACAGGACTATGGGCAGGAGCCATCTTCATCACGGTGATTGCGCTTGGAGGCAATGCCTTCGTTTCATTGATGGGGATTCTGGCACTCATCGGATTGAGTGAATTCACGTTGATGCGACAGCATAAGCTGTTGGCGTTTCCGTTCTTAGTGACAGCGCTCCTCGTGGCGTTCCCGTTCCTCTTATTATTGCTTAAGACTCAAGTTGTCACGGATGAACTTCCGTTCTCGATTGAACAATGGCTCGTCTTAGGGCTCGTGTTGTTGCTGTTTTGGACAGTGGTCACGAAAAACCGATTCACGTATGAAGACGCTAGTTTTTACTTCGTCTCAGCCGTCTATTTGGTCGTCGGTTTCTCTAGTTTTGCGTTAGTCCGGCTCTCTGAGGACGGTCTATCGAAAGTGCTGCTAATCTTGTTTATGATTTGGGCGACAGACTCGGGAGCGTATTTTACCGGAAAAGCATTCGGGAAAGCCAAGTTATGGCCATCGATTAGTCCGAATAAGACGATTGAAGGGGCGATTGGGGGCATTGTGTCTGCGATTGTACTCGGTATCATCTTTGTCTGGATTGATCCGATCTTGCCGATGATCGAGGTCGCCATTTTAGCGATTGTCGTAGCGGTAGTCGGACAGCTCGGGGATTTGGTGCAATCTGCTTATAAGCGTCAGTACGGAGTCAAAGATTCAGGTCATCTGTTACCGGGACATGGTGGCATTTTAGACCGGTTTGATAGTATGATTGCGGTCTTTACCGTCATTTGGGTGTTTAATCTGCTTTAAAAAGGAGTGTCGAGATGAAGCGAATTAGCTTAATTGGGGGGACTGGTTCGATTGGCGTTCAAACTTGTGACGTCATCGAACAGCACCCTGACCTGTTTGAACTTGAGGCGTATGCGTTCGGAACGAACGTCGAGGTCGCCACGGAATGGATCAATCGACTTAGACCAAAATATGTGTCGGCAACGAGTATCGAAGTACTCGAACAGTTGAAGCCGCGTCTTACATATGAACCTCTCTACTTTATTGGACCGGAGGGGCTGAAGGAGTGTGCGACGGCAGAACGGGCTGACATCGTCGTGACGGCAGTCGTTGGAGCAGTTGGACTCGAACCGACGCTTGCGGCGATTCAAGCAGGGAAAGATATTGCACTCGCCAACAAGGAAACACTCGTTACCGCAGGACATCTTGTCAAAGCGGCCGTGAAAGAACATGGGGTCAACCTGTTGCCTGTCGACAGTGAACACTCCGCGATCTATCAATGTTTGAACGGGGAACGAAGAGAAGATGTATCCAAGATTATTCTAACGGCTTCAGGTGGTAGTTTCCGTGATCGTTCACGCGATGAGCTGGCTGATGTGACTGTTGAAGACGCACTGAATCATCCGAACTGGTCAATGGGAGCAAAAATCACCATCGATTCGGCGACGATGTTCAACAAAGGCCTTGAAGTCATCGAGGCACACTGGCTGTTCGATATCGATTATAATGATATTGAAGTCATCTTACATCGTGAATCGATTATTCATTCGATGGTCGAATTTAAAGATGCTGCCGTGATGGCCCAGCTCGGAAACCCGGATATGCGTGGTCCGATCCTTTATGCGCTATCGGGACCGAAGCGGCTTGAAATCGAGGGGAATAAGCGGTTAAACTTGAAGGAAATCGGAAAGCTGCATTTTGAAGAGGCTGATTTCAATCGTTACCCGGCACTCCGGTTAGCGTTCGAAGCAGGAAGAGCCGGTGGTTCCATGCCGACCGTCCTGAATGCAGCCAATGAAGTGGCAGTAGACCTATTCTTGAACGGTCAGATCACGTTTTTAGAGATTGAACGACTCGTCGAAGATGCGATGGCTCGACATGAGGTCATCGCCGAGCCGACGCTCGCGCAAATTCTAGAAGTTGACCGAGCAGTACGTCAACAGATTCAGCAAGGAATTGAAGGTGGGGAATAAATCATGACGACTTTTATCGCCATCGTTTTGATGTTTGGCGTTCTCATTTCGGTACACGAATGGGGACACCTCGTCATGGCGAAACGGGCAGGCATTCTCTGTCACGAGTTTGCAATCGGATTCGGTCCAAAAATTGTTTCATTCCGTAAAAATGAAACGCTCTATACCATTCGTCTTTTACCAATCGGTGGCTACGTCAAAATGGCCGGAGAAGATTTTGAACCGATTGAAGTCCGTGCGGGTCAGCATGTCGGACTCCGGCTCACCGAACAGGGGACGGTCGATCGTGTCTACTTCCAACCGGACACGGCTACAGATGTCCATGTCGTCGGAACCGTCGATAAGTTCGATTCGACACATGAGTTGAAAGTGCAACTTCTCATCGATGAGGAAGTGCGTGTCTATTCATTAGAGCGAGACACACTCCTTGTCGACCAAGGGATGGAAATTCAAATCGCACCGTATGATCGAACATTTGGAGCCCAGTCGGTTTGGAAACGTGTCTTGGCCATCGCAGCCGGTCCGGCGATGAACTTCGTCTTGGCGTTCATCTTGCTCATTATTGTGGGGCTCGTTCAAGGAACCCCAACGAACGACGGTCAAATCGGTACGGTTCAACCGGATTCAGCCGCTGATGAGGCTGGTTTGATGAGCGGGGATGAAATCGTATCGATTGAAGGTGAGCCGATTACCGATTGGCTCGACTTACGATCTGCTTTAGAAGACCGTGCGGACACCCCTACGGAAGTCACGTATGTCCGTGATGGGGAGGAAGCAACTGTCATCCTCACACCACAAGCAGTCGAACAAAACGGAGAAACGGTCGGAATCCTTGGTGTCACGAACGCACTCGAGCGATCACCGGTCAAAGCCGTGACGACGGGAGCGGAAACGACATGGACGATGTCGACGCTCATCTTCTCTGCGGTCGGTGATTTGGTGACAGGACAAGTCGGTGTCGATCAACTAGCAGGTCCGGTCGGGATTGTACGGATGACAGATGAAGTAGCGGCGAGCGGTTTGATCATGCTGTTGAACTGGACAGCGCTTCTCTCCGTCAACCTTGCGATCTTCAATTTGCTCCCATTGCCAGCGTTAGACGGAGGACGTTTGATTTTCCTCTTGTTCGAAGCGGTACGCGGACGTCCAATCGATCCGAAAAAAGAAGGATTCGTCCACTTTATCGGATTCGCACTCTTGATGATTTTAATGTTGATTGTCACTTGGAACGACATTCAATCATTCTTTAAATAAGCTGTTTGTAGAGAAGGGAAATGTTGAACTGTATGAAACAATCTAGATTGCTCATGCCTACATTGAGAGAAGTTCCGGCTGACGCGGAAGCGGTCAGTCATCAACTCCTCGTCCGTGGAGGATTCATCCGTCAAAATGCGGCAGGAATTTATTCTTATCTTCCACTCGGACATAAGGTGTTACACAACATCCAAACAATCATCCGTGAAGAGATGAATCGTGCCGGTGCACAAGAGTTATTGATGCCTGCCATTCAACCGGCAGAACTTTGGGAAGAGACAGGACGTTGGGGCATTTACGGTCCTGAGTTGATGCGCTTGACGGACCGTCATGACCGTCGTTTCGCACTCGGTGCGACACATGAAGAATTGATCACATCAATCGTCCGAGACGAGCTCAACTCGTATAAAAAACTTCCGATGAACTTGTACCAGATTCAAACGAAGTATCGTGATGAGCGTCGTCCACGTTTCGGGTTGCTCCGCGGACGTGAGTTCTTGATGAAAGACGCCTACTCATTTCACGCGACACAAGAAGACTTAGATGAAGAATATACAAACATGTATAATGCGTACTCACGCATCTTCGACCGCACAGGACTGAAGTATCGTCCGGTCGTCGCGGACTCTGGGGCAATCGGCGGGAAAGATACGCATGAATTCCAAGCGCTTGCGGATATCGGGGAAGACACGATTGTCTACACCGACACGTCGAACTATGCGGCGAACATCGAGATGGCCGAAACGCTCGACCGTTATGAGATGCAGCAAGCTGACGTTCGTCCACTCGAAAAAGTGGACACGGAAGAGAATCGTACGATTGAAGATGTGGCGGCATTCTTGAACGTGGATCCGAAGACGACAATCAAATCTGTCTTGTTCAACGTGGATGGCGAAACCGTCATGGCAATCGTTCGTGGCGACCACGAAGCGAATGAAGTCAAAGTGAAGAACGCACTCGGTGGACTCGACATTCAACTTGAAGAAGAAGCGAAAATCGTTGAGTTGTTCAACTGTGCGCCAGGTACACTCGGACCGATTAACGCTCCGGTCAAAGTCGTTGCCGACTATGCGGTCAAGTACTTAGTGGATGCAGTCTGTGGTGCCAACGAGGCGAACACACACTACACGGGTGTAAACGCTGCGCGCGACCTTGCCGAAATGACATACCACGATTTACGTTTCGTTGTCGAAGGCGATTTGGCACCGGATGAGTCCGGTCCGGTTCGTTTTGCTCGTGGGATTGAAGTGGGACAAGTATTTAAACTCGGGACACGATATTCAGAAGCGATGGGTGCGACGTTCCTCAACGAAGAGGGTCGTGCCGAACCACTCATCATGGGTTGCTACGGCATTGGGGTGTCACGCACACTTTCAGCCATCGTTGAACAACATCACGACGACCGTGGAATCGTTTGGCCACGTAACGTGGCGCCGTTCGATCTCCATTTGATCGCAATCAATGCAAAAGATGAGACGCAAGTCGAGTTGGCGAACCGTCTTTATGAAGAGCTTGGTCAAACATACGATGTCTTGTTCGACGACCGAAAAGAACGCGCGGGCGTCAAGTTTGCAGATGCAGATTTGATTGGACTTCCGATTCGCGTGAACGTCGGGAAAAAAGCCGGCGAAGGCATCGTTGAAGTGAAAGTACGTGCAACAGGTGAAGTGATTGAAACGTCAATCGATGAATTGAAAGAAGTCATCGCTTCAAAATTTAGCGAAGTTCATTAATGGATGAAGGTGACAGCGGAAGCGGTCACCTTCATTTGTCGAATTGGCATAAAGGGGGAAAGACGGACCCGTGGAAGCAAATCAAAAGATGCAATTATTATTAAGTGACCTTGGGATCACGACCGAGACGGACCTGTTTGATCAGGCCGAACTCTCACGGCTCGTCGTCAACAAGAAGCGACGGACGTGGACGTTTTATTTTTCATTTCCAAAAGTATTGCCATACGACGTGCATCAATTGTTCATGAGTCGATTAGAAAGCCGTTATGCGACGTTCGCGGATGAGGTGTACGCTCGGTTCTCGACAACAGCTGGTGGAAGTGAGCAAGACTATATCGACTATTGGCCGCGAATCGTCAGCGAGTTGAGCCAAGTTTCTGGTGCGATGCGCAGTTATTTCGGTTCCGTTTCGCCACGATTCGAGCAGAACAAACTCATGATCCCGGTGCGTTCCGCACCTGAGGCGAGTTATGTGGACAAAGAGCTCTGTCAAGAAGTGCAGGCGCTCTATAGTGCCTATGGGTTCACGAAAAAGCCGTGTCAGGCTCAATTTTCGGAAGACGCTGAGGCGAATCAGGCCCTTCGCGAACAGGTTGTTCAAGAAGACATCGAACAAGCGAAAATGGCACTGGCTGCTCAATTCGCCAAGGCAACAGAAACGAATGACGAACCGATCACAGAAATCCGGATGGGTGCGCTCATTAAAGATGAGATCGTCCCAATCAAGACGATTATCGAGGAAGAACGACGTGTCGCGATTCGTGGACTCGTCTTCTCGGCAGAACGGAAAGAATTGAAGAGTGGGAAGAAACTGTTCACGTTCAAGATGACGGATTACACCGACTCATTGATTGTGAAAGTATTTGCCCGCGATGACGATGACGACCGTATGCTCAGTGCCGTCAAAAAAGGCATGTGGATTCAAACAGCTGGGCGGGTCGAAGATGATTCGTTCATGCGCGAACTATGTATGATGGCATCTCAACTTCAAGAAGTGAAGGTCGAACCGCCACGTGACGAATGGGAAGGCGAGAAGCGTGTCGAACTTCACGCGCACACACAGATGAGCCAAATGGATGCCGTCACAAACGTCTCGGCGCTCGTCGCCCGTGCTGCGAAATGGGGACATCGTGCCATTGCCATCACCGACCATGCCGGAGTCCAGGCGTTCCCAGAAGCGTATTATGCTGGGAAGAAGAACGACATCAAAGTGTTATACGGAGTCGAGGCGAACGTTGTCAACGATGGTGTCCCTGTCGCCTATCATGCGACCGATGTGGCATTGGACGATGCGACATACGTCGTCTTCGACGTCGAGACGACGGGACTTTCTGCCGTCTACAATAAAATCATCGAACTCGCTGGGGTTAAAATCAAGGACGGGGAAATCATTGACCGGTTTGAGGCGTTCGCCGACCCGAAACATGCCTTGTCAGCGACCACGATTGAATTGACTGGGATCACGGATGACATGGTCCAAGGTCAACCGGACCCGGAAGCGATCACGAAACAGTTCGTCGATTGGTGTGGCGACAGCATTCTCGTCGCCCATAACGCGTCATTCGATATGGGCTTCCTTGAGGCGACTCTCCGTAGCGGAGGACATGAACCAGATGATTATCCGGTCATCGATACGCTCGAACTTGCTCGAACGTTGATGCCGACGTTGAAGAATCATCGACTCAATACACTTGCGAAGCGATTCGATATCGAACTGACACAACATCACCGTGCCATTTATGATGCGGAAGCAACAGCATATTTGCTCATGAAGCTACTCGATCTCGCTAAGCAAATGTTCGAGATGACGACACATCGCTCGTTGAACGCGAAAGTCGGGAGTGACGTATCGAAGATTCGTCCGTTTCATGCGACTATCTACGCTAAAAATAAAAAGCCAGGACTTCGTCATTTATATGAGCTCATCTCCTTATCTCACATCGATTACTTGTATCGGATGGCACGCATGCCACGTTCCGAGCTCGTGAAGCGACGGGAAGGACTGTTGATTGGTTCGGCTTGCGATAACGGGGAGATTTTTGACGCCGCCTTGAACAAGTCGGATGATGAACTCGAGAAGATGATGTCATTTTATGACTTTATCGAGATTCATCCGCCGGCACTCTACCATCATTTAATTGATAAAGAGATTGTGGCGAATGAGTTAGAACTCCGCGAAATCATTAAGCGTATCATTCGCGTCGCCGATAAGGCCGAGTTACCGGTTTGTGCGACAGGGAATGTGCACTATCTAGATCGGTCCGACCGGTCTTATCGCGAAATTTTGATTCGTACCCAAGGTGGGGCGAACTTTATCAATACGCGTAAAGAATTACCGCATGCGCACTTTCGGACGACGAAAGAAATGATGGAAGAGTTCAAGTTTTTAGGTGACGATTTAGCGCGTGAAATCGTCATCACGAATCCGAATGCGATTGCCGACCAGATTGAGTCGATTCAAATCATCCCGGATGATTTGTATACGCCGAAAATTGAAGGTGCGGATGATGAGGTTCGGAATATGAGCTACGACATGGCTCGCTCCATCTACGGGGACGAGCTGCCTGAGATCGTGGAGGCGCGTCTTGAGAAAGAGCTCAAGTCGATTATCGGTCACGGGTTCGCCGTCATTTACTTGATTTCGCATAAACTCGTTAAAAAATCACTCGATGATGGGTATCTGGTCGGGTCGCGTGGGTCGGTCGGTTCGAGTCTCGTCGCAACGATGACGGAGATCACCGAAGTCAACCCGCTACCACCTCACTACGTCTGTCCGAACTGTCAGCACTCACATTTCTTCAACGACGGGTCGGTCGGGTCGGGGTATGACTTGCCAGACAAGGAGTGTCCGGAGTGCGGCACGTGGTACAAAAAAGACGGTCATGATATTCCGTTCGAGACGTTCCTCGGTTTCAAAGGGGACAAAGTACCGGATATCGACTTGAACTTCTCAGGTGAATATCAACCGCATGCCCACGCCTATACAAAAGTACTGTTCGGAGAAGAATACGTCTATCGTGCCGGGACAATCGGAACGATTGCCGACAAAACGGCTTATGGATACGTGAAAGGCTATGCGACCGAGAATGATAAGATTTACCGGAACGCCGAAGTCGACCGTCTCGTTTCTGGGGTCACCGGTGTAAAAAGGACGACGGGGCAACATCCAGGGGGTATCATAGTCGTACCGGACTATATGGACATCGCGGATATCTCCCCGATTCAATATCCGGCGGATGACAATTCGTCTGAATGGAAGACGACTCACTTCGACTTCCACTCCATCCATGACAACTTATTGAAACTCGATATTCTCGGGCATGATGACCCGACCGTCATCCGGATGTTACAGGATTTGTCTGGTATCGATCCGAAGACGATTCCGACGGATGATCCGACTGTCATGAAGATTTTTTCTTCACCAGAAGTGCTTGGGGTGACACCGGAACAGATTGAATCGAAAACCGGGACACTCGGGATTCCAGAATTCGGGACGAAGTTCGTCCGTCAGATGCTTGAAGAG
Organism: Exiguobacterium sp. s123; assembly: GCF_018617075.1. Taxonomy (GTDB): domain Bacteria; phylum Bacillota; class Bacilli; order Exiguobacteriales; family Exiguobacteriaceae; genus Exiguobacterium; species Exiguobacterium profundum. The sequence continues at coordinate 328,613 of NZ_JACSJL010000001.1, read as the reverse complement.
ACAAAACCGTCAACGTTCTCGGAACTCGTTCAAATCTCTGGTCTATCTCACGGAACAGACGTCTGGCTCGGGAACGCGAACGAATTGATTTATAACGGGACGTGCGAACTGAAAGATGTCATCGGTTGTCGAGACGACATCATGGTCTATCTGATTTATGCAGGCCTCGAACCATCATTCGCCTTTAAAATCATGGAGTCCGTCCGGAAAGGGAAAGGACTCACGGAAGAGATGGAGTCCGAGATGCGGGAGAATGACGTGCCGGAATGGTATATCTCGTCTTGTAAGAAAATCAAGTACATGTTCCCGAAAGCGCACGCGACTGCCTACGTCTTGATGGCGGTTCGGATTGCATACTTCAAAGTGCATCATCCGATTCTGTACTACGCGACGTACTTTACCGTTCGGGCGGGAGATTTTGACTTGTCCGCAATGATTAAAGGTCCTCAGGCCGTACGGAAGGCGATGTCGGATATCCGAGAAAAAGGGTTCGATGCGACGGCGAAGGATAAAGGACTGCACACGGTCCTTGAACTGGCACTCGAAATGCTCGAGCGGGGTATGAAGTTCCAAAACATCGACTTGTATCGGTCGAGTGCGACAGAGTTCTTGATTGAAGACAATACGCTGATTCCACCGTTCAACGCGGTCGATGGCCTTGGAACGAATGCGGCGAAAGCAATCGTCGAAGCGAGAGAAGAAGGACAGTTCCTTTCGAAAGAAGATTTGCGGAAACGTGCGAAACTTTCGAAAACGGTCATCGAGACACTTGATACGATGAAATGTCTCGAAGGTCTGCCTGATGAGAACCAACTCTCATTCTTTGATTTTGGGGTGTAAGTTGCGATTTATCGGGAAAATATGATATATTGGTATCGAACAAAGTTGGATACTACGACGGAAAGGAGTAGGGAACCCTACTCCTTTCTTGTATGTAAAAGCCAGAAGGAGGGATGAGAGTGTCCAAAATAACAGAAGTCGTTGAATCGATTGCGTTGCCGATCGTAGAACGGGAAAACATGGAATTGGTCGATGTGGAATTCGTTAAGGAAGGTCCAGACTGGTTCTTGCGCGTCTATATCGATAAGCCGGGGGGCGTCGATTTGGACGATTGCGTCAATATCAATGAACAGCTCTCGGAAAAACTAAACGAAACCGATCCGATTGAACAGGCTTATTATCTTGATGTCTCGAGTCCTGGTGCGGAGCGTCCGCTGAAAAAGCCGAGCGATTTTGAACGTGCGGTAGGCAAAAATGTCTACATGAAAACGTTCGCTCCGATCGATGGTGCCAAAGAGTTTGAAGGAATTTTGACGGCATATGATGGGGAAACGGTCGTGATCGAGACACGCATCAAGACAAGAAAAAAAGCGGTATCGCTACCGGTTGACAAAATTGCACAAGCCCGCTTAGCGGTCACGTTTAGTTAAGGAGAGGGAAGAAGATGGGTCCACAATTACTCACTACAATCGATCAGATTGCCAAAGAAAAAGGAATCGACAAAAACATCATTATCGATGCACTCGAACAAGCGCTTATTTCTGCGTATCGTCGCAACGTGGCGAACCCGAACGAGCACGTGAAAGTCGAGTTTGATCAGGTGACGGGGGATATCCGTGTCTATGCACTTTTAGAAGTCGTAGAGCGCCTCACGCAACCGGACCAACAGCTCTCACTCGAGGAAGCACATGAAATCGATCCGAACTATGAGCTCGGTGATTTCCATAAAGAAGAAGTCACTCCGAGTGATTTCGGACGCGTCGCGGCGATGACAGCTAAACAAGTCGTCACACAGAAGATGCGTGAAGCGGAGCGCGAGCGCATCTACAACCACTTCGCTGACAAAGAAGATGAAATCATGACAGGAATCGTGGAGCGTTTCGACCCACGCAATCTGTATATCGGTCTCGAGAACAACATCGAAGCTGTATTGACACCGAATGAACAGATGCCGAACGAGTCATACCAAATCCATGACCGTATCAAAGTATACGTGACAAAAGTAGATTCAACGACGAAAGGTTCAGGTGCAGCGATTCAAGTTTCGCGTACGCATCCGGGACTTTTGCGCCGCTTGTTCGAACTCGAAGTTCCTGAGATTTCAAACGGGACAGTCGACGTGATGTCAGTATCGCGTGAAGCGGGTGACCGTTCGAAAATCGCTGTACACTCGGATATCGTCGACCCGGTCGGCGCATGCGTCGGACCGAAAGGACAACGTGTTCAAACGATTGTCGACGAATTGAACGGCGAGAAAATTGATATCGTCCGCTGGTCTGAAGACCCGAAAGAGTTCGTTCGTAACGCACTCAGCCCGGCTCAGGTCGTTGCGGTATATGTCAACGAGCCAGCAAAATCGACGACAGTCGTCGTACCGGACTATCAATTGTCACTCGCAATCGGGAAACGTGGTCAAAACGCCCGTCTCGCTGCGAAATTGACAGGATGGAAAATCGACATCAAGAGTGAAACGGATGCCGAAGCACTTGATTTGTTCGATACGTTCGCTGAAAAAGTTGAATCAGAACCAGAAATTGTTCAAAATGAAGTAGAACAAGACTTATCAGATGCTACAGTTGAAACGACTGCGGTGAAAGAAGAGGAATGACCATGAAGCAAAAGAAACTTCCTTTGCGTAAGTGTGTGGTCACACAGGAAATGCTCCCGAAAAAAGAATTGATTCGTGTCGTTCGGACGCCTGAAGGTGACGTGGTCATCGATCAGACGGGTAAAGTGAACGGTCGTGGTGCTTACTTATCAAAAGATATCGAAGTCGTTCGTCAAGCAGAGAAAAAACGGACGCTCGACCATCACTTGAAAGTAAAGACGAGCGACGACTTGTATGAACAGTTGAAAGCTGTCGCAGGTGGCGAATCATGAGCCAGTGGGAATCATTGTTAGGCCTTGCTGCTCGAGCGAGGAAAGTAACGATGGGAGAAGAGTTTGTATTAAAGGATGTACGAGCAGGTCGTGCCAAGCTCGTCATTCTAGCCGGAGATGCAGGTGCCTCGACGAAAAAACGAGTCACTGACAAATGTGCGTCTTATCAAGTGCCATTGATTGAAGTGAGCGATCGCTATACAATCGGTGCCGCACTCGGTAAAGACATGCGTGTCGTCGTATCGGTGACAGAATCCGGATTTGCGAACAAGCTTAAGCAACTTCTCTCTTAACTATTAACGGAGGTGGATGCTTTGGGAAAACGCGTCTATGAATTTGCAAAAGAACAGAATGTAACGAGTAAACAAGTCATTACTCAATTAGAAAAATTGAACAAACCGGTGAAAAACCATATGGCCGTCCTCGATGAGGAAACGGTAAAACAATTGGACCGTGTGTTCAATCCTGAAAAATATCGTGCTGAAAAACAAGCGGAAGCGAAAGCGACGTCAACATCGAATGAGCCGAAGCAAGAGAAAAAAGAAGCACAAGCGTCACGTCCACAAGCGGGACAACAAAACCGTGGCGGTCAAAACAATCGCGGTGGACAAAACAATCGCGGTGGACAAAATCGTAACGATAACCGAAACAACGACCCACGCAATAAAAAACGTGGAAAAGGGAAAGGCAAAGGCAAGCCGGTAAAAGCAGCTGTGCCACAAGAAGCCGATCCAAACTCGAAGACAAGTCAGCGTAAAGCAGCACGTCTCGCGCAAGAGGCAGAGATGGGCAACGTCATCAAGTATGACGATGTACTGAGCGTGTCTGACCTTGCTTCAAAAATGAATAAAAAGCCAAATGAAATCATCATGAAGTTGATGGGTCTCGGTGTCATGGCAACCATCAACCAAACGCTTGATGATGAAACGGTTGAATTACTCGCTGCAGAATTCGGCTTTGAGGTTGAAAAAGAAGTTGTTGTCGATGAGACAGACTTTGAAACAGTTGAGATCGACTTCTCACAATATGACCTTGAAGAACGTCCAGCTGTCGTTACCATCATGGGTCACGTCGACCACGGGAAAACGACACTTCTTGACTCGATTCGTAACACGAAAGTCGTCGCAGGAGAAGCGGGCGGAATCACGCAGCACATCGGTGCTTACCAAGTTGAAGTCAACGATAAGAAAATCACATTCCTCGATACACCAGGTCACGCAGCCTTCACAACGATGCGCGCCCGCGGTGCCGAAGTGACAGATATCGCAATCATCGTCGTTGCGGCTGACGATGGCGTCATGCCACAAACAGAGGAAGCAATCTCGCACGCCAAGGCAGCGAACGTTCCAATCATCGTGGCAGTCAACAAAATGGACAAAGAAGGGGCAAACCCTGACCGTGTCAAACAAGAGTTGACAGAGTTCGGTCTCATCCCTGAAGAGTGGGGCGGCGAAACAATCTTCGTTCCGATTTCTGCTATTAAAGGCGAAGGGATCGATGAATTGCTCGAGATGATTCTCCTCGTATCTGAAGTCGAAGAATATAAATCGACACCAGACATGCCAGCTCGTGGTTCAGTCATCGAGGCGAAACTCGACAAAGGACGTGGACCGGTCGCGACACTTCTCGTTCAACACGGTACACTTCGAATCGGAGACTCAATCGTCGTCGGTAGCACATTCGGTCGTGTCCGTGCGATGGTCAACGATATCGGTCGCCGTGTGAAACAAGTCGGACCATCTACACCGATTGAAATCACTGGTTTGAACGACGTTCCACAAGCGGGTGACCAGTTCATCGTCTTCGAAGATGAGAAGAAAGCACGTGCAATCGGGGAAAAACGTTACCAACGTTACCTTGAGTCACAGCGTCGTGAGTCGGCGAAAGTAAGTCTTGATGATTTGTTCAGCCGCATTCAAGAAGGTGAAGTGAAAGACTTGAACGTCATCATCAAAGCAGACGTTCAAGGGTCAGCCGAAGCATTGGCTGGTTCACTCCGCAAGATTGATGTCGAAGGCGTCAAAGTTAACATCGTTCACCAAGGTGTCGGTGCAATCACGGAAGGTGATGTCATCCTCGCTTCAGCTGCGAATGCTGTCATCATCGGATTCAACGTCCGTCCTGATGGAAACGCACGTTCGATGGCGGAACAAGAGAACGTTGAAATGCGTCTCCACCGCATCATCTACAACGCAATCGAAGAAATCGAGAGCGCGATGAAAGGGATGCTTGACCCAGAGTTCGTGGAAGAAATCACAGGTCAAGTCGAAGTCCGTGACGTCTTCAAAGTTTCGAAAGTCGGTGCGATTGCAGGTTGTTATGTGACAGAAGGTAAAATCACACGTGACGCCGGTGTCCGTGTCATTCGTAACGGAATCGTGATTTACGAAGGTAAACTCGATACGCTTCGTCGTTTCAAAGATGACGTGAAAGAAGTGGCGACTGGTTATGAGTGTGGGATTAAAGTAGAGAAATTTGATGACATCAAAGTAGACGATGTCATTGAAGCGTTCGTCATGAAAGAAGTCGAACGTAAATAATGTGAGGAGGGATCACGTATGAAAATTCGTGCCCAACGTGTTGCCGAGCAAATGCGTAAAGAAATAACAGATGTCTTGTTACGGGAAGTCAGTGACCCGCGTACAAAAAACGCTACGATTACGAGCGTTGATGTGACAGGTGACTTACAACAAGCAACAGTCTATTATACGGTGCTTGGTGATGAGGAAGATGTGAAAGCAGAAACGCAAGCTGGTCTCGATAAGGCGAAAGGATTTATCCGTCGCGAAATCGGGAACCGCATCCGTCTTCGGAAAACACCAGAGATCTCGTTTGAATACGATTCTTCAGTCGCATATGGTAGCCATATCGATTCGTTGATTCGTGATTTGAACAAAGATCAATAATTTGAAAGGGGAGACGTCGTTCTCCCTTTTTTTATATGGAGGGATGAAATTGGAACCGAACGGAGTGCTCGTACTCGATAAAGATGCTGGCATGACGAGTCATGACTGCGTATTTAAATTACGAAAATTGTTCCAAACGAAAAAGGTCGGACACACGGGTACACTTGACCCGGAAGTGACAGGCGTATTGCCCATCTGTTTAGGGCGTGCCACGAAGCTGTCGCGTTTTATCACGGATGAAGGGAAGCGTTACGTGGCCGAGGTGACGATTGGTACCGCCACGATGACCGAGGATGCGCATGGCGAGGTCGTCACGCAGAAGTCAGTCACACCGAACGATTTGGACGAATCTCAGATTGACGAGGCGATGCGTCAATTGACAGGAATGATTGAACAAATCCCGCCGTACTACTCAGCGGTCAAAGTAAACGGGAAAAAGTTGTACGAGTATGCTCGGAAAGGGCAGACCGTCGAACGACCTCGGCGGACGGTCGAGATTCATCGTCTGGAGCGGACGAGTGAATTGACATTCGAAGCGGACGCCTGTCGCTTCCGAATGGAAATCGACTGTGGGAAAGGGACATATATTCGAACGCTCGCCGTTCAGATCGGGGAGAAGCTCGGTTACCCTGCCCATATGAGCGAACTCAGACGGACGAGCTCAGGAACGTTTGAGGAAGAGAACGCGGTATCGCTCGAAACGTTACAGTCTCTTGAAACGGTCGAAGAACGATTGGCGCATGTGATCCCACTTGAGGATGTCATCAAACGCTGGCCGGCAATCACGATTCGAAAGAATCGGGAGCATTATATTCGCAATGGCGGAAAGCTGAACGGCGTTTCGCTCGAATTTGAGTTATTTACTGTCTATAATGAAGAAGGAATCCCTCTTGCTTTATATCGAAGACAAGAAGGAACGACAGACGCTACAGTCGAGGTCATGCTGGCCATCGACTAAGGGGGAATTTGACAGTATGGAAACAAGACATCTCACCTATCCAGAAACACCGGACGTGTATCCGTCCGTCATGGTACTCGGTTTCTTCGACGGTGTTCATAAGGGCCATCAAGCCGTAATCCATCACGCCAAGCGTGTGGCAGCGGAGCACAACCTACCGGTGACGGTCGTCACGTTCGACCCACATCCGAAACAAGTACTTTCAAATAAGCCAGACGCAGTGCGTTATATCACGCCGCTGTCTCGAAAGCTGAAGCGCATCGAAGCGCTCGGGGTAGAGCGTTGCCTCGTCTTGACATTCACAAAAGAATTGGCCAATTTGTCCCCGCAACAGTTTGTCGATGATTATTTGATCGGTGCCGGAGCCGTGCACGTGACAGCTGGTTTTGATTACTCTTATGGAAAGTTTGGAGAAGGGACGATGGAGACACTTCCATACCATGCGCGTGACCAATTCACGACGTCTGTCGTCACAGAGCAGACGATGGATGGGGAAAAAGTGTCATCTACCCGCATCCGTAAACTCTTGGCAGAGGGACAGGTCGATGCCGCACATGAACTCCTCGGTACGCCATACGTGATCTGTGGCGAAGTCATTCACGGTGATGCGAGAGGGCGTACCATCGGTTTCCCGACTGCGAACGTGTTGATGGACGCTTCGTACGTCATGCCACGATTGGGCGTATACGCGACTCGAGTCACGCTACCGGACGGACGGATGTTCCACGCGATGACGAATGTTGGACGTCGTCCGACTTTTTATGAGACGGGATCGGTCTCTGTTGAGAGCCATCTCTTCGACTTCTCCGAGGATTTATATGGACAAGTCATCGAAATCGAGTGGATCCAATATATTCGGAATGAACGCGCGTTCGATGGGTTGGATGCATTGGTCGCTCAACTAAAAGAAGATGAGGTGGCAGCTCGTTCAATCCTATCTTGACTTTCAAGAGCGGGTACGCTATCCTTGTCAAGTACGCAAAGTACACCGCTTCGCTTGGCTGGTCGATTCACCAACGCCGGCTCGGCAACGCGGCAATTTTTCATTAAATGGAGGTGGAGAGGCAATGGCACTCTCAAAAGAACGTAAAAACGAAATTATCGCGGAATACGCGACAAAACAAGGTGACACAGGTTCACCAGAAGTACAAGTGGCTGTGTTGACTGAACAAATCAACACATTGAACGACCACCTTCGTACACACAAGAAAGACCACCACTCACGTCGCGGTCTCTTGAAAATGGTTGGACGTCGTCGTAACTTGCTTACGTACCTTCGTAACAAGGACGTTACACGTTACCGTGAATTGATTCAACGCCTCGGTCTCCGTCGTTAATCGATCGAGACTGTTTAACGGGCTGGGACAACGTCCTAGTCCGTTTCTTCTTTTTTAAGGAAAATGATTAGACATTCGTTGGAATGAGTTACATAATAAACTAGATAAGGTTTGAGAGGAGAATGTACATGTTAGGTACGAAACAAGTATTCTCTACAGAGTGGGGCGGACGCCCATTGTCTGTAGAGGTCGGCCAACTTGCGAAGCAAGCAAACGGTTCGGCACTCGTGCGTTATGGAGATACGGTTGTCCTTGCGACAGTGACGGCTTCAAAAGCACCAAAAGATTTAGACTTCTTCCCGTTGACGGTCAACTATGAGGAGAAACTTTACTCGGTCGGTAAAATTCCAGGTGGTTTCCTTCGTCGTGAAGGTCGCCCGGGTGAAAACGCGATTTTGACATCACGTCTCATCGACCGCCCGATTCGTCCACTCTTCCCAGACGGATTCCGTCATGATATTCAAGTCATGATTTACGTCATGTCAAACGACCCAGATTGCTCGGCTGAAATGGCAGGTATGCTCGGAACGTCGATCGCGCTCTCGATTTCTGACGTACCGTTTGACGGTCCAATCGCTGGCGTGACAGTCGGCCGTGTGGACGGCGAATTCGTCATCAACCCGACGACGGCTCAGTTGGAGAAAACGGACCTTGAACTTCAAGTTGCAGGGACATCGACAGCCATCAACATGGTTGAAGCAGGTGCGAACGAAGTACCTGAGGACGTCATGCTCGAGTCGATCTTGTTTGGACATGAAGAAATCAAGCGTTTGATTGCATTCCAACAAGAAATCGTAGAAGCTGTCGGAAAACCTAAATTCGAATACACGGTCTCGAAATACGATGAGGCACTTACTGCTGAACTCGAAGCAGCCCGTCCTGAAATCGTAGAAGCGGTTCAAGTGGAAGAGAAACACGCTCGTGACGAAGCCATCAACGAAGTGATTGCGAAGTATGTCGCGATGTATGAAGCGCGTCTTGCGGATGACCCTTCAAAACTCGGCGAAGTTTCAGGCATCTTGAACAAGTTCGTCAAAGATGAAGTCCGTCGCTTGATCACGGTCGAAAAAGTCCGCCCAGACGGACGTCGTCCAGACGTGATTCGCCCGCTCGCATCAGAAGTCGGATTACTCCCACGTGCACACGGTGTCGGTCTCTTCACACGAGGTCAAACACAAGTCATGTCTGTTGCGACACTCGGTGTCATCGGAGACGCACAAATCATCGATGGAATCGGTCTTGAAGAGAACAAGCGCTTTATGCACCACTATAACTTCCCGCCGTTCTCAGTCGGTGAAGCTCGTCCGGTCCGTGCGCCAGGTCGTCGTGAGATCGGTCACGGAGCACTCGGTGAGCGTGCGCTTCTTCCAATTATTCCGAAAGAAGCAGACTTCCCATACACGATTCGTCTCGTTTCGGAAGTACTCGAATCAAACGGTTCAAGTTCACAAGCTTCGATTTGTGGGTCGACACTCGCATTGATGGATGCAGGTGTGCCAATCAAAGCGCCAGTCGCCGGGATTGCCATGGGTCTTATCATGGAAGGTGAACACTACACGGTCTTGACAGATATTCAAGGACTTGAAGACCACCTTGGGGATATGGACTTCAAAGTAGCTGGAACGAAAGACGGGATCACTGCCCTTCAAATGGATATCAAGATTGCCGGAATCACGCGTGAAATTTTAGAAGAAGCGCTTGAACAGGCACGTGTCGGTCGTTTACACATCCTTGATCACATGCTTGAGACGTTAGATACTCCACGTACTCAATTGTCGAAATATGCACCGAAGATTGTGACGATGACAATCAATCCGGATAAGATTCGCGACGTCATCGGACCAGGCGGTAAGATGATCAACAGCATCATCGACCAAACGGGCGTCAAAATCGACATCGAACAAGACGGTACGGTCTTCATCGCCTCGACGGACCAAGAAGGAATCGATCTTGCCATGTCAATGATTGGTGACATTGTCCGTGAAGTCGTCGTCGGTGAAGTATACGATGCTACCGTACGTCGCATCGAAAAATTCGGCGCGTTCGTCGAGTTGTTCAAAGGGAAAGATGCGCTCGTACACGTATCCGAATTCAGCCTTGAGCGTGTCGCGAACGTCGAGGATGTTGTGAAGCTTGGCGATTCGATTCAAGTCAAAGTCACTGAAATCGATGACAAAGGTCGTGTCAACGCATCACGAAAAGCGCTCATCTTAGAAGGATTGTCTCCTGAAGAGCGTGAGGCATACGAAGCGAAACGGAAGGCAGCACGTGAAAGCCGCCCACCTCGCGATAGCCGTCCGCCACGTCGTGACGGGGACCGTCGTCCACCGCGCTCGACAAATTAATTATTCTGGCCATCGTCTTGGTGCGATGGCCTTTTTCATAGGAGTGAGAATATGGAATGGATGACATTAGAGAACGGTGTCCGAATCATCATCGAACCAATCGAAGGTTCGCTTAGCACCTCGACCGGGGTATTCATTAAAGCAGGGACACGTACAGAGACGTTTGAGAACATCGGCATCAGTCATTTGATTGAACATATGCTGTTCAAAGGGACCGCATCGAAAAGCGCGAAAGAGATTGCTTCCTTTTTCGATGAGCTCGGTGGAAGCGTCAACGCCTTCACCTCGAAAGACCATACATGCTTTTATGTGAAGACGCTCGATGAACACGCGGTCATGGCGCTCGACGTCCTGACAGACATGCTGTTTGAGTCAGTAATCGATATGCAGGAGTTGGAGAAAGAAAAGCGTGTCGTTGTGGAAGAGATTAAAATGTATGAGGACACGCCGGAAGATCTCGTTCACGAACTATTGGCCATTGCGGCGTATCGAGACGATATACTTGCCCAACCGATTTTAGGGACGGAGGAGAGTGTCAATCGATTGACGCGGGACCAGCTCGTCGAATACTTACAGGAACAGTATACGGCCGAGCAGATTGTCGTCTCGATCGCAGGTCATGTTTCTGAAGAATTGATCCAGGCGGTAAAACGTAGGTTTGCCCACATCCCTTCTAGGGAATCGTCGAAAGAAATCAATCAACCGGAACTGTTCCATGACACATTGACGAAACATAAGGAAACGGAGCAAGCCCACCTCTGTTGGAACTACGAAGCGATTCCGGCGACGGACGATCGATTGCCTCATTTGGCATTGATGAACAACGCAATCGGCGCGACGATGTCTTCGCGTTTGTTCCAGTCCATCCGTGAAGAAGAGGGCTTGGCTTATTCCATTTACTCCTATTACACGACGTTTTCCGATCACGGTACGTTTACCATATACGTCGGTACGTCGCCGGATACGTTGGAACAAGTCGAAGTCATCCTAGAGAGAGAGATGAAGCGACTTGTCGCCGACGGTTTGACTGCTGAGGAAGTAGACAAAGGCAAGCGACAATTGAAAGGGTCGATCGCTCTTGGGAATGAAAGTTCGAGTGCCCGTATGAACCGGAACGGACGGAACTTGCTACTTCTCGATGAAGTCGAGCCGATAGAACAAGTGATTGCGAAAGTAGAACGGATTGAACGCGATGAGGTCAATGAATTGATTCGTGAGGTGTTGAGCCATCGCCCAGCGAAGTCATATGTCCTCCCAAACGAAGCGTGACTTGAAACCGAATTGTAAGTTCTCTACACTGATTAAGAGGTATTCTTTAGTTTGGATAGGATACAGGTGAAAGAAGGGAAAGACTTGAACTTAACGGATTTAGTGAAGACGATACAATTAATTAATCAACCAAATCTAGAAGGCATCGTCGTGACGCATGTGACGACGGACTCGCGAGAAGTTGTGCCGGGAACGCTGTTTGTCGCCATCAAAGGCTATACGGTGGATGGGCATGAATATGCGGCGCAAGCGGTAGAGCGAGGCGCGGTGGCAGTCGTTAGCGAACGACCGCTCGACCTGTCAGTGCCAAACCTGATTGTACGTGACAGCTCGCGTTCGATCGGGTTGTTGGCTTCGGCCTTTTATGCGTATCCATCTGAACAGATGCGACTGTTCGGAATCACGGGAACGAATGGAAAAACGACGACGACGACGATTTTACGAGACGTCCTCGATGTCCTCGGGCATTCGACCGGTTTGATTGGGACCGTTGAAGTACGTATCAACGACAAAATCGTCCCAAGTAAAAATACGACGCCTCAAAGTTCAGAACTTCAACACTTGTTGGCACAAATGCGTGATGAAGGCGTGACGGACGTGATGATGGAAGTGTCCTCACACGGTCTTGAGCTCGGACGTGTCATCGGAACTGATTTTGACATCGTTGGCTTCACGAATTTGACGCACGATCACCTAGATTTTCATGGGACGTTCGAAAACTATGCACGTGCAAAAGGATTATTGTTCGCTCAACTCGGTCAAATGGCCTCACGTGGGAAAGTCGCCGTCTTGAACGCGGACGATGCACAAACGCCTCTTTATGAGACGATGACCGGTGCGAAAGTAATAACGTATGGGATTGATGCGCAAGCAGACCTGAAGGCAACGGACATTGAACAGACGTTGTCTCAGACGAGCTTTACATTGAATTACCAAGGCGCGAAACTTCCGGTGACGGTCCAGTTCATCGGTCGTTTCAACGTGTACAATCTATTGTTGGCGACGGGTTGTCTTCTCGCTGCCGGTTATTCGCTTGAACGAATTGCCAAAGCACTCGAGATGATTCATCCGGCCAAAGGACGGATGCAACGTTTAGACGTCCCAGGTTACAACGTATATGCGGACTACGCCCACACGCCGGATGGCATCGAACAGTGTCTGAAGTCGCTCGTCGGCGTACCAAAAGAAAAGATTATCTTTTTGATTGGGACAGGTGGAAACCGTGACGTCACAAAACGTCCGGCAATGGGCGAGATGGCTTCGTCCTATGCCGGTACCGTCATCATCACGACAGATGATCCACGATTCGAAGCGTATGAGTCCATTACAAAAGGGATTGCGGCCGGGATGACCCATGACAACTTTGTTGAAATCGGGGATCGAGAAGAAGCGGTCCGTTATGCGGCCCGTTTAGCGAAACCGGACAACATCATCGTGCTAGCAGGAAAAGGGCATGAGAAGTATCAAATTATCGGAAATGAAAAATTGCCGCTCGATGAAGAGGCAATCGTTCGAGCGACAATTTTGAATACGGAGGAAGCATGATTTATGGCAGTACAACCAATTACGTTGACAGAAAAAGAGCATGACGACTTCGTCAAAACACACGACCGTGGGGATTTGTTGCAACTATCGAGTTGGGGAGATGTGAAGCGCCAAAATGGTTGGACGTCAGAACGTGTCGCGGTCGCGCGAGACGGCGTGACGTCCGGTGTCGCTTTACTTTTATTCAAACGTGTCCCGAAATTACCATACACACTGTGCTATGCCCCACGCGGGTTTGTCGTGGACTACGACGACTTGGCATCGCTACAGGCGCTCGTGAAAGAAGCGACACGTGTCGCGACGGCACATAAGGCCATCGTCGTAAAAATCGATCCAAACATCGACCGCGATGAATTGCCAGGACTATTAACCGAAATGGCTGCCATCGGGTTTAAACATAAGGGATACGGCGGTGGCTTTGACTACGCCCAACCTCGTTTTACAATGGAAACTGATTTGCGCCCGAGTGAGAAGGATCTTTTTGCGAAATTCCATCATAAGTTCCGCTACAATGTCCGTCTCGCGGAGAAAAAAGGAATCGTCTGCAAAGAGGTCGGTCGTGACGGACTCAAAACGTTCGCCGATTTGATGAAAGTGACAGGGGAGCGTGACGGATTCGCTACGCGAGGGCTCGATTATTTTGAGAACCTATACGATTGTCTGCAACCGAACGATGCCCGTCTCTTCTTGACAACGCTCGAACCGAAAATCGCACTCGAACAGCAACAGGCGACGCTAGAAAAAGCGAAGAAAGAGTTGGCGAAGATTGAACGGGGCCTTGAGAAAGAAACGATTGAAAAGAAACGTAACAGCCTTTTGAACCGCAAGGAACAGACGGAGGCACAAATTCAAAAAGCGGAGCAAGCCCTCCCTGAGCTCGTCGAACTCGATCAGACCTATCCGAACGGGCTCGTCTTATCAGGTGGTCTGTTGACACTCGCAGGACGGCGCTCTTATTACTTATACGGAGCCTCGTCAAATGAATTCCGTGAATTTATGCCGAACCACTTGATGCAATGGACGATGATGCAGGCGGCCAAAGCGAGTGGCGCCGAGCGATACGACTTCGGCGGGGTATCAGGAAGTACGGACCCGGATGATGAATATGCTGGTCTTTACGCATTCAAATCGGGATGGGGAAGCGACATGATTGAAAAGGTCGGGGAATTCGACCTCGTCTTGAATCGTCCTTTGTATATGGCACTCGAAAAAGGGTTGCCACTCTTAAAAGGACTGCGTAAACGGTTAAGAAGATGAGATGGACAGGCGTGTTATCTCTTGCGATGGTCGCCTTTCTGATTGGCATTACGCTCGCTTACTTTTATGTGCAACCGGAACCGGTGCCTTGGGTGGACGAGCCGACGTTCGAAGCGGATATGTGTGTGCGAGACGTGGAGAAAGAAGATGCGATCTTGGTAAGGACGAAGATTGATTTTGACCGGTTGCATCCGTTAGTCGCCAATCGAGGAGAATCGTTCATTCGATTGGCCCATTCTTGTCTAGACCTCGAAGTGCGCCTCACTTCAGGATACCGTTCTGCCAAGGAACAGAATGCGCTTTATGCGCAAGGGCGGTCTGAACCCGGGCAAGTGGTGACCAATGCGAAGGCGGGTCAGAGCTATCATAACTATGGTCTTGCTGTCGATTTCGTTATCATCCATAACAACAAGACCGACTATGACCTGAATACGGATCGTAATCGGAATGACATTCCTGACTGGCAAGAACTCGGGGAGTTAGGAAAGGCGCTCGGCTTTGAATGGGGCGGAGACTGGAACTCATTCCCGGACTATCCTCACCTCCAAATGGACTTCGGCTTGTCGATTCGTCAACTTGTTGCAGGGAAACGACCTGACGAAAAAGAGACGGCACCGCTTGCCGATGCACTAAAACCTCTATTAGATTAGACGGAAATGTTGGCAATGAAGCCGTTTTCCGCTACAATATTCAGTAGCGATAAGGGGACGAAACAGAATATGAATCATTTAGGAGGTTTTTGTTAGTGTCAAAAAAGAAGACAGAGAATATTAGCGTCTTTGCGCTTGGAGGCGTAGGCGAAATCGGGAAGAACATGTACGTCGTGGAACTAGACGACGACATCTTCGTCATCGATGCCGGTCTAATGTTTCCAGGCGATGAGATGCTCGGGATTGATATCGTCATCCCAGACATCACATACTTAAAAGAAAATAAAGATCGTGTACGGGCGATTTTCATCACCCATGGTCACGAAGACCATATCGGTGGACTTAGCTACGTCTTACGCGACTTGAAGCACGTTCCAGTATACGGGACGAAATTGACCCTCGGGTTGATTGAATTGAAATTAAAAGAGGCCGGTTTGTTGAAAGAAGTCGACCTTCGCATGATTGATGCCAAAACGAAATTGACTATCGCTGATCATTTCATCACGTTTTTCCGCGTCAATCACTCGATTCCCGACTGTGTCGGCGTCTGTATTCAAACGTCTCAAGGTGCGATCGTCCATACCGGAGATTTCAAGTTTGATTACACGCCTGTCGATGGTAAACAATCCGACTTCAATAAATTAGCGGCAATCGGACAACGTGGCGTACTTGCGCTTCTTTCCGATTCGACGAACGCCGAGCGACCGGGGCAAACCGGTTCAGAGTCAATCGTCGGAGCTGAATTGAACGATGTCATTTATCAAGCGGAAGGTCGGGTTATCGTGGCATCATTCGCCTCGAACGTCCATCGCTTGCAACAAGTATTCGCAGCAGCGGAAGCGAATGATCGTAAAGTCGCGGTCGTTGGTCGTAGCATGGTCAACATCGTCGAAGTTGCACAGAAACTAAACTACTTACGTTTCAAGGCGAAGACACTCGTCGAGTTGTCGCAAGTAAACCGTCTACCGGATAATAAAGTCGTCATTTTAACGACAGGTTCGCAAGGAGAGCCGATGGCGGCATTGACTCGTATGGCTCGTAATGCCCACAAGCAAGTCAACATTCGATTGAATGACACGGTCGTCATCGCGGCGACACCGATTCCAGGGAATGAGAAGTCTGTTTCTAAAACGATTGATTTGTTGTTCCGTTCAGGTGCGAACGTCATTTACAACCAACGTAAAGTGCACGTATCTGGACACGGATCGGCAGAAGAATTGAAGCTGATGCTCAACCTCGTTAAACCGAAGTACTTCTTACCGATTCACGGGGAATACCGCATGCAGATGGCACACTCGAAACTCGCTGAACAAGTGGGTGTCAAACCGAACAATATCTTCATCGTTGAAAAAGGTGACGTCGTCGAGTTCACGGGTCGAAAAGCCCGCATGAGCCGAAAAGTTCCTGCAGGAAATGTCTTGATTGACGGAATCGGCGTCGGGGACGTTGGAAACATCGTCTTACGGGACCGTCGATTGTTGTCACAAGATGGAGTTGTTCTCTGCGTGGTCACGTTGAATCGGAAACAGAAGAAATTGATTTCAGGACCTGAACTCATCTCACGTGGTTTCGTATATATGCGTGAATCGGAGGAGATGATTTCAGAGGCAAACCGTATTGTCACGAAACAGATTGAAAAGAGTCTGCAGGCTGGCAGTGATTGGACCGAATTGAAATCAAATATCCGCGAGCGACTGAGCGTCTTCTTATTCGAGCAGACGAAACGTCGTCCGATGATCTTGCCGATCATCATGGAGATTTAATGGAATGAGAGTGAGGCAAAAGTCATCTGACTTTTGCCTTCTTTTTTTAGGAGGAACTGATGTGGCTCAAAAAACAAGAAAGACTCCCGTAAAGCGAAAGCGGCCAGCGACGCGAAATACGAGGAACCGTAAAAAACAACCGATTGCGCCACGTACATATGGGTGGGGCATCTTTGTCCTCGCCATCGTCGCATTCGTATTTGCCTTATTTGATTTAGGGTGGATCGGACAACAGTTGTCCGATTTATCTGTCTATCTTTTCGGAGGATGGGGTGCGCTCACTTACTTGATGATGGCAGTCTTGTTATGGATCGTACTCACTCCGATGAAGCCGATGCGACGAGCGGGACTATTCGCAATGCTCGCCTCGTTCTTACTATTTGGAGACTTACTTTGGGGAGAGGCGAGGGGTGGCATCAATGGCACTCTTTATAACTTGAACCAATATTTATTCTCTGACTTCGGGATTGTCTTCTTAGGAATCGTCTGCTTCCTTGTCGGTGTCTCGCTCTATGCCCCGACGATTTGGGGGACGCTCTATCATCGAATGCAGGAATCCGTCACGGCCGTCAGAAAAGAATGGCAAGCCAGACCGAAAGTGGAAAAGCAGCTAGAGACGAAACGAACGCGCAAAACGTCACCTCGTCCAAAACAAGAGGAAACGCAGCCGGACGCGGAAGTAGAGTCAGATGTGGTCACGATGCAAGACATTCCAATCGTCGGGTTTAGTGAGAAAGTCGTAGCAGAAAAAAGAGAGACGGAAGATCAACCTCGTACGGATTCTTCGGAAGTCGATTCCACAATCACGACCGAGGAGATGATGATGACTGCGGCCCAAGATGTCTCGGATACATACGAGCTTCCGCCATTCTCGAATTTGAAAGAGCCCGTCATTACGGATTTGTCTGGTGAGAATGCACGATTGAAAGAAAATGCATCCAAACTTGTAAAGACGCTTAAGTCATTCGGGGTCGGTGTCAAAGTGTTAAAGATTCACCTTGGTCCAACCGTCACAAAATATGAACTACAACCGGATATCGGTGTGAAAGTCAGTCGCATCACCTCATTAAGTGATGATTTGGCATTGGCGCTCGCTGCAAAAGATATTCGGATTGAAGCTCCGATTCCGGGTAAAGCCGCTATTGGTATTGAAGTGCCGAACCAGGAGGTCGCACCGGTATGCTTACGTGAAGTACTGGAAGCGGAGCCGGTGAAACAAGATGACTCGAAGTTACTCGTCGCACTCGGTCGGAGTATCAGTGGCGAGACGGTTGGGATCTCTCTCAATAAAATGCCGCATTTGCTTGTTGCAGGATCGACAGGATCAGGTAAATCTGTCTGTATCAACGGCATGATCGTGTCACTCTTGATGCGTTCTCGTCCGGATGAGGTCCGACTCATGATGATTGATCCGAAGATGGTCGAGTTGAACGTCTATAACGGAGTGCCACACCTGTTGACACCGGTCGTCACGGATCCGAAAAAAGCCGCCCAGGCACTGAAGCAGGTCGTCGCAGAAATGGAACGGCGGTATGAACTGTTTAGTCGATATGGAGTTCGCAATATCGAAGGTTACAATGAACTCGTCGATCAGTCGGATGACGAGGATGCGAAACGTTTACCGTTCATCGTCGTAATCGTCGATGAATTAGCGGATTTGATGATGGTGGCATCAAATGATGTCGAAGATGCCATCATGCGACTTGCACAAATGGCACGTGCTGCGGGTATTCATATGGTCCTCGCGACACAGCGCCCATCTGTCGACGTCATCACAGGAGTCATCAAGGCGAACATTCCGTCCCGCATCGCCTTTGCCGTCTCTTCTCAAACCGATTCAAGGACCATCCTTGATGGTGGCGGGGCGGAAAAGTTGCTTGGACGCGGTGACATGTTGATGCTTGCAAACGGAATGAACAAGCCGGTCCGTGTACAAGGTGCATTCGTCTCCGATCAAGAAGTCGAGACGGTCGTCAATCATGTCATCGCGCAACAACGTGCGCAATATGTGGAAGCGATGATGCCAAAAGAAGAGGAAGTGACGACGATTGATTCGGATGATTCATTGTTCGGAGAAGTCGTGCAATTCGTCATGACACAAGAAACGGCATCAACTTCGATGATTCAACGCAGATTCCGAATCGGGTATAATCGTGCCGCCCGTTTGATTGACTCACTTGAGGAAGCCGGGTATGTCGGTCCATCGGAAGGTTCGAAACCGAGGAAAGTACTCATTCAAGAGCAAACAGAATAATAATAAAAAACGAATGATTATATATCAGTATATATAATCGTTCGTTTTTTAATGCAATTTATACAATATAGAAATATTCGCTCTATCCTTAGATGTTCGCTATAATATAAATGTAATATAGCACATATGTCCTATATACTGAATTAGTACATACTTTTAAAAACTACTGAAACGCTTACATTTTTTAATAACGTTTACATTTTACAAAAGTTTTTCAATGGGGATGAAAATGAGTAAATTGGACTCAAAGGTACGGTTCGGCATGTTCCGAAAAAATATTTCCTTGATTCCGAACAAAAACTATTGCGTTCTAATTCTCGAATCCCTATACTTAATATTGGCAAGGACATTCATACGTCAGATGTCTGAGCACTGGTAAGTAAATTAAAGGTGGTGAGGCCAATGTCGATTAAGCTCGATCATCGATTGCTCTATCTTCGAGTGATTGAGAAAATTAAGCAAGATATCGACGCTGGTGTCTATCGTGAAGGGGAGAAGTTACCTTCAGAATTTGAACTTTCGAAGCAACTTGGAGTCAGTCGAGCGACACTTCGCGAAGCGCTCCGGATTCTCGAAGATGAGAAATTTGTCGTGCGAAAGCATGGGGTAGGAACATTTATCAGTTCTAAACCGCCATTCACGTCAGGAATTGAGGAATTGTTCAGTGTCACTGACATGATCACACGAGCAAAGATGACACCAGGAACGAAAGTATTGGTGGCCGAGAAAGTGTTGGCAACAGAGAGAGAAGCCGAGCGTCTCAAGATTGAGCCGAACTCACCGATTTATCGAATTGTACGAATTCGATATGCGGACGACACACCGGTTGTGTATTGTGTCGATAAAGTGCCGGCCCATCTCGTCTCGAATCCTGAGGCATTGACTGAAGGGAAATCTCTGTTTGATTCTCTCGAAAAAGAGGTAGGACGTCGAGTCGCTTATGCGATCACGCACATCGAACCGAGTGTCAGCGCTGAAATCTCGTCACAACTTCAGACGGACCAACCGTTACTCGCTTTAAAACAATTGCATTATGATGAGAGTGATTTACCATTACTCGATTCGGCCAACTTTTTCCGTGCTGATCGATTCGACTTCCATGTCGTACGTAAACGAGTTTAAACGAGCAGTTTCTGGACGGAAGAGTTATTTTTGGGTAATAGCGTGAAAGCGCTTTCTTATACCGGTGTAAAGACTACTGATAACATGACAACAAAAATTGTTATGAACCGAAAGGGGAAACACGACGATGATGAACAAAAAGAAAACGATTCTCTCAGCTTTAGCAGCAGGACTCACACTCTCTACAGTACTCGCAGCATGCGGTGGAGATGACAACGAAGGCTCATCTTCAAACGGTGAAGGCGGAGAAGGTAGCGACTTCAAAGTTGCAATGGTCACGGATACTGGTGGTGTTGATGACAAGTCATTCAACCAATCAGCTTGGGAAGGTTTGAAAAAGTTTGGTGAAGAAAATAGCTTAACTGAAAACGAAGGATACAAATATCTTCAATCAGCAAAACAAGCAGACTATCAGCCTAACTTGCAACAATTGGCACGTGATCAATTTGATTTGATCTACGGAATCGGTTTCTTGATGGCAGAGGATATTGGAAAAGTTGCAGAACAATTCCCTGATAACAACTTTGCAATCGTTGACTCGGTTGTAGATGCACCGAACGTTGCTTCAATCACGTTTAAGGAACAAGAAGGTTCATTCCTCGTAGGTGTAGTAGCTGGTCTTACAACGACGACTGATAAAGTTGGTTTCATCGGTGGAGTAGAATCAGACTTAATCAAGAAGTTTGAAAATGGATTTAAAGCTGGTGTAATGGCTGTAAACCCTGATGCGACAATCGACGTAAAATATGCTGAAGACTTCAACTCAGCTGAAAAAGGAACTGCAATTGCGTCAGGTATGTATGGATCAGGATCTGATATCATCTATCACGCAGCTGGTGGTACAGGTGTAGGTGTATTCACTGAAGCGAAAAACCGTAAGAAAAACGGTGAAGAAGTTTGGGTCATCGGGGTTGACCGTGACCAGTACGAAGAAGGTCTTCCAGAGAACGTTACTCTTACGTCAATGGTTAAACGTGTAGATACAGCGACACTCGAAGTGTCGAAAATGGCAATGGACGGTAAGTTCCCAGCTGGTGAAGTGGTTGAATTCTCACTTAAAGATGAAGGTGTAGGAATCGCACCAACTTCTGAAGAAAACGTTGCTGCAGACGTGCTCACTAAAGTTGATGAGTATCGTCAACAAATCATCGATGGTGATGTTGTTGCACCAGCAACTGACGCTGAGTTCGAAGAGTTCATGAAAAACGTAAAATAATTCATTTGAGTATAGGGGGGACCCACGTGGTCTCCCTTTACTTAAAGTTAGGGGTGAACTTCCTTGGAATATGTAATTGAAATGCTAAATATTCGCAAAGAGTTCGGTACGTTCGTCGCGAACGACAATATCACACTCCAATTGCGTAAAGGTGAAATCCATGCGCTTTTAGGAGAAAACGGGGCCGGGAAATCAACGCTCATGAACGTGTTATTTGGTCTCTATCAGCCTGAAGGTGGAGAGATTCGCGTACACGGAAAGAAAGTGGATATTGAAAATCCGAACATCGCCAACGAACTTGGAATTGGAATGGTCCACCAACACTTTATGTTGGTTGAAAAATTCACAGTCACTGAAAACATCATTCTGGGTCTTGAACCGAAGAGTGGGGTCACAATTGATCGCGCCACAGCTCGGAAGAAGGTCATGGACATTTCAGAGCAATACGGACTTAAAATCGATCCTGATGCGAAGATTGAAGATATTTCAGTCGGCATGCAACAACGTGTTGAAATCTTGAAGACGCTCTATCGTGGAGCAGATATTCTGATTTTTGATGAACCGACGGCAGTGTTGACACCACAAGAGATTCAAGAACTTATCCAAATTATGAAACGTCTGATTGCTGAAGGTAAGTCGATCATCTTGATTACGCACAAGCTGAAGGAAATCATGCAAGTTGCGGACCGCTGTACTGTCATTCGTCGTGGACGCTACATTGGAACGGTCGAGGTCGACGAGACGGTAAATGAAGACAGTTTAGCTGAAATGATGGTTGGTCGCGAAGTAAACTTTGATGCAGAATATTCGAAAGCCGATCCACAACAAGTCGTTCTCGACGTTCAAAACCTCGTCGTCAAAGATGGTCGCGGTTTGAAAGTCGTTGAAGGATTGGATTTACAGATTCGTGCTGGAGAAGTACTTGGAATTGCCGGAATTGACGGGAATGGTCAGACGGAGTTGATTGAAGCCATTTCAGGTTTGAAAAAGCCGGAGTCTGGTAAAGTGTTGCTCAACGGAAAAGATGTCACAGGACACACGCCGCGTAAGATGACCGAGGCAGGGATCGGACACATCCCGCAAGATCGTCATAAACACGGACTTGTTCTTGACTACTCGATTCGTGACAACATGGTACTTCAAACGTACTATAAAGAACCGTTCTCGAAACGAGGTCTCATGAACTATAAAGCTGTGGCTGAGAAGGCGAAGGCGTTGATTGAGAAGTTTGACGTCCGAACTCCATCAATTGATGTTCCAGCGCGTGCTCTCTCGGGAGGGAACCAACAGAAAGCAATCATTGCACGTGAAGTCGATCGCTCACCAGACTTACTCATCGCCGCTCAACCGACTCGTGGTCTCGACGTAGGTGCGATTGAATTTATTCACGAGCAGCTTATTAAAGAACGTGAAAAAGGACGCGCCGTCTTACTCATCTCGTTTGAACTTGATGAGATTTTACACGTATCCGACCGTATCGCTGTTCTCTACGAAGGAAAAATTGTAGGGATTCGTGATCCGAAAGAGACGACGGAGCAAGAGCTAGGCTTCTTGATGGCCGGCGGTAAGAGAGGGGACGAAACAGAATGAAAAAATTAAGTTTAAACCAACTTCTCATTCCATTCCTATCCATCATTTTAGGACTACTCGTCGGGGCTATCGTCATGTTGATTGGTGGGTACGACCCGGTTCAAGGGTTTATCTCGTTATTTGAAGGAATGTTTGGTAGTCCGTATGCCGTCGGTGAAACATTACGTGCTGCAGCCCCGCTCATCTTCTCGGGTCTTGCGGTTGCATTCGCCTTCCGTACAGGACTATTCAACATCGGGGTAGAAGGACAAGTGTTGATCGGCTGGGTCGCAGCCGTTTATGTAGGGATTAACTTCGACTTACCGATGTTCATCCATTTACCGCTCGCGCTCCTCGCGGCAATGGTCGCAGCTGCGATTTGGGCGTTCGTTCCTGGATTCTTGAAAGCGAAGTTTTACGTGCATGAAGTCATCACGTCAATCATGATGAACTATATCGCGCTATACACGACGAACGCGATATTGCGTAGCGTTATCGGCGTAACGAACGAGCGTACAGAGTCAATCAACGACTCGGCGTCTCTCGCCTCGCCATGGCTCCAAGAGTTGACGACGTATTCACGTCTTCACTGGGGTGTGCTTGTCGCAGTACTTGCGGCAATCGTGTACTACTATATCCTTCAACGTACGACACTCGGTTATGAGTTACGTGCCGTCGGATTCAACAAACATGCATCACAATACGCAGGGATGAGCGTCAACCGTAACATCGTCCTATCGTTCGTCATCTCTGGTATGTTCGCCGGTCTCGCTGGTGCGATGGAAGGTCTCGGAACATTCGGCAGTATGACCCTCTCGGCATCGTTCACTGGTGTCGGATTTGACGGGATTGCCGTCGCCCTTCTTGGTGCGAACACTGCGATCGGAGTCATTTTAGCAGCGATTCTCTTCGCAGGGTTGAACATCGGTGGATTGGCAATGCAGCTCGGTGCGAACGTACCATCTGAGCTCGTCAAAGTCATCATCGCAGCCATCGTCATCTTTGTAGCGTCTGGATATGCGATCAACTATGTCGTTGAGAAACTTAAAGGAAATCGTAAGAAAGGAGTGGAGAAAAAATGAACTTCTTAGAAGTCCTTTATATCGTCGTACCGGTTGCGCTTGCCTATGCGACTCCACTCATTATCGCAGCACTTGGTGGAATCTTCAGTGAACGTTCTGGTGTCGTCAACATCGCCCTTGAAGGAATCATGGTCATCGGTGCCGCGACAGGAATCATCACGACGCTCACCTTGACTGATTTAGGTGTTGGTGCCTCTAGCCCATGGATTGCCTTGCTTGTCGCTATGGTCGTCGGCGCGTTGTTCTCCCTCTTCTTGGCCGTTCCTGCCATCCTTTGGCGTGCGGATCAGACGGTTCTCGGGGTGGCGATCAACATGCTCGCTATCGGTCTCGCCATCTTCGTCGTACGTGTTCTTTACAACAAAGGACAGACCGACTTTATCGAGTACCGGATCGCGAAAGAAAATGTACCCTTTTTATCTGATATTCCCGTGTTGAAGATGTTCTTTATCAACGTCCAATACACGTCGTTCGTTGCGATCGCCTTGGCGTTCGTTGTCTGGTTCGTCATCTTCAAGACGCCGTTTGGACTTCGTCTTCGTTCGGTCGGAGAACATCCGATGGCGGCTGATACGATGGGAATCAACGTCACGAAAATGCGCTTCATGGGCGTCATGCTGTCTGGTGCGTTTGGTGGTCTTGCCGGAGCGGTTTATGCTGTGACGGTCACGACGAACTTCAGCGGAACGACCATCGTTGGTCAAGGGTTCTTGGCGATTGCCGCAATGATTTTCGGTAAATGGAATCCGCTCGGTGCGCTTGGTGCCGGATTGTTCTTTGGATTCGCTCAAGCCCTCTCGATCATCGGAAGCAACTTGCCGGTCATCAATAACGTGCCGCAACTCTTGCTCTTGATTGCACCATACGCCCTCACGATTCTCGCTCTCGCTGGACTCGTTGGTCGTGCGGATGCGCCGAAGTCAGTCGGTATCCCATATATTAAAGGGAAACGTTAATTCGAGATAGGACATATGTCCATTTCGTCTAGGTTGTTTGGTGCTTAAGCCAAACAACCTTTTTTGATATACTTGTCTAGAGATGTCATGATTAGACTCGGTTACATGCGAAAACACAAAAAAGACATATCAGTCACAGGACCGATATGTCTTTCACGATTATTCGAATTTTAAAGCGTCGCCGTCAAACGACTCGTCCGCTACTTTGATCGAGTCTGTCGGACAACCCTCGAATGCATCCATCATGTCTTCGTATAGCTCATCTGGGATTTCAACAGTACCTGTGTTGTCATCCATCAAGTTGAACGCAAGACCTTCATCATCATAATCGTAAATATCTGGTGCTGCCGCACCGCAAGCTCCGCATGCGATACATGTATCTTTATCGACGATTGTAAATTTTGCCATGATAATAACCCTCCAAACGGTTCGTTTCTCTTAGAAATCATTCTACTGACTATGAGTAATTGTAGTCTACATACCCAATTATTTCAATGAGGAAACGAGCGTCTTTTTGGTAGGATAATGATTTTTTTAAGGAAGTGACGATTTGGTTCATTTAGCGGATGGAGTTCTTCTGCTGGCCATTAAACGATTAAATGGAGAACGGAGTGAGCGAAGTCTCTACCATGTCCTGAATGGGAAGCGCTCGGCCACGACGCTACAGGACGCATTTTTTTATGACTTAGAGCCTCTTTTTGGACAGTTTCCACAAACGACTTATTCGTATGAATCTGTCCTGAAACAACTTGAGAAACGAGGATGGCTCGACCGTAAACGATTCAGATTGACAGAGGCGGGAGAAATGCTGGCTTCACCAGAATCGGTCGAGCAACTATTCAATCGGTTGGGCGGGGAACGCCGTGATTTTAACGCGACCACGTGGAAACGCTTGAGTTTGTTCGTGCAGACGTTCATGTCAAAAGAACATGCCCGGACATTCTATCCGGTACAAGCCGATCGTCCAGCAGAGCAATGGGTCAAGCAGTTGTTACATCTTGATCGGGATTGGAAAGCGCTCATGCGAACGTTTCATCAAGAGATTGAACAAGCACTTGAACAAATCGGGGACCCGTATGCGACGGCCGTCGTCTATCGATTCACAGGAGCGTTTGAGACGGGTCTGACGTACGAACAAATCGCCAGCCTGCTTCATGTTGATGCCGAGACGGCTCGTTTGTATTTTTTGGCCGGATGGAACGAACTGTTAATGGTCTTGCCGGATGATGCCAAACTACGGGGATTTACGTACGGCTTATCGACGGACCGGATGACCTATTCAGCACGTGAGTCATATGAGTTGTTCTTAAAGGGATACACGTTCCAACAGGTTCAAGCGAAACGGCGTTTACGTACGAGTACGATTGAAGACCATGTCGTCGAGATGGCGATGTATTTAGAAGTCTTCCCGCTCGAACAATTTGTACCGATGGAGGATGTGGTCACGATTGAAGAGTTGCGGCATCCGGATAGCTGGGCGTTGAAACCGGTATTTGAGAAAATGGGACGTGTCAGTTATTTTCAAATTCGACTTGTCTTCGCCAGACTGAAACGAGGTGAGAGTTTTGTATGAAGCGACATTAAAACGAGTGTTCGGGTATGAATCGTTTCGCCCTGGACAACACGACATCATACATGCCGTGATCGAAGGGCAGGATGTATTGGCCGTCATGCCGACGGGGGCGGGAAAATCGCTGACGTTCCAACTTCCTTCTTATATTAAAAATCAAGGGCTCACGGTGATTGTCTCGCCATTACTCTCACTCATTGAGGACCAGATGCTGCATATACGAGAACGGGGAGAGCGTGGTGTCGCTCGTTTGACGTCGATGGAATCGGCTGAAGAGAAGCAGGACATCATCAACCATTTGAAACGTTACCGTTTTTTATATCTTTCACCTGAACAATTGGCCGTTCCTTATGTGACGCGTGCTCTGGCGAATGTGAAAATTCAAATGCTCGTCATTGACGAGGCGCACTGTATCTCACAATGGGGGCATGAGTTCCGTCCTGAGTATGCGCGTTTAGGTGAGTTGCGAAAACAGATTGGGAGTCCTCAGTGTATGGCGGTCACGGCGACGGCGCCAGAAGGCGTGAAACAGGACATCATTGAAAAGCTGGCACTGTTCTCACCTGAACAATTCGTCCACTCTGCCAATCGTCCGGAAATCCGATTGTTGGTTGAACGGTTGGAAAAAGAGAAGAAACTTGAGCGATTGAAAGAGTTGATTCAAGAGATTCCCAAACCTGCAGTCGTTTACACGGCGACCCGTCGCGAGGCAGAGGCGTTAGCCTTTGAGCTAGAGGATGCATTGTTTTACCATGGAGGCATGTCTACGGAAGACAGGCGACTCGTGCAGTCCCAGTTTTTACGGGACGAAGTGTCGGTCATGGTATGCACGAGTGCGTTCGGGATGGGTGTGAACAAAGACAACGTCCGTTCTGTCGTTCATTTTCAGTTGCCGGCAACAGTCGAGGCATACATGCAGGAAATCGGACGAGCGGGGCGTGACGGACAACCCGCATTCGCGGTCCTTCTATATGCCGATGGTGACGAACGCATCCAGCAATTTTTAATCGACGGACAGTACCCGAAAGACGAGGACATGCGACTAGCCTATTTTGAACGTGAGAACGGGACGTCGTTCGCGCAACTACCAAGGTTGTTACGCATGAATGAAGAAGACCCGAAGTTTCTCCTGCTGAAGCAATTGTTGACAGAACGTTCGCTTCAAGAAGCACTCGATTGGGTAAAGGAAAGAAAGCGTGATCGGTATCGTCAACTCGGACAGATGATGGATTATGCCCTCATCCGGACATGCCGACGCGATTACTTGCTTCGTTATTTTTCCGAACAAACGGTCGACCAAGAAGAATGCTGTGATGTTTGTGGGCCGATTCCGTTCCCGGATACACCGCAAATCGTCCGAAAAAATGTGACAGAATGGAAAATTCGGTTGACGCAAATCTTTTCCTTTGAATAATATCATAGTAAAATGATAAAAAAGGTAAAGGAGGGCATACGTTGCGACATCGGAATCAGGCGGATTCTTTACGCGAGCAATTGGCGGACACGTTGCCGTCTCGAGCTGAGAGGCAAGAGGGCGAACGGAAGAGGAAGTTAAATGATAACTGGATGAAGCGCCCGTTGGCGATGACATTAACCTTCGCCATGCTAGCGATTATTCTCATTTTCATATATATCGGGCGACACGCCATATTTTAAACTAGGTGCGAACAGAGTTCGCATCTTTTTTTATTCTTAAAAAATTCTCGATTGCACAATAAAAGGGGTAAACCTCTTGCGTTGAGGATATACTTATATCATAAGAACGAGTAAGAGAGGAGGGCGGAGATGCCGAAATACTCCATCAAGACCGTGGCGACCTTGACAGGCGTCAATCCGACGACCATTCGCGCTTGGGAACGTCGCTATCAGTTTATCGTGCCGAGCCGAACGGAATCCGGTCACCGCCTGTATTCAGATCAGGATGTTGAAAAAATCAAATGGGTCGTGAACAAGCAGAAAGAAGGGCTTTCTGTCTCACAAGCCATTCAACAACTTCATCAAGCGCCTGAACCAGAACCGACAACGGCCAAACTATATGATGAAGAATTGAAAGACGGGCTGCTCCATGCGTTGCTCTCATTTGATGAACGGACAGCTCATGATTTGATCAATCGTGCGTTTAATACGTTCAGTTTTGAAAAAGTGACGAAGGATGTGATTGGGCCACTGCTCATGGAAATCGGTTCACGATGGGAGAATGGCTCGATTACTATTGCCCACGAGCATTTCGCCACGGCATTTTTACGAGCGCGACTTTCGACGCTGTCCCTTCAGATGCCGATGAACCCCTTCCTGCCACGTATCACTTGTGTCTGTGCACCTGGGGAGATGCATGAGATCGGATTATTGTTTGTCACGCTCTATTTGCGTCAACATGGATACGACGTCATCTTTTTGGGAGCGGGTTTCCCGAAAGAAGATTTGAGTAAAGCGTTACATGATATCGACACGTCTTGTCTCATCTTCGCATGTACGTTGACTGAGCATATTCCGAACTTGTTAGAGGCGATGGATTATATTCAAAACGAGCATCCTGACTTAAAAATTGGTACAGGTGGATATGCGGTCAGCCTGGAGAGAGGTCGATTCAATGGGTCATTTCTTGGCGACACTCCTGAAGAGTGGACAAAATGGTTATCAACTATTTGACACGGGATGAAAACGGGAGTAGCTTATTATTAGGATTGACTATTCACTGGAGGTTTTCGATTGAGATTTGAAAAACAAACAAAAGAACATCTTCGTGTATATGTGACTGCGAATGAGCTCTCGTTACGTGGAATCGCCATCGATACGATCGTGGGGGAAAACGGTCAGCAGCTGTGGAAAGAACTTCTTGAAACAGCAGAAAGTGAGTACGGATTTTCACCGCAAGGAGCGGTTGATTTGAATGTGACAATGTTTCCTCGCGATGGACTCGTCATCGATGTTCAAAAAGGTGAAGCGATTGCTGAGCTCGATGTCGAACAGGTCGAGATTCGATTGACGATTGACGTGATCCATCATTTGATTTATCAGTTCGATGACATTGAAGATGTGATCAACGCCTCGATTCGTCTGTTCCCGCATATACATGAAACCGAGCAGGGTGGGACGCTTTATCATTACAACGGTCGTTACTATCTTCACTTCGTTGAAGTGCTTCCTTCGCAGGTAGAAGAACGACTCGCGGCCATTTTGTCCGAGTACGGCAAGACGACTACGGTCAGCCCGTACGTTATGATGGAATACGGAAAGACGATTCAAACTGAACAAGCCGTGAAAGAGCTGTACGATGCATTCGCATGAGTACGGCTTTTTTTACTTTTCTGTTCCTATTGTTTTTAGGATGTCCGTGTTATGATTAGACTTGAATTTTCAGTAGTTAGTTGAAGGAGAGATTGGAATGAAAGTCGCTGTTTTATATGGTGGAGTGTCAGGAGAACGAGAGGTATCCCTCACGAGCGGGCAAGGAATGATAGAAGCGTTGACGGAACGTGGTCATGAGGTCACGTCCATTGACTTTCATCCGGAACGTGCAAACGAGTTATTAACGATGGACGTCGATGTCGTCGTCAGTGCGTTGCACGGGAAGTATGGTGAAGATGGTCGTGTGCAATCGTTATTAGAAATGGCTGGGATTCCTTACACGGGATCAGGTGTCTTGGCATCTGCACTGGCGATGGACAAGGCGAGAGCGAAGATCATCTTCGCGGCATCCGGGATCCGCGTCGCGCGTGACGTCTTAATCGAGTCACGGGAATCGATCGATGCAAAAGTCGCTGAGTGGGGGATGGAATTCCCATGTGTCGTCAAACCAGCGCAGGAAGGATCGTCGAACGGTCTGACGATTGCCATGAACGAAGCGATGTTACGTGAAGGAATTGAAAAGGCGTTTGCTTGTGATTCAGCGGTACTTGTTGAACAGTACATCAAAGGGAAAGAGCTGACAGTTCCCGTCATCGGGAACTTCGGGAAAGAAGAGGCTCTTCCTGTCATTGAAATCATTCCAAAAAATGAATTTTACGACTATGAATCGAAGTATACGGAAGGTGGTTCGATTCATGTCTGTCCGGCTGAAATCTCGGACGATTTGACATCAGAGGTTCAACAGGCGGCAGTCCTGGCGCATCGCGCGCTCGGTTGTTCAGGATATTCGCGCTCTGACTTCCTCGTTTCAGAAGAAGGCAAAGCCTACATTTTAGAGACGAATACGCTACCGGGCATGACGCCGCTTAGCCTGTTTCCGGATAGTGCAAAGACAGTCGGAATCTCGTACGGTGAGCTATTGGAACGCTTTATCGAGCTCGCAATTGAGCGCGTAGCGAAGTAAGACATCTGGATCACGTCATCCATCGAGAAAACGCTTTCATTATTTTTGAAAAGCCCTTTCAAATTGAACGCGTATCAGCTATACTTTTAAACGAATACGAGGTTAATTCTTGGGGGAGAATTGACAATTTAGGGGAGGAAACCTTCATGATTACGGATCAAGAAAAAGGTCATCAAAAACGAAAAAACATCTTGGAATCGACACAAGAGGTAATTCACGAAGCTTTAGATAAACTCGGCTATCCAGATGAGATGTACGAGTTATTAAAAGAACCGCTTCGCATGCTGACCGTTCGGATCCCTGTTCGCATGGACGATGGCTCAACGAAGATCTTCACAGGCTATCGCGCTCAACACAATGATGCGGTCGGACCGACTAAAGGGGGAATTCGGTTCCACCCGAGCGTAACGGAGGTAGAAGTCAAAGCATTATCAGTATGGATGAGTTTAAAAGCTGGAATCGTCGACTTGCCTTACGGTGGTGGGAAAGGCGGAATCGTCTGTGACCCACGCGAGATGAGTTTCCGTGAAATCGAACGTTTAAGTCGCGGATACGTCCGGGCCATCAGTCAAATTGTTGGACCTACAAAAGATATCCCGGCTCCGGACGTGTTCACAAACTCACAAATCATGGCATGGATGATGGATGAATACAGTCGCATCGATGAATTCAACTCACCTGGATTCATTACAGGAAAACCGCTCGTTCTTGGTGGATCGCATGGTCGTGAGACAGCGACGGCAAAAGGCGTGGCCATCATGATTCGTGAAGCGGCACTCCGTCGCGGAATCGAATTGAAAGGTGCACGGGTCGTCGTCCAAGGATTCGGAAACGCGGGAAGTTTCCTTTCTAAATTCATGTACGATGCAGGGGCGAAAGTCATTGCAGTCAGTGACGCGTATGGAGCCATCCATGATGAGAACGGTCTCGACATCCCTTACTTGTTAGATCGTCGCGATTCATTCGGTACGATTTCGACATTGTTTAAAAATACGATTTCAAACAAAGAAATGTTAGAGCTCGATTGTGATATTTTGGTTCCGGCTGCGATCGAGAACCAAATTACAGAAGACAATGCGGATGCGATCAAAGCATCGATCGTGGTCGAGGCGGCCAACGGTCCGACGACGAACGAAGCAACGAAAATTTTGACTGAACGTGGAATTCTCCTCGTGCCTGACGTGTTGGCGTCAAGTGGTGGGGTTACGGTGTCATACTTCGAATGGGTACAAAACAACCAAGGTTACTATTGGACGGAAGAAGAAGTTGAGGAGAAACTTGAAAAAGTACTCGTTCACTCGTTCAATACGGTATACAATACATCTTCAGCCCGTAAAGTCGATATGCGTCTCGCCGCCTACATGGTCGGTGTACGCAAAATGGCGGAAGCCTCACGTTTCCGTGGGTGGGTCTAATCAAAAAAGTTCGGTCAACTTGAGTTGACCGAACTTTTTTATACATTAATACGATTTGCGATCGCATCGGCAATCGCCTTGCCGTGGAATCTACCGTTTTCAATGAAGATTTTGTTCGCATCGTTTCCGGCTGCGACCACGCCGGCGATGAAGAGGTGTTCGACATTTGTTTCGTACGTGTCCTCATCGTACGTTGGGACACCACTCTCTTCATTGATCGCAATGCCTGCACTTTCGAACAGGTGGTGGTCGGGCTGATAACCGGTCATCGCGAAGACATGATCTGCATAGACATGCTTCTCTTCACCGTGTTGACGGTAGTAAACCCCATCATCGGTGATGCGTTCGATTGTCGCCTCAAACTCCATTCGAACTTTCTCATGACGGACGAGTGAATCGAAGTTTGGGAGGACCCATGGTTTGACGGAAGGGCTATACGAATCCCCTCGATAGAGCACCGTCACATAGGCACCGGCCTTTTCGAGTTCGATTGCCGCATCGACAGCGGAGTTTTTCCCACCGATGATCGTGACGTGTTGTCGATAATAAGGATGTGCCTCGTTGAAATAGTGATGGACGTGCGGCAACGTTTCGCCAGGCACGTCAAGTAGACGAGGTCGTCCATAATAGCCTGTTGCCAAAATCACATAGTCCGCTTCCCGAACGGTTTCACCACGTCGTTCATGTCTAGATGTCACAACGAACCGGTCATTCTTTTTATCGACCGACTCGACCGTTTCGAATGGGTGGACGTTTAAGCCAGTACGTGTGACGACTTCTCGATAATAGACGAGTGCATCTTGACGACGTGGCTTCAAATCCTTACATATGAACGGAATGTCTCCGATTTCGAGCAGGCTCGCAGACGAGAAGAACGTTTGATGCGTCGGATACCGATAGATGGCGTCGACGATGTTCCCACGCTCAATCACTGTACAAGAGACTCCAATCTTCTCCAGTTCGATGGCGGCCGAGAGGCCACATGGCCCGGCACCTACAATAATTGCTTGTTTGTTCACTGAATATCACCTCTTTGCTCATTGTAGGGAAGGGGGCGCAGTTGCGCAAGGTTATTGCTGGAAGCTAAAGCTATGTTCCATGACTGACTGGGATGAGCCGGACTCGAGTTCGACGAGGAGTCGTAAACGAGCTTTTTGTGAATTCAATCCGTTTGAAAAAATGACACCCATCTCCTTCAGTTGTTTGCCACCCCCGTCGTAACCGTAAACATCTTGAACGATTCCGTTGAAGCAACGGCTGACGATCACGACGGGAATCTCTTTGACTAAATGTTCGAGTGCGGATAAGAGGGACGGTGGAACATTCCCTTGTCCTAACACCTCGAGGACGAGTCCGTCGTATCCAAGCGTGATTACAGATTCGAGTAAATCCGGTTCCATGCCTGCGACGACTTTCAATACGGCTACACGTTTTGAAATGGACGAAATCATTTTCGGCTGTCTCGTCGCCGGTTGGCTATAGATGAGTACGTGGTCCTTTGTGACCATACCCACGTTACCGAAGTGTACAGACTTGAATGTGTCGACTGAAGATGTGTGCGTTTTAGTCACGTTAAATGCCGAATGGATCTCACCGTTGAAGACGACGAGCACACCTTTTCCACGAGCCGCTTCGCTCTTGGCGACGCGAAGCGCTGTGATTAAATTAAATTCCCCGTCCGAACCGACCTCGTTCGAGGACCGCATCGCACCTGTCAACACGATTGGGACAGGCGCACCGAGCGTGATTTGTAAGAAGTAAGCCGTCTCTTCTAATGTATCGGTACCGTGCGTGATGACGACCCCGTCATACGTGTCTTGTGTCAGTTCACGTTGGATGAACTGTGCCAATTCAAGCATCTTCTCTGGAGTCATGTGAGGTGACGGGATATTTGAAAAGTGCTTTGTTGTAATGTGAGCAATATCCGTCGCTTTCGGAAGGGTGGCGTCGATTGGATTGACATCGCTCGGTTCGACGTGTCCTGTGCCGGATTGTGACATGGCGATAGTACCGCCGGTGTGGATCAGTAATAAATGATTCATAAGTGTCCTCCTAATTATTTTTATGAAGATTTCCATTTTCTAGGCGTTCTCTACTTTTTCTTTCAGACAATTCAGTGTATGCTAGGGAGAGAAAGGAGAGATGCATCATGATCGCAATCGCCTTGTCTGCGGTTGCACCTGGGCTCGCCCTTCTTTCCTACTTCTATCTACGCCATGAGTTGGAGGCGGAACCGCTCGGATATGTGATTCGTTCTTTCGTGGCCGGAGCCGTTCTCGTGTTCCCGATCATGTTTATCCAATATGCGTTCGTTGAAGAGGGAGTGCTTACTAGACCGTTTTGGCAGGCGTATGTCGCCACTGCCCTGCTTGAAGAGTTTTTTAAATGGTTTATGATTTATTATACAATATATATACATAAAGTCTTTGATGATTACTACGACGGGATTCTCTACGCGGTCGCCTGCTCATTAGGCTTTGCGACTTTAGAGAATTTTTTATACTTATGGGTGTACGATTCATTAGAAATTGCGATTTGGCGAGCGATCCTGCCTGTGAGCGGTCACGCTTTGTTCGCTGTCGTGATGGGGTACTGTTTGGGGCGAGCGAAGCATTCGGCACGCGAACGGCTCTGGCTGTTCATGGCAATCTTTTCTGCGACGGTCATCCATGGAACGTTTGATTTTATTTTGATACTCGAACCGAATCAAAAGCTTCCTGCCGTGCTTTATATCGTCATTTTATGGACCGTGGCACTTTTACTCGTGCGAGCGGCCAACTTGTCCAATCGTCGACAATTTAAATAAAGGGGAAGAGTCAGTATGTTAAAAGAAGGTCAAGAATTGAGAATCGAAGTGGAAGGGCGTGCAGAGGGGAAAACGAAGATTGCAGCAATAACCGATCAAGTCGTATGGATTGAGTCACCGAGTGACATGACGACGCTCAAAACATTTTTTTTACATGAAGAGGAGGCCATGCGGGTCTTTTTCTTCCAAGGAGACAATCAGCTGTTCGCATTCGACACGAAAGTCGTGAAGCGGATCAGCGATGCCCAAATGACATTACGCTATGCGTTCAATTTGCCAGACGAGAAAAAAATCAAACGGATTCAGCGTCGTGAATATTTACGTGTTCCAGAAATGATTGAAGTGACCGTTCTTGCAGCCGATGGGGAAAGTTTCGAATCGTTCGAAACGACATCTCTTGACATATCTGCTGGGGGGATGAAAATCATCGCCAACCGCGCTCCAATCGAAGTAGATGAGTCCCTGATTGTCGTGTTTCGAATTGAGGATGAGCATGGCTCGCCCCAGAACTTCCGTCTTAAGAGCCGCCTTGTTCGCGTACATAAGCAGGAAGTGAAGCAAGAACTCTCTTTGGCATTCGAAGATTTGACCCCTCGTGACCAAGAGACGATTTTGCGATACTGCTTCCGTGTTCAGCTTGAAGCGCGAAAGCGGACAGGGTCTGTATTTTCTTCAAGATAAAAAACTGTTATGATGTTCTCGGGATTATTGACCGAGAGGAGGAGGGTATCGGGAACACTCGATACCCGTTTTGTATGAAAAAATCATTACAAATTGCTTTAGATGGACCGGCGGGTGCCGGGAAAAGTACGATTGCCAAGTCGCTTGCGAAACAATTAGGGTATGTGTACATCGATACCGGTGCAATCTATCGGGCCGTGACGTATCGCGCCTTGAATGAAGGGATTGCGCTCGAGGACGGACCTGCACTTGCTCAGATGATCGAGAACATGTCACTTCGTCTCGTCCCGTCTGAAGAGGGACAACGCGTTTTTGACGGAGAGGAAGAGGTGACATCTGTCATTCGCTCAAGCGAAGTGACGAATAACGTCAGTTTCGTCGCACGTCAACCTGAAGTGCGTGATGCTTTGATGGACCTTCAACGTGATTTGGCTAAAGAAGGCGGTGTCGTCATGGACGGCCGTGATATCGGGACACATGTCTTGCCAAATGCCGACTTAAAAGTGTTCATGACCGCTTCGGTCGAAGAACGTGCCCGTCGTCGCCATGAAGAAAATGTCTCGAAAGGCATCCCGAGCGACTATGAACAACTGATCGAAGAGATTGCGCTTCGTGACAAACGCGATTCGGAACGTGAGGTGGCACCTTTACGTCAAGCAGAGGATGCCCATTTC
This sequence comes from Exiguobacterium sp. s123, assembly GCF_018617075.1. GTDB lineage: Bacteria > Bacillota > Bacilli > Exiguobacteriales > Exiguobacteriaceae > Exiguobacterium > Exiguobacterium profundum. The sequence goes on along the minus strand of NZ_JACSJL010000001.1, from coordinate 292,046 downwards.
CTCGATACGACGACGTTATCCATTGACGGAGTGGTTCAAGCGATTGAACGATTAATTGAAGAGGTGAAAGCATGAGTAAGCCATTGAACAATGGACCGTTCGGCATGTATCGATTAGCGAGAGCTGTCGTGAACGTCATTCAACGAGCATCGTTTCGGGTCGAATTCATCGGACGGGAGAACGTTCCGATGGACGGGTCGATTCTCGTCTGTTCGAACCATCAGTCAAATTGGGATCCGGTATTACTCGCCTGTGCGATTCCAAAGCAGCGTCCCCTTCGCTTTTTTGCGAAGAAAGAACTTTTTAGTGTCCCGGTACTGAAGCACATCTTGAATCGGGCGGGTCAAATTCCAGTATCTCGTGGAGAAGGTGACCGACAAGCGCTTCGTGTCGTGCTTCAAAAGTTGAAAGAGGATGAAGTCATCTCTATATTTCCTGAAGGAACGCGTTCGAAAGACGGTACGCTCGGGAAAGCGCAAGCCGGTGTCGGATTCTTCGCGATGCGTTCGGATGCGCACATTTTACCGATCGCCATCATTGGAAAGTATAAGTTTCGCGCAAAACTCCGTGTCGTCATCGGGAAGCCGATCGACTTGTCAGAACTGAAAGCACGCAAGGCGAGTGCACAAGAAGCGGCCGACTTGATCATGGATACGATTGCCGACCTCTACTTGAAGCACTCATTCACGAAGTGAAAAACGGATTGTGGAATTGAGGTTTAAACTTCTTTCAATAGAGGTACAATCTTCATAACGCCTTGACAAATTCTCGGAATTATAAGAGATTTATACTAGGTGTAAGCGCCTTTGGCGCTCCTTTTTGTACTCATCGTGAGGGGGTAGTGTTGGAATGGTCGAAGAAATGAAAGATATGCCTGATTTTGAAATTAATCGTGGTCAAATTGTGACCGGAACAGTCGTCAAAATCGAGGATAAGCAAGCGCTGATCGATATCGGTTATAAGACCGAAGCGATTTTGCCAATTAGCGAAGTATCAAGCATGCATCTAGACGATTTAAACGAATCACTCCAAGTGAACGACGAGATTCGTGTCAAAGTGAAAAAGGTCACGGACGAAGAAGTAGTCGTTTCGAAAAAAGACGTCGATGCCGAAGCAGCATGGGATCGGATCGTTGAAAAATTCGAATCGGGTGAAGTGTTTGAAGTGATGGTGAAAGATAAGGTCAAAGGTGGTCTTGTCGTCGATATTGGAATCCGTGGATTTATCCCTGCATCCCTTGTCGAAAGTCACTTCGTCGAAGACTTCTCGTCATACTTGAATAACCCAATTACCGTAAAAGTCGTCGAGATTGACCGCGAAAAAAACCGCGTCATCTTGTCACATAAAGCAGTTGTCGAAGAAGAGATGAGCGCGAAGAAATCGGAAACGCTCGAATCGCTTGAAGTCGGACAAGTAATTGAAGGAACGGTCCAACGATTGACTGATTTTGGTGCGTTCGTCGATATCGGTGGCGTGGACGGTCTCGTTCACATCTCGGAAATGGCCCATAGCCGTGTGGAGAAGCCGAGCGACGTCGTAACTGAAGGCGACCGCGTGAAAGTGAAAGTACTCGGGCTCGACTTAGATAATGAAAAAGTAAAACTTTCCATCAAAGAGACACAACCTGGTCCATGGGAAACCATCGAAGGGAAGATCCAACCGGGGGATGTCATCGAAGGAACCGTCAAACGCCTCGTGACGTTTGGTGCGTTCGTCGAGGTCGCACCACAAGTGGAAGGTTTGCTTCACATCTCGCAAATTGCGAACCGTCACATCGCGACGCCGTCTGAAGTCTTGTCAGAAGGCCAAGAAGTGAAGGTGAAAGTGCTAGATGTTCATCTCGATGATAAGAAAATCTCATTGTCGATGCGTGCGCTCGAATCATCTGAACCGACTCGTCAAGATGATGATCAAGCGTTGCTTGATGAATATAGCGACCAAGGAGGATTCTCTGTCTCGGAATTGACAGGTGATGATTCTTCGGACGACTCTAAATAAGATGATCGTTCAAGCGGGAGTCATGCTCCCGCTTCTTTTTGTATGGTCACTTAATTTTGCCTGTGATATGATAGGTAAGTTGCGTTTCGAAATGATGAAATGATGAAATTTTGATAGAAAGTTAGTGAGGTGTTGTTATGGGAATTCCAGTAGTGGCCATCGTTGGCCGTCCGAATATCGGAAAATCCACAATTTTTAACCGTATCATCGGTGATCGTGTCTCGATCGTCGATGATAAACCGGGTGTCACACGTGACCGTATTTACGGCACAGGAGAGTGGCTCAACCGTAAGTTCCATTTAATCGATACAGGTGGGATCGAAGTAGGGGACGAGCCGTTGCTCGTTCAAATGCGTCATCAGGCGGAACTTGCAATCGATGAAGCGGACGTCATCATCTTCATGGTGAATGGACGTGAAGGGATCACGGCGGCTGATGAAGAAGTCGCGAACTTGTTGTTCCGTTCGAACAAACCAATCGTCCTTGCCGTGAACAAAGTGGATAACTTTGAAATGCGAGATCTCATGTATGAGTTTTATTCTCTCGGATTTGGAGATCCGTTCCCAATTTCGGGTACACACGGGTTAGGACTCGGTGACTTACTCGACCAAGTATTTGCACTCGCTCCAGAAAAAGACGAGTACGAATACAACGAAGACGTGATTCAGTTCTCGTTGATCGGTCGCCCGAACGTCGGGAAATCAAGCTTGACGAACTCAATCCTTGGTGAAGAGCGCGTCATCGTTTCAAACATTGCGGGTACGACTCGTGATGCGATTGATACACCGTTCACACGTGACGGACAAGAGTATGTCATCATCGATACGGCAGGTATGCGTAAACGCGGGAAAGTATATGAATCAACAGAGCGCTACAGTGTCATGCGCGCACAAAAGGCGATTGAACGCTCAAACGTGGTTCTCGTCGTCCTCGACGGGGAAGAAGGAATCATCGAGCAAGACAAGCGTGTCGCTGGTCTCGCGCATGAAGCCGGGAAGGCGATTGTCATCGTCGTCAATAAATGGGATGCCGTTGAAAAAGATGATAAGACGATGAAGAAGATGGAAGAGAAGATTCGTCAAGAATTCTTATTCCTCGACTATGCGCCGGTTGTCTTCTTATCAGCGCTCACGTCAAAACGCTTACAGACATTGTTGCCTGTCATCAAACAAGTGGCTGAAACACATCGCCGTCGAATCTCGACGAGCGTGTTGAACGATGTCATCGTCGATGCGGTTGCGATGAACCCGACACCGACGGATAAAGGACAACGATTGAAGATCAACTACGCAACTCAAGTGGCCATCGAGCCGCCGACGTTCGTCTTGTTCGTCAACGATCCTGAGTTGTTGCATTTTTCGTATAAACGTTATTTAGAGAATCAAATCCGTAAAGCATTTGACTTCACCGGGACACCGATTCACATCGTGGCTCGTCAGAAAAACTAATAACGGGGGTGCCACTTATGGCAAACGTAGCTGTCATCGGAGCAGGGAGCTGGGGAACGGCCATCTCGCTCGTGTTAGCAGATAATGGCCATGATGTCCTGCTCTATGGACGTGAACAAGAACATGTGGATGAAATCAACTCGTCACATACGAACTCGTTTTATTTGAAAGACGCGCCATTACCTGAATCCATTCGTGCGACGACGAACTTGAAAGAGGCGTTAGACGGTCGGAGTATCGTTTTTCTCGTCGTCCCGAGTTCGGCGATTCGTCCTGTCTCAAAGGAATTGAACACCTTGTTGACGGAACCTGTCACCATCGTTCATGCCGCGAAGGGGATCGAACCGAAAACGCATAAGCGTCTTTCAGAAATCATCGCCGAAGAAATCGAACCGGCTAAACGTCGGGCAATCGGTGTATTGACAGGACCGACTCATGCTGAAGAGGTTGCGGTCCGGAAACCGACGACCATCACGATTGCATGTGCTGACCTTGATGTCGCGGATGAAGTGCAGGAACTCCTCACAAACGATCAGTTCCGCGTGTACTTGAATTCTGACGTCGTTGGGGCCGAATACGGCGGAGCACTGAAAAATATCATCGCTCTAGCGGCAGGTATGACGGATGGACTCGGTTATGGGGACAATGCGAAAGCTGCCCTCATGACTCGTGGGATTGTAGAAATTGCGCGACTTGGCGTGAAGCTTGGAGCGAACCCGGCCTCGTTCTCAGGATTGACAGGAATCGGAGACTTGATTGTGACAGCGACGTCACAACATAGCCGTAACTGGCGAGCCGGTAATGCCATCGGGCGTGGTGAAAAGTTAGAAGACGTTCTCGGAAACATGGGAATGGTCGTCGAGGGCGTCCGCGCCTGTGAAGCGGCCCACTCCCTTGCGAAAGAGGCAGGTGTGGAGATGCCGATCACAGAGGCGCTCTATAACGTGTTGTTTGAAGGGAAAAGCCCTCATGATGAAGTGAAGAAATTGATGAGACGCCCGCAAAAACACGAGATGGAACAAGTTTTCCATTTTGAAGAATAGACAGATTGAGAGAGGAGCTGACGTTTTCGTTCAGTTCCTCGCTTTTTTTTGCTAAACTTGAATTCTGGAGAACATAGAGAAAGTAGGGGGATAGACGTGACACCGTCACTCATCAAAATGTGGATATCATTCGCAGGGATCGGGGCTTTCGCCATCGCTGCATTAATGGTCGCACTCAGTCATACAAAACTGAGCGGTTGGTTCGCCACGCTCGTCAGACTGATTGCCTTCATCATTTTCTTATTTGGGACTGTTATCATGATTTTTGTCGTCGTCTCAGGACCGACTGGAGGATAAACGTGATGAAAAAAAAGATTGTCGCTATCAGTTTGATTTTGACGACACTGTTAGCTGGATGTATGTTTCCTGATTCAGAACGGGCCAACAATATCCCGTATGAAGACCAATTGAATACGGTACAAAGTGCGGTCGATGCCTATCGTGAGCAATCTGGGGTATTACCAATCAAAACAAAACCGGCGGAAACGCCTCTCATGGAGCGTTACCCAGTTGAATTCGCTCGTCTCGTGCCCGGTTATTTAGCGGACCCACCGGCGAATAGTTTCGAAGGTGGCGGGTTGTTCCAATATATCCTCGTCGATGTGGAGACGGAACCGACTGTGAAGTTGATTGACTTGCGTGTGTCTGAGCGGTTGCAGCAACTTCAAACGAACATCAACGCGTTTCGGGCAAAAGAAGGCAAGTTCCCATTTGACGGATCATTAGGTAAGAATCAGTTCACGCTCGATTATGATAAAATCTTTGTCACGGAAGAGCCGTTCATTCCAAGTCCCTATTCGGACCGTGAACTTCCAATCTATGTGGATGGCACGGGACAACTGTTTGTAGACTATCGAGAAGATGTGAAGGAAGCGCTTCAAAAGACGGATGAGTCGCCGGAAATAGGCGAAGACATTCGTTATTTGCTCTATAAAGATGCTCCATTCGCCCCAGCTTATTCGCAAGGATACACAATTGATGAACAAGGAGAGGTCGTGTTTTTAAACAACTGAACCTGTTTTGATAGTGAATGTCGCGAAATCATGCAAAAAATGTTGTCATATCAACGTTTGTACGATATGATTAATCCCGTAAACTCCCTGTGAGAGGAGGTGAATCGTGATGAACAAAACTGAATTGATCCAAGCTGTTACTGAGAAAGCCGATGTTTCTAAAAAAGAAGCAACGAAAATCGTAGAAGCTACGTTTGAATCAATCACTGAAGCACTCCAAAACGGTGAGAAAATTCAATTGATCGGTTTTGGTACTTTTGAAGTTCGTGAGCGTGCTGCCCGTAAAGGTCGTAACCCACGTACAAAAGAAGATATCGAAATCCCAGCGAGCAAAGTTCCTGCATTTAAAGCAGGTAAAGCGCTCAAGGATGCGGTCAAGTAATCTGCAATACATAAGTCGCCGAAAGGCGGCTTTTTTTGTTGGGTTTGCGAGTTCGAATGACGTGAATGTGACAAAAATGTGCTATACTATGTCAGAATGACAATGAAGTGGACGAGGGGGGATAGCATGGAACAGTTGACAAATGAATTCGTTGTCACAGACCTTGCTCGTCAAATCGAAACACGTATGAATCATCCCTATTTGACGAAACACGAGGTTGTACCAGCCGTCGACATGTTATTGCTTCGTTGGATGGTCGAGATGATTGATTTGGAATCGATTGAGCATCGACAACTCGTGATGGCAACCTATTTCGCACATCAAGCGCTTGATTTACACGACCAAGTGAACAGCAGCCCGAACGGGTCTTTGGCACGCCAATTAAAAGTGCTCGCCGGAGACTTTGCATCGGCTCAGTTTTATAAAATCTTGACGGACTTTCCATCATCATACAGTGATCGATTCGGTCAGTCTGTACAGCGGGTCAATGCGGCGAAGTGCACCTTATTGCTTGAGAAGAACGTTTCAATGAACGTTTGGCTCGAAGCGAACGTCGGATTGATTCAAACACTTTCCGAACTGATTGAACAACCTTATTTGACAACGAGCGGGAAACGAATGATTGAAAAGAAAGCGACAGCGCTTAGACAAGACCAAAAAGAGCAACTCACGACGTTGCTCGCGCATGCGGTCGCTTAGAACGGAAAGGATGTTACGCGTTGCAACCGATAGAAAAAGAGCAAAAAGTATACGAAGTATTTCAGTCCATTTCTCCGAGCTACGATACGATGAACTCGATTATCAGCTTCCGACTTCATAAATGGTGGCGACGGACAACGATGAAAAAAATGAACGTCTTTCCGGGGGCTAAATGTTTAGACGTTTGTTGCGGGACGGCTGACTGGACGATTCAATTGGCAGATGCTGCTGGAAACACGGGTGTTGTGAAAGGACTCGATTTTTCAGAGAACATGTTAAAAGTGGGAGAGGAAAAGGTCAAATCTTGGCCGAACATCGAATTGCTTCATGGAAATGCGATGGCTCTTCCGTTTGGTGACAACTCCTTTGACTATGTCACAATCGGATTTGGACTCCGAAACGTTCCAGACTACATGACGGTCTTGCGTGAAATGCACCGTGTCTTGAAACCAGGTGGGACGGTCGTTTGTCTTGAAACGAGCCAACCGACAGCACCGCTTTTTAAAGAGTTGTATCGTTTCTACTTTGGAACGGTCATGCCGCTTTTCGGTAAGGTCTTTGCCGGTTCATACGATCAGTATAAGTGGTTGCAGGAGTCGACCGATCAGTTCCCAGACCGTTTGACGCTCAAGCGGATGTTCGAAGATGCCGGGTTTGAACAAGTCGAAGTGAAGACATTCTCCGGAGGTGCATGTGCCATGCATCTAGGAAAGAAGTGGTGAACCATGTCTTTGAAGCGACTTTATCGTCATATGAACCGAGAGATTGATCAAATCGATCAATTCTTATCTACTCGAGTCAGGACGGACCACCCTGTCATTGAATCGGCATCGCGCCAATTACTCGATGCCGGTGGCAAGCGCATCCGACCCGCCTTCGTTTTACTGAGCGCCGGGTTCGGTGAGACGAAAGATATCCGTTTGACGAAAGTTGCCTCAAGTCTTGAGTTGATTCATATGGCATCACTCGTGCATGACGATGTCATCGATGACGCGATGCTCCGTCGTGGCAAACCGACCGTGATGGAACGATATGATGAAACAGTAGCGATGTATACAGGGAATACGTTATTCGGAGAAGCGATTCGTCTCGTATCCGAAATTGATTCACCAGAAGTGATGCGCATCATGGCAGATACGATGGAACGAATCTGTGTCGGTGAAATCAATCAAATCCAAGATCAATTTGAGTGGGGGCAATCACCGAAGCGCTATTTAGATCGGATTGCGCGAAAGACCGCTCTGTTGATTGAAACGAGTTGTGCGGCAGGAGCTGTCATCTCTGGAGCGTCTCCACAAATCGTGAGGCAATTAAGTCTGTTTGGATATGATATCGGCATGGCTTTTCAAATGACGGATGACTTGCTCGATTTTACCGCTAAGAGTTTTCAACTCGGTAAGCCGGTCGGGGAAGATTTGAAGCACGGTCATAAAACGTTACCGCTCCTGTATTCATCTGAGGACCCTGACTTTTATGAACGTCTCCGTCAAGTGAACGCCTCGACGGATGTGGAAGTGACGAAATCTCTCGTCCGGGAAGTGCAACGAAACGGAACGTTAGAACGCAGTCAACGGACGATTGATCGTTACGTCAACCGTGCCATCCGCCGACTAGACGGGTTGCCGGATGTTCCGGACAAGCGATCGTTAATTGAAATTGCGCAATATATTGGGAAACGCAAATGGTGAATGCCCATGTAACCCCTTTCAAAAATGTGTCGGACCGTGTACACTAAATACGTACATCGTACACATTTATAGACTTAGGGGGATTTGGGGAATGGAAAAGACATTTTTAATGGTTAAACCTGATGGGGTAAAACGTGGATTGATTGGGGAAATCATCTCACGCTTCGAAAACAAAGGATATACGTTGAACCGTCTCGAAATGGTGACACCGTCAGTTGAGGTCGCAGAGGCACACTACGCAGAGCATAAAGAAAAGCCGTTCTTTGGTGAATTGGTTGAGTTTTTGACTTCTGGTCCTGTTGTTGCGATGGAATGGGAAGGGGAAGACATCGTGGCCGTCTCTCGTTTAATGATCGGGAAGACGAAGCCAGTGGATGCTCAACCAGGAACGATTCGCGGCGATTTTGCATCGACGATGTCACAAAACGTGATTCATGGTTCTGATAGTGTGGACAGCGCGGAACGTGAACTCTCACTTTGGTTCGCTGAAGTGGCTTCACACGTTTCATGACTTTTCGAGGGACGGGGAAACCTGTCCCTTTTTGATTCCCTTTGAGTTGCCTGAGATCAGAAGAATGCGGAAATGAGAAAGAATTGAGGTTGAAATTGGTGATGAATGATTATGCCATCTTTGTAAAAAAGTTTTATATCAAGTCGGGTATTGACTTGAACTTATATAAAGAGGCGCAGATGAAGCGCCGTATGGTCGCACTACGCGAAAAGAAGGGGTATGCATCGTTTTTGGAGTATTTGAAGGCGATGGATACAGATCGTCAACTTTACGAGGAGTTTCTCGACCGGATGACAATCAATGTGAGTGAATTTTATCGCAACCCGATTCGTTGGCAACAGCTTGAAGAGGACATCCTCCCGCATCTGATTCGCTCGAGTCAAGGGAAGCTTCGCGTATGGAGTGCTGCCTGTTCAACAGGAGAAGAGCCATACTCACTTGCCATGTTGTTGTCGAAACATCTGGCCCCATCTCAATTTTCAATCATGGCCACGGACTTAGATGATGTCGTCATCGAAAAAGCGAAGCAAGGAAAGTACCATGAGCGGGCGCTCATCGATTTGCCGGAGGAGTTTCAGAAGCGCTACTTTACCCGTCGTGGCGACGACTATTATATTTCAGATGAGATCAAGCAACTCGTGACATTTAAGAAGCATAACTTGTTAGCGGATGTGTACGAACGTAACTTTGATTTGATCGTCTGTCGAAATGTCTTGATCTACTTCACTGAAGAAGCGAAAGAGAAGGTATATACGTCATTCCAACGGGCGTTACGTCCAGGTGGGATGCTATTTGTCGGTGGAACGGAACAAATTTTCCAACCGAAGCGTTATGGCTACGCAATGAAGCAAAGTTTCTTTTATGAAAAAATAGATGGATGAGGTGATCGGATGCGTTATTTGACAGCTGGTGAATCACATGGTCCCGGTCTGACGGTCATCATTGAAGGGGCCCCAGCCGGACTCGCGATCGATATTGCGCAAATCAATGCGGAGTTAAAAAAACGTCAATCTGGTTACGGTAGAGGGCGCCGCATGCAAATCGAGTCAGACCAAGTAGAAGTTCGTTCGGGAATACGGCATGGCGTGACCACGGGTGCACCCATCACTTTTTGGATTGAGAATAAAGACCATACGCATTGGAAACACGTCATGCAGGCGGAACCGATTGAAAGCGACATCGAAGTGAAGCGCCGCGTCTCTCGGCCGAGACCTGGACATGCTGACCTGGTCGGTGGGATGAAGTATGACCATCGAGACTTACGTGACGTGTTGGAGCGCTCGAGCGCAAGGGAAACAGCGGCTCGTGTCGCGGTCGGAGCTTTCTGTAAGCAACTCCTTCAACAAGTCGGGGTGTCCCTCTTTAGTTATGTCAAAGTGATTGGTGGGGAACGTGCGGAGTCGTGTACATTCGATTCGCTTCAAGAAGCACAAGCAGTCGTCGATGCGTCACCGGTGCGTACGTTAGATGAAGCGGCCGCGTTGCGAATGATGCATCGCATCGATGAGGCCAAGGCAAATGGAGACTCGATCGGTGGGATCGTGTGTACAGAAGTACATGGTATTGTACCGGGACTTGGCTCGTATGTGCAGTACGACCGTAAACTGGATGCGAAAATCGCACAAGCGGTCATGAGTGTCAACGCGTTTAAAGGTGTTGAATTCGGTGAAGGGTTCGAAATGGCGTATCGTCCGGGTTCTGAAGTGATGGACCCGATCGCATACGGGGATGATGGATATACGCGACTGAGTAACCATCTCGGTGGATTTGAAGGGGGCATGACAACGGGGATGCCGATCCTTTGTTCAGCCGTCATGAAGCCCATTCCGACCCTCTATAAACCCTTACAATCGGTCGATATTGATACGAAAGAGGCATTTTTGGCTCAAATCGAGCGGAGTGACTCGTGCGCCGTGCCTGCCGCTTCCCTCGTCGTTGAGGCGGTCATCGCATTTGAAATCGCGAAGGAAATGTGTGAGACGTTCGGGCACGACACGATGGAACGAATCAAACATCGAGTCGATGAGTATCGGGAGGAGTTACGAGTATGGTAACGATTCCAATCTCAGCATCGACCCCATACGACGTCGTCTTGGACAATCAGGATCGTTGGATCGATTCGGTTGATTGGTCAAGGTATTCGATGCTATGGGTCGTTACGGATAAACATGTCGAGTCTCTTTACGGAGAGTCGTTCCGTTCTACATTGAAACTGACCCATCCTCACGTCGTCTCGTCCGTCGTCGAAGCGGGTGATGCGTCGAAATCGCTATCTCAGCTCGAGCAGCTTGTCGCAGAAGGATTGCGCCATGGATGTGACCGCCAGACGTTGATTGTCGCCTTTGGTGGTGGGATGATTGGCGACTTGGCTGGCTTTTTAGCAAGTGTCTACATGCGAGGCGTTCCATACATACAAGTGCCGACGACGATTTTGGCTCACGATTCGGCTGTCGGAGGCAAAGTGGCAGTCAATCACCCCCTTGCGAAAAATGCGATTGGTTCGTTCTATCAGCCATCAGGCGTTTATTACAACGTCACTCGACTGAACACCTTGTCCGTCCAGGAAGTGCGAAGCGGTCTCGGTGAGTTATTGAAACATGCGTACTTATCACGTTACGTCCTCGAATCCTCTTTCGAGGACGACTTGTTTTTAGACTTGAACGAGAACGAACCATTGGATTGGGTGTCGTGGCTTGCTCGTGGGATTCGAGTGAAACAAGCCATTGTCGAGAAGGACGAGCGAGAACAGGGCATTCGTGCTTGGCTCAACTTTGGGCATACGTTCGGTCATGCCCTTGAGTCGGTGGAAGCCTATCGGATCCCACATGGGGAAGCGGTTTTACATGGGATGGTGTTCGCTTTTCTCGTGTCTGGAGATGAAGTTCGAGCGATGCAGTTGTTCGATTGGATGCGTTCAAATGACGTCACGCCGATCGATTGGCAACCATTCGACCGCTACGTGGAAAAAATGATTCGGGATAAAAAGAACCGTCACGGTGCAATTCGTTTTGTGTTACTTCGTGAAACGATCACCGTTGAGTCGGTACAGCTAGAACATCTTCAACAGACGTTTGAACAGATGAAAGGATGGTGGGAACGATGAGTTTAAACGGTTCTATCCGTGTACCGAGTGATAAATCCATCACACATCGGGCATTATTATTCGGGATGATGGCGAACGGGACGACGCACGTGCGGAATCCGCTCCTCGGTGCCGATTGTCGTTCGACAATCGAGGCGATTCGATCACTTGGAGCCGATGTGACAGAACAGCAAGACGAACTAGTCATTAAAGGTATCGAGTCTCCGCGCTCGGCACGGCTTGACTGTGGGAATTCAGGTACGACGATGCGCCTTCTGATCGGTCTCTTGTCCGGCTATAACGGGTCGTTTGAGCTCGTAGGCGATGAATCGTTATCTAGACGTCCGATGCGCCGCGTTACCAAGCCTTTACGAAACATGGGTGCACATGTGACCGGGGATATGGCGCCTCTCGTCATCGAAGGGACGGGGCTTCGATCGATTGACTATACGTTACCGGTCGCGAGCGCCCAAGTGAAGTCGGCCGTCCTACTCGCCGGCTTACGTGCCTCGGGTACGACGGTTGTTCGAGAACCGATGTTGTCACGAGACCATACCGAGCGCATGTTGCCCCTATTCGGTGCGAAGCTGTCGATTGTAAACGAAGAAGGGTTACGCGTCATCCGTGTCGAACCCTCGACATTGACCGGATGTACGGTCGACGTACCGGCAGACCCGTCATCGGCTGCATTTTTCTGGGCAGGGGCGGCCATGGTGGCAAATAGTTCGGTTACGACGACGGACGTCTGTTTGAATGAGACGCGGATCGGATTTTTACGTACGCTCGAACGGATGGGCGCGAATGTCGTCATTTCGAACGAACGATTGGTCGGTGAAGAACGAGTCGGGGACGTGACGGTCACGACGAGTGAGTTATCCGGCACGGTCGTCGAAAAGGATTTCATTCCTTCACAGATTGATGAATTACCCCTGTTCGCTCTCGTCGCCTCTCAGGCGAATTCACCGTCCATCGTAAAAGATGCAGCGGAACTGCGCGTGAAAGAAACCGACCGGATTGAGGTGGTCGTCTCAGAACTACGCAAATTAGGTGTGGACATCGTCGGCACCGAGGACGGATTCATCGTCCAGCCGAGTCGCCTTCACGGAGGGGATGTCTCGACTTACGGAGACCATCGCTTGTCCATGATGTTACAGATTGCGTCACTCGTGACCGATGAAGCCGTTCACATCGAGGGGATCGAGGCATCCGATGTCAGCTATCCTCGATTCCGTGAAGATTTACAACGGGTTCAACGTAAGATAGAATAACGACAAACCGAAGCCCAGGAGGACGAACCATGCTAGATGAATCAGCTTTAACACATATAATCGAGATGCTTGAGTCAGGTGAGACGGAACATGCACTCATGCATTTAGAAGAACTTGAGAAGGAAGGGTCGGATGATGACCGTTTAGCTATCGCTGACCTCTATTTAGAGTTAGGTCTTGCCGACCGAGCGACAGCCGTTCTCTCAAAGCTATACGTCGACTATGAGGGAGACCCGAATGTCGCCTTATCGCTAGCGGAAGCGTATTTGGATAGTGACCGTGAAGAGGAAGCGATTGCCGTGCTTGAAAAAATCAAATCGGATGACGCAGATACGCAAGTGAGGAGCCTCGTCCTCCTCGCTGACCTGTATCAATCGCAAGGATTGGATGAAGTGGCAGTGAAGAAACTGATGGAGGCGCTCGAGAAAAATCCGGATGAACCTTTACTCATTTATGGATTGGCTGAATTGTATGCCTCGACCGGTTCATTTGAACAAGCCATTCCACTTTATGCGCGACTTCCGAAGATGAAGTTGCCGGCTGAAATCGACTATCAAGCGGATTACGCGGAGGCCCTCACGATGGTCGGGTCGTTTGAAGAGGCGCTCGAGGAATACGAGCGGGCCACACATCGTGATTTGAATACCGTCTTCGGTCATGCGATGACGGCTCATCGGATCGGACGTGAGGAAGTGGCGATCAAGCAGTTCAAAGAGCTTCAGGCGATGGACCCAGACTTCACGTCGCTCTACTTGCCTTATACCGAGGCACTCGATGCAATCGGGCAAACGGAAGAGGCCATCGAGATCGTCGATCAAGGCATCACGCGCGACGATTATAATGATGAACTGCGGCACGTTAAAGCAAGGCTGCTTCTCAAACTCGGAAATCGGGACGGTGCCATTAAAGAACTGCGTGAGGCGCTCGTGTTAAATCCAGAATCGTTACAAGCGACAGAATTGCTCTTGTCGATTTTATTTGAAGCAGGAGAATTTGATGACGTTCTCGAAACCATCGATGCACTCGAAGATCATACGACGTCGCCGCTCATGACATGGTACAAGGCGAAGGCGAAATATGAGCTCGAAGCGTATGACGAAGCGGTCAGTCTGTATGCCTCAATTGAGCCGATGATGAAAGAGGACGTGTCATTTGTGACGGAATGGGCTACACTGTTGATAGAGGAAGGTCGTAGACAAGATGCGCGACGTGTGGTCGAGCAATCGCTTGCATTGGTGGTCGATCTCGATGATCGCCAATTGCTCGAAGAACAGCTCGAACAATTGTCTGATGACGTAGAATGAATAAGGGAAGGGAATGAGGTCAGATGGTCGAGCGGAAACGTAATTTTTTGAAGCGATTCGTCGCTCATCATACGCTTCGGAAACGTGAAGCAAAGTGGATTCTTGACTATTGGTTAAGACATCCTGAAAAGCTTGGCAACGTTCATTTCGTGACAAACGCTTCAGTCTCACCACGAAGTCTCGTGATGACAGCGTACGGGTTTGACGGTGAACCGTTTCGATACCGACGGGGAGACCTTGTGACCATGAATCCTGAGAAGGCTTATCATGACATCCGTCTACACGATGGGCCAATCTATGTAGAGTTAAATTTTCAAGGCATGATGATCGATGAGAACTGGGTCGACATCGTCGAACAGAATCCGTTTGAACCAGTGGCAGAAGTGAGAGACGAAGTCTCTTCCTCTGCTCAAACGGTCATTCAAGCATCGGTTGCTCAATTTGAAGAAGAGCGATTGCTGATTGAAATCGATAAAGCGCTCGACCGACGAGACGAGAATTTATTCCGCAATCTGACGACTCAACTTCATCAAGTGCGAGCATCTAAATTATTTTGAAAAAAACAAGCGCTTCCGTTCCGGTAGGCGCTTGTTTTTTGGTATATTAATTACGTAGGAATACACATTTATTTCACAGTTCGTTCATAACTTTGAAAGGTGAGCGAAGTCATGTACGCTACAATAGACATGATGAGATATGAAGGAGAGGAGGGAAAAGATGAGGTTCGATAGTCAAGGGGCACTCCGCTCGATTGCCGAACGACAATACGTCGATACGCTCATCGTTCCGCTCGCAGAATTGGCGTTTGGTGAAGATATGGTTCGTAAAGCCGAAAGCTATGAAGTGATTCATGCCGTCACGGCTGAGACAGAACGTCAATTATCTGGTCGAACGATGCTCAGCCCGACCATCAGTTACACCGATGTGGAAGCTGGTGTGAAGTTGGCGCAGGATGTGGTGGCGAAAGCAAATTCATCCGGATTTTCTCACGTATTGTTTATCGCGTCAGACGTCCGTTTCAAAGCATTTGATTTGCCGGTTTTGTTCGTACCGCCGCTCGCGCTTGGATCGATGTCAAGCGATCAGGCGCACACGATGGTCCAGAATTTTGCGACGCAAGTCATCACGGAACTTTCGAGCCGTTGGATGGCGACATGAAGCGGTTGACGTAGAGGTTTTATTGATATACTATTTTGTTGAGTGAGAAATTTTTGTGAAGAATGCATAAAGAATTATGGGGTTATGCACACGAATGAGGGGGGAACGAAATGGCTCAAAATGGGTCAAAAGTCACGCGCCGTCAGTTCTTAACGTACACACTGACTGGAGTAGGTGGCTTTATGGCGGCAACATTGATCAGTCCGATGGTCAACTTTGCGATCGATCCGGTTTTGAAAAAATCCGGTGCAGGCGACAAAGTAAAAGTAATGAGTCTTGATGACATCACGACTGAGCCGCAACGTGTCGACTTTAAGAAACAAACACAAGATGCTTGGTATGAATTTGAAGAAACGCTTTCAGCATGGGTTTACAAAACAGATAGTGGCGAGATTGTCGCGCTTTCTCCGATTTGTACACACCTAGGTTGTCAGGTAGCCTACGCTGGTGACCCGACTCGTCCAACAGAATTCTTCTGTCCATGTCACTTGGGACGTTATGAAAAAGATGGAACGAACATCCCAGGTACACCACCGACAGCACCACTTGCACGTTATGAAAAAGAAGAAAAAGACGGCTTCCTATATTTAGGTAGTCCAGTCGCTCAGTAATGAGAGGGGGAACTAGCCGATGTTACAAAAAATTTATGACTGGGTCGATGAACGCGTAGACATCACACCGCTCTGGCGCGATATCGCAGACCATGAAGTACCGGAACACGTCAACCCTGCTCATCACTTCTCTGCATTTGTCTATTGTTTTGGCGGTTTGACGTTCTTTACAATCGTCATCCAGATCCTTTCAGGGATGTTCTTGACGATGTATTACGTACCAGATATCATCAACGCGCACGCGTCGGTGTATTATTTGCAAAATGAGATCGCACACGGACAAATCGTTCGTGGGATGCACCACTGGGGCGCATCTGTAGCCATCGTCATGTTATTCTTACATACGCTCCGCGTGTTCTTCACGGGATCGTATAAGAAGCCGCGTGAGCTCAACTGGGTCGTCGGTGTTCTCTTGTTCTTCGTCGTCTTGGCGCTCGGACTCACAGGATACTTGCTTCCATGGGACATGAAGGCATTGTTCGCAACAAAAGTTACGCTTCAAATCGCTGAAAGTGTACCGGTTATCGGTGGTATTGCGAAGACACTTCTCGCTGGTGGTGAGATTGTCGGGGCGAGCACACTCGCACGATTCTTCGCAATTCACGTCTTCTTCTTACCGGCGGCATTGTTCGGACTGTTGGGAGCCCACTTCTTGATGATTCGTAAACAAGGGGTTTCTGGACCGCTATAAGCCGATTCGAGGAGAAAAAGGAGGAGAAACGATATGCATCGCGGTAAAGGGATGAAATTTGTAACCGACTCTCGAGTAGGAATCTCGAATCGGAAACAAAACATTGCAAAAGACTATTCAGAATACCCAGGACGCACAGAGGCGTTCTGGCCGAACTTCTTGCTTAAAGAGTGGATGGTAGGGTCGGTCTTCTTGATCGGATTCATCGCTTTGACAATTGTCGAGGCACCACCGCTTCAAAATATCGCCGATCCAACGAACACGTCATACATTCCGTTGCCGGACTGGTATTTCTTGTTCTTGTATCAATTACTCAAATATCAATTCGCTGCTGGGGACTGGATCTTACTCGGCACAGTCATTATTCCAGGTTTGGCGTTCACGGCACTTCTCGTTGCACCATGGCTTGACCAAGGTCTTGAGCGTCGACCGGCGAAACGACCAGTCGCGATCAGTTTCATGTTACTTGGAATTCTCTCGGTCTTCTACTTGACTTGGGAATCTGTTCAAACGACACACTGGGATCAAGTCCATGCACAAGGTGAGCTTCAAATTCCAGGTGAAGGTCCTGAAATCGATACAGCGGCTCCAGGATATGAGATTTATTCGGCTCAATCTTGCGTCAACTGTCACGGTCAAAACCTAGAAGGTGGAGCAGCGGCTCCAGCACTCGTCGGAACGCAGTATACGGCCGAAGAGATCGCGGAAATCGCGGTCAACGGTGTCGGTACGATGCCAGCTGGTCAGTGGGACGGTTCAGATGAAGATCTCCAAGCCATGTCTGAGTTCATCGCTTCATACGGTGAAGGCGGCGAAAATAACAAGTAAGTCTTCAAGTGTAGCCTGGATATCGGGCTACACTTTTTTACTTCTGCACGACGCATACGATAAACTGAAGAAAAAGGATTGAGATAATGAACCCCATGTTTTTAAAACCGTTCTTGATGCATCGGATTGTACTGACTGTTTTATTGATCATCAACTTGGGAGGGACGATTTACGGATATATCTGGTATGAGCCTCAATTGCGTGACACACCGTACATCTATTGGCTGTTCGTACCGGATAGTCCGACGGCATCATTTTTCTTTACGATTGTTCTCGGACTTTGGTTAGCTAACAAGTGCTCCCCGTTGTTCGAGACACTCGCCTTCATCACGTTGGTCAAATACGGGGTCTGGGCCGTAATCATGAACATCATGTATCTCGGTACGTTACCACCGGATGCGCCGACCTTGACCATCTTGATGGCTGTCATGTTGATGGTCTCTCATGGTGCGATGGCGCTTCAAGCACTCATCTACGCACCATTCATGAAATGGACCATTACTTCGTTTGTCTGTTCATTGATTTGGGTAATTCATAATGACGTCGTCGATTATGTGCTCGGTCAATGGCCGCGCTATCCGTCACTCGCGGAACATATCATGTGGATCGGCTACGGCTCTTTCTGGTTGACCGGATTATGTTTTTTTATGGGATATGCGTTCGTACTACGCCCATCGCTTGAAAATAAGGTCATAAGAATGTAAAATCAAATTATCAAATACATGCAGAGGTGAAATAGAAAATGTCATTAGGTGGCTATATTTTCTATCTTGCACTGATCATGCTCATCCCCTTATGGGCCCAGATGCGAGTGAAAAGTACGTATAAGCAGTTTTTGAAACAACCGCTCCAAAGCGGTGTCACAGGTGCACAGGTCGCTGATTTCATCATGAAACAAAACGGTGTGCACAACGTGAGAATCGAAATGGTCGATGGACTCATGAGCGACCACTATGACCCGGTCAATAAAGTCGTTCGTTTGTCTCGCGAAGTGTATCAAGGGTCGACAATCTCGTCTGCCGCGATCGCTGCGCACGAGATCGGTCACGTCATTCAAGATGCGACAGACTATAAGATGATGCGCGTCCGCCATAGTCTTGTTCCGGTCGTCAACATCACGTCGAACTTGTCTTTCCCATTGTTGCTCGGTGGTTTCTTATTCGGGGCACTCGGGTTGGCTCAACTCGGTGTCATCATGATGCTCGGGGCGGTCGTGTTCCAGTTGATCACGTTACCGGTCGAGTTCGATGCATCGAAACGAGCGATGGCGCAATTGACGTCTCACGGAATCGTGACGGCGACAGAAGAGACTGGTGCACGTAAAGTGTTGAATGCTGCGGCTTGGACTTACGTCGCTGCAACGCTCGTTGCGGTTGCCGAACTTATTCGTTTGGCACTCATCGTCTTTATGCCACGTGAGGAATAGGATTGAATGGAATCCCGTCGGTAGGCGGGATTTTTTTATTTTTTGTTGAAAGGAAATGTTGTCAATGAAACCGAAGCTGACCGAGACGGGTCATCACCAATTGACAAATCGACTTGCGATGCTAAGAAGAGAGCGGACGGATGCGCGTGAACGGTTGCGGACAGCTCGAAAGTTTTGTGATTTCCGCGAAGACGTCACCTACACTGAAGCGGTACGTCAATATGAGCGGATCGAGGCGGATGTATTAGAACTGAATCGCCTCCTTGACGACGCGACCATCGTCGAATCCGTTCAGTCGGAAGTCGTGACGTTCGGAAATCAGGTCGTGATTCGGGAAGTGCAACAAGAAGAGACCGAGCGCTATCGAATCGTGAGTGAGGCAGAAGCGGATCTAGACCGAGGAAGCATCTCCGTGACATCGCCACTCGGTCGTCGTTTGATGGGGGCGACAATGGGGCAAATGATTCATGTGGAAACGCCAGGAGGTACGATTCAAGTCGAGGTGCTCCACATCGAATCATAAAAAATCGCCCGTTCATCTCTGTGAACGAGGCGATTTTTTTGCTTATTTCAAAGGCATCCGATTTTCATCGAACGTAAACCCTTCGCCCCCGACTTCATACACGTGATGGAACGTGACGAACGCATGCGGGTCGATCTGTTTGACGATTGTCTTCAAACGGTTCACTTCGTTACGGCCGACGACGACATATAAGACCTCGAGTTCTCGGTTCGAATAACCGCCTTTTGCGAGCAGTCGGGTCGTGCCCCGGTTCATCGTCGCATGAATACCGTCGGCGATAGCAGTGCGGTGGTCACTGATGATCATCGCCGCTTTACCGGCATACGTTCCTTCTTGCATCGAGTCGATGACGCGTGCCCCGATATAGACGGCGAGGAGTGTGTACATCGCCTCACGAATGTCGAGGTATGTCAAACTGAGGACGATGACAAAGAAGTCAAAGATTAGAAACGTCTTCCCAATCGACCAGCCGATATAGCGTTGTACGAGTCGCGCGATGATATCGACGCCGCCCGTCGTCCCGCCATTGTTAAAGATGATGCCAAGACCGACTCCGATGAAGAGACCGGCGAACAAACTGGCGAGCACCATGTCATCCGTCAAGTCGATGACGAGCGTCGAATACTTGGCGATGAGTGCGTACCAAAGTGAAAAGGAGAACGTCCCGATTAGTGTATAAACGAAAGTCGTTCGACCTAACAACTTGTAACTCATGAAAAAGAGCGGGATGTTTAGTGCCAAGTTCGTGACAGAAGGTGAGATATCAAATAGTCCGCGGAGAATCAATGTGATCCCGGTGAACCCACCCTCGGCCAAATTGTTTTGGACGTTGAAGTGATAAACGCCGAATGCAAAAATAAAAGAACCTATTAAGATAAAAATAATATTTCGAACACGAATCGGTAATTGTACCGTCATCAGGTTCACCTCCCCTTAGATAGAGTACTCGAAAAACAGTTCGATTGACTACCCTGAACATATGACATTCAGAAACGAGTCGGCTATACTTTTCAAAGAAGAGGTGATGTAGATGAAAGTAGTAGCCATCGGGGCACATCCGGACGATATCGAAATCGGGATCGCCGGCATGACCGCCCAATGGACGAAAGAGAAGACTGAGGTCGTGTACGTCGATTTGACGAGAGCGGAACTTTCTTCAAATGGTGATGTAGAAACGAGACGACAGGAGGCAAGTGCGGCTGATGACGTGCTTGGTGTCCGTCGAATCAATCTAGGATTTAAAGACCGGGGGATTGACGGGGGAGAAGAGCAGCTCGAGGCAATCGTTTCCTTGATTCGCCGTGAGCGCCCAACCCACTTGCTCTATCCATATGAGGTCGACCGCCATCCGGACCATGCGGCCTGCGCCCATCTCGTGACAGAGGCGCTGTTTAATGCCGGGATTCGGAAGTACTTACCCGAACTCGAGGCATATCGTCCGGAAAGTGTGTACCAATATATGATCAATGCTCACGTCGAACCGGATGTGTGCGTGGATATTAGTGACACGATCGAAGTGAAGACACGGGCGCTTCAATGTTACGCGAGTCAGTTCACCCCCGTCGATGGGGTGAAGACACCGCTCACCGATGCGTACGTGGAACGGGTCATCGCCCGTGAACGCCATTTTGGGAGCTTGATTGGCGTCGCTTATGCGGAAGGCTTGAAGCGCGTTCGACCGTATGTCGTAAAACAGGCAGGTGAGCTCGCATGACATATCGGATTGGGATTCTGTGTTATCCATCGGTCGGAGGCTCTGGGATATTGGCGACAGAGCTCGGCATGAAGCTTGCGGACCGAGGACATGACGTTCATTTCATTACGAGCAGCATGCCGTTTCGTTTGAACGCCTATCACCCGAATATCACGTTCCATCAAGTCGAAATCAATCAATATTCGGTCTTTCGGTATCCGCCGTACGACATGACGCTCTCAGCGAAAATCGCGAGCGTCATCCAATCGTTCGGGCTTGATGTCATCCATGCACACTATGCCGTACCGCATGCCGTTTGTGCCGCGCTTGGTCGCGAGATGGCGGGAGTGAAGACTCCGATCGTGTCGACGTTACACGGGACCGATATTACCGTGCTCGGTGAGGACGAGGAACTGAAACCGGCCATTCTTTATGGATTGCGCCAATCGAACGCGATCACGGCGGTCTCGCATAGTTTGAAACGAGAGACAGAAGAGCGGATTGCCAGTGATTTACCGATCCAAGTCATCCATAACTTCATCGATGAATCGGTGTATACGCCTCAACTCGACCCGACACTCCGGGAACGGTACGGCTTGTCGGATGAGGACCGGGTCGCCATCCACATTTCAAACTTCCGTCCTGTCAAACGCGTCGACCTCGTCCTTGAGGCGTTCGATCAGATGGATGTTCCGAATAAGAAACTATTGCTCGTCGGAGACGGTCCGCTCATGGGTGCGATGCGTCGACTCGTGACGGAAATGGGGCTTGAAGAGCAGGTCATTTTTGCCGGGAAACAAGAACAAGTCGCCGCACTTCTGGCAATCAGTGACGTTCACGTCCTGTTATCAGACAAGGAGGCGTTCGGTCTCGTAGCGCTCGAGGCAATGGCGACAGGTGTGCCCTCTGTCGTGAGCGATGCGGGCGGGCTACCTGAAGTGATCACGGACGGTGAGGACGGTTTCGTCGTTCCAAAAGGGGATGCGAGCCAGGCCGCCTCTGCGATGGAGCGGCTCTTGACCGATCGTTCGCTACGAGAACGGTTCCGACAAAATGGATTGGTGAAATCCCGGCGTTTCGCCTCACATGACATCGTGACCGAATATGAGCGCTTGTATGAACAGGTGGTGACATCATGACAGAATGGGAATACGCAAAACAAATCATCGACACCATCGAACACCATGGGGGCGAGGCGTATATCGTCGGTGGTGCTGTTCGGGATTACGTGCTCGGGAGTCTGCCCGATGATATCGATTTGGCGACGTCCCTCTTCCCGGAGGAGGTGATGGCGCTGTTCCCGAAGTCGGTTCCGACCGGTATTGAACATGGGACCGTCACGGTCATTCTCGACCACCATCCGTTCGAAGTGACGACATTCCGTTCAGAAGGGTCATATTCGGATTCGAGACGACCGGACCATGTCGCACTCGGGGTGTCGCTTGAAGAGGATCTATTACGAAGGGACTTCACGATGAACGCGATGGCGTTCCATGATGGGCGAGTGGTCGATTTATTCGGTGGCCAACATGATTTAGAGGAACGAATCATCCGAACAGTCGGCAGTCCGTTTGAACGGTTCGGAGAGGACGCGCTTCGCATCATGCGCGCGCTTCGCTTCATGTCACAGCTCGACTTCACCTTACATGACGAGTTGCGGGAAGCGGCGAGCGGGCTCGGTCATAAGCTCGAACAGATTGCGATGGAGCGTATCGCAATCGAATTCGAGAAACTGTTGACGGGACCTGCGTACAAGAAAGCACTAGGTGAGATGGTCGAGCTCGGCATTCATCGTCATTTACCAAACGTGACGACCGAACTGATGCAGCGTGTCCAAGAGGACAATCGGACCCCTGTGAACGCGGTCAGCGGGTGGGCACTCTTTCTTTATCATGCACAGGATGACGGCTGGCTATCGCCATGGAAACGGTCGAACGCCATCAAACGGGAGGCACGCACACTTGCACAGCTCTGTGAGACAGGGCTTGACCGGATGACGATTTATGCGACGGATGAACAGACGCTCTCCACTTATTTCCGAATGAACGGGGAGAGAGACCGAAGCCGTGAACTGAAACAGTCGCTCCCGATGACGTCACGGAAAGAGTTAAAGTTTAACGGCCGGGACGCCTTAGCGCTCGGGGCACGAGGGGAAGCGATCAAGCATCTGTTAGCCGACCTCGAACGACGCGTCATCTTAAACGAGTTACCGAACCATGAGACAGTATTGAAAGAGGAGGCGAAACGATGGCTTCAACGCGCGGGCGTGTTCTGACGCTATTACAAGATGGTGAAGTATGGAGTGGCCAAGAGTTGGCCCGTCAATTAAATATTTCACGTACCGCTATTTGGAAACATATCGAAACGCTTAAGCAAGACGGTTATGCGATTCATACGATCCCAAGAAAAGGATACCAATTGCTTGAGCAAAGTGACCGATTCGATGAACCGGCGTTTGCGTCATATCGGAAGGGACGGTTCGGTCAAATCGTCCATGCGTTTGACCAAATCGACACGACACAACGAATCGCCCATGAGCTGGCGCAACAACACGTGCCAGAGGGGACGCTCGTCATGAGCGAGGAACAGACGGCAGGGCGCGGACAACTCGGTCGAAATTGGTACAATCCGAAGCACGTCAATATCGCGGCAAGTGTGATTTTAAGGCCGGAGTTGCCCATTCGCGACGCATCAAAGCTTACCTTGATGGCGGCGAGTGCGTTTGCGAAAGCGTTGAATGCACGTGACCTTGACGTGACCATCAAATGGCCAAACGATTTACTGCTAAATGGCAAGAAAATCGGAGGCGTTCTGACAGAAATGCAAACGGAAGGTGACCGCATCCAAGCCGTCATTTTAGGGTTTGGAATGAATGTCAACGGCGATGACATTCCGACGGAGTTGGCGCACCGGGCGACCTCCCTGTATTTAGAGACCGGGACGCGGTATCATCGCAGTGAGTTATTGGCAGAACTGTTGGCAGAACTCGAGACCGAATACGATCGGTTCCTTGACGTGGGATTTGCGCCCGTTCGCTTGAACTGGATGAAACATGCCGCCTATTTAAATGAGTCGGTCACCTTGAGTGGGTCCCGGACGTCGCGAACAGGTGTCATGCGTGGCATCTCGGACGAGGGGGCATTGCTACTCGAAGTGGATGGAACGGTCGAACCGGTCTATTCTGCTGAGATTGCAGTGTGGAATGATTGATGAAAGCGAGACCATCGACTATACTTAATGTGTCGGACGCTATCAATTTTTGAAGTGTACCGCGCTTGCAGACTGTCACATTCAGTTGTCTGCCTTGATCATTATGACAGGGACAGAAGGACACTAACTCATGAAAACCATGAATTTGTTTTTCGTGCGCCTTCTTGCCATCTGTGTAAGAGGGCGTTTATTCTTTCCTGTCTCCACGTTTAGGAGGAGAAACAGATGCACACGATGACTACATTGTTAAAAAAGATGAACGAGCAGGAAAAGCTCGTCATGTTGACGGCGTATGATTATCCGTCAGCCAAACTTGCCGAATCGGCAGGGGTCGATTTGATTTTAGTAGGTGATTCACTCGGAATGGTCGTCCTTGGTTATGATTCGACGATTCCAGTGACGATGGAGGACATGCTTCATCATTCGAAAGCCGTACGCCGAGGAGCACAACATACGTTCGTTGTGGTGGATATGCCGTTTGCGTCATATCACGGAGACTTCGATCGAACGTTACAGGCAGCATCGCGCTTATTCCAAGAAGGTCGTGCGGATGCCATTAAACTAGAAGGGGCCGGTGACGTGCTTCAGACGATTGAGCGTTTGACACAAGTCGGCATGCCATGTGTCGCCCATTTAGGGTTGACCCCTCAATCGGTTGGCGTCCTAGAAGGATATAAAGTACAAGGGAAATCCCTTGAGTCTGCCGAGACACTCCTTCAAGACAGCTTGGCTGCGGAGCGTGCTGGCGCGAAGATGCTCGTCCTTGAGTGTGTCCCTCATCAATTGGCAAAACGGATCGCAGAAGAGCTGACGATTCCGGTCATCGGAATCGGTGCAGGTGCAGATGTTGACGGCCAAGTGCTCGTCTATCATGACGTATTGAAATATGGGGTGGACCGTCTCCCTAAATTTGTCCAAGCGTATGCAGACGTGAATAAAGTGGCGACGGATGCCATCCGCTCTTATGTCGAAGAGACGAAGAACGGTCACTTCCCACAAGAACGTCATACGTTCACAAT
Organism: Exiguobacterium sp. s123; assembly: GCF_018617075.1. Taxonomy (GTDB): domain Bacteria; phylum Bacillota; class Bacilli; order Exiguobacteriales; family Exiguobacteriaceae; genus Exiguobacterium; species Exiguobacterium profundum. The sequence continues at coordinate 266,451 of NZ_JACSJL010000001.1, read as the reverse complement.
GGATGAGTCGTTGCTCGACTCGTTGTATGGAGGAAAATGATGAAGATTGTATCGACCGTCGAAGAATTACGCAGTGCTTTACCAACGGATCAAACGATTGGGTTCGTGCCGACGATGGGATATTTGCATGAAGGACATATGAGCCTCGTTGAAAACGCGCGACGGGAAAATGACGTCGTCGTCATGAGTATTTTTGTCAATCCGACACAGTTCGGACCGAATGAAGATCTCGACCGTTATCCCCGCGACTTTGAACGGGATGAGAAGTTGGCACGTGAAGCGGGAGTCGATGTCCTGTTCTATCCGACGACGGAGACGATGTATCCCCTTGATATGGCGCGAGTGACCGTTCGTCACGGGGCGGACGTATTATGTGGGGCGAGTCGTCCCGGCCATTTTGATGGTGTGTTGACAATCGTCTCGAAATTATTTAACCTTGTTCAACCGACACGCGCTTATTTCGGTCTAAAGGATGCCCAACAAGTGGCATTGATTGAAGGATATGTCCGAGATTATTTCGTACCGGTAGAGATTCGACGCTGCCCGATTATTCGTGAGGAGACAGGACTAGCCAAATCTTCTCGAAACGTCTACTTGTCAGATGTCGAAACGGTAGAGGCGAGTCGGATCTTCAGCGCATTGACGATGGCGCGAGAGGCACTCGATGCAGGTCAACAAGTTGATGAAGTAAAACGACAGCTGACTGAACGTTTGAACGAGATTCCGAACAGTCAAATCGATTACGTCGAGCTTGTCGATTACCCGACGCTCGGTGCCGTCTCGAGCGACTCGACTGAACTCTTGTTAGCGGTGGCCATTCAGTTTGAACGGGCCCGATTGATTGATAATATGATTTGGAAGAAGGGATGAATCCAATGATTCGTACATTTATGCACGCAAAGCTTCATAAAGCAACAGTGACAGAAGCAAACTTACACTACGTCGGTTCGATTACAATCGATGAGGATTTGATGGATGCGGTCGGCATCATGGAGAATGAACATGTACACATTACGAACAACCATAATGGTGCTCGCATCGAGACGTATGTCATCAAAGGGGAACGTGGGTCAGGCGTGATTTGTTTGAACGGTGCGGCAGCACGTCATTTCCAGGTCGGTGATGTGGTCATCATCATGGCGTACGGGCAAATGACAGCGGAAGAGGCGAAAACGCATCGTCCAAAAGTAGCCGTGTTGAACGAACAAAATGAGGTCGATCAACTTCTTTACGAAGAGATTGCTCATACAATTTTGTGAAGGATTCGGGGGTGTCGACAGAGGCATCCCCGTTTTTTCGTTATTCGTTCTATGGTAAGATGAGACAGACAGAAAGCACGAGCGTGCCAAAGATGGGATGGATGTTATGGACACGTATGTGATTGTGGATTTAGAGACAACGGGTCATTCCGTTAAGTCCGGAGATGAATTGATTGAGTTTGCGGCGGTCGTCGTACAAGAGGGCGAAGTGATTGAACGCTACAGCACCTTGATTCGACCGAGTCGACCAATCCCACCTTTTATTACGCAATTGACAACGATTAGTGACGAAGATGTAAGTGACGCACCTACATTTGAAGATGTGATTCCCGACATTTGGAAAATGCTGGATGGACGGGTATTTGTCGCGCATAACGTCGCATTTGATTTAACTTTTCTAAACGAGAGTCTTGAACAAGCGGGTTACCTTGCGTTTCAAGGGAGAGCTATTGATACAGTCGAATTGGCCCGTATCCTGTATCCGACTTTAGAGAGCCATGCGTTAGAAGCGCTATCGGATACGTTTGACCTCGTACATACAGACGCACATCGGGCACTCAGTGATGCAGAGGCGACGGCAGAGCTCTTCATCCGGATGCTCGACCGTTTGCGCGATTTACCGATGGTGACGCTGAAACGACTTCGAGAGTTATCAGAATCATGGACGAGTCATATCGAACCGTTACTCGATGAGATCATCCTTGAGGTTGGGATTCGTCCAGACGACGAAACCCGTTTTGATATCCACCGCAAAATTGCGTTACGACGACCGGTAGATGCGTTCGTCCCGGCGACAGAACGTGAACCGTTCGAGCCGTTCCTTTTGCGGACGATTGAAGAGACGCTCCCTTCACTGTTTGATCAGTTTGAACCGAGACAGAGTCAATTCGAAATGATGCGTCACGTCTATAAAGCGTTAGACGATGAGGAAACATTGTTAGTCGAGGCGGGTACGGGAACGGGTAAGACGCTTGCGTACTTGATTCCGAGTGCCCACCATGCCCTCGAGACGAAACGCCCGGTCGTCATTAGTACGCATACCATTCAATTGCAAGAACAGTTGTTAAATCGAGACTTGCCTGTTCTTCGTCAGATTTTTCCTGAGATTGAATTCACGTTGTTGAAAGGAAGACGCAATTATATCGATTTACGCAAGTTCGAGATGGTGCTCGACGAATCGAATGATGGTCTTTTGGCATCGATGTGTAAAGCGATGGTGCTCGTCTGGCTCACTGAGACCGAGACCGGGGACTTAGAGGAACTTTCATTTCCGGGCTCAGCGACACAAGGACCCGCTTCGTTCAAGCGTTTGATTCAAGCAGATGCTTCAAGTGATTTTGGACGGTTCGATCCGTGGTATAGCCGTGACTTTTTCACGAAAGCCGTGTTGCGCTCGAAAGAAGCGGACCTGATTGTGACCAATCATGCCTTACTGTTCTCGGACTTACAGCATCAGGCAGGCATTTTACCGACGGACACGCCTCTCGTATTAGATGAGGCCCATCAAGTCGAAGAAGTGGCCTCTCATCATTTCGGTGTGACATTTGATGCGATTCAATTTGACCGTCTCTTCAAATGGTTCGGCTACGGAGCGGATGGCAAATTCCATTCTCGCATTATCCAGCTAGCCGATTTGACATCTGTAACCGAAGAGGCAGAGGCATTCAGTCAACAGATCGATTCGGCCCTTGCTCGGGTCGAGGAAGAACTCGAAGATCTTCTGACGTCTCTTCAATCGTTAGGTAAGAAAAAAGAGCCTCGACAAACGGTTCGTTTCGAGCGGGAAGGCGCAACGTTTAGACCAATTCGAGAAGTGGCCAATCGACTCGAGGACAAACTACGGACGTTGCGGACGTCACTCCGACATCTTCATCGCCTGCTCGATGAACGTAAAGAACATATGACGTTCAAACAGCGCGCCCTTCTCGGTGATTTAAAAACGTTGATTGGAGACGTGCGCGAACTCGAGAGTGTCATCTATGAGACGATGCTGACGCGTGACGATGATGCGGTCAGCTGGGTCGAACTGAATTTAGGAAATCGGAAATTAACCTCGGTGTACACCCAACCGGTCGAAATCGGACCGCTGTTGCATGAACGTCTGTTTAAGAAGCGACCGACAATCTTAACATCAGCGACGATGACGGTCTCAGGGAAGTTCAGCTTTATGGAACGACGCCTCGGATTAGAAGGAGAACCGGTTCGAAGAGTCGTCTTACCGTCGCCATTCAACTTCAAAGAACAGTCCAAACTGTTTGTACCGTCGGACTTCCCGTTGATCAATGAAGTGCCGCTCCCTCAGTTCGTCGATCAGACGGCCCAGTCGATTGTCCAAATCGCGAACGTGACGAAAGGAAGGATGCTCGTCTTGTTCACTTCAAACGAATTGCTTCGACTCACTTATGAACAAGTGAAAGATCACCTTGATCCGTCTTATACACTTCTCGCACAAGGTGTGAGCGGTGGCTCACGTAGCCGCTTGACGAAACAGTTCAAACGGATGGAGCAGTCGATTCTCTTTGGAACAGCTAGCTTTTGGGAAGGTGTCGATATTCCGGGGGAGGCGTTGACATGCCTTGTCATTGTAAGACTTCCCTTCGCACCGCCCGACCAGCCGATCATGCAAGCTCGTTCTGAGAAAATTGAAGCGATGGGGAAATCACCGTTCTTTGAGTTATCCTTGCCCCAAGCGGTCATTCGCTTCAAACAAGGTGTCGGTCGATTGATTCGATCGAAAGGGGATTATGGTGCCGTCTTCGTGTTCGACCGGCGTGTGGAGACGACGCGTTACGGCAAACAGTTCATCAACAGCTTGCCTAAAGTTGACCGGATTGAAGGAACGCTTGAAACGTCGTTATCCGAGTTAGAGTTGTTCTTAGACGAGAAGGAAAAGTCTGTGGCACGAAATGACAGATAACGCTAGGCATCACGATATTATCGTTTTATAATGATACGTATAGTGTTTTTGGAGGAGGAGTCAATATGAACTCGAATATTGAGACGCTGGCGAGCGTGCGCATCGAACCGACTGCGGACGTCTACAAAATTGTCGACTTATTGAATCGGACCTTAAAGAGTCAGGATTTAATGTTCGGTTTGTCACTTGAGAAGAAAGTGAATGATCCGAAGAAGGAAGAGATGGTCTTCACCATCTATCGTACAGAATGACCAGAAAGGCAAAATGGATCGTCTCATTACTGGCGGCACTGATTGGTGTCGTCCTTGTCTTTAGCGTGATGTATCGATTCACCATCGGTCATACAGAGAATCAAAAAGAAAAGCTCGTCGAAACGGCGATGGCACGATTGGCTGAAGAATCTCCAGACGCGAGAGTGGGTCAGGGAGAACTGTTCAATGGGACAGAGGCATATGTCGTCTTCCCAGAAGTAGACGGAAAGTCCATTTGGTTTGTCCCATTGGATAAAAAGCTGGAGATCGAGCAACGAGAAATCGGTGAAGTGGACGCTACTGACGTCTGTTCGAAGTCTGTTGAGGAGACAGGCGGACAACTGGTCAGCTGTAAGATTGGTTTTGACGAACGGGCACTCATCGAAGTGGTCACGAAAGCGGATGCGTCTTATACGTATTCGTACTATACGCTTCAGACCGGAGAATTTATTCGACGGGTCCAATTGACCGATCAAATGTAATGAATTAGAGGGGGATTATGATGGAACATCTATTAGCGAAACGTGTAAAACAACTCACGCCATCGACTACCTTGGCGATCACAGCTAAGGCGAAGGCACTGAAAGCTTCAGGCAAAGATGTCATTGGTCTCGGCGCGGGTGAACCTGATTTCAACACACCAGAACGAATCATCGATGCTGCTTGTCAAGCCGCTCGAGATGGAGACACAAAATACACGCCATCTGGCGGGACAGTCGCGTTGAAAGATGCCATCATTGAAAAGACGAAACGCGATAGTGGATTGTCGTTCGAACGCAACGAGGTGATGGTGGCTTCAGGTGCGAAACATGCCCTTTACGCTTTGTTCCAAGCTATTCTAGATGAAGGGGACGAAGTGATTGTCCCAGCCCCATACTGGGTCAGTTACCCGGAACAAATCAAATTGGCGGACGGGGCACCTGTCTTGGTCGACACGAATGAAGAGACGTCATTTAAATTGACGCCAACGCAACTCGAGAGTGCGATCACTGCTCGTACGAAGGCAGTCATCTTGAACAGCCCATCCAATCCGACGGGAATGATTTATACGAAAGAAGAGCTACAGGCACTCGCCGATGTCGTTCTTCGCCACAATCTTCTCGTCGTCAGTGATGAGATTTACGAAAAGTTGATTTACGGTGATGCGTCGTTCGTATCGATTGCGACCCTTCCGAATATGCGTGAACGCACCATCATTATCAATGGTGTCTCGAAATCTCACGCGATGACAGGTTGGCGAATCGGATATGCCGTTGGGGACGCAAAAATCATCGGGGCGATGACGAACTTGGCCTCACACTCGACATCCAACCCGACATCTGTCGCACAAGCGGCTGCGGTAGAGGCATACAATGGACCACAAGAAGATGTGGAAATGATGCGTCAATCGTTCGAGGAACGACTTGAAATCGTCTACGACCGTCTCGTCAAAATTCCTGGCATCACGTGTTTGAAGCCGCAAGGTGCATTTTACTTATATGCCAACGCGAAGGTCGCGGCCACAGAGAGTGGCTATGACACTGTCGATGCTTGGTGTGAAGCTGTTCTTGAAGAAGCAAATGTGGCACTCGTGCCTGGTTCTGGCTTCGGACAAGACGATTACGTACGATTATCCTATGCAACTGAATTAAAACGCGTATTAGAAGCGCTCGATCGAGTGGAAGACTTCGTTACGAAGCGCGCTCGATAAGCGAAAGGATGGAAATGAACATGACAACTATTTCGATTAACCAATTTAAAGACTATGAAGGCCAATCTGTCCGTGTAGGCGCGTGGATTGCCAACAAACGTTCAAGTGGAAAGATTGCTTTCCTTCAATTACGTGACGGTAGCGGTTTTGCTCAAGCGGTCGTTGTAAAAGCTGATGTGGCGGAAGAGTTATTTACACTTGCCAAAGGGATCACGCAAGAAACGTCGGTTTGGGTCACAGGGAATGTCAAATCTGATGGTGGACGTACACCACTCGGATTTGAATTGGAAGTGACAGATTTAGAAGTGATTGCGGAATCGGTTGATTATCCAATCACACCGAAAGAACACGGAACGGAATTCTTGATGGACAACCGTCACTTATGGCTCCGTTCACGTCGCCAACACGCGATTATGAAAGTTCGTAACGAAATCATCCGTGCGACGTATGAATTCTTTAATAAAGAAGGATTCGTCAAAATCGATCCGCCAATCCTTACGAGCAGTGCACCGGAAGGGACGACAGAATTGTTCGAGACAGACTATTTCGGTCAGTCGGCCTACCTTTCTCAGACGGGGCAATTGTACATGGAAGCCGCGGCGATGGCCCTCGGAAAAGTATTCTCATTCGGTCCAACGTTCCGTGCGGAGAAATCAAAAACACGTCGTCACTTGATTGAGTTCTGGATGATCGAGCCGGAGATGGCATTTGTCGATCATGACATGAACCTCGAGATTCAAGAGCAGTACGTCTCATACATTGCACAGTCGGCACTTGCGAACTGTAAAAATGAATTGGAACTACTCGGACGTGACCTTGAGAAATTGGCACAAGTACAAGCGCCGTTCCCACGCGTTCGTTACGAAGATGCCATCAAGTTCTTGAAGGCAGAAGGATTCGATGACATTGAATACGGGGATGATTTCGGTGCACCGCACGAGACGGCGATTGCCAACGCACATGATCAGCCGGTATTCATCACGCATTGGCCAAAAGAAATCAAACCGTTCTATATGAAAGTAGACCCTGAGAACCCAGAACTCGTTCTGTGCGCAGACTTGATTGCTCCAGAAGGATATGGTGAAATCATCGGGGGATCTCAACGTGAGGACGACTACGATCGTCTAAAAGAAGAAATCATCAAAGAAGGTCTCGACGAAACGGATGCGTATGATTGGTACCTTGAACTTCGTCAATACGGTTCGGTCCCACACTCTGGTTTCGGACTTGGTCTCGAGCGTACAGTCGCATGGATCAGTGGAATCGAACATATCCGTGAAGCGATTCCATTCCCACGTTTATTAAACCGAATTCACCCTTAACGATTAATCGGGGAAGACGTCATGTCCTCCCCGATTGATGTGTCTTAGAAAGGAAGTGCGACATGGATGCACATCAATTGATTCAATTATTCGAACAAAGTCCGGTCGTCATTCCACGAAAGCTGTTCACCGATGCGAGACGCCTCGACTTGTCACCCGTCGAGTTCAGTCTGATTGTCCATCTTCTTGAAATGGCTGGGGAAGGCATCGTCATGCCGCTCCCGAGCGAGTTAGGGAAACGCTTGAATGTTTCGGAGAATGAGGCGCGATCAGTACTCCTCGGTCTATTGCAAAAAGAGTTGATCGCCATTGACGCTTCAAGTGATGGTGAGCGATATAGCCTATTGCCACTTTTCGAAGCGTTACAAGGGGAAGAGAAAGTTGCGCCCCAGCAGACACTGAATGAGAATATCATTCATACGTTTGAGCGGGAATTCGGAACGATCACCCCGTTCGAGATTGAACAAATCGTCGGCTGGATGACGGAAGATGGCTTTAGCGAGGAACTCATCATGGCCGCGCTTCGGGAAGCGAAACTTCGAAACGTGCGAAACTTCAAATACATGGACAAAATCCTGCGTGTTTGGCAAGATCATCATGTCGAATCGCTCGAGGATGTCGTGGAATATCAACGGAGGAATAAGTGATGTTGACGCGAGCACAATTACAGGAAGTGTCAGATACGATGAAGCAGATGTTCCCGGATGCTCATTGCGAGTTGACGCATCAAAATCCATTCGAATTGGTCGTCGCCGTCGCGCTCTCCGCACAAGCGACGGATGCGCTCGTCAACAAGGTGACACCAGGATTGTTTGAAGCGTTTCCGACTGTCGAGGCGATGGCAGCGGCTGACGTGTCTGAGATTGAGGCATTGATTAAACGGATTGGTCTGTACCGTAACAAAGCGAAGAATGTAAAAGCACTCTCAGAAAAAATTGTGAACGAGCATGGTGGAATTGTCCCTTCTGACCGAGCATCGTTGGAGGCGCTCCCTGGAGTCGGTCGTAAGACAGCCAATGTCGTCCTTTCTGTTGCATTCCATGAACCGGCGTTTGCGGTTGACACGCATGTGGAACGAGTATCCAAACGTCTCGGTATTTGTCGCTGGAAAGACAATGTCCGCCAAGTCGAGGATACATTAATGAAAAAGTTTCCACGCGAGGAATGGTCACAACTTCATCATCAATTCATCTTCTTCGGACGATATCATTGCAAGGCACAACGCCCAGGCTGTGAGGCATGCCCACTGTTGCATATGTGCCGTGAAGGAAAGAAACGAATGAAGTCACAGAAAGTCACCACATAAAAAACGCATCGACACGAAAGGTGTCGATGCGTTTTTGCTTAATGATTCCAAGGATGGTCGCTCCATTCGCGACGTTTTTTCGTGATCGGCACTTTTTTGAAGCCCCAGTTTCGGAAATCTTGGTCCGGACTTTCTTTACGGATGTAAATTTTGTCCTTAATGGCTTTAAAGATTCGGTTCTCGTCCCCATAATGGACGAACCGTGGTTTCACTTCAATCACGCCACGACGAACGCGAGAAAGTGGCAGACAGACGAGGTCAGCGATTTCTAAGCCAGATTGATACATCGTGTTCTGCTTCTCAGAGAAGATGAAGCCTTTAATTTTTTGACGGCTCTTTTCGACGTCTAAATGAACGGTACCTGAGTTGAAAATATCAAAGAATGCTTTTTGAATCAGTAAGTTCTGATAATCGTCTCGGGATTCCAGGACGACCCGGGCACTTACTGCCTCTGTTTCTTCTAAAAACGCATAGAATGACTTCATCAAGTGAGCGAACGCAACGACATACGGATCTTTGGGCGTCGAATAAAAGTCATGGAGCTTCTGTTTATCGACCTCGACACTGACGATCGTACAGTCGATTCCTCGTAAAAATTCAGGGAGCTTATCCCAAAAGTCGCGCAACATATCAATCGTGATCCCATCTTCTTTTCCGTAAGGATGTTCCGCTTTTAAAATTTCTTTTAAATGAAGTGGGATATGCTCCGTTTTGAACACATCTCGTTTGAACGCCTGAAGACGTCGTTTCAATTCACACGGTAGTCCAGTTTCGTCTGCATCGATTGAATACTTATATTCCATCAGCACGCCCGTCAAGTTAAATTGCGTGTTCCCCTTCGGCGTACCTGTCTCGTCGACGAACATGACATACTTCTTTCCACTTTCCATCCAATCCCTCCAAAACGGATTAACAGTAACGTCTTTAAGCATCCTATTTTATTTCCAAATGGTGATTTGGTCAATCTATTGCACAGGTATTGCACATTTTTTTCGAGAATGACATCAATTAGGTTTATCGGTGTGTCATCTTGGATAAACACTAAGGGTGCTATTATCATAGAAAAACAATCGGGATATACATAACGAGAGCTTTTCAATTTGGATACACAATCGCTTACATACTAGTTTAACATACGGGAGTTTGGTACGATATGTGTTGCGGTAAATCCACACAAGTGTCGACCGACAGAAGTCGACAATCAGACCTGAGACGGAAGGAACGAGTGGACCGACCTGTTAATATGTATGTATGGGGTGACGACATTGTTCCATTATCCAAACGGTAAAAAGGCAAACGTGACAAAGACAACAAAGGGGGAAGGAATTTCGAAGCAATCATCGAATTCTCAAACCTATGCGAATCGCGGAATGAACTTGGAGACGCTGTTAAATGAAACGAATGAATTTTATCGGATTCATCAACGAGCCGTCATCCACAAAAAACCAACCCCTCTCCAAATCGTCAAAGTCGACTACCCGAAGCGAAGTGCCGCCAAAGTAACGGAAGCCTATTTCAAACAGGCATCTACGACCGATTACAACGGTGTTTATCGTGGCAGGTACATTGACTTTGAAGCGAAAGAAACGAATAATAAGACGTCGTTTCCACTCGGCAATTTTCATGACCACCAAATCGCCCACATGCGTGAGTGTGAACGTCATGGAGGGATTTGTTTTGTCATCATCCGCTTTAGTCGCTATAATACGCAATATGTATTGACCACCGAGCAACTTGTTCGGTGGTGGGAACAACGATTAACGGGGCGAAAATCGATTCCGCTCAGCTTTATCGAAAAGGAAGCGATTGAAGTTCCGACGAGAGCCTTACCGTCGATTGATTATTTGACGGTGCTCGATCAATGGCTCGATTGAATAGAAGGAGTGAACCATGAATGGAGCGAAGTAGGGTCGCACGTCGACAAGATTCGACGACGAATAAACGCAAAAAAACTGGGAAACAACCAAAGACGAAAAGTAAGAAACCGATGTGGAAACGCATCTTTTTATTAGGCTTCATGTTATTTATTGCTGCGGTAATCGCATTCGGCGCCTATACGGTATATGCCATTGCGACGGCACCAGAGCTAGATGAAGAAAAGCTTGTCGATACGTACCCGATTCAGTTGATTTCGGCTGAAGGAGAACCGCTCGAAGGGGCAGGTCAGATTCGCGAGTATGTCTCAATCGACGACATTTCTGAAGTGATGCAACAAGCGGTCGTGTCAATCGAAGACCGTCGTTTCTATGAGCATAATGGGATTGACTTACGTCGAATCGGCGGAGCCGTCGTTGCCAACTTGACAGACGGTTTCGGTGCGGAAGGTGGATCGACCATCACGCAACAATTGGTCAAGCAGTCATTCCTTTCGACAGATAAGAAGTTGAAACGTAAGCTGCAAGAACAATGGCTCGCACTCAAACTCGAGCGTGAGTATACGAAAGAACAGATTTTAGAGATGTACTTGAACAAAAACTATTACGGTAGTGGTGGATATGGTGTGCAAACTGCATCGAAACGTTACTTCAACAAACCGGTCTCTGAGGTCAATTATCAAGAGGCCGCGATTCTTGCCGGTCTCCCACAACGTCCAAGTGCCTATGATCCAATCAATGGTGATCAGGAGTTGACCCGCTACCGTCAAGAGCAAGTCCTGTCTGCGATGAAACGTGACGGACATATTTCTGAGGAACAGTACAATGAGGCACTTGATGTCGCCATTGCTGACGTCATCTCACCTGGTGAAGAGACGGAAGAAGAAGCGTTCACACGTGCGATTTATTCACGAGTCCAAGCCGAGCTTGAAGAAGATTACGGTCTAGAACAGTCAGACATTTATGGAACAGGTTTAAAAGTCTATACGTCTATCAACAAAGAGTTGCATACAAAATTCAATAGTGACATTAAATCGGATAACGTGAACATTCCAGGCGGAAGCTTCCCGGCCGACGAACTCCGCATGGGTGCAACGGTATTGAATACGAAGACTGGTGAAATTGTCGCGATCATCGATAGTCAACAGGCAAAACAAGGTGACAAATCGTATCGTGATTATTCGAATGAAAAACGTCAAATCGGTTCGACGGCCAAACCGATCTTTGATTACGGTCCAGGAATCGAGAACGGACAATGGTCGACAGGGAAGATCTTACTCGATGCACCGCTCGAGGGGTCCTATAAACCAAACAACTATTATCAAGAATATCGTGGTCAAAACACGATGCGGTATTTCTTAACGATTTCAGGGAACACACCTGCTGTTCGAGCTTTCCAAGAAGTTCGTGATGAATTTGGTCAAGGAGCCATCGAGTCCTTTGCAAAAAACCTCGGCGTTGAACCGATGTACGCCGGAGAGGAAGTATTAGAAGCGAACGCCCTCGGTGCCGCTGAAGCGAGCACGACTCAAATGGCAGCGGCATATGCTGCCTTTGGGACGAATGGAATGTATACAAAACCGCATTTGATTCAAAAAATTGAATTCAATGACGGTTCAAGCATCAATTCGCCAATCAAAGCGAAGCAGGCAATGGAAGACTATACGGCATACATGTTGACGGACATGCTTCGTGATGTCGTGAGCGGTGCGAACGGGACGTATGAACCCGGTGCCTTCCCTTGGGACGTGGCAGGTAAGACGGGAACGACCAACGATGAGCAAGACAAGTGGTTTACTGGATATACGACGGATTACTCGATTTCCGTTTGGACGGGTAAAGTGAGCGGTGCTAGTGAGACTGCCAATAAACCGAACTACGCCCAATACTATTTCGAGTACATGATGCAACAAGTGACGAATGCGACGGGACAACCGGATCGATTCCAACGTCCGGACTCAGTCTTGTCACTTGGCAATGAACTCTATGTAAAAGGGACAAAACCAAAAGATCTTCAACCTGAGAAGTTGGTTGCTCCGACTGGGGCAAGTGTCAACTATGACGAAGAAGCCCAAACTGGTTCTGTCTCATGGTCATACGATTTCGATGGTGCGCAAGCAGATGGCTATACGGATGTCACGTTCACAGTGACACAGAAGTCAGCTGACGGAAGTGAGCAAGTCGTCGGAACGACCGGGGAGACGAGTGTAAATATTGCAAACTTGGCCGAAGGAGACACAACGTTTACCATTGTCGCGAATGCAACGAACCCGTTGACGGGTGAGCAGCAATCGGCACCGGCGCAAGCGAGCTACTCAATCGAACCGAAAGAAGAGCCAAAGGAAGAAGAGGAAAACCCTTCTGACGAGGAAAATTCCGAAGATGAACCATCAGACGAAAATAACGGGAACGGGAATGAAAACGGAAATGGTAACGGAGACGGAAACGGAGAAGATACCACCGGCGAACAAACTCCTGATGAACCGGCAACAGATGAAGGTTCTGGCGAAGGAACAGACGAACCAACTGACGGAGATGATTCAGGAACTCCGTTAGAGGGACAATCCAATGGTGAATCGTCTGACACGAATCGTGGAAATGGCAATTCAAACAATGGGAATAACTAAGGAAAGCAGGGCGACATTGTTCGCCCTGTTTTTCGTTTGACTTTGCTATAATGAAAAGAAAGGGAACAGGATGGTGACACATGGTTCAACTCTCTTTAAAACGCAAGATGAAAGTACTACTTGTCATAGATCGACTGCAAGACGATGATTTCGGCGTGCCTCTCGGTGGACATCTCGGGTTAAAGCTTTCACATGTGCTCTTAAAAGAGTCGATACCGTTTGGGCGTCTCATCCAGGACCAAACCGTCGCCGAAGCGATCGGACATGCTTACTTGAAACGAATCGGAGTCGAGACCATGTTCACGGGCGAAGAATCCTATTATCCGGAACTTCTTCGTGGCAACCGTCAACTCAGCTCAACAAACGAAGATTATTATAAAACGGTGCAACGCTACGTCAAACATCTTTTAGCGGTTCATTCAAAATGTACGAAACTACATACCATCGTCTTGTTCGGACGGTCGACGCAACGTCTGTTTTCAGATGCGCTCATCCGCCTCGAAGAAGAGAATGAGCATGTCGCTGCTACATTTAACGAGATGGCCATCTTTCAGATGCCCGCCGTATCGAGAGTGGTACGAGATGAACGGATTCATCAAATCCGACAAGTCGTAGCGGATCTTGCCCCTTCGAATGCGTAATGAAAGAAGGTGACTGGATGCGAAAATCTCGCTCTGTCGAAGAAATGATCAAACAACTAAAAGACGATCCAGGTTTTTCAAACCACGTACGTCATTGGTACACGGTCGACGCTCGTCCGGCACAATATGCCCCAATTCCAGAACAAGTGCCTGAACAATTGGCGAATGTACTTAAGAATCGCGGAATCGAGCAGCTGTACACGCATCAAGCCGAGGCTGTGAAACAAACGGCGGCTGGTCATTCGACGGTCATCGTGACACCGACGGCTTCAGGAAAAACGCTTTGTTACAACTTGCCCGTCCTATCGAAGATGATTGAAAAACCTACAGCCCGTGCGCTTTATCTTTACCCGACAAAAGCACTCGCGCAAGATCAAAACAGTGACTTGATGGAGATGGTCGAAGCCCTTGAAGGGAATTTACGATGCTTCACGTATGATGGAGACACATCACCTGCGGCACGAACAAAAGTCCGCGATGCGGGGAATATCGTCATCACGAATCCGGATATGCTACATTCCGGGATCTTACCTCATCATACGAAATGGATTCGTCTTTTTGAGAACTTAGAATATATCGTCGTCGACGAACTCCATACGTATCGTGGCGTATTTGGAAGTCATGTGGCGAACGTGTTTCGACGCTTGAAGCGAATCTGTGCCTATTATGGCAGTCATCCGAAATGGATCATGACCTCAGCGACCATCGCGAACCCGCTTGAACTTGCCGAGCTATTGACGGAAGAAGAAGTCGTTTTAATCGATCGGAACGGGGCACCTCAAGGGAAGAAACATCTTGTGTTCTACAACCCGCCTGTCGTCAACGAAGCACTCGGAATTCGTCGAAGCGCAACGCTCGAGACGAAACGAATCGCCTCGAGGCTCGTGGAAGCGAACATTCAAACGATTGTATTTGCGCGGTCGCGCGTACGTGTCGAGGTGCTATTGACCTATTTGCAGGAATTGACACGTCGGGAGCTCGGACCAAAGTCTATTGTCGGTTACCGTGGCGGCTATCTTCCATCTGAACGTAGAGAAATCGAACGGCGGTTACGGAACGGGGAAATCAAGGCGGTCGTCTCGACAAACGCGTTGGAGCTCGGTGTCGATATCGGCCAACTGCAAGCGTGTGTCTTAAATGGGTATCCTGGAACGGTCGCTTCCTTATGGCAGCAGGCTGGTCGGGCCGGACGCCGCCATTCAGAATCACTCGTTGTATTTGTCGCATCCTCGTCATCACTCGACCAACTCGTCGTCGAACAGCCGGACATGATTTTAGAACGTTCACCGGAAGCGGCCCGGCTTGACCCGAATAACTTGATTATTTTAGTGGACCATATGAAATGCGCCGCATTCGAGTTGCCTTTTCAAAAAGGAGAGCGATTCGGAACGGTCGATACGGAAGATATATTAGAGTTTTTGACGGATGCTCACGTCTTGCATGAACGGGCTGATAGATATTATTGGATGACGGATTCATTTCCGGCTCATGACATCTCGCTTCGGACGAGTGAACAAGAAAATGTCGTCATCGTCGATCAGACGGCAAAACATCAAGTCATCGGTGAAATGGACACGTTCAGTGCCATGACGTTGTTACATGATGAAGCGATATACTTACATGGAGCCGAGCAATATCAGGTCGAAAAACTCGATTTTGAGGAGAAGAAAGCGTATGTTCGCCGAGTTGACGTCGACTACTACACAGATGCGAATTTAGCCGTTGAACTGAAGGTGCTTGAAGAGAATAAGACAGATGGAGTGAAGACGTTTGGTGAGGTATCGGTCATCGCGATGGCCACTTTGTTCAAGAAAATAAAATTTGGGACGCATGAGAACATCGGGTCGGGCCCGATTCATCTACCGGAGCGAGAGCTGCATACGACAGCGACATGGTTCACGTTGGATGAGCGATTCGCCTACTCGGAGGCGGACCTCGAAGATCAACTTGAAGCGGTCAGTGATTTGATGAGACGGCTTGCACCACTCTATCTCATGTGTGACACGCTTGATTTATTCACAACGATTCAGATGAAGTCGACACATACGAGTAAGCCGACCGTCTATCTGTATGACCGCTATCCTGGAGGAATCGGGCTCAGCGAGGCGCTCTTTAAAGATGCAGACATGGTGCTTGAAGCGGCAGAACGGACGGTATCCGACTGTCCGTGTGAGAGCGGATGTCCCCGTTGTGTCGGCATGGTTGGATACGGTGACTTCAAGCAGCAAGTCATTCGCCAGTTGCAAGGATTGAAAGGAACGATATGAAAGCTAAACTATCTAGATTAATCAAAACGAACGAACCTGCCCCAAAAGCTAGTGTTGCGACCCCTGACGAAGTGGAGCAACAAAAGTGGAAGGATCATGGGGGCGAGATTTTAACGTTTGAGGGGGAATGGTGCGTCCGGATCCGGAAGACATATCCCCTTGATGAGGTGTATCACGACTTCGAGTTTGGAGAAGCAGGACAGATGATGGCTCGAACCGAGCATCCGTTTTTCGCCGTCGACTTAGACCCCGACCAAGTCCTGTTCATGGATACGGAGACGACTGGTTTACGTGGGTCTGGAACGTCGATTTTTTTAATCGGGTTTGCACGGATTCGTGCGGAACAACTTGAAATGATTCAATACGTGTTACCTCATCCGGCGTTTGAAACCGCCTTTTACTATCATTTCTTGCAAGACATCGGAGATGAGGTACGATTCGTCACCTATAACGGGAAGTCATTTGATTGGCCTCAAATCAAGACGAGACACACGTTCGTCAAATCACGGGTGAAACAATTACCTTCAGTGGGTCATGTCGATTTACTTCACGCTGCAAGACGATTGTTAAAACCGAGGCTAGAATCAGTATCATTAAAAGCGGTCGAAGCATACTTTGGTCATGAACGAACGGATGACCTTCCTGGCTTCTTGGCACCGATGCACTATTTTCAATACGTCAAAGAGCGGAATCCAGAAATATTGCTGCCGGTCCTTGAGCACCATCATGCGGACTGTTTAAGCCTCGTCTCCTTGTATACGCGTCTCAGTCAGCTTGTCACGACCCCGGTAACTGATTTCGGAGAGGAACGTGCCCACTGGCTACATGACCTTGGCGAACAAGATCAAGCGCTGAGGGAGTTTGAGCAACTCCCGAGTCCATCGAAGCGTGCCATCATGCGGCAAGCGATGTTATTAAAACGAGCTGGACGATTCGAGGAGGCCATTCCGCTGTTTGAATCGATTCATACGATTGAAGGGTACGTCGAACTCGCCAAATATGCAGAGCATAAACAAAAGGACGTGGCTTTAGCGATGGATTACACGGAGCGAGCGTTAGAGATTCTTGATCAAAAGCGGACGGTGTTACGTCAAACGATGCAACGCGAGAAAGATGCGTTAGAACATCGCCGTGCTCGCCTAGAAAGGAAGCGAACATGAAAGTAGTAGCCGTCACAGGATATCGTCCTCATGAACTCGGTATCTTCAAAGCGGATCATCCAGGTATTGAAATCATTCAAGAAGCTTACCGGAAAAAGATACTTGAAGTCATCGAATTAGGTGCTGAATGGTTCATATTTAGTGGAACGAATGGTTGTGAATTGTGGGCCGGACAAGTATTGTTAGAGTTAAGAGAAACCTATCCGATTAAAATCGCCGTATTTCCGCCGTTCTTAAACATGGATGAGCGCTATAAACCATTCGAACAAGAACTATTTGTGCAACTGCAACTCGAGGCAGACTTTTTTGAGCCGCTGACACAGCGTCCATACGAAGACCCGAGTCAGCTACGGGCAAAAACAGCGTTCTTTTTAGATAAAGCAGAAGGATTGATCACCTTGTATGACGAAGAAACGGAAGGAAGTCCCCGGTTTCTAGTCGATGGGGCTCGGCGAAAGCCGAACATGGAAGTTTTCTTGATCACACAAGAAGACTTACGAGTCATTGAAGAAGAAAAACAATGGGAACAACAATGGGAGTGATATGATGCAAACGGAATTAACAGCAGAAGCGATTTATAAACAAGAATTCAAGACGGCGTTACGTGGTTATTCACAAGAAGAAGTCGATCAATTTTTAGATGTCGTCATTCGCGATTATGAAAAAATGGCGAAAGAAATCGAGCGTCTTCAAAAAGAAAACGACTCGTTGCGACGGGAACCTGCGCCTGTATCGGAACCGGCTAAACCAGCACAGCCGGTTGCTTCAAATTATGATATGTTACGCCGAATTTCAAATCTTGAAAAAGCGGTCTTTGGAAAGCAAGTCGGTCCAAGCGAATAACAAATAGGGGGTGGAGTCCATGTTGCAAGTGTTAACGGCCACGGAGAAACAACCAGTCAAACAACAGACAAAAAAGCTGTTTCGTTTGAAAGAAGAAGTGATGAAAGCACCAACCTGCTATACAGATCGTCTCGTCGAAAACATCAGACAAACATGCCGATTTGATTGGATGATGATTGAACAAGTCAAATTAGGGGATGATCTCATTCATTACGTGCTCGTCGGACCTAAAGGCGTATTCTTGATTCAATTAAATCGAACTCCAGCCCCCGTCCATATGACGAACCGGGAATGTCGAACCGAGACCTCGATGGGGTGGAAACAGGTTTATCCTCATCCTGTCACGGAATTAGAACGGATGACCAAACAGGTGCGGTCACGATTAAAAAAAGAGTGTAATCAAGCAATTCCCGTCTATTCGTTTTTAATTTTCCCGGAAACGGAACGATTGAAGTTAGAACGAATTAAGGCGAATTGTGGAGATTCATTCGCTCTAGTGGATCAAGTGATCAATAAAACGAACCTTGAGACGTTGACAGAGCCGCTCGTCAAACAAATCGCTTATTATTGTTCTGAGCGACAAGTACATAAATAAGATGAAGGCCGAATGATTGTATTCGGCCTTCATCTTATTTTAAAAGTTCTCTTGCTTTTGCCGCATCATCTCGGTGAACGAACAGTGCAACGCGATCGTCCAAGTTTTTTGCGAGCGGCTTTAATAGTTTACCGGTCGGTAGTCCTTGTTCCACACGACAGGTGATGCCCTGCTCGGTCAAATAATGATAATCACCTAAAAGTTCTTCACCTTGTTTCCCGAATGCTTCACCGAAACGAACCCACTTTAAGTTGCGAATTGTCCGAATCGAGACCAAAATGACAAACAAAATGGCGAGTACGATGATCAATAATGTTTCCAATGCCTTCAACCCCTTCTTTACACAAGTTTAATGGTGTGGCGAGTTGAAAGCAATATGGAGCGAACGGTATACTGAAATGGAAAAGAGGGGATGAAATGAAAAAACCGATTCAATCGAGACGAGAGGCGATCTCACTCCTAGAAAATCAGCAAGTACTCTATATTCGAATTCATAACGGACAAACGGGTATGATCAAATCGACAGAGGAAGGTATCATCGTGGCCATTCCAAATGAAGAGACAGATCAAATCGATTTCCGAAAATTAGAAGATATCGAGGCGTTTGAAGCGTTTTACGATTTGACGCTCTCGAAACCAGGTATTCTATATGTAAACGTTGAATAGTCATGACATGGAGAGCTTCACCCATTCGGTGAGGCTCTCCATTTATACACGTTTAAGAGGAAGGCAGCCAGACGGCCAACTTGTCCTGTAACGGCTTTAAGCGAACATGATGTTGCTTATGCAACAAATAACCGTCTGGACGAATGACTAATATGCCACGTTTCATAAAAAGTGATTTGGCTAGTTCGTTTCCTTGATCGAAAAACGGGCGACTCGTCCTAGTTAAGGTAATCGTTTGAATGAACGGCTGGTTCTTGTTCAAATAGTCATAAATGGACGTCAAATCACGTTTCCCGTCGTCAAATACGAGCACTTGAAACCGTCCGTCCGCGATTTCGGATATTTTTGTCCGAAACCCGTCATCCGTTCGTAAAATCTCAGTCTCCGGAAAGATCTTTCCTTCCGCGACGCGACGAAACGGTAACCGAAGCGCATTCGGATACGATAAATGGAGCTGAGAAATCCGTTCGGTGATCTTTTGGTTGACGAGATTGACGCGAGTGAAGACATCCGCACCGATTGCTTGGAACGGCAAAAGCATCGGGAGGGTCGTCTGCAACATCTCCGTTGCGATATTCGTCGTCTGTAGCACATTGCGGGCAACATGTTCGCGCTCGTCCCGATAGGTGGACACGACGTGATGGGGAGCGCCAGTTTTGAGATGTAACCACAGTTTCCAACCTAAGTTGAAGGCATCCGCTATCCCGGTGTTCATCCCTTGTCCGCCGACCGGGGAGTTAATATGTGCCGCATCCCCCATGAGAATGATGCGATTATGGATGAACGTATCGACCATGCGATTGTGCACACGGAATAAAGAGAACCATTCAACATCGTGAATATGGACCGGCATATGACTGCGTTGCTCCACCAATTCTTGAAGTTCCGATTCTTGGAATGATTCATCCGTTCTCAAGTTTCCCGTGATACGAATTGTTTCATCCGTGAGCGGGAAGACTTCAAGCACTCCTCGATCCGAAAAAAAGATATGAACCTCTTCCCGGGATATCGGCCAATCCGCCTTCAAATCGGCTAACACCCAAGCCTCTTTAAATGATTTACCGCTAAACGGAAGGGCGAGCATCCGACGAACCGAGCTGTTTGCTCCATCGGCGGCGACAACATATTTCGCTTCAACGGCACGAGTCACCCCATCAGTCGCGGTCAAATGTGCGATGGTACGGGATGGATATTGGGTAATGGATGACAAGGTTTCCCCACGCTTCACAACATGTCCATGGTTTCGTAGGGCACGTTCCAAAATCTCTTCGGTTTCATTTTGACGTAACAACGTCACGAACGGATAAGGGGTCACAAGTTTGGAGAACTCAAGCTTTGCTGTCCACTGTCCCGAAAAATATAGATTCCCCCGCTCGATTGTTCGGGCACGCTCTAGCACTTCTTGCGCAACATCTAAACGAGAAAACACTTCGATGGTCCGCGGCTGGATCCCGATGGCTCGTGAATTGTCCGACGGGGTCGTCTTACGATCAATGATTTGAAAAGATACGCCATATCTGGCTAAGGTGAGTCCGAGCGTCAGGCCGGTTGGTCCGGCACCGACAATCAATACATCCACTTGTTCGTCCACGCTGATCAACTCCTATCATTAATAATGATATTTCCGACATTGGCAGCGACTAAACGAAAAGTAGGGTATAGAACGATATATGATATTCGATGATGGAAGGTGAGTGAGCATTGTGCAGCCATGGATCACAGAAGAAAAAATTCGAGATAGTTTTACAATGGATGAAGATTATGAACAGACAGCGGCAGTGTTAATCCCACTCGTTCAAATCGATCAGGAATGGCACGTCGTGTTTGAGGTACGCGCCCACACGATGCGGCAGCAACCTGGGGAGATTTCATTTCCAGGGGGACGCCTTGAAAAAGGAGAAACACCCGTAGAAGCGGCAATCCGAGAAACATGCGAAGAGTTAGAGATTTCTGCAGATAAAGTAGAAGTCGTAGGCAAATTGCGACCGCTTGCTACGCCTCATCGTCAATTGATTTATCCGTTTGTCGGAATTCTATCGGAAGTACCGAGTGTGGAAGGGACGGATGAGGTCGATCATTTGTTTACCGTACCGATTTCTACCTTGCTCATGATTGATCCATTCCACGGAGAGATGGAATGGACAATGAGTCCGGATCAAAATATTCCGTTAGATCGATTGGCGAATGCTAAAGCGTACAAGAAACGGGTAATTAAAATGAAAGAACCTTTTTATGAACATGAAGACTACATCATTTGGGGACTTACTGGAAAATTCTTGACACAATTTATTAAACGGATAAAAGAAAACGTATTCAAACGGTTATAATTTCGTTATAATGATAGAAACAAATTTAGATTGGAAGTGAATGGGTGTGTCTGAAGAATTCCTCGTAGGTGATATCGTGAAGTCGACTCGTGAAGGATGGGTCGCTGAAGTGACCGCCGTACTGACCAATACTGTGATCGGTGACGTCTCGATCATGGAAGAGTTTCAACAGCTCGGACTCGAGTTCGAGAAACAAGTTTTACTAAAATCAGAATTGGAATTGATTGAACGCGCCAGCTGACCTTTTTCTGAAAGGGATGATTCAGATGTCCATTGACAAAAAAGTACGTGAATGGCAAGAGGCGGGTTTATTGGATGAAGCGACAGGGTTAAAACTAGTCGACTATGAACATAAACGACGGGCGGCTAGTGAGCAACATGATCACAAGCCGCCCGTTTTGGTCATTGTCGGATCCATTTTGTTGGCTCTTAGCCTTTTCAGTTTCGTCGCAGCCAACTGGCAAGCGATTCCTGACCTTTTGAAAATCGGTTTGTTTCTTTTATTTATGGTTGGATTTTATGTGTTTGCCGAGCGGGTTCGCTTAAAAACCCCAAGATATGTCACGCTGTTACGTGTACTAGGGTTCGTTTTCTTTATCGCGACCATGGCGGTCATTTTCACGACGTATAACCTGTCTGGCCAATTGACTCTATTGTTCTGGATTATCTTTGCGATGGCAGTACTTCATCGCATCTTGTATAAGCATGTCATATTCTCTATGATCACCGCAATCGCTGCATTTTTAGCCATCACCAATAGTTTCGAAAGCATCGGGCTGATTTTGATTGGGATTGCTCTAATCGTGACATGGGTGTGGTTCCATTTCGTCGATGAATCGTTGGACCGCACGTTTGCCTGGCTAACCTTTTATGGCCTTCTCAATATTTTCGGCCAGTATATCGATTTTGAGGGAAGACTGTGGCCGCTTTGGTCACTCGTCATCTTGCATGTATTGCTCTTGTTCTATCGAAAACAAGCCGCATGGCAAGCAACGTATCTGTTCACTGCGGCCGTTCTATCAATTGGTTATTTAATTAACGTGACAGAAAGTTGGCTCTCCCAAAGACCGCCTTCTGTCATTGAAGCGACACTTTTGTCGGTGGCACTCGTTGCCGTCTATTTGATTCACAGACGAAACGACCTTCTCTGGGTAAGTTTCCTTGCAGTCATCCCATTTGCACTTTTTGAAGATTCAGGAGTTTTACTGGCGGTCATCATCGAGGTGATTGCACTTACGTACTTGATTCGCCAAGACGTGACACGACAACCGACAATATTCGCTTTCATCTATTTCTTAATCGTTCAAATGACAATTTACTTTATCTACGTATGGGACCGGCTCGATATCTCACTCTTCTTCTTGATTGGTGCGTTAATCGTCTTTGCGTTGTCACTCGCATTATGGTGGCGTAATCGAACGAGAGGGGATGTGACGACATGAAACGGTTTTCTGTTTGGGTGATCCCGGTTGCCCAAGTCCTGATTGCAATCGTCTTTGTGGTACTTGTTTATGCTATTTCGTGGGTCGGAGAGACGTACACGTTTAAAGGGTCTTCGTTCGAGCCATATGATCCTTATTTTGGAGATTCCATCTATCTCGAATATGATGCCTTCAAAGGAAGACAAGATGTCGAAACCGGAACGGTCTATGTGTCCTTTAAAGAAGGGGAAGAGGGCTATGCTGTCATCGATCGAATTGAGTCAAAACCGTTTTTTGGTGGTATTCGGGCAAACTATTATGATCGACTTCTTTATATAGAAGAAATGGGTTCGTATCGTGTGTCTCAAAATGAGATAGATGCCATAAAAGGAAAGCAATCGTTCACGGTTCAAGTTGATGTCGCACCGTGGGGGATGCTCAGAATATATGAAATTGAGTCAAATGAATAAGATTTAATCATGACAGGAAGATTACAGGTTTGTTACACGGCTGATTGTAACGAATCTGTAATTTTTTTGTGAACATAAGGAATACCAACGTTTTTTTCAATTATTACAATCTGTAACCACTTTTTTTGCCATATGTCAGGAATGTTTCACTTCGATAAAATCACTACTTTGACGGGACTTGTCGTGGTAAATTAACATCTGTTCGTTACATAACGAGAAAGGTGATGACCTTACTACGATGAAATTATTAAAATATATGATCGTCATTGGAGCTACGATGATGGGGCTGTTCACATTCATGGATCAGGCAGATGCTGCTCAAATCGGAATCGGGACAGAACAGAAAATCGTACAAAACCCGCTTGAACTAGAACGACAAGCAATTGAAGAAGAACGACAAAAAGAAATCGCCCGCCAAAAGAAACTTGCTGAAGAAAAACGTATCGCAGAAGAGAAGCGGATCGAAGCAGAACGTCTTGCAGAAGAGAAAGCAAAAGAAGAAGCCGAGAAAGCAAGACTTGCGAAACTTGAAGCAGAACGAAAAGCGGAAGAGGAGCGAAAAGCAGCGGAACAGGCAACAGCTGCAAAAACGTCGACTTCAGCTACGCAAACAGTCAGTGCGACACCGGTATCTACATCTAAAAAGGTTATTACAGTCGAATCGACGGCTTATTCAAATGATGTTGCAGATAATAAGGCATACGGCGGTCGTGTATTAACGGCCACGGGTCATGATGTGACCGACTCGATTTATTATAACGGGATGCGAATTATCGCAGTCGACCCAGCCATCATCCCATTAGGCTCTAAAGTCCATATTCAAGGTGTCGGTGATGCGATCGCCCTTGATACAGGTGGCCGAATCAAAGGTCATATCGTCGATTTATTAGTCGATTCAAAACAGGACGCGATCCAATGGGGGCGTCGACATATTGAAGTAACGCTATACTAAAAATCAGGTTCTCCAATTAGGAGAGCCTTTTTTTGTTTAACAAAGTAGAGAAACGGGCAAAATAATATTTGAATTTCCATTTTGGAAATAGTTGAGGAGGGATCAGGTTGATTGAGTTTCGTGATGTATCAAAACGTTATGAAGACGGGACGTTAGCCGTCAAAGACTTGAGTTTAACTGTAGAAAAAGGAGAAATATTTGTATTGATCGGTCCTTCAGGTTGTGGCAAGACCACGACGATGAAAATGGTGAATCGATTAATCGATCATACGGATGGGAAAATTTTAATCGATGGAAAAGAAATCTATCAATTCGATATTTTTGAACTACGCCGTAATATCGGTTATGTACTCCAACAGATTGCATTATTCCCTCACTTAACTGTGGAAGAAAATATTTCTGTCGTACCGGAATTATTAAAGTGGAAAAAAGACCGAACAAAAGAGCGAGTGACCGAATTAATGAAAATCGCCGGACTGGACCCGAAACTTCGCTCGAAGAAGCCAGCAGAATTATCAGGAGGACAACAGCAACGCGTCGGCGTATTGCGTGCCTTAGCTGCAGACCCTGACGTCATCCTTATGGACGAACCCTTTTCTGCGCTTGATCCGATCAGCCGTGGTCAATTGCAAGATGACATTAAACGATTAAATGATGAGCTCGGGAAAACCATTTTATTTGTCACACACGACATGCAAGAAGCGATGAAGCTTGGTGATCGCATCGCGTTGATGCGTGACGGGGAACTCATGTTGATCGGTACGCCTGAGGAGATATTGGCGAGTGAAGACCCATTCGTCTTAGAATTTACACAACGCGGAAGAGGTGAGCTAGATGCTTGAGACGTTCCAAAATAGACAAGGACAGCTTGTCGAGGCACTGATTGAGCACTTACAGCTCTCTGTCGTATCGCTTTTGATTGCCGTATTGATTGCCGTACCATTGGGAATCTGGCTGACGCGCCGTAAGAAAATCGCCGAAACCGCCATTGGTGTCACTGCGATTATTCAAACGATTCCGTCGCTTGCCTTACTCGGATTAATGATTCCGCTCGTTGGAATCGGGGCATTACCTGCCATTATTGCGCTTGTCTTATATGCGCTCCTACCTATTTTACGAAACACGTTCACCGGTTTAAACGAAGTGGATAAATCGTTGCTTGAAGCCGCTCGAGCTTGTGGGATGAAGCCGAATCAAAGTTTGATGAAAGTTGAACTCCCGCTTGCTTTACCGGTCATCATGGCTGGTATACGGACCGCGATGGTTCTGATTGTCGGTACGGCGACGCTCGCTGCTTTAGTCGGAGCAGGTGGACTCGGTACGCTGATTTTGCTCGGGATTAATCGGAATGACAATTACTTAATTTTACTCGGGGCCATCCCGGCCGCGATTTTGGCACTCTTATTTGACTTCTTGTTGCGTCAGATGGAAGGTGCGACGGCGACTCGAAACAAGGCGAAATTGATTGCTGTTTCTACTGTCCTCGCCTTGGTCATCGTCACACCGCTCGCGTTCGGTCGTTCGCAAGAAACAGACTTAGTCGTTGCCGGAAAACTTGGTCCTGAGCCAGAGATTTTAATGAATATGTATAAATTATTGATTGAAGAAGAAACGGATTTGACCGTATCGGTGAAACCGAACTTTGGGGAAACAACATTCGTATGGGGGGCCCTCCAATCAGGGGATGTCGATATTTACCCTGAATTCACTGGGACCGCACTCGCGAGTCTCGTCAAAGAAACGCCTGAGTCAAACGATGCCGGTGAAGTGTACGAGCAAGCAAGAGAAGCGCTTGCTGAAGATGGATATGTGATGCTCGAACCGATGAAATTTAACAATACGTATGCACTCGCGATTCCACGTGATTATGCAGAGGCGGAAGGCATTACGGCCATTTCTGATTTACGGAATGTCGAGTCGGACATCAAGGCCGGTTTCACGCTTGAATTCACGGACCGTGAAGACGGATACCCAGGACTTCAAAACGAGTATGGGCTTGATTTCCCATCTGTCGTCTCGATGGAGCAAAAACTGCGTTATCGTGCCATCTCACGAGGAGATGTCAATTTAGTAGACGCCTATGCGACGGACCCTGATATTGCCGAGAACGACCTGGTCGTCTTAGAAGATGATCGTCAATTCTTCCCACCATACCAGGGAGCGCCACTCATGAAGGAAGAGACACTTGAAGAGTATCCAGAAATCGAGGATGCGCTCAATCAGCTCGCAGGTAAAATCACAGACGAACAAATGTCTGAATTGAATCGACGGGTCGCGTACGGAAATGAACGCGCGTACGATGTAGCGAAAGACTTCTTAGAACAGGAAGGATTACTATGAGAGCTTTGATTATTTCGAATCCGAAGTCCGGTACGAGCGAGACGATGCTCGGCGAAGTCATCGGAACGATTGAATCGCTCTATGAAGAAATCATCATCAAAAAGACACAGGAAATCGGGGACGCGCTCCGATTAGCCGAAACAAGTGAATCGTTCGACCATCTGATTGTCATTGGCGGGGACGGTACGCTAAACGAAGTAGTGAATGGGTTAATGACCTTACAGCGCGAGGAACGGCCGACAGTCGGCATCATTCCAGCAGGAACATGTAATGACTTCGCACGAGCGCTTGAACTGCCAATTCAACCGACACAGGCTGCTCAAATCATTCGTTCCTCTCACGAACAATATGTCGATGTCATTCAAGTCGATGAGATGTATGCGCTCAATTTCGTAGGCGTCGGTTTGATCGCGGATACATCTCGTCAAATCGATCCGGATGAAAAAGGATCATTAGGCTCAATCGGATATTTTTTAGCGACCATCCGTCAGTTCCGTGAAGCGGACCCATTCAACATCACGCTTCGGCGGGGCAGTGAAGTAATATATGACGGTGACGTTAGTTTTCTCTATGTTGGGAACGGGAGTTATCTCGGTACGGTCCCGACCAAACTTGAGACACAATCGTTTTCCGACGGGCTGTTAGAAGTGGTACACAGCTCGGCAATCGGATTTCCGATGATTCGTCAATTGTTAGCCCAGCAACTCGGTCTTGATCAAAAATCGGCGGAGTGGAATCACTTTCAGGCTTCACATGTTGAAGTCGAGTTAAACGAACCTCAAATCATTGATATCGATGGTGAACATTTCGAAACCGATCACTTGACGATACGGATTCGAGAGCGAGCCCTCACGTTTTTAACGCCATAAAGCATCAACAGAGAAAAGTATTCAGACTTTTCTCTGTTTTTTGTTGTCCTCATCTTGGAACCGTGTTAGTATTTCACTATTATTATGAAAATGAAATGAAAAAGAGGAAGTAGGGGTAAACATGGCGCAAAATTCATTCGCCTCAAAAATTGGATTTATACTAGCTGCCGCAGGGTCAGCAATCGGTTTAGGTGCAATCTGGAAGTTTCCATATGTCACCGGAACGAGCGGGGGCGGTGCCTTTTTACTCATGTTTTTGGCGTTCACATTATTACTTGGTCTGCCATTATTGATTGGAGAATTCATTGTCGGACGTTCGACTCAAAAGACTGCGCTTCTTGCTTTCAAACAGTTAGGGCATGGCCGTTGGACCATTATCGGCTACTTAGGTGTCCTTGCTTGTTTCTTGTTACTTTCCTTCTATAGTGTTATTGGGGGATGGGTCCTCATCTATATTGGACTCGGTTTAAGTGGGACGCTCAGTGGACGTTCGGCTGACGAATTTGGTGAGGTGTTCGGGAACGTCGTATCGACACCTGAAATTGCCGTACTCGGACAATTCTTGTTCCTCTTAATCACACTCTTAATTGTCTTACGTGGCGTTGAAGCAGGGATTGAACGAATGAGTAAAATTTTGATGCCACTCTTGTTCATCAGTTTCTTAGTTCTCGTGGTCCGCTCGTTGACGCTTGACGGAGCGATGGAAGGCGTTCGTTTCTTCTTACAGCCTGACTTTTCTGCATTGACTGGCGAATCGGTATTGTTTGCCCTCGGACAGGCGTTCTTCTCCTTATCGTTAGGGGTGGCAGCGATGCTGACATATGCGTCTTATATAAAGACGAAAGGAACATTGAACCGGTCGGCTAACATGATTGTCTTGTTGAACATTGCGGTTTCACTTTTAGCAGGTCTAGCCATCTTCCCGGCAGTCTTTGCAACAGGTCTTGATCCGGCTGAAGGTCCAGCGTTACTCTTTGTTGTTTTACCGGCAGTCTTCAACCAAGTACCGCTCGGTGGATTCTTCATGGTCTTGTTCTTCTTATTGTTTGCTTTCGCATCGATCACATCGTCGATTGCCATGTTAGAAGTCGTCGTCGCAGGTGTGACCGACCGTCTGAATGAAAAGAAATCGTCATGGACGAAAAAGAAAGTGACGGTGATAGCCGCCCTTCTCGTCTTCATCGTGGGAGTACCATCCGCGCTCTCGTTCGGACTCTTGAGTGAGGTACAGATTTGGAACGGTCGGACGTTCTTCGATATGATGGACTATCTCGTCAGCTATATTTTAATGCCGACGGGTGCACTCTTGACTTCCATCTTTGTCGGTTATGTCGTTGACCAACGTGTCCTAAAGGATGAAATCGAAACATCCAAACCTGGTGTGAAGCTTTACACAATCTGGCATGCGCTCATTCGCTATGTCATTCCTGTAACTGTCGCGATCGTCATGGTATCTACATGGATCACCACATAACAAACGAACCGTAGGCTCTATGAGTCTACGGTTTTTTTCGTCTCGCAACGGGAAAGTAGTCGATATAGGTAGTTGATTCTACACCTGTGGACGGAGGTATCGACGAATTTTATTATGCTAAAATGATAGAGAT
This sequence comes from Exiguobacterium sp. s123, assembly GCF_018617075.1. Classification (GTDB taxonomy): domain Bacteria; phylum Bacillota; class Bacilli; order Exiguobacteriales; family Exiguobacteriaceae; genus Exiguobacterium; species Exiguobacterium profundum. The sequence goes on along the minus strand of NZ_JACSJL010000001.1, from coordinate 237,047 downwards.
GACGAAACTTTTGTTGAGTGGTTTCGTAATGTACAATAGAAGTAACATGAGATGAGGTGAAAAGAATGAAAACATGGATGAAATGGGCCCTGACAGGGGCAGTCATATACTTTGCCATTAACGTATTCGATTTCTCCTGGTTATTCATTATTGTAGGGGCGCTCGTCTTGAATGAAGTGTGGTCGACGAACAAGCGCAAACAGCGTCAACGAACACCGACAACGGTGGCAAAACGTGCCAAGAAGAAACTGTTACTCGATGAGGAAGAATCGTTTTCTGGATCGAGGATTTTAAAACCGATCGAAGAGCCGATGCCTACGCGACAGTTCGAGGCGACAGACGATTTAGAGCTTCAATTTTTGCAACGGACGATTGAGCAAGGATATGAGAAGTTACAACAAATCGACCGTGTTCTTCCAGATATTAAGGATGTAGAGGTGAGGCGTGAAATGAAGGCCGTCTCGAAAGAAGCGCACGAATTGTTCGAAGAATTATTCGAAAATCCACAAGACGCAAAGCATGTTCGAGACCTGTTCACATTCTATTTAGATTCCCTCGTCTCGGTCGTCTTGAAATTTAAAGAGCTTGAAGGAAAACGGGTCGTCATTCAAGAAGAGACTCGGGAACAATTAATCACAAATATGCGACTAATTGTCGATAAATTTAAAGAACAACGCGGACGTCTCCTTGAAGATGACGCCGTAGACTTTGAACGTGAACTGATCATGATGGAGCGCGTCTTGTCTGATCAGCCGGAAGGGAGAAAGAAACATGACTTCATCGAATGAAACGAACTGGCAGTCATGGCCGGAAGAAGAACTGACTTCTGATACGAAAACAAAAACGGAGACGGAGGGGTTCAGTGACCCATCTGTCGAATGGTCATCCGTTACACAGTCACATGAAGTGCCAGCCATTCAAGCGAAACCAGACGTGCCTCAAGAGCATCGCGAGCGCATCACACGATTGGCTGAATCCATTGATATTAAAAAGACAGACTCTGTTATGTTGTTCGGGTCGAATGTCCAGCGCGAACTTTCCCAATTCTCTGATCAAATTTTGACGGAAGTGCGGATGAAAGATGGCGGCGATGCCGGGAAACTGTTGTCTGACTTGATGCAAAACGTCCGTAAGATGGACCCAGATATGCTTCAACCGGAAAAAAAGAGTTTCATGGATAACATTCCGCTCATCGGTCGTGCGAAGAAGAAGGCTGAAAACTATAAGCTTCAGTTCGAAAAAATGAATGTCTATTTGGAAGAGGTCATCCATAACCTCGATCGTGCGAAGTTTGGTCTCATGAAAGACATCACGATGCTCGATCAAATGTATGATAAGAACAAGCGATATTTCGAAGAGTTGAACGTCTATATCGCCGCGGGTGAGACAAAACTTGACCATGTACGGGAACACGAGATTGCCCCGTTACGTCAAGAAGTAGAAATTTCTAAAGATCAATCGAAGCTTCAACAATTGAACGATATGATTCAATTAGCGGACCGTTTTGAGAAAAAGTTACACGACTTAAAATTGAGTCGTACCATCAGCCTTCAAATGGCACCTCAAATTCGGGTCATTCAGCAGAATAACCAAATCCTCGCTGAAAAGATCGAGTCAGCGGTCGTCAACACGATTCCGCTTTGGAAAAACCAAGTCGTTCTTGCACTCAGCTTGACGCGCCAGAAAACGGCACTTCGTATGCAGCAGGACGTGACGAAGACGACAAATCAACTGCTTGAGCAGAACTCGAAGATGCTCAAAGATTCATCGATTGAAATTGCTCAAGAGAATGAAAAAGGGATTGTCTCTGTTGAATCACTGAAAGTCGCTCACGAGAACTTACTTTCTACGTTGGATGAAACATTACGCATCCAGCAAGAAGGGAAGCAAAAACGTCGTGACGCCGAGCGCGAACTTGACCGCATGGAGCACGAATTGAAGGAGAAGGTCATCGAAATCGCTTCGAAAAATAAAGAACTACCAAAGGACACTGGATACTAAGGGGGAAGTCTGAGCAATCAGACTTTCCTTTTCGACGAGGAGGGACTGGAGTGGAGAAGCAACGATTGTGGGATGAGACGTGGTTATTATTCGCTGATATGATGGCCGAGCGGCACTCGAAGTGTGCATCGAAGAGTGTGGCCTGTGTCATTGTAAAAGACGAAAAACCGATTTCAATTGGTCTCAATGGTACACCATCTGGTCATACGAACTGTAATGAAATCTATATCAAGCAAGAAGATGGGTTCTATAAGCATGCCGACTATGTTGCATCGACGGACGTCGATATGATCAACGAACCGGCACGACTCATCCGAGATGGCGTGACATATATCAAGTGTACAGACCCATATGATCACCATCACTGGTCGAAGCAACATGAAATCCATGCAGAAATCAACGCGATTGGAAAACTCGCTGCCGATTCAACGAATGCATTTGGTGCGACGGCGTATGTCACGCATTCACCATGTCATGCCTGTTCACTCGCCTTAATTGCGGCACGCGTCGCGCGAGTCGTTTATGCTGTCGGTTATGAGCATGGGGATGGGTTAGAATTGATGCGTGAAAGCGGAATTGAAGTGTTACATATGCCACTTGAAAAAATGTACAAAAATACATTGTAAACGTTTTCATTAGATGATATATTATTAATGTACTGCCAATGGTGTTTTACTCTTCCATTATTCGTCCCTCCTCGGAGGGGCTTTTTTTTGTTCAAAATGAGGTGAGACAAACTTTACACATAATGTTCAATATTTCACAATCTACACTTTAAAATCTCTTATATAATAAAAGTAGATTCAAGAGAGGGGAATTTACACATGGAAAAACTCGTTCGCTTTACAGATGGTGCATATGAAGTAGAGGCGTTGATCACACTCGAAGAAGTGTGGGAAGATAAATTTGCGATTGGCATGCACAAGGAGCTTGCCGTCAAATCATTAACCATTAACGGAAATGAAGTATCAGAGATTAAACATGTTCGTGCACTCCTTCGATACTATCCGACGCTTGGTGTATCAGGAATCTTGTTGGCATTAGATAAGGCGGCTGCTGAGATTGTCGCATTGTCGAAAGATCAAGATCCAGCGCTCCAATACGTTGAACTCGTGGCCATTCAAATGGACGAGGAAGCGACAAACGACTTGAAAACATTATATGCGGCAATGTGACCTCAATTGGGTGAACCATTTCACCCAATTTTATATTGCATCTTTTATTCCTTATGGTATGATGTTTACAGATGAAGAAATGGAACGCCATATCGTTGTCAACCATAAGCATGGGGATCTAGATAGCTAGATCGCTGTCAAAAAGCCACGTTCATAGGAACGTGGCTTTTTTTTGTTCAATGAAGTCGAATCCAGCCGCCACATCTTGAGCGAGGTGCGCATCCGAACCCATCGTGAACGGGATGTGCAGGTCGTTCGCGGATTTTGCAAGTCCGGCGACGTAAGGTACCCCACAATCCGGTTTTCGGAGTCCGGCCGTGTTGAAGTCAAGTCCGAATCCCCGGTCGGCAATCATCTGTAACAGACGTATTTCTTCCTCTTTTACTTTTGAGCGGTCCCATTCATAGTTTCTTTGATACTTTATCGGGAGATCGAGATGTCCGATACGAGCGACACGGATGTCTTCCCACGAAAATGAGAGACCCTGTTCAATCGACTCATAATAAGCTCTCAAGACGCTCTCGAATGAGCCAAACGCTTTGATGAGTTCATCAAACGTCTCGGCAGAATAATCAATCGGCATATAGGCGCCATCTCTATATAGGAAATGTTGCGATAAAATGACTTCATCAATCAATGGTGCGAAAGGCTTGAGTAAGGCAATGGTCTCTTTCTCTAAATGAGGCAATAAGTCGACTTCTAATCCAACTTTAATGTCGATAACCGCTTGATACTGCTGTTTCATCTGATGCAACGTATCGAGGTATTCTGGAAGTAGATCAATCGACATCGCCGAGTCTTGATTCGGGACCGGGTCGGTGAACGATAGGGGGAAAGGCGCATGTTCTGTGAACGTCATCGTTTGCAAGCCTTTTTCGATTCCGACTTGAATATAGTGTTCAATCGGGTCATTTGTACCGTGTGGACAAAAAGGGGTATGCACATGGCCATCGTGGGTAAAGTTAAACATCGATTACACGTCCTTTTCAGTTCATTTGGTTGACAGGTGTTTATCTGTTTGATAAATTTAACACAATACTTTAGTTTGGTAAAGTGATAACAAGATAAAGGGTGGTTATGATGATTTGGTCAAATTCAAAAGGTTCGATTCCAGAAGGCTGGTATGAACTTCAATCAGGAGATGTCATCCGTCCAAAACGATGGATGTTGTCATTTTTAGAGAAGGCAGAGTCGAGCGGCTACGCAGTCATCGATCCACCGCTTCTCGAATACTATTCACATTATCAAAATTTAGCGCTCTTTGACGAGTCAGCCTATTATCGATTGTTCGGGAACGACGGGGAACTTCTCGTCATGCGCCCTGACTATACACTACAAATCGCAAGAAAGTTAGCAGACGGTCATGAACCGATGCGTGTCGCTTACGCTGGTGCCGTCTATCGTCGGACGGTCAAACATTCCGGGCAACCCCATGAACGGCAACAGCTTGGACTCGAATGGGTCGATGGCGAAGAGAAGGACAGTCATCTAATTGAGTCCTTTCTCGATATGACGGAAGGGGTCCTGCCTACCGAACGTTTGACCATCAAAATTGGGTCAGCAGCCGTCATCTCGCTCATCGCGAAAGAGACAGGGATTCAGGAACGAACATTCCGAAAAATCTTAGCACTTCGAAACTTAGAATCATTACGTGAATTAGCAGAGACGTATCGCTATCCGTTGATTGCGAAGCTGCCCTTTTTAATCGGGAATTCTGCACTCGAAGAATTACGGGCTGAGGCACCGGAATCTTTAAAGGAAGCCATCGATGAAGTCGACGAGGCAGTAAAACACTTGCGTACCATCGGTTTAGAGGTGTCTTACGATTTCGGTCAAACGGGAGACTTTGATTACTACTCAGGATTGACCGTGACGGGAAGTGTGGAAGGCAAGCGTGTCCTTTCAGGAGGACGATATGATTCACTCTATGGACATTTTGGACACTCGAGACGAGCGTTCGGAATGTCGCTCGATTTAGAACAGTTAGATGAGGTGATTAAATGAAAGTAGCGGTCGCGAAAGGTCGGATTGAAAAAGCAGCCCGTCAATTTTTTGTCGAACGTGACTTACCCGTATGGCCAGAGAAGCGGGGACGTGAGTTGACGGTACAAGCAGGAAATCATGAATTCATTTTCGTCAAAGGGGACGACGTCTATAAATATGTGATGCATGGAGCGGCAGATGTTGGCATAGTCGGCGGTGATATTTTACGAGAAAAAACGCCAGGCGTACTCGAAGTCGTCGATTTACCGTTCGGTCGCTGTCGAATGGCCGTGTGTGGTCCAAAAGTTCGACGCAACGGCACAAAGAAATTGAAAGTGGCGAGTAAATATCCGAATATCGCCATATCACACTTTGCATCGAAGCGACAAAACGTAGAAGTCATTGCATTGAACGGGTCAGTCGAACTGGCTCCGTTAACGGGACTCGCTGATTGCATCGTCGACATCGTCGAGACAGGCGCGACGTTGGCTGCAAACGACTTGGAAGAATACGAGGCGATTTTTTCAATCAATGCAAAATTCATCACGAGTGAGACAGCTTTAGCGGAACAGCCTGACGAATTGAAGGCCTGGATTCGAAAGATGAGTCAGGAGGAGAACGCATGAGTACAGAAACGAATCGCTCAAGGCGCGAAGCTTGGGCCGAAGCCGTGAAACCGATCGTGGAATCGATAGAGGCCCGCGGAGACGAAGCGCTGCTTGAGTGGACGAAACAATTCGACGGGGTCGACCGAATTGAATCGGTCGATTTGGCCAGCTTTAATCCGCCAGTCGCATATGCTGAATTGACAGAGGCGCTGTCGTTAGCAGCAGAACGGATTCGTGCATTTCACGCGCGCCAAGTCCGACAAGAAGATGTGTTCGAAGATACGATGTTCCGACTTGGGAGACGCTATATGCCGCTGGATTCGGTAGGGGTTTATGTACCAGGTGGGACAGCCGTCTATCCGTCGAGCGTCCTGATGAATATCATTCCGGCGAAAGTGGCCGGTGTCAAACGAGTCGTCATGGTCACCCCACCAAAAGCAGATGGGATTGACATTTCCCTTTTGATTGCAGCAAAAATCGCAGGTGCCGATGAATGTTTTCTAATCGGAGGTGCCCAAGCCGTTGCCGCACTCGCATATGGGACAGAAACGATTCGTCCGGTCGATAAGATTGTCGGACCCGGAAATGCTTATGTTGCGACGGCGAAGGCGCTCGTCTCACACATCGTCGGGATCGACTCCGTCGCCGGACCGTCTGAAGTGTTGATCATTGCCGATGAAACGGCGAACCCGAAGTGGGTTGCCGCCGACCTGCTCGCACAAGCGGAACATGACGTCGAGGCGACGGCGATTGCGCTCGTCACGTCAGAAACCCTTCGCAATCAAATCGAGCAGGAGCTTGAGCGACAATTAGCGCAATTACCACGCCAGGACATTGCGAGAGAATCATTGAAACGTGGCGGAGTCTTATATCGGACAATCGAGGATGCAATCGAATACGCGAACACGATGGCAGCGGAGCATGTCCAGTTGGCCGTAAAAGATCCTGAGGTGTTGATGCGTGCGATTCGTCACGGTGGTTCGTTCTTTCTCGGACATGAGGCGGCCGAAGCATTTGGAGACTATATCGCTGGACCGAACCACGTCTTGCCTACGAGCGGGACAGCCCGCTTCTCTAGTGGACTATCGGTCGATGACTTTTATCGCCGTCAGACATTCCTTGAGATGACAGAACTGGATGAGACGATTACAAAGGCCGCGATTCGAATCGCCAAACAAGAACAATTAGAAGGACACGCCCGTGCGATGGCTGTTCGGATGGAGGACGTATGAGACGATATTATCAGAACATTCCACGCTATGTACCTCATGCCGCTTCGGGATATGCGCTCAATCAAAATGAAAGTCAATATCCGTTACCAGAACGTCTCGAACGAGCTATTCGAGACGTATCACTCGAGGCACTCAGCCGTTACCCAGTCGAAGAATTGCTCGCTTTAAAAGCAAGCTATGCTGACTATGCGGGAGTCGAGCCGACGCAACTCATGGTCGGCAGCGGGAGCGATGAGCTATTGGCCATCTTGAGTCAGGCGATTTTGGATACGGAAGACCGTGTGGTCGCACCGGCCCCAGACTTTTCGATGTATGGCATCTATACACAAATTGCCAGAGGGCATTTCACACAACCGGACGAACAGGGTTTGCGTTACGAGACGTTGACTGAGGTCATTCGAACAACCGACCCTAAACTCGTCTTGATCTCGAATCCGAATAACCCGACCGGAAAGATGTGGACACTAGACGAATTGTCTGACATTGCGACACGTGTACCGTATCTGGTCGTGGATGAAGCCTATATTGATTTCACAATGAAAGATTCATTTGTGTCTCGATTGAGCGAATATTCGAACGTCATCATCTTACGGACGTTATCGAAAGCGTTCGGTCTAGCAAACCTCCGGATTGGTTTCATGATTGCATCTGAAGAAATCATCGAACAGATTGACCGCTTCCGTTCGCCATTCAATGTCAGTGGTCTCAGTGCCGCTGTCGCCAACGTCGTCTTACGAGATGAAACGTATATTCAAGAGTCGATTCAGTTCCATACGGCGCAACGTGAGAAGTTAACGGAGTTGTTACGACCAGTCGGTGAGATTTTACCGAGCCGTGCCAACTTCATTTATGTCAAAACGGATGATAGTGAAGGATGGGCATCCCGCTTCCTTGATAAAGGAGTCCATGTACGTGCTTTTCCCGATGGACTACGTGTCAGTGCAGGGACAGACGAGGCGTATGCCTTAATCCGACAAACGATTGAAGAGGTGAATTCTGTTGAGAACAGCTGAACTAAAGCGTGAAACGAAAGAGACAAAAATTGATATTCAATTAAATCTAGACGGAACAGGTGAAAGTTCTATCCAAACAGGGGTCGGCTTCTTCGATCACATGTTGACGTTACTTGCTTTTCACAGTCAGATGGACTTGCATGTGAAAGTTGAAGGTGATACGTGGGTCGATGCCCACCATACGGTCGAGGATGTCGGGATCGCACTCGGTCAGCTTATCGCCAAGTCACTCGGGGATAAAGTCGGAATTCGCCGCTACGGGTCGAGTTACATGCCGATGGATGAGACGCTAGCACGAGCGGTCATTGATGTGTCTGGGCGTCCCTTCCTCGTCTATCAAGCGGATATTCGCAATCCGAAGCTTGGCGATTTTGATACCGAGCTCGCTGAGGAATTCTTCCGGGCCGTTGCCATGAATGGTCGACTTACACTGCACTTAGCTGTCCTGTACGGGTCGAACTCACATCACATGATTGAAGGGTTGTTCAAAGCGTTCGGACGAGCGCTTGCCGAAGCGGTCTCGAGCGATGGGACGAATCGTCTCCCTTCTACGAAAGGATGGATCGAAGGATGAAAGTAGCAGTCATCGATTATGGTATGGGAAACGTATTTAACGTCGAACGTGCGTTACAGGCCATCGGTTGCTACGTCGTGATCACGAACGATGCAAATCAAATTGAAGAGGCGGATGCCGTTTTACTTCCTGGGGTCGGTGCCTTCCCGCAAGCGATGCAATCGCTCGAACAGACGGGTCTTATCCCACTCTTGCAACAGATGGCGACGGAAAAGCCATTTTTAGGGATCTGTCTTGGGATGCAGCTCTTGTTTGATTCGAGCACGGAAGGTATGCCGACAAAAGGTCTCGGGTTGATTCCGGGAACGGTCGAACGGATGCGAGCGAAGCGTCTCCCACACGTCGGATGGAACTCGATCCTTCGCGATGAGGATGTCTATTTTGTCCACTCTTACCATGCCGTGACGGCGGACGACTACATTGTGGCGGCAGCTGATTATATGGGTGAGAAAGTTCCGGCAATCGTTCAAAAAGGGCTCGTGACGGGCATGCAGTTCCACCCGGAAAAGAGCGGGACGTTCGGTCTCAGCTTACTTCAAGAATGGAAGGAGGCGGTCGAGCGTGAGATTACTACCCGCCATTGATTTGATTGGAGGCAAGATCGTCCGTTTGACGGAAGGTGATTTTTCTACGGAAGAACAATACGGAGATCCGTATGAATTATTAAAAGCGTGGCAAGGGAAGGTCCCGATGATTCACTTGATTGATTTAGAAGGGGCCAAGGCAGGTGAGCCGCGTCATTTAGACGTTGTCCGTTATGCGAAGTCTCTAGGGTTCCTTGTCCAGACAGGAGGAGGAATTCGTTCAGAAGCCGCACTTGATGCGGTCATGGAAACCGGTGCGGATCGCGTCCTTTTAGGGACGAAGGCGTTTACGGATCCTGACTTTCTAGACATGGCGATTGAAAAGTATGGCAAGCGAATCGCTGTGGCACTCGATGCCTATGACGGGAAGGTCGCCATTAACGGATGGCAGGAAGCGACAAAACTCGATGACATCTCGGTCGCTCAAGACCTTGTCAAACGGGGGATCGAAACGATTCTATATACCGATATCGGATCCGATGGGAAACTGAATGGACCGAATTTTTCTCGCATGAAAGCGTTACGTCAAATCGTCAACGTCACATTGATTGCCTCAGGCGGTGTGACGACTGAAGAGGACGTGAAGGAACTGAAGATGGCAAAAATTGATGAGGCTGTCGTCGGGAAAGCACTTCTGTCCGGTAAGGTGAGCATCGAAGAACTGATTGAATGGGAGGCGCGTTATGCTTAAACGCAGAATTATTCCATGTCTTGACGTGAAAGAAGGTCGTGTCGTCAAAGGGATTGAGTTCGTACAATTACGAGACATCGGTGATCCGGTCGAAATCGCGAAATATTACGATGAGTCCGGAGCCGATGAACTTGTCTTTCTCGATATCGCGGCAAGTACGGAGCGTCGCCAGACGATGCTCGATGTCGTCAGTGCGGTAGCGCGGAAAGTATTCATCCCGCTGACGGTCGGAGGTGGGATTCGTTCACTAGAGGATATCTCGTCACTATTAAAAGCAGGGGCGGACAAAGTATCGTTGAACACGCTCGCTGTAGAATCCCCAAGTCTCATTCGTGAAGCGGCCGATCGTTTCGGTTCACAATGTATCGTCGTCGCAATCGACGTAAAGTTTGAAGATGGCGAATATTATGTGTACACATATGGTGGAAAACAGAAGACGGACCTGTTGGCGGTCGAATGGGCGAAACAAGTGGCCGCGCTCGGTGCGGGTGAACTTCTTGTCACGTCCATGAATCAAGATGGAAAGCAGAGCGGTTATGACCTTGCGATTTTAGAACAACTTCGTGAAGTCGTCGACATTCCGATTATCGCATCCGGTGGGGCAGGCAATGCCGAGCACGTAGTCGAAGCGCTTGAGAAAGTCGATGCCGCATTACTTGCATCCATCTTACATGACCGAAAAACGACAGTAGAAGAGGTGAAGCACGTATGCACGAGTCACAACTTGCCGATGCGGTTCGTTTCGACGAAAATGGACTGATTCCCGCCATCATCGTCTCAGACGACGGGGCGGTCCTCATGCTCGGATATATGAATGATGAGGCAATCCGACAGACGCTTCGTGAACGGGTCGTCACGTTCTGGTCTCGTTCAAAAGGGCGGCTGTGGATGAAAGGAGAGACGAGCGGAAATACATTAGACGTCGTCAGCATCCACGTCGACTGTGACCAGGATGCGCTTCTCGTTCGTGTTCATGCGAACGGTCCGACGTGTCATACCGGTAATCGAAGCTGTTTCTTTACGGAGGTGAACGTATGATTCATGAATTGGAACAATTGATTCAATTTAGAAAAGATGAACCGAAGGAAGGATCGTATACGACCTACTTGTTTGAACAGGGCGTTGAAAAAATCGCGAAGAAGTTTGGAGAAGAATCGTTCGAGGTCGTCATTGCTGCCATGACGGATGAAGACTTGGTTGAAGAGTCAGCAGACCTTCTGTATCACTTACTCGTCTTGTTAGCAGCCAAAGGTGTGCGCTTAGAGGATGTGGAAGCGTTACTCGCCAAACGTCATGGTACGACAACACCGGCGAAACCTCGTCGCGACGTCACAGAATGGTAATGGAAAGAGGAAGGAGACGCTCCTTCCTCTTTTGTATTACCGATTGACCGAGGCGGCCATGCGAATGTATGTATGACGTCGCCCGCGAATGGCAATGGAAAGTGCCTGAATGTTCTCTGGGACGGCAATCCCCGACAGTCCGGCGTCACCGATGTGCACGATGTCTGCTCCGCCTCGTTTTGAAGAGAGTGCGATTTCCCGAACGGTCGCAACATCTGCACCTTCTTGTGACGTTCCAATCGCCGCTAACGTGAGAGCACCGAGCGATTGCAACTCCTGAACGAGTTCGTAGAACGATTCTTCACGGACACCAGGTACGGTGCCTGGAGCTGGTAGTAGGATAATGTCTGCGCCGGCTTCGACGAAGCGGATATACGCGTCGCGGTCCAATACATTGCCGGCACCAGCCTGATGCATTTTCCCGGCAATGATGACCCCTGCGAATTCACGACGCGCTTGGATGATCGCTTGTTCGATTGCTTCATTCGTAACTCCGGTATTCGGATTGCCTGTCAAACAGACGAAGTCAATCCCGAGCTCAGATGCTTTTTGGAACGCTTCGATTGAAGCGAGTCTGCCTCGTTTCACTTCATTCATCTCGGACGACTTCTCTGAAAAATCGACAGGTTCCAAGTTGACTCCAATTGGCAATCCGATCAGACGTTTTAGTTCTAGAATCGGATGGTCGCTCATCTCATCACCTGGCATGTCGCCAAACAGCGCGTGACTTTCGAGTCCTTTGATGTACGGGTGAAACACATCCAACATATTCAATAAAATCAAATCGGCACCGAACGCTCGCGCGAGTTCTGCGTTTGTCACTTCTGGATAGAGTGGCTGCACCGTTGGGATGACCTCGGCCATGACCGTTCGACCTTCTGCTTTTCGAATCGAATCGACTAAATCTTGACGATTAAACGTGATAAAATCACTTGCCCGACATTCCAGTATTCGTTTCATATGATCTGCCTCCTTCTGCTCATCCTTATCTCTATTCCCTAAACCCTTGAAAAATCCTCTATACTAATTTTAAGGAGGGATTATGATGTCGGAAAAAGAAAAGATGATTCGTGGTGAACTGTATTTAGCTGGTGATGAAACGCTCGTTGCAGATCGTAAGCATGCCCGGAGATTAACTGAACAATTCAATCGTTCTGGAATCGATGATTTGGAAGGACGAAAAGAGATTCTTAGTGAGTTACTCGGTTCAACGAAAGGGTCGTATTATATCGAGCCGAACTTCAAATGTGATTATGGGTATAACATCCACGTAGGAGATCGATTCTATGCGAATTTTGACTGTGTCTTCCTAGACATCTGTCCCATCACGTTTGGGGATGACTGCATGCTCGCACCGGGTGTACATATTTATACGGCGACACATCCGATCGATCCGATCGATCGGATCTCAGGATATGAGTTCGGGAAGCCGGTGACCATCGGCGACCGCGTGTGGATCGGTGGAGGGGCGATTATCAATCCCGGTGTGACGATTGGGGATGAGGCCGTCGTCGCATCCGGTGCGGTCGTCACAAAAGATGTGCCATCTCGAACAGTCGTCGGAGGAAATCCGGCACGTGTGATCAAGACGATTGACTGACAAAAACTCCTGAACGCGTGGTTCAGGAGTTTTTTACATGACTTGTTTTCTTGTATTTCTGAATAGCTGAATATGCAAGATGAAGCGCCGTTTCATCACCAATCGTCACCCGAATCCCCGTAGGTTGTTTCGACGTGTGTATGTTCAAGTCGGTCAAATGGGCCCACACTGCTTTAGGTTGTTCTAACTCGATATACAAGAAGTTTGTCGATGCAGGGAGGACATGACCGATGGATTCAAAGGCTAGTGCCCACTTTTGCCGCATCTCGTCATGCCATTCGATTGTTTCTTGAAGATAACTCGCATCTTTTAAGAAGATATTGCAAATTTTAGCACTCACTCCGCTGATATTAAATGGCGGGATGAATTGACGGAAATAGTGTGCGAGTTCGCAGTTTGTCACCATGAATCCGATTCGTACGTTTGCCAATCCGAACGCTTTTGACATCGTACGAAGGACGATGAGATTCGGAAGGGTGGCAATGAACGGGATCATGCTCGCATCTGGTGTGAAGTCCATGTACGCCTCATCCACCACGATATATGGCACGATTGAGGCGAGATGCGTCAACTCTTCTACGGTCCAAAGCTTCCCGGTTGGATTGTTCGGATTCGAAAGGAGAAGAAGCTTTGGATGATGCGTCTCAATCGCCTTTACCATTCCTTCATACGATAAATCAACGGCTTGAACATGATGACCGTGTGCGATAGTCGTGAAGATTGGGTACATCGAAAAGTCAGGTGCCGGAGACAAGACGATGTCATGTGGTGCGAGCAATGCTTGCGTCACGACATGAATCATCTCGTCACTCCCACAACCGACGAGTAATTGCTCGGGTGTGACGCCAACGTACGCAGCGTAGCGTTCGAACAATTCATTGATCGGTTCGACCGGATATTCGTGTAAGTCATCATACGTCAACGAATCAAGCTGATTCTTGATGCGGTCAGGTAACGGGAATTGACTTTCATTTTGGTTTAACCGATGTCCCGTCGGATATACGACGGGATAGATCGGTAGCTCGACTTGTCTCATTCAGTTGGCTCCATCGAGAACCATTTTTTCACCAATTCATCGATTTCGCCAGACGCCATCATTTTGTTCAATTCTTCGTTGAACTGGTCGCGTAACTCATCATCTAATTTGAAGGCAGCAGCTGATCCTTTTTCGCCATCCTCTTTCAAAGCGAATGTATAGAGGCTGTCATCTTGGTCTAAATACTTTTGTGCGACCGTGTCTTCGATGACCATTGCATCGATTCGACCTGTGTTCAACTCTTGAACGATTTCAGGGATCTTGTTCAACGATACGAGTTCAGCGTCAGGTGCTTGTTCTTTAGCGATATTTTCTTGAATCGAAGCTGTTTGGACACCGATTTTCTTACCAGACAAATCTTCGATTGCCTGAAGGGACTCGTCTTTAGTCATGATCAAGTTTGTCGCGGATAGATAGATGTCTGAGAAATCGGCATTCTCTTTACGCTCTTCTGTTGGCGTCATCCCGGCCATGACGAAGTCGACACGCCCGCTATTGAGGGCTCCGAGTAAGCTACCGAAGTCCATATCTTCAATCTTCAATTCGTAACCGAGGCGTTCTGTGATTGTCTCCGCGATTTCAATATCAAATCCGACAATCGCATCTCCGTTTGCCGTATCGACAAATTCATATGGGAAGTAATCGGCGCTTGTCCCCATGACGAGCGTTTTTTGTTCTGTCGCTTCACCTTCTGTCTCTTGACTACATGCACCGAGTAATACTGCGCTCATCATAAGTGTACCTGCTAATAACCATTTTTTCATATGTGTATAATGCCTCCCTGTTGTAGATGAGACTAAGTGTATATGTATGATTATTAATTGTAAAGCATAAATATACAAAATTATTAAAAAGAGAAGCACTTTCTATCTGAAAGCGTTCTCTTCTTAGTTTTTCAACAGATACGACATAATTCGCTCAATCGGAATTTCTCGATTGTCCATCGTATAGGTTTGTAAGTAAGAATGCTTAGTAGGCCGTTTGCAGTATTCATTCATCTTAGACCAATTCTCATACGAAACTTGATCAATTTGACTCGGTCGTCTGACACGGTTTCGAAGTCGTGTGTTAATTTCTTCGTAATTTTCATGACGACACTCGATATAACGGTAAGTCGCTCCGTACTTGGTGGAAATCGCTATCCCTTTATCGAGCATTTCATCATAGAGACATGGACTGTCGAGAATGACGTTTTGTCCAAGTGATAGGTGATACTCGACGAGGGACCAATCGACATCATAAGCCATCTTCCCGATTTCTCCATCCGAGAAGTTGCCATCAGGAAGCGTATGGAGTAGGGCGGTCTTTGAAACATCATGATCGATGATGACTGCGGGTACGTGTTGGATGATACGCTTAGCCAATGTGGATTTTCCTGATCCAGGTGTTCCAGACATTTGAAGAAAAAACAGATGATCACCTCACATCTAAGTAGGAGCAAATCTTATTACTCATACAACTTGATTTATTTGTTAAAAAGGCTCATTTCCAAAAGATAATCTTCGATACAATCGACCTGAATAACCTGATAAGGTTAGTTAAAGGTTTGATCCGATGTTAGCATTTGCATACCATGATGACGTTCCCGTCAAGATCTTTGAAATTGAACCAATGTTCGTGCTCAATGGGTGTAATGACCTCAATGTCGTGTTGAGTCATATAAGAATAAGCTTGATGAATATCGTGTGTATTTAAGTGAAATAGTGGTGTCTGGATGATGTTATCTTTTGAGTAGATGTTACTATCTAAAACAAGGTTAGTACCCTCTAATGGAATGACATATAAATGGTCGAATAAGATTTCTCCTTTTGTTGAAAGATCGAATAAATCACAATACCAGTCACGCGCTTTTTGAATATCACTTACCGGAATAAAGATGGTGCCGATTTTGTGAAGGATAGGGTTCATAGAAATTCCTGCCTTTTCATTTGATGAATGAAGTTTGTAACATCTTTCTGAGAATTTAAGACGATGATCTGTTTCTCGTGAGAATATTGTTTGATTCGTTTGACCATCTCTGGCTTTTGAACGTCAGGAAAATTCCAAACCCACTTGAGGAATGCGAAATCGAGTTTTTCCTCACAGGATGCGCCCATGTCCGGTCGCGTCGTGCCACGATATCGGACGACTCGTTTAAGGACACGGTTTATACAGACGATGCGTGGAAGATCGATTAAAATGACAGTGTCCGCTGCCTGTAGTCGTAAATCAAGCGTATTCCCGAAGTTTCCATCGATGATCCATTCATCCTTCTTCACGAGTTGTTGTTGGATATCGATTCGTTCCGCTCTCGGCGCCATCACCCATCCTGGTCTCCACATGAGAGCGTCCAAATGATAGACATCGAGATGTAATCGTTCACCGAGTTGACGGGCGAGTGTGGATTTCCCCGCACCGCCAGAACCGATGATCATGATGCGTTTCATATTTAGATTGCTATCAATCGTTAAGCTGCTCATCTACTCTTATTCATCCTCCAATACAATCCATTTCTTCAATTGACCGTCCTCTTCGTAAATGACCCGCACATCCATCTGTCCGATGACGAGACGTTGTTCCGAACTGAACACGACAATCGGATAGTTCGTGGACACGGGCTTGTCCGTCTCAAAAATAGGGCTATGCGCCTGCATCGCGTAATAGCCGTCCGATCTCGTGTTGGCTGCCCCTGCATCAATCTGAGTCACATGTTCAAATCCTCTCAGTCTGAGCACATAACTATAAGACGTTTTCGCCCCTTGTTCGAGACGCCATTCTTCGATGGTGGCTGATTTGTCGTCCGCTGATCGTTCTTCTAGCACTTTTTGTGCCGTATACTCTTTTTCGTAAGGAATCATCTCTTGAATGCTGACGACGGTCATCGTCGCGAGTTTGAGCGATTCCTCGGAAGGCGGGGTAATCAGTATACCAATAAAGATGAGGATGGGAATCAACAAATAGACCATGACACGACTACGCATTTTCATCACCTTACCTTTTTAGATGTAAATTATTTCTGCATAAAAGAATGGGAACCCTTTAAAAGACATCCCGAATCTCTAAAACCGATTCATTTCTTCAATTTTGTAAAGGAGCGGGTATGATACAGAAAGGAGGGATGTTCATGAAAATCGGGGTCATTGGTGGGGGCGTTGCGGGATTGACGGCAGCTGCGCTCACGCAACAAGAAGGACATGACGTAACCGTCTTTGAAGCGTCGCGTGAATGGGGTGGGTGTGCCGGCAAGTTTCAACGGGGTGACTATTTGTTTCCTGCAGGGGCAACGCTCGGTATGGGGTTCGAACGAGGAGGGGTCCATCAGCGGGTTCTTCAGAAATTGGGCGAATCGGTCGAGGTGACGTTACTGGACGCGGTGATGGACATTCAACTGCCTGACGTCACCGTCACCTACTATCGCGACCGCAAGCGTCTGCTCGATGAGCTCAGTCGCGTATTCTCAGAGCATTATGGGTCAATCCATGCGTTTTACCGTGAAGTGTGGGACGATTTTGAGAGGATTCGTCCGTTGTTTCAGCAGTTACCTGCTCTTCCACTTCGCACGGTCTCGGATATGATCTATGCACTAAAAGGGTTCCGGTCGAATCAAATCACAACGCTCCTCAAACTCCAGCGGCCACTCGGTGACACGTTAGCTCGTCATGGATTAAACGGTACAATGTTCGAGCGATTTATCGATGGCGTCCTGCTCGACAGTTTGCAGACCGGTGCGAAAGAAGCGAGTCATTTACTCGGTGCAGTGGCGCTGTCAGTCTATCACGAAGGAGCGTACTATGTGGAAGGTGGACTGTATCAATTGGCTCATGCGTTAGAGCGCGCCGTACGGACGTTTGGTGGGGAGACGAAATTAGGGAGAGACGTCCAGTCCATCGAACGAGTGACGGATGGATGGCTCATCACCGATCGAAGAGGACGACTTGAACTAGTCGATGTCATTGTTTCCGCCATCCCGATTGAGCGGACGAGCGAACTTCTGAGAGGACAAGAACAACGATGCTTCAAACGACAATACCGCAGACAGTTGAAGCAGTCGCAATGGGGCACGTTCAGTCTCTATCTCGTCTTGCCTGAGGATGTGTGTCGACAGAAACCGCTGTTTCAACAAATCTATCACGAGCGATTACCGAGTGGGCATGCGTTCATTTCCATGTCCGCGCCGGATGACGTGTTGCGCACAGAAAAACCGGAACGGACCATCACGGTATCCACACATATCGATTTATCAGAATGGCAACATTGGAAAGACCGGGCGGCATATGAGAAACTAGAGCAAGAATGGACCAATCGTCTCGTCGACGTCGTCGCAACTGCTTTTCCCGCTTGGGACCGCGAGTCGTCACTACTTCTTCCTGGTGGACCCGGGGCATGGGTGAAGTATACGAAGCGACCGCATGGGGCAGTCGGAGGTTATGCGCAGACTCCTAGCCAGGCGCTCTTTCGCGCTGCGAGTTATCGCACCGACTTGCCGAACTTTTTTGTGTGCGGGGATACCGTATTTCCAGGAGCGGGGACGATTGGCGCGATGACGAGCGGATTACATGTCGCCCGGGCACTCGGGGTGACGATTGATTAGGGGGAATAATGATGAAGAAAAAAACATTTGATGAACTGACAACGATTGAGTTGTATCGCTTACTAGCGTTACGAACTGAGATTTTCGTCGTCGAACAAAACTGTCCGTATCAAGAAATCGATGGAAAAGATGAACAAGCCATCCATTATTGGATTGAAGAAGATGGAGATATTGTCTCCGCCCTTCGCGTATTGACGGAAGCATCTCCGGTCGCCATCGGACGTGTCGTCACGAAAGCGACGTATCGAGGGAAAGGGTATTCCCGCCTCTTGATGGATGCGGCAATCAAAGATTTTGGACATGAGACGTTATACCTGCAAGCGCAGACGTATGTGGAACCTTTTTATGCCTCGTTTGGCTTCAAACGGACGAGTGATGTGTATCAAGAAGATAGTATTCCACATGTCGATATGTTACGTGAATCAACGAATCCCGCTAGTACCGTTTCGGAATCGTTCATGTTAGAATGAGAAAGAACATTCACGTGCTTTTGAGCACGATTACATTATAGACATAAAGGGGTTTACAATGGTGACCGATCAACAAGTAATTGCAAAAGCAAGAGAATTGGCAGATGTATTAGCACAAACACCAGAAGTGGCGCGCTTCAAAGAAGCGGAAGCGAAAGTAAACGGAAGTGACCGCGTACAGACTTTGATTAAACGAATCAAGTTCTTACAAAAAGAAGCCGTCAACTGTAAGCACTATGGTAAGACGGAAGCACTTGCGAAAGTCGAGCAAAAGATTGATAAAGCGATGGAAGAACTCGATTCAATTCCGGTCGTTCAAGCGTTCCAGGAAACTCAAGTCGAAGTGAACGATTTGCTTCAATACGTGACGGTGACGCTCGCGAACTCCGTGACGGACCGTATCATCGAATCGACGGACGGTGACGTCCTTGCAGGAAAGACAGGGAGCGGCATGGCGGCTGAACAAGCACGCGGCGGCTGCGGATACTAAAACGACACAGCTGGCCGATGGTCAGCTGTTGTACTTTCTAGAGGTGAATCAACATGCAAGAAGTCCATCAGACACCAATGATGAAACAATATTTCTCTATCAAGGCCGACTATCCGGACGCCTTTTTATTCTATCGACTCGGCGACTTTTACGAGTTGTTTTTTGAAGATGCACAAATTGTCGCAAAAGAGTTAGAGCTCACGCTCACTTCTAAAAATGGAAAGCAGGCCGAGCATCCGATTCCGATGTGCGGCGTTCCGCATCATTCCGCAGCAATCTACATTGAACAATTGATTGAAAAAGGTTTTAACGTCGCCATCTGTGAACAGACGGAGGATCCGAAGGCAACTAAAGGGCTCGTGAAACGGGAAGTCATCCAAGTGATCACGCCGGGTACATATATGGCGTCACTCAGTGAAAAAGAAAACCGATATCTCGTCGCCATCTCGGACGTCGCAGGGCGATTCGGAATTGCTCGCGGTGACGTCACGACGGGGGAATCATGGTTGACGACACTCTCGTCAGAAGAGGCCGTCTTGCGGGAAATCGAAGGATTGCTTCCGAACGAAGTCATCGTCGAGGATGAACGACTTGCTGATTTATTGCGACAGACCGGGATCCCACTTTCGATTCAAGTGGACAAGCGGAATAGTCCACTCGCACAAGGTGCAAAAGATGAGGCACAACGCTCGGCATTTGAGTTGCTGTTTGCCTATTTGACGAAAACACAGAAACGTTCACTTGACCACTTGCAACCAGCCGTCGCCTATGAGGTTGAACAGCATATGCAACTTGACGCCAACACGGCCCGAAACCTTGAGTTGTTCCGTTCGGCTCGTTCAGGGGAACGGAAAGGGTCACTCCTTTCACTCCTTGATGAGACGACAACGGCGATGGGCGGTCGATTGTTGAAACGTTGGCTCGAACAGCCACTCTATACAGAGCAAGGCATCAGAGAGCGACAGGATGCCGTCGAGAACTTGGTGGACGACTTCATGTTGCGCGATCAACTACAAGAAGAGCTGAAGCGAGTCTACGATATCGAACGCCTTGTCGCTAAAGTTGGGTACGGGACGGCGAATGCGCGAGATCTCGTCCAACTTCGCGACACGCTCGAGCGGATGCCTTCTGTCCGGTCACTCTTACAAACAGTGAAAGCGGATCGCTTGCAGCAAATTGAACAAAAGCTCGACTCGTTCGAGACATTGAGTGAACAGCTTCGGGCTGCCCTTGTCGATTCACCTCCGATTTCGACGAAAGAAGGCGGGATGATTCGTCACGGGTATTCGGATGAGCTCGACGAACTGTTAGAAGCGAAAGCGAACGGGAAATCGTGGATTGCCAACCTCGAGCAACAGGAACGCATCGCGACCGGCATCAAGTCGTTGAAGGTCGGGTATAACCGCGTATTCGGTTACTACTTGGAAGTGACGAAAGCAAATGCGAAGTTGCTCGAAGAAGGGCGTTATGAACGGAAGCAGACATTGACGAATGCGGAACGTTACATTACACCTGAGTTAAAAGAGAAGGAAGCGCTCATCTTAGGAGCGGAAGAGAAGAGCTGTACGCTCGAATATGATTTGTTTGTCGCACTTCGCGAAGAAGTGAAGACGTATACGAAGGCACTTCAGCAATTGGCCCGTTCACTCAGTGAGTTGGATGTTCTCCTCGCCCTTGCCGTCGTAGCCGAGAAACGGGAGTATGTGCGTCCAATTACAGCGAAGCATGTACAAATTGAACGCGGGCGTCACCCTGTCATTGAAACGGTCTTGCCGCGAGGCGAATATGTCGCCAATGACTTGACGCTTGACGACACACGTCAAATGTTACTCATCACCGGACCGAACATGTCCGGTAAATCGACGTACATGCGTCAATTTGCCTTGATTGCAATCCTTCATCAAATCGGTTCATTCGTCCCGGCAGAAGCGGCGGAACTCCCGCTCTTTGACCGCATCTTCACACGGATCGGTGCGGCGGACGATTTGGTGAGCGGACAGTCGACGTTCATGGTCGAGATGACCGAGACGCGACAAGCCGTTACCGAGGCGACGAGCAATAGTCTGATTCTATTGGATGAAATCGGTCGCGGAACGTCGACCTATGACGGGATGGCGCTCGCACAGGCAATCGTTGAATATATCGCCTCGTCAATCGGTGCGAAGACACTCTTCTCGACGCACTATCATGAACTGACAGTGCTCGAAGATTCGATTCCGACACTTGAGAATGTTCATGTCCGGGCGATTGAACGAGATGGACGAGTCGTCTTCCTCCACGAAGTGCATCCGGGACGTGCCGATAAATCGTATGGGATTCATGTGGCGGAATTGGCTGAACTTCCGGATTCATTGATTGACCGGGCCCGGACGATTCTGTCAGAACTCGAATCGGAAGCAACGAAACCAGCTTTGAACGAGCAATCTGCTCCACCTCAAGTGGAAGAAGTCAGCCAGTTGTCATTGTTCGAGTCGCATGACGCTGTTCGAGAACAGCTGCTCAAACTCGATCTATTGGCAATGAATCCAATCGAAGCGATGCAGGCGCTCTACGAACTGCAACAGACCGCAAAGAAAGGGTGAGTCGATGGGAATCATTCGAGAGTTACCTGAACAGCTCGCGAACCGAATCGCAGCCGGGGAGGTCGTCGAGCGACCTGCTTCCGTCGTGAAAGAATTAGTCGAAAATGCGATTGACGCGGGAGCGACGAAAGTAGACGTCGACTTACAAGAGGCGGGCATCCGTCTAATCAAAGTGCGAGATAACGGGCATGGGTTCCATGAAGAAGATGCGGCGCGAGCCTTCTTGCGGCATGCGACGAGTAAGATCCGGGACGAGCATGACTTGTTTCGGATTCGGACGCTCGGCTTCCGCGGTGAGGCGCTCGCCTCGATTGCGTCGGTCAGCCACGTCTCGTTGAAGTCGAAACGAGCAGATGAAGACGGTTTTGAGATGACGCTTGAAGGTGGAGTCGTCAAGGCGACGAATCCGACGGCGACGAACGTCGGGACCGAAATTGCGGTCAGTCAGCTCTTCTTCAACACACCGGCACGGCTGAAATATTTGAAGACGTCAGCAACGGAACTTGCAAGTATTACGGATACGTTGAACCGTTTAGCGCTGTCTCATCCGGAGATTCGCTTCACCGTCTTTCATGAAGAGAAAGAATTGTTGCGTACGAACGGGAATGGAGACTTGAAACAAGTCATGCTTGCCATCTATGGTCGCCAAGTCGCCGCACAAATCGTCACGGCGTCGAGCAAGACGAACGATTATACGCTGAGCGCCCATCTCGTACGCCCGGAAGTGACCCGTTCGAACAAACAGTACGTGACTCTCATCTTAAACGGTCGAAGCATCAAGAACTTTGCACTGACCCAAAGCGTGCTTGAAGGCTACCATACGCTCTTACCGATCGGTCGCTATCCGATTGCCGTGCTCGAAGTGAAGATGGACCCGATGTTGATTGACGTGAACGTCCATCCGACGAAACGTGAAGTGCGTTTGTCGAAAGAAAAAGAACTATGCCAGCTCATCCGAGAGACCGTTCAATTGACGCTCCGGGAGCAACGTCTCATTCCGTCTGTGAAACAAGAGCCGAAGCCGAAACGTGTGACACCGTCCGAACAGTCGAAGCTCGACTTTTCGATGGAGCCGCAACCTAAACAAGAAGACACCGTCGAGTGGAACTATCCGATTCCTCGGGAGCGAAAAGAGTCGCTCACGTCTCCTTCCCAGTGGAATCCGGCGCCGCTCGTTCATGAACCGGAGCCAGAGATGATTGAACCAAAACAGGTCGAAGAGCCTGTACATCAGTCGGAGCGTTTACCGGCGTTAGACGTTATCGGACAACTGCATTCAAGTTATATCATCTGTGGAGCGGAAGACGGGATGTACGTAATGGACCAACATGCTGCCCAGGAACGCATCAAGTATGAGTTGTTTTATGAGCAGTTAGGACGTCCAGAAAAAGAGTATCAACTCCTCTTAATCCCATTGACGTTAGAGTTCACGCAAGAAGAGACGCTCGCTATCGAAGAAGTGCTCCCGCTTCTAGCGGATGCAGGCATCACGTTAGAGCCGTTTGGGGGTAACACGTTCCTTGTCCGTGAGATTCCGACATGGTATCCGCAACATGACTTAGAGGGCACGATTCGTGATCTGGTGGAGATGGCCATTCAACAGCGGTCAATCGACATCGCGAAATATCGCGAAGAAGCATCAATCCTCATGGCGTGTAAACGATCGATCAAAGCGAACCATCCACTCAATAGGGAGATGATGCGACAATTGATTGATGATTTGAGTCGTACGACGTCTCCGTTTACCTGTCCGCACGGGCGACCGATTATCGTGAAATGGAGCACGTATGAGCTTGAGAAGTTATTTAAACGCGTCATGTAATCGTCTTGTTACCTTGTTTTAACACGATGTAACGTTTATGCAGGAGCCCACATGGGAAAACTATACACATGTCACTCAACGCATCGAGGTTGAGAGGTGGCTTTTTCACTGCCTCACCCTCAAGATGTCGACATGAAATGTATATCCATGTAGGAGGAAAAGAAAATGACGAACAAACTTCAAGTATCAAAACGAGAATTACGCCCACGATCACTACGCACGAAGTTGCGTAACGAAGGAAAAGCGTTAGGCGTCGTCTACGGCTACAAAGTAGACAGCACACCAATCGTGTTTGACGAGATGGACCTTCGTAAAATTCTCCGAGACCATGGTGACAATGCCTTGATTGAACTCCATTACGATGGAAATAAAATCAATACGCTCGTGCACGGATCGGAAACGGACCCGTTCACAAACTTCTATCAGCACGTCGAATTCATGGCCGTGAAGATGGATGAAGAGACAGAAGTCGAAGCGGATATCGTCCTTGTTGGCGACGCGAAAGGCGTCAAAGAAGGCGGATATCTCGCCCAGTCACTTTATAAAGTGACGGTCGCTGCGACACCTGCCAACATCCCAGAACGCATCGAACTCGATGTCTCAGAGCTTGGAATCGGTGATTCGGTGACGGTAGCAGATCTTCCAGAAGACAAATCGTACACGATTGTCTCGGAACCAGATATGCACATCGCCTCTGTGAATGAGCCGGTTGCAGAAGTTGAAGAGGAAGAATCAGAAGAAGGTTCAACTGAAGAAGAAGCTTCTGAAGGATCTTCTGAAGAAACAGAAGAATCGACTGAGGATAAAGAATAAGCAATTCGATTAAATCAGAGGAGCATCGTCCCTAGATGGGGCGATGCTCCTTTGTTTATTAATCAACATTTTTTTTACGAACATTTTTAGAAATGTTGCAATATAGAAAAGTTTATCAAAATGGTGAGAATGTTATGGCTACCTTTTACTTATACATGGAATAAACAAGGCACTTAAAACTTAGATAAGTTGAATCGAAAGGGCTCATAATGTTAGGTGAAGGAATTTGTGATAATTTGAGAGAAAAACAAATTGAGGTATCTTTAGACTCGATTATAATCATCTCAGGTGTCTTAAAGGCTATTCAGTTGATTGTGGTCTGGTTACTAATAGAGGCGCCACGATTCTATATGAGTTCTTTCGTACCTTATTTCGATTTATGTCTGCTATCGGGGGTATGACTTTGTTGTTAGATTTCTTCTCGACGAGTAGGGATTTAGAAAGAATCAATCGGAAAAAGACAGATAGAATAGTTGAACTTGAGAAAGGGGATTATAATGTTTTCTAACGATTTAATTAAAGAATTTATAGAATTTCGAGAAGTTAATGGAGAAGAGTTTACTTGGTGGAGTTTCGTAAATTACAAATATAGTATTGAAGACGCTCTTTCTTTTTTAAAATTTTTCAATCCAGAAATAATCTGTCATGAGAACTGTTATTTTTTTAAAGACAGTTTATCTCTTAGTTCATATAAAGTTTGGAAAGAAGAATTTGGAGCAGATTTGTCCTCCATTGAAAAGATGGTAAATTTGTACGAGCCTAAAGATTTCTTCATTATTAATAAGAAAAATGATGTCGATAGTTATAGTCAAAATAATCAAATTGAAGCTTTTGCAGAGACTCTTTGTCAGCAATGGAAAATTAGCTTGAAAGAGAGGTATAATAATATTCCTTTCCAAGTCCAATTGATTCGAGATGATGGAGACTTATACATCACAATGTTCGTATTGCGATGAGTGTGTTTAATTGATTTATGACTGAGAATGTTGAGTGATAATAAGTATTGGCATAAATATTAGACACGAAAAACTCATTGGAACTTATTAAATGAATTTTTTTCATAACTTAATGAATCTTAGATGATTAATAAGATAAATGCTGGAGATGAGACAATATATGTCGCATTTATATATCGATTTAAGTAACATTACTTCTTCATCGGAACTACATCAGATATTAAAAGAAAGTCTTCATCTTCCTGATCATTACGGCGAAAATTGGGATGCCTTTTGGGATGTCATTACTGATGTGGATTATATAACTTTTCCTGATCAAATCACTTTCATAGGATATTCTTTGCTTGAAACGAAATTAAGTGAGGATGCTAAGTGTTTAAAAATGTGTTTAGAAGAGTATAACGAAGAACATTATGTTTCACATTGTCATTTTGTTTTCTTGTAATCTAATTTGCTTACTAGTATATAAAGCAAGTCTATAAGAGAGTAACCATTTCACAATCACTAATTTTTCAATATAACTTTTATAGTCCCCGACCATCATAAAAATTAATAGAAAAAACAGCTGATTTAAATTACAAGGTCTTTAAACTGAAAAATCAAAGGTGATCGCTATGCAAGAGCTTACAATTATTGAAAGGAAGCGTCTATTAGAGCAGATTGAAGATAATTTAGATAATTATTTCATTATAGGTGAAATTAAAAAGGTTTATGAGATCACTAGTTATGATGATTTAACTATTATCGATAACCAAAAAGCTTTAATTGATTTTTTGGTTTACCAAAACGTATATCCAATAGTCATAACATTTATATTATCTAAAAATATAAATCAGGATAATGAGATGGTTGAAAAAATGGATTCAAGGAAAATTAAATATTCTATGAACTATTGCTCTGGGGATGAGAATTCTATTTATTACTGCAATGCAAAAATAGAAAACGAAAAAGATTTAAGGTTTTTGATTAACGAAACGTACTGGATGTCTGCTCAAAATGGGTTTTATAACATTATCTTTAAAGATAAATTGAATTTCACTTTAAAGAAATATGGTAAGTGGCTGTTCTCTAGAACTCAATTTGTACCTTTAATTGATATGAGTCTACCAACTTCTTTTATTAAAATAGATGGAGATGGACTTGGGTTTATTTTGTTTTCTAATGAAAAAAAATATAAATCTATTGAAGAATTAACAAAGAATTTACCTCAAAAATTTTACATAGATTATTTAAACGAAAAATGAATTATGAGGGCCTCAGTTTGAGCATGTTTTAACGCATAGTCGAGTTACATAGATACTATGAAAAATGATATGTATGATGAGGTTTGGGGGTCTACTCATGATGACTCTTTGTTAGAATTATATAAACTGATAATAGCGGGTTTATCGATGTGAGAAATACAGTCCGTAGAGTTAGAATAAGAGTAAATTTAGCCAGATCATATAGCTTTGTATCATGATGTTCATTTATACAATCAAAATTATTAAAACCATTTAAAACTTGTGAAGCCACGTAGTTAAGCAGCACATATTCCATACAGAAGGTGAAAAAATGAAAGCTCAGGAAATATTAAGAGAAATCGAAAAAATATACTACTGGGATGCGCGCGTTTTAGGATTCGATTGCCGTTATTTTGGAGATGAAGTTTTACTAATAATCGAAGAAGAAAATGAAAATTATCACCATCAGATTGAATTTTTAGGTTGTATAAAAGTAGACATATCTGCTCCACTCGACGATCGAATAGTGCCTGTAAGAGAATTAAGCAGATTACAGCTCCCCTATTTTATGCATGATGTTAGTATAACAAGCTATGTACTTGAAGAAACAGAGGTATTTGTATGTAATTTGATTTTCCCTCCAGCAAGCGCTGAAATTCATTTCACTAAGATAAGAATCGGAAAGGAATATCACTGATAAAATTTACAATGTCTGAATTGCAATAGTCGACCAAGAGACAGTTAATATATATTTATTGAACTATCATAAAATGTAGTGATTACAGAAGAACATTACAATGCAATTCATAAAATTGAGTGAGGTGTATTATATGTCATACAAATCGATACAATCGCTTTTACCTGTTAAAGAAAAGGCAATCCTGCTGGATCAGGTCGAAGGATTGAATAGATATCTTTGTATTCTACCGAACGATGAATTAGAAAGTCAGTTTGGAGATTTAGAAGAGTTCACAAAACAAGACTTTGCAGTCGTGGGTTATGAAGATGTGCTAGGAGATTTTGTAGGAGTGGACAACTTTTGATTGTTAATCATGAAACGCTTCATGTAGAGTAAAGATTAAAATTAACATTTGATGAACTCATGAAAAAGAATTATTCCCTTATTTGAACGATTGGTTTCATAAACTTTGTCTTATTATTCTCCCGAAAATAGGGAGAATTTTTCTTTGTCACAAATCCGCCATATGTAAACGATTACGATGTGAACACTCTGTCAATTCATGCAAGACAGGATTGCCAACAGAGACTGTACAGTTTATATTGTTAATGATTTCACATATTCGAACTGATACTTTCCTATTTAATTATTCAGAAAGAAGGGTTTGTGACATGGCATCAATGGAAATCCATGCACTCGAATCATTACGGAAAAAAGCACAGGCTTCCTCGCAAATGATTCATTATCGTCCAATGGAATACTTTTTACGGGCAATGTTAGCCGGGATCTTTATCGGCTTTGCCTCAATCTTCACGTTGAAAGTCGTCAACGGTATGTATTTAGCGGAATCTCCGTTCACGACACTCATCGGAGGCTTCTCGTTCGGGATCGCGCTCGTCATGATCATCTATGGGGGAGCTGAGTTGTTCACGGGAAATACGATGTATTTCACAACGTCGACGCTTCGTGGTTATACGACGCTCAGCGACACGATGCTCGTCTGGTTGCTCTGCTTCGTCGGGAACGCACTCGGGGGAATCCTATTCGCCTTACTACTTGCACCGACTGGCGTCATCCAAGAACTCGGGATGAACAACTGGTTGTTCTCCGTTGTTGAGAGTAAAATGCATCATACGACGGTTGAAATTTTCTTCCGCGCCATCTTCTGTAACTGGATGGTCTGTCTCGCTATTTTCTTACCGAAACAAATGAAAAATGAGTTCGCTCAAATCTTCTCGATGATTTTCCTTGTCGCGGTCTTCTTCGCTTCAGGATTCGACCACGTCATCGCCAACTTCGTCTTGTTCGCCTTGACGCTCGTCGTCCCACACCCTGAGACGATCAGCATGGCAGGTGCGATTCATAACTTGATTCCTGCGACGTTCGGTAACATCATCGGTGGAGCGCTCTTCATGGGAGCCATCTATACGTGGTTGAACTCGAAAGGTCTCCGTGAAGCACAAGAATTAGAAGAAGAAGTCGAATTAAAAGTTGTAAAAGCGGTTAAATAAATGATGTTTGTCACATATAACGTAGAGCCTTGTCTTACCGAAGACGAGGCTCTTTTTTATCGTATGATCACACGTAAACTGTCACAATATCGACTCGTGACCATCGAGAAAAACACATGCCATAATCTATATATAGGATTCTTAAAACGAATATGAATGTTTTGAATCCATATATAGTGAGGTGATGCGTTTTGAAATTACTGCAGTTGTATGAGGACGTCTGCGTCTTACCAGACCAAGACTTGGTACAAGAGAATGCGAATGTGGACGGGAAATCCCCACTCGGAAAACTAGCACGACTCTCTTCAGAAGTGTCGAAAGAACTATCGCAGACGTATTTGATGTCGGAACGGTCAAAACAAGCCGTCACTGATAACTTTTTATACGTGCACGATGCCGACTATTACATCACAGGCTCGACGACATGTTGTCAAATTCCACTCGGTCAATTGTTGAAAGACGGCTTCCATACGGGACATGGGACGATCCGGTCGCCAAAGGACATTCGCTCTGCCATGGCACTCGCGTCGATCATCCTTCAAGCGAATCAAAACATGCAGCATGGGGGGCAGGCCTTCCCAATGTTTGACGTCGACTTGGCACCGTATGTCGAGAAGACATATGAGCGTCAACTGAGCCGACTTCAATCCTTACCCGTTGACTGGGAAGAAACGCAATTGGAGACACTCGCGGAAGAAGAGACGATTTCGGCGACGTATCAGGCGTGTGAGGCGTTCATCCACAATGCGAACTCGATGCACTCACGAGGGGGCGGGCAAGTGCCTTTTGTTTCGATCAATTATGGAACGGACACATCAAAGTGGGGACGTATCCTCATTCGAGAGTTACTTCGTGCCACGGAACGTGGGTTAGGGAACGGAGAGACTCCGATTTTTCCGATTCAAATCTTTAAAGTGAAGGAAGGAATCAACTTTCGGGAGGACGATCCGAACGTCGATCTTTTCCGTGAAGCGTGTCGGGTCACAGGCAAACGGTTATTTCCGAACTTCTCATTCATCGATGCCCCGTTCAATGCCGCTTACTATGATGGGACACATGAATCTGAAGTGGCGTACATGGGTTGTCGCACTCGGGTCATGGGAAACCGACACGGAGAAGAGACGTCGATCGGTCGTGGCAATCTTTCCTTTTCCACACTCAACTTGGTGAAGATGGCACTGATCTCGGAGTCGATCTCGGATTTTTACCGCATTCTCAACCGCTATGTCGACATCGGGATCGAACAGTTGATTGAGCGTTTCGAGTATCAATGTACGCGTCGCGCTGAAGAATTCCGTTTCCTCTACACACAAGGGGTCTGGCGTGGAAGTGAGCAGTTACATATTCATGATGAAGTCCGAGATGTGC
The DNA here is from genome assembly GCF_018617075.1 of Exiguobacterium sp. s123. Lineage (GTDB taxonomy): Bacteria > Bacillota > Bacilli > Exiguobacteriales > Exiguobacteriaceae > Exiguobacterium > Exiguobacterium profundum. Next base: position 206,723 of record NZ_JACSJL010000001.1, on the reverse strand, counting down.
TGAAACAAGGAACGCTCTCACTCGGGTTCATCGGACTCGCTGAAACGTTGAAGGTGTTGACGGGAGGTACACATGCTGAGTCGCGTGAAGCGGAACGACTCGGTCTCGATATCGTCACGCACTTGGCCAATCGCATGCGTGCGGCAGCCGAAACGTACGACTTGAATTTTTCGTTGCTCGCGACACCGGCAGAAGGATTGTCAGGTAAATTTGTGACGCGAGACCAGGAAACGTTTGGGATGATTGAAGGTGTCACTAATCGTGCCTTTTATACAAATTCATTCCACGTGCCGGTCTATCAGTCTGTATCAATTCGTGAGAAAATCCGAATCGAGGCACCGTATCACACATTGTGTGACGCGGGACATATTTCATATGTCGAAGTCGATGGGTCACTTGCCCACAATGCGGAAGCGGTGGAATCGATTGTCCGCTTGATGCGACAGCATGATATCGGCTACGGTTCCATCAATCATCCGGTCGATCGTTGCGGAAATTGTGGGTTAGAAGGACTGATTGACGATGCCTGTCCGACGTGTGGCGAGGATACAAACATTGAACGAATCCGCCGCATCACCGGTTATTTGGTCGGGACGATGAACCGTTGGAATACGGCGAAGCGAGAAGAAGAGCGGGCGAGGGTGAAACATGATGCGCATTCTATCCGTCGTTGAAGAATCCGTCGTTGACGGACCGGGGATTCGGACGGTCATCTTTACTGCTGGCTGTCCGCATCACTGTAAAGGGTGTCACAATCCTTCCTCGTGGAATCCAACCGGGGGTGAGGATGTCGAAGTAGAGGAACTTGTTCAGCGCGTCAAGCTCAGTGGTTGGGACGGGGTGACCATTTCTGGAGGCGAACCGTTTCTTCAATCGTCAGCGTTAGCAAAACTCGTCACGGCATGTAAGTCGCTCGGTAAAAATGTGTGGGTGTATACGGGTTATACGCTCGAACAGTTGGAAGCGATGCATGACGAAGCGATTCAAACCGTGTTGGACTACGCCGATGTGCTCGTCGACGGTCGTTACGAGCAGTCGCTACGAGATATGGGACTTCGTTTTCGAGGATCGAGTAATCAACGAATCATCTTTTTGAATAAAGTATAATCGAGGCAGAGATGTCTCGATTTTTTGTATAATGATGAAAAAGGGGGAGTTTTAATGAAATGGTGTAGTTTTGAGATGCAGGAAGAGCAACGAGTGGGGATTGTCAAAGGCGATTTCGTCTACGATGTCAGCAATCAAGTACATACGACAAATTTACTAGAAGTGATCGCGCGTGAGTTCGAACCAGATATCGATTTGGACGTGGCGCCCTCATACCGAATGACGGATGTGAAACTACTCGCCCCGTACCGTCCATTGAAAAACGTGATTTGTATCGGCAAGAACTACGAAGAACACGTGAAAGAGATGGATACAGCAGGAGCAGGGAAACTCGTCATCTTCACGAAAGCACCGACCTCGGTCGTCGGTCCGGAAGCGGTCATTGAGCGTCATCCTGAATTGACGGAAAAACTTGACTATGAAGGTGAGCTCGCCGTCATCATCGGCAAGTCTGGACGAGACATCGAAGCGGTCGAGGAGCACATTTTCGGTTACACCATTCTAAACGATGTGACGGCTCGAGACGTGCAAAAAGAACATGTCCAATTCTTCCGTGGCAAGTCGTTCGATACGTTTTGTCCGATGGGACCGTTCGTCGTCACAGCGGACGAGCTCCAGTTCCCTCTCCAAATCAAAACAAGTGTCAATGGGGAGACGCGTCAAGATGGGACGACAGCCGATATGATTCGTCCGATTGATGAACTCATTCGTACACTGTCGAAAGGCATGACGCTCGAAGCGGGCGACGTCATCGCGACGGGTACACCAGCCGGAGTTGGGCACGGGATGACGCCACCGACGTATCTACAAACGGGAGACACGGTCGAAGTGACGATTGAAGGTCTCGGTACGTTAAGAAATGTGATTGTCTGAATGAAATGACGTAAAATGTGAAGAATCTTGTAATTCATTTATCATTTTATAAATTAGTGTTCCTCTTCGTTATAGTAAGGGTAGAAGATAACACAGAGGAGATGAATCATTATGGATCGTCACGATCAATCAAATGAACGCGATCAATTACATGAATCAGAGCAACAAAAAGATTGGTTAGATACAGAACTCGGTTCATCCAACCGAGAAGAGACAATGGTACGAACACAAACAAAACCGTCATTCGTCAGCCGTATGTTCCCGGGACTTGTCGGTGGGGTCATCGGGGCGTTGTTGACGGGCGCAATCGCATATCCGTTTATCGACCAACCGGCTACGAGGGTGAGTGATACGAACGTGACCTCGCAAGGGACTCCGGTCCAAACGTCATCGAACGTATCCGATTCTTCGGTCACGAATGCCGTCGCGACCGCTCAACCTGCAGTCGTCACCGTGAACAACTTCGCCCAAACTGGCTTCTCGAGTGAGGCGGTCGAGGCTGGAGTCGGATCAGGTGTCATCTATAAAAAAGAAGGTAACTCGGCATTTATCGCGACGAACCATCACGTTGTCAACGGAGCGGACAAGCTGACGGTCACCTTTAATGACGGAACGACTGCGGAAGCGACACTCATGGGAAGTGACGCGACGTATGACTTGGCCGTCTTGAAAGTGGACGCTGACAAAGTACCGGCCGTCATCTCAATCGGCAAATCGAGCGAGTTGAAACCGGGTCAAACGGTCATCGCCATCGGGAATCCGCTTGGACAATTCGAGAACTCCGTGACACGCGGTGTCGTCTCATCGACGTCACGCCTCGTACCCGTCGATACGGATGAGAACGGACAGGCCGACTTCAATGCCGAGGTCATTCAAACGGATGCGGCCATCAACCCAGGTAACTCAGGTGGTGCGTTAATCAACGAAGAAGGACAACTCGTCGGAATCAACTCGATGAAAATTGCGACAGCAGAAGTCGAGGGAGTCGGATTCTCAATCCCAGTCGACATCGCCCTTCCGCTCATCAATCAAATCGAACAGACGGGAGAAGTGAATCATCCGTCACTCGGCGTCTCACTTCGTGACGTATCAGAGTTCCCTCAAGGTTACTTGACGGAACAAATCAACTTGCCTGAATCGGTGACGGCGGGAACAATCATCGTGGAAGTGCAACAAAATAGTTCAGCTGCGAAAGCGGGTCTTAAGGCACGTGACGTCATCGTGAAAATCAATGACAAAGACGTCAGCTCGTTCATCGACCTCCGTAGTGAATTGATTCGCGATACGGACGGAACGGTCGACATCGAATATATCCGGGACGGAAAAACGGAGACGGTTCAAGTCGAGATTCAAAATGCGAACGGTTCTGCATTGTAAAAGGTGGGCAATATGCCCGCCTTTTTTGCTATGCTTATACAAAAGGAGGATGAGTTATGGTACGAAATTTATATGGGGTGTTACTATTCGGGGCAGGAATTTTACATTTTGTAAGAGAGAAGGCGTTCATGTCGATTATTCCGAAATCTTGGCCGTTCCGCCGACTGATGGTGCAACTAAGCGGAGTCGTTGAAGTCGTGTTCGGGGCGATGCTCTTACTCAACAAGGGAACATCGTTCGTGAAACGGACGCTACCGGCATTCTTTATCGCCGTCTTCCCGGCAAATATCAACATGGCCGTCAAGCCATCTAGAATCGGTGGGAAGGTCATTCCGAAATGGATTACATGGGGACGACTCCCGCTTCAATGGGTTTTGATCAAAGGTGTCAAAAAAATATAAAGGTGTGGAGATACATATGACAAGCGTACTCAAGTGGTTTGAGCATTTCCATGCTCATCCAGAAATCAGTTGGAAAGAAGTCGAGACGACTCGAACAATCGCATCCATCTTATCAGACTGGTCGATTCCCCATCGAACGTTTGAGGACGTGACCGGAGTAATCGCGGAGATTGGATCGGGAGAAGAAGTGATTGCGGTCCGCGCCGATATCGACGCGTTATGGCAACAAGTGGACGGTACGTTTCGAGCGAACCATTCATGTGGGCACGACGCGAACATCAGCATGGTACTCGGTGCGCTCGAACAGTTGAAAGACGAAACGTTACAAAAGCGAATCCGTTTCATCTTCCAACCTGCCGAAGAGCAAGGGAATGGTTCGCTCGCCATGATCGAACGAGGGGCGTTAGAGGACGTGACGCAACTATTCGGAATCCATTTACGTCCACAAGAAGAGTTGAAAAGGGGACAATATGCGGCGGCGATTCAACATGGTGCTGCCTTCTTCTTAAAGGGAGAGGTCATTGGGGATGATGCGCATGGTGCGAGACCACATCAAGGACAAAACGCACTCGATGTCATCTTCACGATTCAACACATGCTTAAAAGCATTTACTTGTCACCGTTTGAGCCGCACTCTGTCAAGTTGACGAAGGTACACGCCGGGAGTGACAACATGAACATCATTCCAGGAAATGCGACGTTCTCGATTGACGTCCGTGCCCAACAAAATGAAGAATTGCTCGAACTGCGCAATCGTGTCGAAGACATGTTACTCCAGGTCGGCCAGCTTCATCGTGTGAAACTTGAATGGGAGTGGCAAGACTTTACACCGGGAGCCGTCGTTGGGGAAGAGTCTAGCCAAATCGCCAAGCGAGCGATTGAGAAACGCTTCGGTGAGTCGGCTCTCGTTGAACGGATCGTCACGTCAGGTAGCGATGATTTTCATTTTTATACCGTCGAGAAACCGTCACTTGATGCAACGATGATTGGCATCGGCGCTGATTTAGGTCCAGGTCTTCATCATCCGCATATGACGTTTGACCGTGACGCGTTAGAAGATGGGGCACGCCTGCTCGCGGATGCGCTCCGGATTGCAGCAACATAAATCAAGATGGGTGGGATAGACAGATGTCTGTCCACTCATTTTTTTATTGCATCCACTCCTTGTAAGCGCTATCATAACGTTATTAGCGACAATATAACGACAATTCTGAATTTTCGCTATAGGGGAGGAAGTTAGATGAAAACAACGGGGAATAAGCAAGACATGAAGTTAGGGTGGGCGCTCTTGCCACTCGGGGTGATGATCGTCGTCATGCTCATCTCGATCGTTAAGCTCGGTCAAGGACCACACATCCCGCTCATCGTCGGAACGGCAGTCGCTTCAATCGTCGCCTGGCGTCACGGGTTCAAGTGGAAAGAGATTGAAGAGATGATGTATAAAGGGATTCGTCTCGCCTTACCGGCAGTCGTCATCATCATTTTGGTCGGGTTGACGATTGGGGCATGGATCGGTGGAGGAATTGTTGCCACGATGATCTATTTCGGACTGAAGATCATCTCACCGGCATACTTTTTGTTAACGATTTGTCTCATCTGTGCGGTCGTCGCGCTCTCAATCGGGAGTTCATGGTCGACGATGGGGACGATTGGAGTAGCGGGGATGGGCATCGGGCTGAGTATGGGGATACCGGCGCCGATGGTAGCGGGGGCGGTCATCTCAGGAGCTTACTTCGGGGATAAGATGTCGCCTTTGTCAGACACGACAAACTTGGCGGCAGGATTAACTCATACGAATTTATTCGTACATATTCGACACATGCTCTATACGACAATTCCAGGACTCATCATTGCACTCGGGGTATACGCATGGCTCGGTAGACGATTTGCAGATTCTTCGACAGACTCGTCTGAAATCACACAGACATTGACGATTTTAGAGGACAGTTTTGTCATCTCACCATGGTTACTCCTCGTTCCACTCGCCGTCATTTTGCTCGTCGCAAAGAAGGTGCCGGCGATTCCAGCACTCGTCGTCGGGATTGCCCTAGGTTTCTTGGCTCAAGTGTTCATTCAAGGCGGAACGCTTGCAGACAGCGTAGGCGCTCTTCAAAGTGGCTATGTCATTGATACGGGTAATGAACTGGTCGATAACCTCTTCAGTAGAGGTGGTCTTGATGCGATGATGTACACGGTCTCGATGACCATCGTCGCGATGACGTTCGGTGGGATTTTAGAATATTCGGGGATGCTACAATCCATTATGAACCAAATTTTGAAGTTGGCGAAAACGGCAGGTTCATTGATCGCTTCAACGATTTTAGCGGGAGTTGCGACGAATGCGACGTGCTCGGAGCAGTACATCTCAATCGTCGTCCCGTCACGCATGTTTGCTGGAGCGTATGAAAAAATGGGATTACAGTCGAAAAACTTATCTCGTGCCCTCGAGGATGGAGGAACGTTGACTTCCGTGTTTATCCCGTGGAACACGTGTGGGGTATTCATCCTCGGCACACTCGGGGTCGGAGCATTCGAATATGCACCGTATGCCGTCTTGAACTTCATTGTACCGGTCATTTCGATTGTATATGCCTTCACGGGATATACGATTGAGCGCATCGCGGTCATTCAACAGGAAGAACCTGTCGCGGAACAAGCGGCTCAATAAAACGATTCCCGGTCGTCAATCGACCGGGAATTGAAATTTATAGACGGTGCGCGGACGACCTTGGCTGTAGCTCATCTCTTCGCCAATCGGATGAACGAGTTTTGCATCAACCAATTTTTTGATGAGTCGCTCTGTCGTGCGACGTGTCACATTCAAATGGTCGGTCAACTCTTTCGCTGTAAACTCGAGATGGTCCATTGAAAAATGAATGAGCTTTTCGATATTGGTCGGACTCATACCCGTCTGTTTCATCATGTCATAGACACGCGTTTGCGTGACGCGGAAATGAATCGGTGCCGGTTGGTCGGTGAACGTCATTCGTTTTGAATCGTCGACGATGCGTATAGCGGCATTGTTTGTCGTATGAAGGGCAAGTTCGGCATGCTCAACGGCGCGTTGATAATCGGACCCATACCCGATCCCTACATGACCAGAAATGTTCTCTGACAAGATGGAACCGTTTGACATGGCGGAGTCAATCTTTCCTTTACTCGATAATAGGACGATACCGTCTTGAGTGGTCTCCATCAATTTACCACCGAAATAATGATGTGTTGTCACATGGTTGAGCGTATCTTCACTGGCATCCGAGTAGAAGAGCACGGCGAGTTGTGACTGGTCTGATTTGTTCAATCGAATCTGTTGAATAAAATCATGGAAGTGGTGGAAAATTCTCTCTTCTGGCTCAATCATGAGCTGACTAGCAAAACCATTTTCCACTAAGTGTCGATGGACTCGTTCGACACTTGTCAAGGCGAATCGAGTCGTCCCAGTTCGTTGAAGTTGCTCATGAAACGAAATCAACTCTTCGAAATTCATATACGGACTAAGTTCTTTCACTTGCGGTGGCGACATGTGGCTTGGAAACGATGCTAAAATTGATTCAAGTCGTGACGCATCAACGAGATCGATGGAGAGCTCTTTGATTCGGAGCTGTTGTGTCAATGTCACGTATAAAAGTGACGTCAATAACACGACATCATCTTGAACGACGTGATGGGCAAATGGAAGGTTCGCTTCCTCCATCGCATACGTATAAGGGAATGAACCGGAGAAGAACACTCCGTCAAAAAATAGGAGTTTTGTAGCGATGTCTTTCGCTTCTCGCGGGTCATCATAAGGAAATCCCTCGATTCGAACATCGGGTAAGGAAGAACCGTTTTGTACCTGTTGTAAAAACGATGGTGAGCCGACAACGGCGATATGGATGGACATGTAAAATCCCCCTTGCAATTTAGCGACTATATAACGACAATATAGAGGAAAGGACAGTTGAAGTAAAGGAGTGATGAACATGAATATTCAAAAAATAGAAATTTTCTCGGTTCGCTTTCCATTAAAGGTACCATTCATCGTCAGTTATCACCGTTATGATGATATGCCTTCTGTCATCGTCAAAATGACAACCGCATGTGGACTTGTCGGTTATGGAGAAGCCGTGGCGGATGAGCATGTGACGGGTGAGTCCGCTGAGAGCACGGTCAGTGTACTCCGTCATCTATTGGCTCCGCTCTTAATCGGAAAAAATCCGATGCACCTAGAGCATATTCATGACGAGATGGACCGTGCGATTCGTGGTGTTCCGGCTGCCAAAGCAGCACTTGACATCGCGTGTCATGATGTGATCGGGAAAAAGCTGAATCAACCAATCTACGAATGGATTGGCGGTCGGTACCATGAGTCATTCCCAGTCACGCACGTCTTGAGTATCGGAGAGCCGAACCATATGGCACAAGAGGCACTCGAACAAATGAAACGAGGTTATACGGCAGTGAAGATGAAGGTCGGAGTCGATGTGCAAACGGACGTGGCGCGTGTCAAAGCGGTACGGGAAGCGGTAGGAAATGACGTGCCGATTCGAGTCGACGTTAACCAGGGATGGATCAACGCGGCCAATACGGTTCAAGCCATGCGTCTACTCGAACCGTATGGCATCGATTGGGTCGAACAACCGGTCAAGGCGGATGATTTTGAAGGCATGCTCGAAGTGAAACAAAAAATCTCCGTCCCGCTCATGATGGATGAAGGGTTGAAAGATATTCACGATATGAGACGCTTGACGATGATGCAGGCAGCCCATAAAGCGAACATCAAGCTGATGAAGTGCGGTGGCATCTATCCAGCGAAGAAGTTGGTCCATATGGCGGAGATGTCCGGAATCGAATGCCAGATTGGTTCTATGGTCGAATCCTCCATTGCATCGAGTGCAGGATTCCATGTCGCTTTCTCGAGTAAAATCGTGAAGACGGTCGAGTTGACGGGTCCGCTCCGGTTCGGGAAAGATGTAGGAAACTTATCATATGATTTACCAATCATCTCGCTGAACGATCGTCCGGGACTCGGTATTGACGTCGATGAGGACGTGTTACGTGAATTGACGACGGAATCTTACGTGGTTGGAGATGAGTCGCATGTGGCAAGGTGAGATCAAAGACCTTTCACTTCATGTATGCGTCCTAGGCTTGTCCGATTTACCGGAACTGTTAACCGTTCAAGATACGGTCATTCAGGCGTTGGCTGAACCGGAGCACTATCAATCGTTATCGGTTGAAGAGTTCACGAAACTGTTGACGGATCAGACGTTGATTGGGGCAAAATCAGATGGTCGGATTATCGCGTTCCGAGCGATGCTCATCCCACCGATTGATGCGGAGCATCTAGGGCGAGATATCGGATGGCCGGAGGATTCGCTTGAACGTGTCCTGTATCAGGAAGTGACGAACGTCCATCCAGACTTCCGTGGATATGGACTACAGACACATTTGGGCAAACTACTAATGAAACAAGTTGAATCGGATAACCGTTTCGATGTCGTCTGTGCGACTGTCGCACCGTTCAATATTCCAAGCATGAAAGACAAGTTCACGCTTGGACTCCGAATCGGGGCGTTGAAAGAAAAGTATGGCGGGAAACTCCGCTATATCTTTTACAAAGAGATGCATCGTTCGTGGCATCCCACATCAGTTGCGCAAGATGTACCGATGGAAAATCGTGGGCGACAAGTTGAGTTGCTTCAAGCCGGTTGGGTCGGGACGGGCATGATGAAACAAGGGGAACAGTGGATTGTTCGATATGAGAAGTAAAAAATCCTCGTCAAGCTGACGAGGATTTTGTTTATTCGAGAACGAAGAGTACATCATTCGCGAATTTCTCATACGTACGGTCACTCGGGTGGAACTGATCGGTCGCTAAATCTCTTGATAAGTCAGAGATGTAGGCGAACGGGTCGATCACATCGATATTCTGCGCATTCGCCAATTGTTTCGCTGATGCGTTCCAATCGAGGATGAGCTGATTGAATGCTTGTCCATTCTCATCATTTTGAAACGGATTGTATAGACCGATATACACGATGGTTGCCGAATCGTTGAGTGAACGAATTTCAGTGAAAATCGTTTCTAAATTCGTCTTCGCATCCGTGACCACTTGTTGAATATCGACGGATTCGAAGTTATCGACGTTTTCCCCACGGTTGAACAAATCGTTTCCACCGATGGTCAACGTGATATATCGTGCGTTCTCAATCGTTCGACGCACTTCAGGTTGCTCGAGTTGTGTGAGTAAATCTTCTGTTCGTGCCCCAGACACGGCAAGGTTTTGCGTACGTACGCCTTCTTCTTCAAGAGCAGTGCTGACAGGCTGTACATATCCTGCGCCTGATGTTGACCCGACACCGCGTGTCAACGAATCGCCTAATGCGACGTAGACGTCTCCTTGTGGTTCAGGGCGTTCGTCTTCGGAGACGGAAAGTGTTCGCTCCGGCGGATTGACAATATCCTGATAGCCGATCCATAGACCATATAAGGCGATTCCCGTTAAAAGAACGGCGCCACTTAAAAATACATACCATTTCGACTGTTTCATGGGCTGACCTCGCTTTCTATATGAACATCATATCAAAAATGTGTGGATGTGCCCTATGTGAATGTTCGAATAGGACAGATTCACTTTTGTCCGATAGAATAAGGAAAGAGGTGAGACAATGGAACCGACGTTAAAGCTACATCAACTTACAAAAGTGATTGGAAAAAAGACGATTATCGATAACATTTCGTTAGACGTCTACCCGGGTGAGGTCTTCGGATTTTTAGGACCGAACGGCGCCGGGAAGACGACGACGATTCGAATGATTGTTGGCTTGATCAAACCGACGAAAGGAAATGTATCGATTTGTGGGTATCGTGTCGACAAACAATTTGTCCAAGCGATGAGTCAAATCGGCGCAATCGTCGAGAATCCAGAGCTGTATAAGTTTTTATCCGGACGTGAGAACTTAGAAGCGTTCGCACGCATGTTACCTGGAGTCGATGATAAGCGAATCCAAGAAGTCATTGACCTCGTCGATTTGACCGCTCGAATCGATGATAAAGTGAAGACGTACTCTCTCGGGATGCGACAGCGACTCGGGATTGCCCAGGCGCTATTAAACAATCCACGGGTGCTCATCTTGGATGAGCCGACGAACGGGCTCGATCCGATGGGGATTCGAGATTTACGACTTTTCATTCGTCGACTCGTTGAAGAAACGGGACTGAGTGTTCTCGTATCGAGTCATATCCTGGCCGAGATTGAACTACTAGCGGACCGAGTCGCCATCATGTCGCGAGGAAAGATTGTCAAGGTGGGGACGGTCCATGCTTTGATTGAAGAACTCGCGTCAACGGTCGACTTACATGTAACGAATAGCTTCGAAGTATTACCGATCGTTCAAGGGTACGAAGGAATCGACCAAGCGGACGTGGTGGACGAGCGAACGATTCGTATTTCCATGAACGTGGAAGAGACGGCGAAGTTGAATCGATATTTGATGGAAAGAGATGTCGAGGTGTTCGGACTCGAGCGCCGAGTCCAAACGTTAGAGGACCTCTTTATCACGTTGACAGGCGGTGATCACATTGCCTAATCCATCGATGCTCGGTCTCATTCGTAATGAAGTGCTCAAGATTCATCGGAAACGCAGATTGATGGTCGTCTCCATCATCCTGATCGTGCTTGTTTCGATGTTCACGTATGCGAACTATCGTCAAATCGAGAAACAACGCGAAGAACAAGGAACGACTGATTGGCGTGTCGATCTCCAGCAAGAGATCATCGATACACAAAACCGACTCGCCTCCGCGAACGTCCAAGACGAGTTTCGGCAGATTCTTGAGTTCCAAGTCCAACAGAATCAGTATTATCTTGATAATGATATCAATCCGAATTATCCGGGAGCTCCGACGTTTATGCGTGTCTTCTTCTCCCAAGGGACTACGCTTGTCCTACCGCTGTTCATTATTGTATTGATGGCAGATATCGTGAGCGGAGAACATAACGATGGAACGATTAAGACGTTGTTATCGCGACCGGTCCGGCGATATAAGATCTTACTCGCCAAATGGCTGACGACGCTCCTTTATACATCGATCTTAATATTTGTGACCGCCGTCGTCAGTTACGCCATATCCGGCATCGTTCTCGGCTGGGACGGATGGAATGCTCCGATTTTGACCGGTTTCCAAGCTTCGCCGACCGGAACCTTCTCGACCGACTTTGTGCATACGTTGCCGATGTGGGAGTACTTGCTTATGTCGATGGGGCTTTCATGGCTCGTGGTGGCTGCGGTCGGGACAATCTCTCTCATGATTTCTGTTTTGGTGAAAAATACGGCGACTGGAATCGGAATCATGATGGCTGTCCTCATCTCAGGGCCACTCTTGACATCGCTTGGCTCAAACTGGGATAGCTCGAAATACCTGGTGAACGTCAACTTCGGTCTTCATACCTATTTGGAAGGACAGGCTCCCCCAATCGATGGGATGACGTTACCGTTTTCGCTCCTCGTCATTCTCATTTGGTCGATGGCCGCCTTGGCGTATGCGTTTTACCACTTTACCCAAAAAGATGTGTATTAATGATTCGTGCTCCTTTCCTAAGGAGCACGAATTTTTTTTGGATAAAATTAGGTCGTAAATAGAATGAATGGTTCTAAATACTCAATATTATGAATTATCAAAATAATTAAAAAGATGGATACAGCCTTTGTGGGAAAGTGTGTAAAGTAAGAATCATCACAAAGGAGGTAAACACATGAAAAAAGTTGTTTCTACATCATTAATCGCAGGCGTATTGCTCGTACCACAATTGGTCGGTGCGGCAGAATTGAAGTCAGGCACTCTGACGAAACCATCAGAAAGTGCACCGACAACGATTGTAAAAGAGTACGTCAAATCAAAAGGTGAGTTCAAGACGATCGAGTCGAAATCAGACAAAGTCGGGAAAGTGGTTAAGCTCCAACAGACAGTTGATGGCGTGCCAGTATTCGGTGGTGTGGTAGTCGGTGTCGTAGATGAAGCGGGTCAATTGAAGACAGTCGTGGATGATGCGAAATCGGTCAAGAACCTACATAAGTCGATCAAGTTAACTGAAAAGAAAGCCATCGCGAGTTACAAAAAGCTTGTCGGACATAAAGGGGCCTACGAGCTCGAACCGGAAGCGGAATTGATTGTTTATCCAAAAGGTGAGAAGTCGGTTTATGCATATCAAGTGACCGGAACAATCCTTGAAGCGGAAGAGCCGTCACGTTGGACATACTTCATCGATGCTGGAACGGGTGAGGTACTTAATAAATTTGACCAGTTAGCTCATGCAAGGCCGACGAAAGGTGTGACAGGTACGACATATACGGGAACGGGAATCGATGTTCTCGGCTACAGCCAAACGTTCAAGACAACGAAGAGCGGATCTTACTATTATCTCCAAGATTCAACGCGTGGAAAGGGAATCTATACGTACGATGCGAAAAACCGTACGACACTCCCAGGTTCGCTATGGGCTGACGTGGATAACGTCTTGAACACGACTTATGACCGTGCCGCTGTCTCTGCACACGTCAACGCGACAAAGACATATGATTTCTACAAAAACACTTACGGACGGAACAGCTATGACAACGCCGGAGCTGCATTGAACTCAACGGTTCACTATAGCCGTAGCTACAACAATGCGTTCTGGGACGGAAGTAAGATGGTATACGGAGACGGAGACGGTCAAACGTTCACGTATCTTTCAGGTGCACTTGACGTAGTCGCTCACGAATTGACTCACGCGGTCACGGAATACACGGCAGGACTGATCTATCAAAACGAGTCTGGGGCGATCAACGAAGCAGTATCGGATATCCTAGGTACAGTGGCGGAATATAGCGTCGGCACTAACTTCGACTGGTTGGTAGGAGAAGACATCTACACACCAGGTGTAGCAGGCGACGGACTTCGTTCGATGGCGAACCCGGCTGCATACGGTGACCCAGATCACTACTCAAAACGTTACACAGGCACACAAGATAATGGTGGGGTTCACATCAACTCAGGTATCGTCAACAAAGCGGCATACCTCTTAGGTAACGGTGGATCGCACTACGGCGTATCGGTACAAGGTGTGGGAGTCATGGCGATGGGGGATATCTACTACCGTGCCCTCAATGTTTACTTGACACCAACGTCTAACTTCTCAAGCCTTCGTCAAGCGGTCGTACAATCTGCGAAAGACCTTTACGGTGCGACAAGTCCGCAAGCGGTATCAGCTGCGAAATCATTTGACGCTGTCGGAATCTACTAAGTTCTCAACATCTCTTCCGAAATTTTCGGAAGGGATTTTCTTACGCAGTTTTTGGGTAAATCAAGGTTGAACGTCGAGCGAAAAGGAGAACGAGTATGAACACGAAGGAATTTATTGTGTCACCGAACAGCAAGATTCAATTAGATGATATTCCAACGACTGTTTCAGACAAACCGGAGGATGACACCTTGACGACTGAACTCATTCCGAACAGTGTCGAGCGATTGAAAGAACTACATTGGCGATTATATGCCGAGAGTAAGAAAGGGATTATCGTCGTCTTGCAGGCGCTTGATGCGGGTGGAAAAGATGAGGCGATCAGCTATATCTTTTCAAATTTGAACGCCCAAGGACTGAAGACGAATGCGTTTCAAAAACCTTCCGATACGGAGAAAAAGCACGACTATCTGTGGCGAATGCATGATTTGTTACCAGAAAGAGGACAGGTCGGAATTTTAAACCGATCCCATTACGAAGAGGTCATTGCGCCTCGTGTCCATGATTTGTTGGGGGACGAAGTACTTCCGGAGGAAATGGACCAGGAAGAGGTCTGGCAGATGCGATATCGTCAAATCAACGATTATGAACGCTATTTACAGGAAAACGGATTCGAAGTCATCAAGTTCTTTTTCAATGTATCTAAAGATAAACAACGAGACCGTTTGCTTGAACGATTAAAGGATCCGAAAAAGAACTGGGAATTCTCCTTCAGTGACATCGAAGAGCGGCAGCATTGGGAAGAATATCAAGGAATCTTTGCCGAGATGTTGTCGCACACATCAACGGAAGTCTCACCCTGGTATGTGTTGCCGGCAGATGATGAGTGGTATAGTCGTTTAATTATTTCGTCAGTCATGATTGAAGTTCTTGAACGGATTGATCCACAGTATCCGACTTTCACGGATGAGGAACAAGAGCGAATTGACGAGGCCATCCAAACCCTTGAGAACGAGTAAGGCGTGGCGTTCTCGTGAACACTTAAAAATCCCCTTGCACCGAAAGCGAATTCAAGCTAAAGTGATACAGTAGATTAAAGGTCAGACATCTGTACAAAGGGGTAATGAGTGTGGGTAATGTAAGTTTACTATTCGGTGGCGTCGCACTGTTTTTAAATAGTCTCGTTCTTCTCGGGAAAGTGGATAGCAAGAGCGCAGGATTTTTTAGTTTGTTTACGGGACTCTTACAAACGTTTATCGCCACATGGTTATTGATTGGGGCGAGTCCAGAAGAGCAATTCGGTCTTGCGAGTATCTATCTATTTGCGTTCACTTATTTATATGTAGGGGTGACGTTTATTTTGAATTTAGACGGACGTGGCGTTGGCTGGTTCTCATTATTCGTTTCGATTGCAGCTGCTTTTTATGGCGCAATGGCGATTGCAGAAAGTGATCCGATGGGGGCATTGACGTGGTTCTTCTGGTCATTCCTTTGGGCGTTGTTCTTCTTTGGAATGGGACTCGGGAAACCGAACGGGACCATCACAGCACGTGTCGCCCTCGTATTATCATGGTTGACGCTGATTGTCCCGGCGATGGTTGGGATGGCTGGACTGATGAACGGATGGTATGACATGGTTTGGTGGGCGGCGAGCGGTACGGCAATCCTGTACTTCATCGTTTCTGTCAAACGTACGAAACAGACGATTGAAATTGCTTCATGATGAATTGAAAATGATTCGAGGTCATCGAGCGCGATCAAGTCGTGCCTGACGACCTTTTTTTATTGAACGATGAAAGATCGATATATACTATACTTAGAAAAATGAAAATGAAAGATACGGTACGAATGTCGTTAATTTCAAAAAGTGGGGTTGAGTTGATGATTGCACTTGAAACGTTTAAAAGTAGACTCGTCAATAATCAGATAGAAATACAAAATGAAGAGGGATATGTAGACACGTTACACTTTCTATTCAGTGAGCCTGCGATGGAAGTTGAAATTAAGCGATTGAAGCAAATAATCCCAATCGACATTATTCACTTCTTGAAGACCCATAACGGCGCTGACCTGTTTGTTCACCCGACATACGGTGGAGGAATCCGACTTTTTAGTGTAGATGAAATGATCGAGTATCGGGAAATATGGGAGTGTCCTGAACAATTCATTCCCGTCGGAGCCGGGAGAGATGGGGAATGGATTGTTTGCGAGGTCGTCAATGAACATGAAAACTACATTTGGGTTGGAGAATTTTTGACTTACACAGATGACACCGAAAAACTTCCGATGGATTATACACGCTGGTTCGACTATTTGATTGTCGCCCAAGGCGCTCATTTTTGGGATTGGTTCAGAGGTTAATAGATGACGATTGAATATTTGTTTTGAATGATGATGATGATGGAATGCGCACTTTTTGTTGAGTGTGCTTTTTTACAGTTGCTTTTGTGTCTAAAATGTGAAAAGTGGGAATGAGGAAGCTAAAGGAGGCGAAAGCAGATGAGTGATGGTCTCGTGTTATTACTCGGATTACTTTTATGTGGTTGGATGCTGTTTGCCGTCGTATTTGATGATAGAATAAAAAGAAGAATTTGATGGCCCGTCTCGCGAGGAGACGGGTTTTTAATTGAGGAGTGAGAAGTATGAAAAAAACACCTGTCGTCGTCATCGTCGGTCCGACCGCTGTTGGCAAAACGAAGACGGGCATCGAACTCGCAAAAGCGTTCGACGGCGAGATTGTCTCGGGTGACTCGGTTCAAGTATACCGGGGCATGGACATCGGTTCAGCAAAAGTGACGAAAGAAGAGGCCGAAGGGATCCCGCATCATTTGATCGATATTTGTGACCCGGATGATGCCATGAGTGTCGCAGTTTTTCAACAGTTGGCTCGTGCCGCCATCGATGATATTTATGCCCGTGGCAAATTACCGATTATTGTCGGAGGAACAGGATTATACATTCGCTCGATTTTATATGACTATGAATTCGTGGAGCGACCTGTGGATGAGGCGTTGCGGGCTGATCTCGAACGGTTGGCAGAAGTCGAAGGACGTGAGGCGTTACATCAAAGATTAGTTCAACTTGACCCAGAGCGTGCGGCTACGATTCACCCGAATAATGTCCGTCGCGTCGTGCGGGCGCTCGAGGTAGCGATGCAAGGGGATACACAGACGACGGACAGTGCGCCATCCGAACATTATGATTATCGATTGTTCGTCCTCCACGCAGATCGTGAGATATTATACGACCGAATCAATCAACGCGTCGATGCGATGATGGAAGCAGGACTGGTCGAGGAAGTCGAACGACTTTTGGCACAAGGATATCGTGAGACGCAGGCGATGCGAGCCATCGGGTATAAAGAAGTGATTCCATTCATCGATGGAAACATCTCGAAAGAGAAAGCGACAGATTTGCTTAAGCAGCACACAAGACAGTTCGCAAAACGGCAATTAACTTGGTTCCGTCATCAATTTGATGGAATTTGGGTGGATATGGGTCGAAAATCATTTGAACTATCATATAAAAATATTTATGATGATATAGAGGGGTTTTTTCGAAAATTCCGATTATTTTAAAGAGATAAAGACTAGGGGGAATCCAGCATGAAAGCGAGCTACAACATCCAAGACCATTTTTTGAATCAACTTCGAAAAGAAATGGTACCAACGACCGTATTTTTAGTGAGCGGGTTTCAAATTCGAGGTGTCATCAAGTCATTTGATAACTTTACCGTCATCGTCGAGTCAGAAGGTCGTCAACAATTGATCTATAAACATGCGATTTCGACATTCTCTCCGGCACGTAACGTGACGTTATATGAGCCGGATGCAGTTGAAGTAACAGAAGGATGAGCATAAGAAAAGGAGCGGCCCGGGGACCGCTCCTTTTCTTATGCTGTTTTTGTCGTTCCCGGTTGTTTAATTGCCTCAAGAACGCGTTGGATGGCGCATCCACCGAGGAGTGAATCCATTTGACCACAAATCTGAGTCGGCGTCGAACGGTGTAACAATGTGTATGTCCGCTTCCAAGCGCGCTCTGCCGATTGAATTCGGACGAGAAGATCGGCGTGGCTCAGTTCTTTTAGCTTATCAATATTGAGTCGGTTCGTTCGAGCGAACGCAGACAAGATGACTGCTTTCGCTAGCGGTGTCTGAAGTGGGTAACCAGAAAGCTCAAGCGCCGCCATGGCCCCTTTCATCTCATGTTCGACAATTTTGTCGAGTGATGCATCTTTAGCATAAGGATTACCGGACAGATGCGTGAGTGACTGTTCTAAGTCCTGCATGCCCACCGGACAAGTTGACGCTTGTAGAATATGTTCAATGGATTGTTGTTCTTGTGCATAACGTGTCGCTTCCCCCGAGGCGATGAAACGCTCATACGTATCGATTAATGAAATCATTCTCGTTTCCCCCTTTATCGAACTACTTTTATCGTATCAATAATCGTAAGCGCTTTCAATGTAATGATGGCAAAATCGAGACCCTACTAGAAAGTATGTTCGCCTAATGAGCGGAAACACGATACAATGTCAGAAGATGCGAGGAGGGAATGATTATGAACTATTATCAACAAATTGATCCAGTCATCGGTTCATTAATGAACCGTGATCGATTTCAAATACCGCAAATAGAAAAATCAAAGGACCGTTTAGACCAGTTAGCCGATGGGACCCCTGTCCAAACAAAAGCGCTCGTCAGTACAGTCGAGGTTAGAGAAGGAAAGAATGGTGCTAAATGGCTTCAACTAAGTATCACGACGGCGAACGGGATGATGCGTGCCAAACATTGGCTACGTGGAAATGAGAGTGAACTACTTCCAATCTATGAATCGGGTGTCATCGAATTGTCCGGGAAAATCGATGTCTATCCAAAACCGGATGGCGCCAAATCGATTACGATTGACCGCGTCCATCCTATCTCAAAAGATGAGGCAATCTCGTTATTACCAGGCTTGCCAGGGGATGAGACGATGGAGCAGTTTGCGGATGAATTGTTCAGTTTGATTGATACGTTGTCACCGACCTATCAACAGATCGCCTGCGGCCTCCTTGATTTCGTTTGGGATGATTTCGTACTATCGCCAGCGGCACTCTACCACCATCATAACTATGCGGGAGGTCTATTGAAGCATACCGTGTGTATGCTTCGTCTCGGCTATCGGATTCAAGAGCAAGATGACTATTTGGCGATGGTGTTTCGTGTTATCAAAGAAGCGGAGCAGTTGCACAAAGTCGACCTTTGGAATACGATGAACGGTGTTAAAATCGAACAGGCATATAAAGGAACGTTTGAATCGCTGTATGCCGCCTGTGAAGCGATGGCCGAGCGGAAAGAACCGTTGAATTGGGATGAACTTGCACTTGGAATCCTCTTCCACGACATCGGAAAAATATATGAATACAGTCATCTGTTATCTAGTCCGAATCGTTTTGAGAAGTTATCTCCCGTTGAGGGCACAAGTGAAACGACCGGCATCTCCATCAACCCGATGGGCACACTAATCGGGCATATGCCATACGGTGGGCTATTGTTTGAAGAAACGTTACGCCAGACGTCGACGCGACTGCCATTGGATGTCCATCACCGGATCTGGCACATGATTTTATCACATCATGGGAAACGTGAGTGGGGGTCGAGTGTCCTCCCGATGACGACGGAGGCTTGGATGCTTCACTTGATTGATTTATTGGATGCGCGTTATGAGAAATGGGCTCGCGCGCACGAAGATTTGTAAGAAAAGGGTGGTATCATGATTCCCGTACAATTAGTGACCGGGTTTTTAGGAGCAGGCAAGACGACGTATATGAACCGCTTACTCGCGGCGACGGATGAAAAGATTTGTCTGATCGTCAACGAGCTCGGCGCGATAAATATCGATGAACAATTGATCGTCAAGATGGACCAAGAGCAAATCGAACTCTCAAACGGATGTATTTGCTGTTCCATCCAAAATGATTTGAGTAAGACGTTCTATCAACTCGCGGCAAAGCAAGAAACGTTCGACCGAGTCATCATCGAGACGACCGGTGTCGCCGATCCCGCACCGATCATTCAGACGATTTATTATGACGAGTACTTACGTCAACACTTTAAAATGAACGCCATCTTGACGGTTGTGGATGCCAGTCAAATGGACCGTGAACTGTTCAAAGAAGGGATTCATCAAATCGCTTATGCCGATCTCATTTTGTTAAATAAAATCGATTTAGTGTCGTCGGATGAACTCGATCAAGCACGCCGCCGAATCGAACAACTCAATCCGACGGTTAGGATTGTAGAGACGATTCAAACAGAAGGCGATTACGAATTACTTGAGAATACGTTCCAACTGTCACGTGTCGATGAACAGAAGTTGAGTCAACTGACAGAGACGAGTGAATCGGTCTCCTCCCTTCGTGCGATCACGTTGAGTGCCGAGCGTCCGTTGTCTCGGGAGCGCGTGACCCGTTACGTTCGTGAAGTCTTGATGCACTACGAGGATGCGATGTATCGGATGAAGGCGATTGTCCGCTTACAGGATGAGGAGTGCAAGTTTGTCATTCAAGCGACGAATCAGTTGATGGGCGCGACATTTGCAAATGAGATGCATGAAGGGGACCGTTCCGTATTTGTTTGGATTGGGAAGGAACTAGACCAAGATGCACTAGCACGGGGATTAAAAGCATGTGAGGTGGAGCAAGATGAAGCTTATTCTAGTTGACGGCTTTAATTTGTTGTCCCGTTATTATTTTGCGACGGAGCGAAGACGAGCACAAGATCCGGAAGTGACTGTGAAAGGATTACTTCGAAAGGTGGATTCCTGGACGACAGACTTTTCCCATATCGCTTTCTTTTGGGACGGGACACGAGAGTCTACCCACCGCTATGCGATGTATCCTGAATATAAAGCAACGCGTAATGGACTCCCGGAACCGCTTTTCGAAGACTATTTGAAATTGAGAGCCGCTTTGGATGAACGAGGCATCTTACAATCCGAGTTGACGGGATATGAAGCGGATGATTTGATGGGCGCCGTCGCGACAGCGTTCCCGGGTAAATCATATCTCTATTCCTCGGACCGCGATTTACTTCAGTTGTTGTCTCCGAACGTGTTTCAAATCATGCCGAAAAAAGGTGAGGAGCAGCTCGTCAATGAAGCTTCTTTTGAATTGATGTATGGCGTGAAACCATATCAGTTTGTCGACGTGAAGGCATTGCAGGGAGACTCTTCGGATAACATCCCAGGTGTACGTGGCATCGGTCCGAAGACGGCGACGATTTTAATTCAGCATTACGATACGATTGAGACGCTTTATATGCATGTTCAAAATGAAACACTCGAAGCGCCCCATCAAAAATATGCAAAAAAACTAGACGGTCATGAAGAAATCGCGCTCTTGTCGAAACGACTGTCACAGATTGATATCCATGCTCCTGTCAATACAGATTGGGAGGCGTACCGGTTTGGTTCACATCTATTTTGACGCGGCCACCAATCAGACGACTGGAGATAATGGAATCGGTGTGTGGATCAAGTCTTCCGACGGTACCGTATCGACGTTTAAACGTCGCATGCAAGGATTGACAAGCGTTCATGCGGAATTGGCTGCATGTGCTTATGCACTGGAACAAGCGCATGCATTAAAAGGTGAAACCTCATTCATGCTGTATTCCGACGCCGAAGTGATTGTTCGCGCACTAGAGCAACGTTTCATGAAAGATGCTTCGGCGAAGCCTCTGTTTCTGAAAGCACTGATTGCCTACGATGAATTGCCGACCGTGTTCTTAAAATGGGTCCCACGAGCGGATAATCGAGCGGACGTGATTGCACGCGACGCATTGAATGGAATGAATTAAGCGACCGAGATCATTCTTGGTCGCTTTTTTGACGGAGTCCTTTTTTGACGGAGTCATTTCTTTTTAGATGGTTTTTCGCTAAAATGAAAGCGTAGTCAACTATAGAGGGGGAATTATACATGGATTATCGGATCGAACGGGACACAATGGGGGAAATTAAAGTTCCAGCTACGGCGAAATGGGGAGCACAAACGCAACGTAGTCTTGAAAACTTTAAAATTGGTGCGGAGAAGATGCCGCTTGAAATCGTATACGCATTTGCCATTTTGAAAAAAGGTGCAGCTTTAGCAAACGCTGAACTCGGTGTACTCGAGGAAGAGAAAGCAGCGATCATCGCAGAGGTGGCAGATGAGATTTTAGCAGGGCAGCATGACGCGGAATTCCCGCTTGTCGTCTGGCAGACAGGATCGGGCACGCAGTCAAACATGAACGTCAACGAGGTCATTGCGTATCTTGCGAACGAAAAGTTACAGGCTCGTGGAGCATCTATCACGATTCATCCGAATGATGATGTCAACAAATCGCAAAGCTCGAATGATACGTATCCGACCGCGATGCACATCGCCGCCATCCTTTCCGTACAAGATGATGTCCTTCCAGCAATCGACTCGCTTTATCAAACCCTTTCACAAAAAGCGGAGGCGTTTAAGGATATCGTCAAAATTGGTCGGACGCACCTTCAAGACGCGACGCCGGTCACACTCGGTCAAGAAATTAGTGGGTGGGTCCGGATGCTTGAATTGTCAAAACAGATGATCGAGCGCACGATTGAACCACTTACGGAGCTTGCACTTGGAGGAACGGCTGTCGGAACAGGGATCAACGCACACCCTGAGTTCGGTGAAGTTGTAGCGAAGAAAATCTCAGATGAGACGGGCAAACCGTTTGTAACAGCCGTCAACAAGTTCCACGCCCTTACAAGTCACGATCAACTCGTCTTCACGCATGGTGCATTAAAAGCCTTAGCGATGGACGCGATGAAGATTGCGAACGATGTGCGATGGTTGGCTTCTGGACCACGTGCAGGAATCGGAGAAATCACCATTCCGGAGAACGAACCAGGAAGTTCAATCATGCCGGGGAAAGTTAACCCGACTCAAAGTGAGGCGCTCACAATGGTTGCCGCACAAGTACTCGGAAATGATGCGACAATCGGTTTCGGGGCGAGTCAAGGGAACTTTGAATTGAACGTCTTCAAACCAGTCATCATGTATAATTTCCTACAGACTTGTCGTCTATTGACGGACAGCTTACATTCGTTCAATGATCATTGCGCTGTCGGAATCGAACCAAATCATGAAGTGATCTCACGTAATGTGGAACAGTCACTCATGCTCGTTACAGCACTTAACCCGCATATTGGCTACGAAAATGCGGCAAAAATTGCGAAATTGGCACATAAAAACGGTACTTCTTTGAAAGAAGCAGCCTTAGAAACTGGTTTATTAACGGAAGAGCAATTTGATCAATGGATTCGTCCGGAGGAAATGACGTCACCAAACTTAAAAGTGAAAAAATAACACAAAGCGGTCGCAAGACCGCTTTTAGTATGTCTTTTTTAGGGCGTAGGTCCTAGTTATATGTAAAACAACAGAAAATAAATAAGGAAATAGTTGTATTTTATCCTGAGAAGTCGCATAATCGAAACATAAGAGAATTCGGGGAGTACGAACATAGGGGGGACGGGAATGGAGCAAGGTCAACTCACTGAGCGTATACATATGATTTTGAAAAAGATATCGGAGTCGAGACAAATTCCAAAAAGCGATATCGAGTTTCTACTCGATTGGATGAAGAAGGAAGTTCGGCAACGACGGTTGATGCATTTGTTAGAAATCTTTAGTCGTGTCGAGTCTGACGCGAAGGAGTTGCCAAGCGTCCTTACACAAGCGGAAGCTTTGACCTTGATCTCTCCTGTGAAACGTTATATCCATACCGTCTTGGGGATTGAACAAGAGGACGAAGATCTCGTCCTTATCTTATCCGCAAGCTTTTCCACATTTAGCCGTTACAAGTCGCGCGTTGAAAAGCTCGGGGCACGTCCGGTATTTTTGCAGACCCTTGAAGAAGCCGTGGAATACGATTATGAGGATGTGCCAAAAGCCATCATTATGGACGTTGAATTATGGCCACAATTTAAAGAGCGAGATATCCAATCGTTCGTTAGCAAAATGAGAAAACTCTACGTTCCCCTCATTGTCATCGGAACGAATGAACACTATCGTCTTGCTGCCTATTCATATGGATTCGACGATTATTGGGAATCGTGGGTGCCGATGGAGGAACGATTGGTGCGTCTCGGGCTACATATTGAAAAATCCCGTCTCGTATCAAAAGCGTTACTCGTGGATGAATTAACGGGTGCTTTCAACCGTAAGTATTTAAAGGCGACCTTTTCTCGGTTCATCTCGAGATTGGAGCGGTCTGGTGAGAGTTTTGCCGTTGCACTGCTCGATATCGATCACTTTAAACAATTGAACGATACGTTCGGTCACTCGTATGGGGATGATGTGCTTCATCGTGTTTCTGAAGAAATCCGTCATGCCATTCGATCTAGTGATGAGCTCATCCGATACGGAGGCGAAGAATTTTTGATCCTCTTGAACGTTTCAGACCGTGCGATCGTCGAATCGGTACTTGAGCGAGTCAGAACTCGCATCGAAGAGATGGAGTTTCCATACGATCATCAGGTGACGGTGTCGATTGGATACACCCGAGTCTGCCAGACTGGCTATACACTTGGAGAGTGGTGTGCCTACGCAGATGAGGCGCTGTATAAGGCGAAACGAGATGGTCGAAATCGTGTCGTCCGATACACTTCTGCTGTTCGTGAGGAGAAGCGAATCGCCTATGTGACGATGTCTGCCAATACCTATACATCGCTTGCTGATCGACTCCCCAAAGAGCATCGCCGATATGAAGTCGTATACCGTCCTTACGAGGCGTATTCTTGTAATGACAATATCGAGATGTTCGTCTTGGATGATGCGCGTGCGCAAGAAGCGAAAGGGACGTTGTCTGCTGTGAAAGAGCAACGAGGCAAATATAGTCACATTCTTGCTGTATCGAAACGAACGGCGTCTGAACTCGGAGCGATCTATGACGATTATGCGGATGGAGAACAAGACGAGGTCATCACGAGAAAAATTGAACAGTGGCTGGAAAAATTGCCAGACTAAAAAACAGACATCATGATGCGATGTCTGTTTTGTCGTATTGTTTGAATGAAAAGGCATATGCATGTGTTTCGTCTTGCGGGTGGTCGATTGTACTCGTAATTGACCATTCCCCAATCCGTTCGGGATAATACGTATCGGCCTCGAACGATGCAGCGACCTCCGTTGCATAGATCCGGCTCGTCATCGGCATCGTCTGTTCATATAACGTGGCCCCACCGATGACAAACCATTCCTCCTGTTGACTCATTTCGACGAGACGTTCTAAATCATGCCACACTTCGACTTGATCGGCTGAAAAGGAAACATCAGATGTGACGACGATGTTGCGTCGGTTCGGCAACGCTTTACCGATGGACTCAAACGTCTTTCTTCCCATGACGACCGTGCCACCAGACGTGATAGATTTAAAGTGTTTCAAGTCATCTGGCAATCGCCATAATAAATCATTGTCTTTCCCGATTTCACGACCTAATCCATATGCGACGACGTGTGAAATCATACGCTCACTTCTCCTTTGATATGTGGATGTGGATCATATCCTAGAATTTCGAAGTCTTCAAAACGGAATGATTCGATTGAAGGGACGTCTCGGACAATGTTGAGTTTTGGTAGCGGACGTGGGTCACGCGACAACTGAAGTTCCACTTGTTCGAGATGGTTGTGGTAGATGTGTGCATCACCAAGGGTATGGACAAAGTCGCCGACTTCGAGTCCGGTCACGTGTGCGACCATGTGCGTCAAAAGTGCATACGATGCGATGTTGAATGGAACACCTAAAAAGGTGTCGGCGCTTCGTTGATATAACTGGCACGAGAGCTTCCCGTCAGCGACATAGAATTGGAACAATAGATGACATGGCGGGAGGGCCATCTCGTCAAGCTGTCCTGGGTTCCATGCCGACACGATCAACCGTCTCGAATCTGGATTCGTTTTGATTTGTTCAATCACTTGAGCCAGTTGATCGACGGACGAGCCGTCCGGGCGTGGGAATGAACGCCACTGTGAACCGTACACCGGACCCAGATTACCTTCCTCGTCTGCCCATTCATTCCAAATACGGACCCCGTTTTCTTGAAGGTATCGGACGTTTGTCTCTCCTGAGATGAACCATAATAGTTCGTGAATGATGGAACGAATATGTAATTTTTTCGTCGTAATCAGGGGGAACCCTTCTTGCAGATTGAAACGCATTTGGTAACCAAATACACTCGTTGTCCCGGTCCCGGTCCGGTCTTCCTTTACGACACCTTGGTCGAGGATGTGTCGACATAAGTCATGATATTGCTTCATAGGTGATGTGCCTCCTTCTCATTCTTCTACCACTAAAGGTATCAATTGTAGGGAGGAAACACAAGATATAGTGGTAAGAATCATCCACAATCAATATCCTGGAAAAACAATCATGATTCTTCGTTTTCGTGACTGTCGCTTTCGGGTATAATGGGGAATGAATAAAAGGAGGGGTTTGATGAAACTACAAGGGAAGAAAGTCCTTCAACTTGTCAGTAATGACTTCGAGGATTTAGAGCTTTGGTACCCGGTGCATCGCCTTCGTGAAGAGGGAGCGCACGTGATCCTCGCTGGGGAGAAGGCCGATCACGCATATATCGGTAAATACGGTGTGCCAGCAAAATCTGACGTGGCGTTTGATGATGTGGACATTACATCGTTCGATGCGATCCTCGTGCCAGGCGGATGGTCTCCTGACTTATTGCGCCGTTTCGATTCGGTGAAAGGATTCGTCCGTTATATGGATGAACAAAAACGACCAATCGGTCAAATCTGTCACGCCGGTTGGGTGTTGATTTCTGCGAACATTCTAGACGGGGTGAACGTGACGAGCACGCCTGGAATCAAAGATGACATGGAAAATGCGGGAGCGATTTGGCATGATGAGCCGGTCGTCGTCGACGGACATATCGTCTCAAGTCGTCGTCCGCCAGACTTACCAGATTATATGCGCGCGTTCATCGACGTGTTCGCAAAACAGTAACTGAACCATAAAGGAGCTATTCAACGTTGAACTTAAAATCGAATCCATTACTTCGTAAATCAATGCAGTCCTCAGCTTACAGTGCCGAACCGATGACGAAAGCGGGAACATGGTCTAAAGTGTTCACCTTGCTTTTACTCGTGACAGCGGCAGCCGGTACGACATGGCTTGTCGTCCCGACGATTGGAGAAGGGCTCTTGTTCCCGCTCATGATCGGGTCACTCATCCTCGGCTTTATCTTTGCTTTGCTCATCACGTTTAAACCAAATACGGCTCCGATCGTCGCACCCCTATACGGGATTATCGAAGGTGTCTTCGTCGGATCGATTTCGTATTTCTTTGAAGCGATGGTCCCTGGTATTGTGGGACGTGCCGTATTAACGACGTTTGTCGTCGCCTTTGCGATGTGGTTTGTCTATACGACAGGGCTTGTCAAAGTGACACAGAAGTTTAAAGCCGGTGTCATGGCAGCCATGTTCACAGTCATGTTGTTATATCTTGTGCAACTCGTTATGAGTTTGTTCGGTTCAGGCTTGGCATTCATGACCGGTTCAAGCCCACTTGCGATCGGTGTTCAATTCGTGATTGTCATCGTCGCTTCACTCGCTCTCGTCTTAGATTTCGACTTCATCGCAAGTCAAGTCGAAGCTCGGGCTCCGAAACAGTTGGAATGGGTCGCGGCATTCGGATTAATCGTCACGCTCGTGTGGCTCTACATCGAGTTGTTAGATTTACTTTATCGTCTAGCGATGAGAGAATAATAATCAATCATCGATCCGTTGGGTCGATGATTTTTTTACGAAAGGATGTGTCCATCTGTCTGAGCAAGACAGATTTATGATGAAGAAAATAGTGATTATCGGGTCAGGGATCGTCGGTGTTTCGGCTGCCTATCATTTAGCTGGTAAAGCGGATGTAACGGTCATTGACCGGAAAGAAGAAGGAAGAGCAACGGATGCCGCGGCTGGAATCGTATGTCCGTGGATTGCGCAGCGACGCAACAAAGCTTGGTATGCACTGGCGAAAGGCGGAGCAAGCTATTATCCTAAGGTCGTCAAAGAGCTGGAGGCTGAAGGGGAGACGGACACCGGATACAAACGTGTCGGGACGCTTGCGCTCCATGAAGAAACAAAGCTCGACCAGATGATGGAGCGAACTTTGCTTCGTCGAGAAGAAGCACCAGAAATCGGTGAACTCGAACGACTGACTGCTGAAGAGGCACAACATCGTTTCCCACCGTTATCCGATGAATACGATGCACTCTTCGTGACAGGAGGGGCTAGAGTCGACGGCGGTCGCTTTCGCGCTGCACTTGAGAGAGTCGCTATCAAGCGTGGCGTCACATTTGTCAACGGTTCAGCACGGTTGACGAGCGGAGATGAGATTGGTGTGGAGTGTGACGGAGTGAGATATGAAGCGGATGAAATCATCCTTGCGACGGGTGCTTGGTTACCGGAGCTGTTACAGCCTCTTGGATATACGGTACGAGTCGAAGGGGAAAAGGCCCAGCTCGTCCACGTCCAGTTGAAGGATACAGATGCATCTGACTGGCCGGTCGTCATGCCGCCACGACGCCGCTATTTACTCGGATTTGACGACGGGAAAGTGGTCATCGGTTCGACACATGAGAAAGGAAAAGCGTTCGACGTTCGTCCGACTGCAATCGGTGTACACGAAGTACTGACGAAAGGTTTGGAGTCGGCACCTGGACTTGCTGAGGCAGAACTCGTTGAGACGAAAGTCGGCTTCCGTCCGGTTACACCGAATTCAATTCCCGTACTCGGAAGGGTGCCTGGGGCAGAAAAACTGTTGGTCGCGAACGGTCTGGGATCATCCGGTTTGACGGTCGGCCCGTTCATCGGAAAAGTGTTGAGTGACCTCGTTCTGACAGGAGACGCGGAAGTGGATCTATCGCTCTATCCAATTGAAGACTTTATCTATCACACATAAAAAAGGTGACTGTCTGCTTGCTTGAGACAGTCACCTTTTACCGTTTCATGACCCCATTCAAAAAGAAATGAAAGTAGACGTCCATCGTTTCCTTCATATTCTCGATTGAAAACTGAGGATCGGACAGGATAGCCTGTTGCATGAATTGTACATAGCGTAAATAAGAAGAAGTGGATAACGTCGAATCGATTGACCCTTGGGCCTTCCCGTATTCAATCAACCGGGCGAAAGCAGTATATCCTCGAGTCGCAAGCTGTTCCCAGTTCGGGTCTTGTTGAATCATTGCTGTGATGGTCTCGTCAAAGAGAACCGCCGTCTGGATTTTTCGTTTTAGGATCTCGACGAGTAACGCATCGAAGGGAGCGTTCGACTCAATCGCCTGTTCAATCCAACTCATCTGCTCTTCTGTCATTTGCTTTAAGATTTCCACGATGACCTGGTCTTTTGAACCGAAGTAATTATAGATGGATACAGGGGATACATGCGCTCGTTTCGCTAGTTCACTGATTTTAAATCGGGATTGCTTCTCTGTCATCAAGTCATAAGCGGCACGTAAGATCGCTTGTTGTTTTTCTTCGGTGCGTTTCGCAAATCCATCCATTGATCGAAGCGCTCCTTTCTCTAGTTTTGTAATCAATATACCATTTCCATTTCAAAAAAGAACGTGATATACTAGTTTTGTAATCATATTGTTAAGATATTACAAAAAAGGAGGGGTCGAGATGATTCGGATTCAGCGATTGACGAAACGATTTGATGATACACATGGCATTTTTGATGTATCCCTTCATGTGACACCAGGAACAATCTTCGGATTCATCGGACCGAACGGCGCTGGGAAATCCACAACGATTCGACATTTGATGGGTCTGTTGAAGCCGAGTGAAGGCAAGGCGACTATCAACGGATTCGATTGTTGGCAGGAGACGGAGCAAGTGAAGCAGAGCGTCGGCTATTTGCCGGGAGAAATTAATTATCCCCAAAACATGACAGGGGAAGAAATCATTCGATTGACGCGCCATCTGCACAAAACGAATCCGGATCGTGAACGGCAATTACGTGAACGGTTTTCATTCGATGAGGCGACGAAAGTACGGAAGATGTCAAAAGGGATGAAGCAAAAGCTTGCTATCATCACCTGCTTCATGAAAGATGTGCCCGTCTATATTTTGGATGAACCGACGAGCGGATTAGACCCGCTCATGCAAGAGCGTCTAGTCGATTGGTTAATTGAAGAAAAGCAATTAAGGAAAGCGATTCTCATGAGTTCTCATCATTTCCCTGAGATGGAGCGGACGTGCGACCGTGCCGCGTTGATTAAAGATGGACGCATCATCATCGAAGAGGATATGGAACAATTACGACAACATAGCGTGAAACGGTATCGAATCGAATTTTCAACGGAAGCGGAAGCCGTTCGATTCGCGGCCGATTCTGGTGAACGGGACGGCATGCATGTCGAGGTCACCATCTCCACACCATCAGAGTTGAACCATCTCATTCGAACGTTGGCGGATTTCCAGATTCAATCATTGTCAAGCGGTACAGACGAGCTCGAACATTTGTTCATGCAGTATTACGGGGAGGCGACATGACATGTTAATTCGCTCCATGTTGAAACAGAATCGCAGTTGGATTCTTGGATATTCAATCGGGACCAGCGTATATCTCTTTTTCTTAGCCGCCATCTTCCCATCTATTCAAGAAACAGGCTTAATTGAGGCGAAATTAGAATCGTTGCCACCTGAGCTTCTCGACGTCTTCCAAATCAACGCGTCGATGGCGATGGACAACGTTCTCAATCTATTGTCGAGCAACTATTATGGGTTGATTTTCTACGTGCTCGCGGTTTTATTCGCATTGACTTTCGCCTCGAAACTCTTGGCCAAACCGGTCGATTCTGGAGAAATCATGTTGTATATGGCAGCACCGATTTCTCGGGTCACGTATGTGATGTCAAGCTTCGTTGTGTTGATTGTGGCAGTCGGGCTATTTGTCGGTCTGAATGGATTGAGTTTAATGGTAGCGGACCTTCTGTTCGATTTACAAATCGATTATGCGGTTCTGTGGATGCTTCAATTGAATGGGGCGCTCATGTTGCTCGTCCTAGGCGTGGCCGCTTATGTGATTGCGAGTCTATTCGATGATAGTAGTAAATCCTATATGGTGACGGGCGGGATATACACGTTCTTTCTCGTGATGAATATCATCCAAGGAGTGAGCGATCAATTCGATTGGATGTCAAACCTCTCATTCTTCTCTCTCTTTGACGCAGGTGCCATCATGCGTGAGGAGTATTGGGGCATCCATTTCATCTGGTTACTCGGTCTCTTGACTATCTTTTCAGCACTCTCGTTCTTCCGATTCACCCGAAAAGATTTGACGATTTAGTTTTCCGAAATAAATTGTCGGGTATGATACAATCATCTCGTTAGAATGAAAAGGGGATGAATGAGATGCTTTACGCTACATTACGAAATAAGGTCGAAATTCCGATGATCGGCTTTGGGGTCTGGAAGGTCGATAATGAAACCGAGGCGCCAGCTGCTGTCGTTGAAGCGATCAAAACAGGCTATCGTCACATCGATACGGCTGCAATCTATAAAAATGAAGAGGGCGTTGCGAAGGGAATTCATCTCTCAGGTGTAGACCGCTCTGAATTGTTCATCACGTCGAAGATTTGGAATGATGACATTCGTGAAGGCAAAACGAAAGAGGCATTCGAAGACTCGTTAAAACGACTCCAGACAGATTATTTGGACCTTTGTCTGTTGCATTGGCCGGTTGATGGGTTCGTCGATGCGTGGAAAGATCTCATCGATTTATATGAAGCCGGAAAAATCAAAGCAATCGGTGTATCCAACTTTAAAGAACACCATTTAGAAACATTGAAAGAAGCCGGTCTGATGGCGCCACTCATCAATCAGGTTGAACTTCATCCACAACTCCCGCAACCTGATTTGTTGGATTACTGCCAAGATGAAGGGATTCAGATCGAGGCGTGGAGTCCACTCATGCAAGGTAAGTTTTTAGACATCCCTGCTTTTTCTGAAATTGCAGAAAAACTTGGGAAGACACCGGCTCAGATTGTGCTCCGTTGGCACCTTGAATCCGGTCATGTCGCGCTACCGAAATCGGTGACACCACATCGAATCCGTGAGAACTTTGATGTTTTCGACTTCTCACTCGATGCGGACGATTTGGCGAAGATCGATCAAGTGGCGACAGGAGAACGTCTCGGACCAGATCCAGACGAAATCGACTTTTAATGGAGAAGGGGTTCGCATATGCGAGCCCCTTTGTACGTGTAGAGTCACATGGATGCGGGTATTTAATATTATGTTACAAAAGGAGGTGTTTGATCTTCATTTAGAAGATCGTGCTTATGGACTTATCAAAATGGCCGATTGTAAACTGGGTTGCTTTTTTAGCGACCGTCGTCATCAACTATTTCGCGAGCGGCGACAACGCGGCGGTTTCGGACCGCATCGATATCTACTTTAAGCCGGCAGGGTACGCCTTCTCGATTTGGGGTGTCATCTATGTCGCGTTACTTGTCTGGCTGGTGCTCCAGTTGAAGAAAGGGACGACGGCGAATCGTCAAGCCGAGCGGATGAAAGCCGGATTTTTAGTCTCTTGCGTGCTGAATGGTTTATGGCTATTGGCATTCACGAACGAATGGTTCGTCGTCTCACTTGTCATCATGGTGTTGTTCCTGGCTACGCTGTGCTGGTTGTATTATATCGCTTTTCGGACGTCTACGAGCTGGCTCGATCGGTTCCCGTTCTCCATCTACATCGGCTGGGTATCAGTCGCGACCATCGTCAACACGTTCGTTGTGATGAAGACGGAACAGATCACGTCGCTGTTAGGTCTTGATGAACTCGCCTGGACCTCTCTTATGCTGATGGTCGGTGTGATTCTTGCCCTTCTCTTTATGTGGTGGCATCATGATTTCATCTATCCACTCGTATTCGTCTGGGCATATATCGGAATATTTGCGAGAATCGAAGAAGGCACACTCTATGTTGTGATTGTCAGCGCCCTCGCATTGCTTGCGATTGGGTATATCGGATTGATTTTGTGGAAACGTCCGAAATCGTTTTTACATCATCCGCGTAAAACAGTAGAACAATAATCAAGAAAAGGGTATCTTCAGGATATCCTTTTTTTATGTTCTGAAGAACCTATAAATAAATAATATTTATGGATATTTATTCTTTATTGAACATAACTAAAAACGATAAATCCATTGATAACAGTCATGTATACGCTTTCAATATGACTAAATGAGATTTCTATTATGCAAAAATGCATGCAACTCACTTGATTTTTCAGAATATTTAGAACAAAATGTTAATTACGAAACTGTGAGTGAAAGGGGTCGATGATATGAGTCGAGTTGGTTTGTATGACTCAAAATTTGAGAAAGATGCGTGTGGGATTGGACTTTACGTCAATCTACATGGGCTAAAGAAACATGAAATCGTTCAAAAATCGCTCTCCATGTTATGTAATTTAGAGCACCGAGGAGGAGAAGGTGTCATCGATGCTGGTGATGGGGCGGGTATCATGACTGAGATTCCACACGAATTGTTTACGCAAACCATGAACCTTCCGTCACTCGGTCGTTACGCTGTCGGAATGGTTTTTTTTCAGCCGTCTGAGAATCAGCTTCACGAAAAGATCACGTTGATGGAACGGATGGCGGATGAACTGGATTGTTCGACGATCGAATGGCGCGAAGTACCTGTCGACCCGATGCAAATCGGGGAACATGCGCGGGTCACACAACCGGTCATCTATCAATGGTTTATCTCATGTCCATTCCTAGACGAGGATGCGAATGAACGCGTCTTCTATGAACTTCGTCGAAAAATCGAAAAAGTCGAATCATTACGCCTATATATCGCAAGCCTGTCAACGAGAACGGTCGTATATAAAGGGATGTTGACGCCAAATCAAATCGCCGCATTTTATTTGGACTTGCAATCTCCTCACTATAAAAGCACGTTCGGCATCGTCCATTCTCGTTTCTCGACGAATACGTTCCCTTCTTGGGAACGAGCACATCCGAACCGCATGATAGTCCATAACGGGGAAATCAATACGCTTCGTGGAAATATCGATGCGATGCGAGCACGGGAAGGGGTCACGTCAACAGACTTATTCGAAGACGTTCAACACTTGTTCCCTGTGCTTCAAGAGGATGGGAGCGACTCGTCCATGCTCGATAACGCTTTTGAATTCTTCACACGAACAGGTCGTTCGATCGCCCACACGGCGATGATGTTGATTCCTGAACCATTTGTCGAAGGAAAGATGGAACCGTTCAAGCGCGACTTCTATCAGTATCATTCATCCATCATGGAGCCGTGGGATGGACCGACTGGAGTCGTCTTCACAGATGGAAGGCAAATCGGAGCTATTTTAGATCGTAACGGCTTGCGTCCGATGCGTTATGTCGAAACATTGGACGGGGAATTGATTCTCTCCTCTGAAACAGGAGTCATTCCGGTTGACGCAGAGAACGTCAAATCCAAACAACGTCTAAGACCAGGACAGTTGTTGTTGATTGACTTGATTGAAAAGCGATTGATTCCTGATCATGAGATCAAAGAGACGATTGCGAAGTCAGAGCCTTATCACAAATGGCTTAAGCAGATGATGACCATTGAGGATCGAGAGGTCGTTGAAGAAGAACTACTTGAACTCGGACGTGTGCAACGTGCGTTTGGATATACGAAAGAAGACATTGAACAGTATATGGTTCCGTTAATCAAAGACGAAAAAGATCCAATCGGCTCGATGGGGCATGACCAACCAATTGCGGTGCTCTCGACGCGGCCCCGTTCCTTGTTCCATTATTTCAAACAACACTTCGCGCAAGTGACCAACCCGCCAATCGACGCGTTACGGGAGAAAATTGTCACGGCTACGTTTACTTGGATTGGTCCGCAAGGAAATCCGGTCCATACTGGACGAGGTCACGCGAAACGTGTGTGGTTGAATCATCCGATGATTGATGGGGCAACCCTCAAGCAACTTGCCGAGAAGCTCAAGCTCGAACGAGTCGATACGACGTTTACAAATGATTTAGAGGCGTCGCTTGAAGCCCTTTTGCAACAGGTCAGCCAGATTGTACGAAATGGTGCGAACGTGATCGTCCTATCTGACCGTCTCGTCAGTAATAAACGGATTGCGATGCCGTCTCTTCTCGTACTGAGTGCGATTCATCAACACTTGATTCGAGAGAACTTGCGCTCGAACTGTAGTCTCATTTGTGAGAGTGGTGAAGTTCGAGAAGTGCATCAGGCAGCGACCTTGATTGGGTATGGGGCAGATGCGGTATATCCTTACGTAGCCTATGCGACGATAAGAGATTTAGTCGAACGTAAACAAATTGCGCATTCATTTGAAGAGGCCATTCGCTCGTATCAAAAAGCAGTTGTCGAAGGCATCGTCAAAATCATGTCGAAAATGGGTATCTCGACCATTCAAAGCTACCGTGGGGCCCAAATTTTCGAAGCCGTCGGATTAGATTGCAATTTGATTGAGACGCATTTCAGGGGAACGACGTCCCAACTGTCTGGAATCGGATTTGAAGAACTTGAAAACGAAGCGAGAACACTCCATACGTCCGCCTATGCGACGAATCGTCCGCTCGAGGCGGGAAGTGATTTCCAATGGCGTGCAGACGGAGAAGAACATGCATTCAATCCGAAGACGATTCATTTGTTGCAACGTGCCTGTCGTGAGAATGAACGTAAATATTATGATGCTTATGTGAAGCTGCATGAATCATCAGGACAGTTCATTCGACAGTTGTTTGCATTTAAAACACAACGTCCTGTCCCGCTCGAAGAAGTAGAGCCAGTCACGTCGATCGTTCGCCGTTTTAAGACAGGCGCGATGTCATTTGGGTCCTTGTCGAAAGAGGCGCATGAAACGCTCGCTATCGCCATGAATCAGATCGGTGCGAAAAGTAACTCTGGAGAAGGCGGGGAAGACCGGGCCCGCTTCGTCCCGGATGAGTTTGGAAACGAACGCATCAGCCGCATCAAGCAAGTCGCGAGCGGACGATTCGGGGTGACGGCAGAATATCTTTACCATGCCGATGAAATTCAAATCAAGATGGCGCAAGGGGCAAAACCGGGTGAGGGTGGCCAACTTCCTGGAAATAAGGTGTACCCATGGGTCGCCGAAGTGCGTGGATCCGTTCCGGGGGTTGGACTCATCTCACCGCCTCCACATCACGATATATATTCGATTGAGGACTTGGCCCAACTCATCTTTGACTTAAAGCATGTGAATCCTAAGGCGAAAATCAGTGTGAAACTTGTCTCGAAGTCAGGCGTCGGGACGATTGCAGCCGGTGTCGCGAAAGCGAATGCCGATACGATTGTCATCAGTGGATATGATGGTGGAACCGGTGCTTCTCCAAAGACATCAATCAAGCACACAGGTCTTCCTTGGGAACTTGGACTCTTAGAGACGCATCAAACGCTCGCGTTGAACGGGTTACGGGGGAGAGTCACACTTGAGACGGATGGAAAGCTCATGACGGGGCGAGACATCGTCCTAGCTGCCATCTTCGGGGCGGAAGAGTTTGCGTTTGCGACAGCGCCACTCGTCGTCCTTGGATGTATTATGATGCGTGCATGCCATTTAGATACGTGTCCGGTCGGTGTGGCGACACAGGACCCTGTGCTTCGTCAGAAATTTATGGGGAAACCAGAACACGTCGTCAACCTGATGACGTTCTTGGCAGAAGAAGTACGAGAAATTTTAGCATCACTCGGTGTGACATCATTAGACGACGTGATTGGTCGAACGGATCTTCTCGAAGAAAGTGAATGGAAGACGAAACATCCGAAAGCAAAACGGTTAGATTTAGCACCGATGCTCTCGATGCCGACACCACTTCCTGAGCGTGAAGAAGTCGCTCACCCGGCATACCGTTCCTATGATCACCGAAAATTGATTCCGGCAGTCTCACGGTCAATCAACTCGTTGCAACCGACCTTCTTCGTTGGTCGCATCCGAAACACCGATCGCGCCGTCGGGACGCAGTTGGGGTTTGAAGTGACGAAAGTTCACGGTCAGGTCGGTTTAGCGGATGATACCATTTCGCTTCGCCTCAGTGGATCAGCCGGACAAAGCCTAGGAGCATTTTTACCACGAGGGATCACCATTTCCGTCATCGGGGATGCCAACGATTATATCGGGAAAGGCTTGAGCGGTGGGAAATTAGCATTGATCTCTGAAAAACATGCACCGTTTGATGAAAGTAAACAAATGATTGCCGGAAACGTCTGCTTGTACGGAGCGACGAGCGGACAAGCTTTCTTTAACGGTCACGTCGGCGAGCGTTTTGCCGTTCGAAATTCCGGGGCGACGGCAGTCGTCGAAGGAGTCGGCGATCATGGATGTGAGTATATGACCGGGGGAACGGTTCTCGTCCTCGGTGATGTCGGACGGAACTTTGCAGCCGGCATGTCAGGTGGCGTCGCATATCTTTATGGGGATCAAGCGTACGATCGACTCGTCAACGAGGAGCTCGTCTCCGTCGTAAAAGAATTGAACGATGAAGATATGGAACAAATTTATGCACTTCTCGAAGCGCATCAGTTTCATACAGACAGTGTTAAAGCACGGACTATTTTAGAGTCGTTCGAACAAGCTCGCTCTCACTTTGTAAAGGTCGTTCCTCGAGATTATGCGAATGTATTGGACGTTATGCGTCAAATCGAGGCGAATCGACCGGAATTGAGCGAAGCGGACCGAGCACTTGAATTGTTCCGGGTTGTGACTGAGGGGGGTAACGCATGAAACATAACTTTTTAAACATCGCACGGTCCACACTACCTGAGCGTCTTGTGGATGAGCGAGTGAAGGATTATGAAGAATATGCGACACGAATGGATGACGAATCCGTCAAACAGCAGGCTGCACGTTGTATGGACTGTGGCACTCCATTCTGTCATGTCGGGGATATGATTGGA
The DNA here is from genome assembly GCF_018617075.1 of Exiguobacterium sp. s123. Taxonomy (GTDB): domain Bacteria; phylum Bacillota; class Bacilli; order Exiguobacteriales; family Exiguobacteriaceae; genus Exiguobacterium; species Exiguobacterium profundum. Next base: position 168,793 of record NZ_JACSJL010000001.1, on the reverse strand, counting down.
CAAGAGACGATTGGGTGCCCGATTCACAACTATATCCCGGAGTGGAACAAGCTTGTGACCAAATCGGACTGGATGGGAGCGTATCACCGATTGATGGAGACAAATAACTTCCCGGAGTTTACGGGTCGAGTTTGTCCCGCACCGTGTGAGGGGTCTTGTACACTCGGAATCAGTGAAGATCCGGTTGCGATCAAATCGATTGAACGAACCATCATCGATCGGGCGTTTGAAGAAGGTTGGGTGAAACCAAGACCGGTTCATCGAAGAAGCGGGATGACAGTCGCCATCATCGGAAGTGGGCCGGCTGGATTGGCAGCTGCCGACCAACTGAACCAACTCGGACATTCGGTCACCATCATTGAGAAGGCGGATGAACCGGGAGGGCTACTCATGTACGGAATCCCGAACATGAAACTGGATAAGGATGTCGTGAGACGTCGCATTCGGTTGCTCGAACAAGAGGGAATTGTCATCCAGACGAACATTGAGGTCGGTACGGATGTGACAGTGGAGGCGCTTCGGAACCAATACGATGCGGTGATTTTCGCGACAGGCGCTCAGAAACAGCGCACGCTCGGGATTGACGGGGATGATGCACGTGGTGTTGAAATGGCGATGGATTATTTGACGGCATCGATGTACAAGCGAAAAGGAACGACCCGATCACCAGAACATGACGCCAAAGACAAAAATGTCATCGTCATCGGGGGTGGAGATACAGGAGCCGACTGTGTGGCGACAGCAATCCGTCAAGGTGCAAAATCAGTCGTTCAATTTGGGAAGCACCCGTCAAAAGGGTTGCTTCGTGCACCAGAGAAACCTTGGCCACTTCAACCGGACACGCTTACGACGGATTATGCGTATGCGGAATCACTCGCGGTCTATGAGAAAGACCCGAGAACGTATTTGATTCGCTCCAACCAAATCGTCACGAAAGAAGGACGTGTCACAGGGATTGAAACGGAACGGATGACGAAAGTCGTCAACCCTGATGGTCAGGCAACCTTCTTCGTGGAGGAAGATTCGATAGAGACGTATCCGGCGGACCTCGTCCTCGTCGCCATTGGATTTGAACGACCAGAGCACGAGTTGCGGAAAATCGGTGTCGAGAAGACGATAGACTTCCAGACGGCAACGGAAAACATCTTTGTCGCGGGGGATGCCAAGCGAGGCCAAAGCCTGATTGTATGGGCGATTCGGGAAGGACGAGAAGTAGCAGAGGTCGTCGATGCGTATCTCGATACTTGCAAGACCGAATTAAAAACCTCATCATAAAAAGGAGCGACAGCCGTCGCTCCTTATCTTTTGTTTAGGAGGAGTTTTATGTTCACGGAAATCCTCATGTATACGGGAATCTGGTTTATTCTCATCCTCATTTTATTAGGAACCATTTATTCACGACGGAAAAAATGATCAAAGCACCATCGCGGCAATCACACCAAAGATGATGAGTGGAATATTGTAGTGTAAGAACGTTGGCCAAACCGTTTCACGTAGGTGATCGTGTTGACCGTCAGCGTTCAATCCACTCGTAGGTCCGAGTGTCGAGTCACTCGCTGGGCTACCTGCGTCCCCAAGCGCTCCTGCAGTCCCGATGATGGCGATGGTCGCCTCGACTGAGAACCCGTATTGTACACAGAGCGGGACGAAAATCGCAGCAATGATTGGAACGGTCGAGAAACTTGAACCGATTCCGAGCGTGATGACAAGGCCGACGAGCAACATGACTAGAGCGGCAATGAGTTTAGAGTCACCCATCAAATCGCTCGCTCCGTTGACGAGCGGTTCGATCGCACCTGTCTCGCGGATGACGGCAGCGAATCCACTTGCGGCGATCATGACAAACCCGATGAATGCCATCATGCGCATGCCGCTTGTGAAGATATCATCTGCCTCAGACCATGGAATCAGGCGGAAGATTGAAAGCAAGATCAAACCAGTCACCGCAGAGGCGATCATCGACTCGGTCTGCAATTGAACGATGAGGACGATGAGAACGACAGCGAGTGTCATGATCATCTTCAAACCACTCATTTGACGTACTTCATAATCAGTTGGTCCGAGTGCAATCGTGTCATACGTTCTCGGTTTCCGGTAGTGAATGAACGCCGCTATCAATCCGACGACCATCCCTAATGCCGGGATGCCCATGATCGAGATGATGTTGACGTCTCCGACAGTCAAGCCGTTCGCTTCAACGTTCGCGATGAGAATCTCATTCAAGTAAATCCCACCAAACCCGACAGGTAACAACATATATGGTGTCACAAGACCGAACGTCAAAATGGTCGCTACGAGACGACGGTCTACATTCAACTCATTGAACAGCACGAGTAACGGCGGAATCACAATCGGGATAAAGGCGATGTGTATCGGAAGCAAGTTTTGAGAGCTGATGGATAACAATAAGATGAGTGACAACAGGAATGCTTTAACGTACATCACACGCTTGCCTGATACGTCACGACCTGACATCGCAATCAATTTTTCAGCTAAGACGTCCGGAAGCCCCGTCTTCGATAACCCGACAGCGAATGCACCGAGAAGCGCGTAGCTGAGTGCGATGCTCGCTCCACCACCAAGACCGTCACTGAAGGCGGTCAACGTATCGTTGAACCCAAGTCCTCCAACAAGCCCTCCGATAAGCACCGCTAAGATTAATGATAATACAATGTGCACTCGGCTGATGGCGAGCGCAAATAAGACGATGACTGCAAGTAATACTGCGTTCATATCGATCCAACACCTTTCGCGTTTTCTTTCTCTTGGTATCACTTTAATATGGTAAAGACTTTTTGAAATTTAACATATGATGTGACCCTTGTCAAATCGAATATGAAAAAAAGCGATAACTCGTGAAAGTTATCGCTTACGTGTTACATTTCGACGTTATGATACACTTGGCGCACATCTTCCAAGTCTTCGAGCACATCGATTAGTTTTTCAAACTGTTCTTGCGAAGCGTCATCGAGTGACACTTCGTTCTGCGGGAGCATCGTCAATTCCGCAACGGCAAACTCTTCTACACCGGCAGCCTTGAATGCAGTTTGAACGGCGTGGAACGCTTCTGGCTCTGCATAGACGATGACCGTCTCGTCTTCCTCGATAACATCACGCACATCAAGGTCATGTTCCATCATGAGTTCGAGGACGTCATCTGCCGACATTTCATTGACACCGATGACGGCAGTTGCATCGAACATATATGCGACCGAGCCACTGACTCCCATGTTGCCTCCGTTTTTACCGAAAGCGGCACGAACTTCTGAAGCCGTACGGTTGACGTTATTCGTCAATGTATCGACGATGACCATCGAACCATTCGGACCAAACCCTTCATATCGAAGTTCATCGAAATTTTCCTCATCGCCACCTTTGGCTTTGTCGATGGCACGATCAATGATCGCCCGGGGCACGTTATACGTCTTCGCACGTTCCACAACGAATTTTAATGACTGGTTCAACTCAGGATCAGGTTCCCCTTGACGAGCGGCCACATAAATCTCGCGACCGAACTTCGCATAGACGCGACTCGTGTTCGCATCTTTTGACGCCTTCTTCTCTTTAATGTTGTTCCATTTACGACCCATTACATGTCATCTCTCTTTCCATTTGTACGTAGATTCATTACAGATTATATAAGAAGTTGTGGGAATTGACGAGAAAAGTTTTACTTGTCACCTTTGTCCATCTTCTCGACAATCTCTGTAAGTGTCTTCAAACTCTCAATGAGTCGGTCAGTTTCGTCCTCATTCAAAAAGGCGAGACGTTCCTCGAATAGTCTACGGAATGAGTCTCTGCGCTCAAGTAAGATTCGTTCACCTTCCTCGGTCAGTTGATTCCAAATCACGCGGCGATCCCGCTCGTCTGGCACCCGCGTGATATACCCCTCGTTCAATAATTTCGTGATGAGCGGGGTAACGTTCGGTGGCGCGATGGAGAGTGTCTCGCTGATTCGTCCATTCGTGACAGCCCCCTCGTCCTCAATCAACATCAATAGATGGAAATGAGAGAAGTTCAGGTTTAGAATTTGAGGAAAATCAGATCGACGTAACAATTTACGACGAATTAAAGGAATCAGTTTGACAAACTGGTCCGCTGCATCTTGTTTCGGCATAATAGATTCACTTCCTAGTTAGGTTCTATTTTCATTATACACGAGTTAGGTGCAGTTGAACCTAAAAACGGGTTGATGTGATGATTGATACATCATAGTAGAGATTGAATCGACACAAAATATGTAAGCGTTTACATTGAAGGTTTGATATATTTTCATGAAAACGAATTCGATTTTACTGAGGACGCATACAAAAATCAAGAGCTATCAATAACAGATAAAAAAATATTGTGAAAGAGTTCACATTCTTGTCACCCACAAAACCTGAAAAACATTGTATTCTATGAATGTGAAGGAAAGCACAATCTCTAAAAACAGTCATCACAATGTGCTTCCATCAAGTCAATATGTTCATAAAAAGCTCTCACTTATGAGGAGGAACCTAACATGGCAGTCAAAGAGAAAGCAAAAGTGGAAACAACGGCAGAACAAATGGTGGACACGCTCGTAGCAAGTGCGCATAAGGCACTCGATACGTTGATGACGTTCGACCAAGAGAAAATTGATCACATCGTACAGGCGATGGCGCTTGCGGGACTCGAGCAACACGTCACACTCGCGAAATTAGCACATACAGAAACAGGTCGCGGTGTCTTTGAAGACAAGATGATCAAAAATATCTTCGCGACAGAATATATCTATAACTCACTCCGTGGTGAGAAAACGGTAGGCGTCCTTGAAGATGACGTTCAAAACGGAATCACATACATCGCGGAACCAGTCGGTGTCGTCGCTGGGGTCACACCGGTCACAAACCCAACATCGACAACGATGTTCAAAGCGATCATCGCCATCAAGACACGTAACCCGATTATCTTCGCGTTCCATCCATCAGCGCAACAATGTTCAAGCGAAGCGGCTCGTGTCCTCCGTGACGCAGCAGTGGCGGCAGGTGCTCCTGAAAACTTGATTCAATGGGTTGAAGTTCCGTCACTCGATGCGACGAAAGCGCTCATGAACCACCCTGGCGTGGCGATGGTCCTTGCGACGGGTGGGGCAGCGATGGTCAAATCGGCTTACTCGACTGGTAAACCAGCACTCGGTGTCGGACCTGGTAACGTACCAGCCTATATCGATAAGACTGCGAAAGTGAAACGTGCCATCTCAGACGTCATCCTTTCAAAAACGTTCGACAACGGAATGATCTGTGCGTCTGAACAAGCGATCATCGTCGATCAAGAAGTATATGAAGAAGTGAAAGCAGAGATGACGGCACTAGGTTGCTACTTCTGCTCACCAGAAGAAAAAGCAAAACTTGAAACACTCGTCATTCGAACAGATACATGTGCGGTCAACCCTGAAATCGTCGGGAAGCCGGCAGCATGGATCGCTGAACGGGCAGGTCTCAAAGTACCAGCGGACACGAAGATCTTGATTGCAGAGCTTGAAACAGTTGGCGCAACGGAACTTCTCTCTCACGAAAAATTAAGCCCGGTTCTCGGTGCGTATAAAGTTCAATCACGTGAAGAAGGATTCGCAATCGCTGAAAAAATGCTCGAGATTGGTGGTCTCGGTCATACGGCTGTCATCCACTCAACAGATGACGATGCCATCCTTGAGTTCGGTCTCCGTATGAAAGCTTGCCGCATCATCGTCAACTCACCTTCAGCACACGGTGGAATCGGTGACCTTTATAACGAAATGACACCATCCCTTACGCTCGGTTGTGGGTCTTACGGTAAAAACTCCGTCTCAGAAAACGTGACGGCGAAACATCTACTCAACGTGAAAAAGGTGGCGAGACGTCGCGTGAATATGCAATGGTTCAAAGTACCTGAAAAAATCTATTTCGAGAAAAACTCAGTACAATATCTTCAATCGCTCACAACGAAAAAACGGGCGATGATCGTCACGGATGAAATGATGGTCAAACTCGGATTCGCTGACAAAGTCATCAAAAACTTGCCGGCTGGTGTCGAGTACCGCATCTTCGACCAAGTCGAACCGGATCCATCTGTTGAAACGGTCATGAACGGTGCCGAAGCAATGCGTCACTTCCAACCAGACATGATCATCGCACTTGGTGGTGGTTCACCGATGGATGCTGCGAAAGGCATGTGGCTCTTCTACGAACGTCCAGAAGAGAAGTTCTCGAATCTACGCCAGAAATTTATGGATATTCGCAAACGGACATATAAGTTCCCGACACTCGGTAACAAGTCAATGTTTATCGCCATCCCGACAACGTCTGGTACAGGTTCTGAAGTGACACCGTTCACTGTCATCACAGATAAAAAACGTAACGTGAAATATCCGATTGCTGACTATGCGATCACACCAGACGTCGCCATCGTCGACCCTGAGTTCGTCATGACCGTTCCAGCTTCAATCACGGCTGATACAGGAATGGACGTCATGACACACGCAATCGAAGCATATGTTTCCGTCATGGCGAATGATTACACAGACGGACTTTGCCTCCGCGCCATCAAGATGATCTTCGACTACCTACCAAAAGCGTATGAAAACGGTAGCGATGCGGAAGCTCGTCAGAAAGTACACAACGCTTCAACGATGGCGGGTATGGCGTTTGCGAACGCATTCCTCGGTATCAACCACTCGATCGCTCACAAAATCGGTGGAGAGTTCCACGTCCCACACGGTCGTACGAACGCGATTCTCATGCCACACGTCATCCGTTACAACGCGACACGCCCATCGAAACTTGCGGCGTTCCCGAAATATGAGTCATTCATCGCAGACGAACGTTATGCAGAAATCGCGCGTTACCTCGGACTTCCAGCAAGCACGACAGCTGAAGGTGTCGAGTCACTCGTCCAAGCGATCATCGAGCTCGGTCAACGCTTGAACATCAAACTTTCGTTCAAGGCGCAAGGCATCAAGAAAGCAGAACTCGATGCGAAGATCGACAAGATGGCAGTCGACGCATTCGAAGACCAATGTACGACGGCCAACCCGAAAATGCCGCTCGTTGAAGAATTGAAAGAGATCATGTACGCAGCATACGAAGGCGTATAAGCTTCAAAATTTACAAGGGGCCCGTTCAACTCGAACGGGCTTTTCTTGTGGTCGGAATATGACATTCAGTTTCTAAAATTATATTTAAATTTATAAAAAATTGAATAGTCAGACCATAAATAGCTGTATATAATAAAAAATGGTATACATAGCAATTTATTGATGAATGGAGATCGTGTCATGATCATCGTGTTTAGTTTGTTGCGTTCAATCGCGACAGTTGTTCTTTTCTTCAATCCAATTTATTCGACGCCGCTCGAGACCGCGGAATATATTTCATCAGTTGATCGAAATGCGGATAGTTGGGAGAGTGCCGACTTTTTTGAATCATTCGGAACCGAGTTACCTATCGACATGGATCGAAACCTCCTTTACACAGAACGGATAACCGGCTGGACTGAGATTGAAGTGGGGGACGAAACGTATGAGGGGTTTTCATCGATGACGTTTGATCAACCGTTCAAAGGTACGATTCTACATATGACGTGGGGACAAGACATTCCGGATGTGAAAGAAAAAGTGGTCGTCTTACCGACAACAAAGTTTTCATATGACAACATCGAGGATGCGTATACCGTCGATTACGCAGGTGAGGTTTTGAATGACCAGGAAGCGAACGCGTACTTGTCAGAGCTCGCATCTGCAGAAGCTGCAGGATACCTGATCACCCCTTATGAAGACGACCCATATGAGACGGGTTTCGTTTTCACGTCATCCTATATGAAGTTAGATGGTACAGGGGTAGACTTGGATACGGCTGAACAACTGAAGGACGGGGAAATGATTCGAGTCAAACCTTATCGTGAAGAGATCCCATATGTCGAGTTTGTCCAACAAGGAAAATCGGAACGGGAGATCATTCTCATGTCACGACTCGATTCTTCCTGGCACGGAGCCCATTATTTGTCTGCCGTCGGTCCGTCTACGGTCTTATATCATCTGATGCAGGTGATGAACGAGGAAATGCCAGACTATACGATTCGATATGTCTTTTTGAATGGAAACGGCGACTCTAGAGAAGCGAGTGACGATTTCCTTGAACGGCTAGGGGAGCAAAAAGAAAAAGTGGAAGCGGTCGTCATGCTCGATATTCTTGGGACTGGTGATGGTCCACTATACGTTCGGACGAAAGGGATGAAATCCTATCCAGTACTAGAACGGGCGCCATTCGCTGAACTAGAAGTACGTTCGTTAGCAAGTTCACCGGGTGACGCTTACGATGAAGCAGGAATCCCTTATTTGATGTTGAGTGATTCATTAGAAGGAAGTTGGCATGTGTTCACGGAGAAAGATACGTTCGAACGGCTGTCGGAAGATGGAGTAACGGGTGCGGTCGATTGGATGCACAATTGGCTAACTGACTGACCTAATCATTGTCGCTGTCTGAGAAGACGGCGACATATTTTTTTAGATGTCGGTTTCGGGTATGATTGTAATGGAGGCGATACGATGAAACAAGAGATGACAATTACGACAACATATGGAACGATTGCAGGAACTTTTCTTTCCCATGAGGAGCCTCGGACGACGATTGTCATGTTGAGCGGAAGTGGGCCGAGTGACCGTGACGGCAATATGGGTGGTGTCGGATTTAACACGTATGCCAAGCTGGCAGAAGCGTTGTATGACCATGGATATAACGTGTTCCGATATGACAAACAAGGAATCGGGAAGTCAGATGGAGACTTCAACAAAGTCGGATTACATGACTTGATTAACGATGCGATTCTTGTCGTACGCACCATTCGACAATTGGCCGATGTGAATCGCTTATATCTACTTGGTCATAGTGAAGGGGCCGTCCTTGCTCCTGCCGTTCAACTTGAGACGAAGGCGGATGGACTGATCTTACTTTCCGATTTCCATGAAGCGTCCAAGCAGATGTTCTTATACCAAGCAGATGCACTCGCTAAAGATATCGAACATGTGAAGGGAATAAAAGGTCTCTTCTATCGGTTGACGGGCGTTGCCAAAAAAGTTAGGCAGCGACAGGACGATTTGTTAGAGCGTTCTTTACGGACGAACGTCTCGTCTTTCAAATATCGAGGTCAAGTCGTAAATGCGAAATGGATTCGAGAACATGCATCCTATGACGTCCGAGAGCGATTGGAGCATGTGACCGTCCCGGTTCTTGCGATTACGGGGGGGCGTGATGTGCAAGTCCCACCCGAACACGTCCATATGATTCAAACAAAAGGGGAGGTCACCTCATCGATCATCGATGATATGAATCATCTGCTCGTGAAACGGGAGTCACCCCATTCGCTTCTCACGTTGCATAAAGAGTATCGAGAAGCGATCGATGCGCCGATTCATCCAAAACTCGTTCAAGAATTGGATGAATGGTTAAAAATACAGTCATAAACTCAAAAAACGGTCATCTATTGACCGTTTTTTATGTTATAATTGTGACAAGTTGAATGGAAATGAATGTTTTTGAATGATTTTAGTTGTTTTTATAATGAAAACGCTTTATATTAGACGTATGGAGGGAACAAGATGTTAACGAAACAACGACATCAGTTGATTTTGCAACGCTTATCTGAACAGAAGGTCGTCAAATTAAAAGAATTGGTTGATTTAACTGATTCATCCGAGTCGACGATTCGTCGAGATTTGACGGACCTTGAAGCGGAAGGGTATCTGGCAAGGGTTCACGGAGGCGCAACGCTCATTGCGACTCCAGATGAGGAACCGACATTTGAAGAAAAGCGAGACCGGTTCGTAGATGAAAAAGTTGCGATTGCACGGAAGGCCGCAACGTTCATCGAAGACGGGATGTCGATTTATTTAGATGCCGGTACAACCACTCAGGCGATGGTTCCGTTTTTAGAAGGAAAAAAAATTGTCGTCGTCACAAACAGTCTACCGATTGCGAATGAATTATTTGATCTTGATATTAAGACGTTTGTGATTGGCGGAGAATTAAAGCGTTCCACCCAGGCATTGGTTGGGTATAACGCACGCGAGAGCATGATGAATTATCGTGTCGACCTCGCCTTTCTCGGAATGAATGGAATCGACCTTGAAGCGGGTTACACGACCCCGGACCCAGAAGAAGCGCTTGTCAAAAAAACGGCAATCGAATTGGCACAAACCTCGTTCGTACTCGCGGACGCATCGAAGATCGGGAAACGAACGTTCAGCCGAGTCGCGACGTTAGATGCCGCTCAGTTGATCACATCAAGCAGTGAGTCAATGAGTTCCATCCAAACAATCACAAAGGTGGTGAATGCGAAATGATTTACACGTTAACACTCAACCCTTCTATTGATTACTACGTAACATTACCTGAAGTACATCTAGGAGAAGTGAACCGAATCGAAGAGACGACGGAGCGCGCAGGCGGTAAAGGAATTAACGTCTCCATCGTTCTTCGGGAATATGCACAAGAGACGAAGGCGCTTGGTTTCATCGGTGGGACGACCGGTGACTTCATTAAAAAGTCACTCGTCGACCACGGTGTACACACCGATTTCGTAGAGGTGAATGGGAACACCCGGATCAATGTCAAGATTCGGGCGAAAGAGGAAACAGAACTGAATGCGAGCGGACCGAATATCACAGAGCGCGAGCTCGAACTGTTGACGGCCAAGTTCGATCAAGTTCAAGAAGGCGATATTGTCGTCCTCGCGGGTAGTATCCCGAGCAACCTACCAGACTCGCTATATCGGACCATTGCTGAATCGATTCGCGAAAAAGGTGCCGACTTTGTCGTCGATACAACGAAAGATGCCATGCTCGAGGTGCTCGCCCTCGAACCACTCATGATCAAACCGAACCACCATGAATTAGGTGAATTGTTTGATACCGAGATCGAAACGTTTGAAGAAGCTCTTCCATATGCCGAACAGCTCGTCAAACGCGGGGCGAAAAACGTCATCATCTCCTTTGCGGGAGACGGGGCACTACTTGTTAACAAGGACGGAGCCGTCACAGCGAACACACCGGTCGGGAAACTCGTGAACTCGGTTGGTGCAGGAGATTCACTCGTTGCCGGATTTGTCGCGAATGTGAAAGAAAAAGGTGAACAAGAAGCATTTCGATACGCGGTCACGACAGGAAGCGCATCTGCTTATACGTTCGGCCTATGTTCAAAACAAGAGATCGATCGATTGATCGATCAAGTACAACTCACGCCACTGAAACGAATGGAGGAAACAACATGAAAATCACGGACTTGCTCCAACGCGACACGATTCAATTGAATCTACGCGCGAGTTCTAAGCGTGAGGTCATCGAAGAACTTGTCGATGTCCTCGATCGCGCTGGTAAACTATCCGACCGCAACGGTTATCGCGATGCGATTCTAAAACGTGAAAGCGAGAGCACGACCGGCCTCGGAGAAGGGATTGCCATTCCTCATGCGAAAACGAGTGCGGTCAAAACGCCAGCAATCGCATTCGGTCGCTCGGAAGGCGTCGACTACGAAGCGTTAGACGGACAACCGAGCCGCCTCTTCTTTATGATTGCGGCAGGAGAAAACGCGAATAATGAACACCTTGAAACACTCTCTAAACTTTCAGTTTACTTGATGGACCCTGCATTCCAAGAGCGTCTCTATGCAGCCACTTCTGAAAGCGATGTCATTCGTGCCATCGAAGAAAAAGAAGCGGCAGAAGAGAAGCCAGAAGTCGTGAAACCGACGAATGAAGATGCACCGTTCATTTTGGCCGTCACGGCATGCCCGACAGGAATCGCTCATACGTATATGGCAGCAGATAGCTTGAAGCAAAAAGCCGAAGCGATGGGCGTCGATATTAAAGTCGAAACGAACGGATCGACTGGCGTAAAAAATGAATTGACGCGCGCGGATATCGACCGGGCGACAGCGATCATCGTCGCAGCGGACAAGGCTGTTGAAATGGATCGTTTCGCTGGTAAGCGAGTCATCGAAGTTCCGGTCGCACAAGGGATTCGGAAACCTGAAGAACTCATCAATCGTGCGGTGAAACAAGATGCGCCGGTATATGAGGCTTCGAAAACATCAGGTGGTGCTTCGAAAGAACAACGTACAGGCGTGTACAAGCACTTGATGAGCGGTGTATCTGCGATGCTTCCACTCGTTGTCGCAGGTGGACTCTTGATTGCCATCAGCTTCTTCTGGGGCATCAACTCTGCTAACCCGGATGACCCGTCTTACAATGAATTTGCAGCACAGTTGATGACGATCGGTGGAGCTGCATTCGGCTTCCTCGTTCCGATTCTCGCCGGTTTCATCGCGATGTCGATTGCCGATCGCCCAGGTCTCGCACCAGGTCTCGTGGCAGGGGTACTTGCAAGTCAAGGGAACGCCGGATTCCTCGGTGGTCTCATCGCCGGTTTCTTGGCCGGTTATGTCGTCCTTTTCTTGAAAAAGGCACTCGCGAAGTTGCCTGCTTCACTTGAAGGAATCAAGCCAGTCCTCTTGTATCCGTTACTCGGCTCGTTCATCTCCGGGATGGTCATGTTACTCGTCGTCAACGAACCGATCGCAGCACTTATGACATGGTTGATGGATACGTTGAACAGCATGAGTGGCGCGAACGCCATCCTTCTTGGTGTCATCGTCGGTGGGATGATGGCAGTCGATATGGGTGGTCCGATCAACAAGACAGCGTACGTCTTCGGTACGGCAGCACTTACAGCGGGTAACCAAGAAGTCATGGCAGCCGTCATGGCTGGAGGGATGGTACCACCACTCCTCGTCGCACTCGCATCAACAGTCTTCGCTCGTCAAAAGTTCTCGAAACAAGAGCGCGAAGCAGGAAAAACTGCTTATATCATGGGAGCCTCGTTCATCACGGAAGCGGCAATCCCATTCGCGGCTGCGGACCCGATTCGCGTTCTTCCATCAGCGATTCTCGGATCTGCCATTGCAGGCGGATTATCCGCATTCTTCACGATTCAATTACCAGCGCCACACGGTGGGATCTTCGTCTTCCCACTTCTTGAAGGAGCTGGAAACGTCGCTGTGAGTATGGGTCTCTATGCACTCGCCATCTTGGCAGGTGCGGTGGTCGGAGCATTGCTCCTATCGTTCTTGAAAAAACCGTTAACAACATCGACACCAGTCCAATCTAAAGAAGTTGCATAACGTAAGAAGAGACGTCGCCTTTAACCAGAGGTGACGTCTTTATTGTTGTCGATGTCCGTGCAAAATTCACATAATCTCGGATTGCAAGTTGGGGATTTGTGGTAAACTATTTGTAAAGCTTCGGGTGAGGAGGGGGTCACATTGGACATTCGGGTCGCCAAACCAGATGATGTGTATGGGATTGCGAGAGTGCGTGTGAACGGGTGGCGTACGACCTATCGGGGGATCGTACCGACTGAGTATTTGCTAAAAGTATCATCCGGCTCCATCGAATGGGCAGAACGCTTGCGGACCGCCCTTCGTCGGCAAGAAGTAGCCGGCTTTGTGGCGATTGTCGAGGACGAAATCGTGGGCTTCGTTCTTTACGGAGAAGAGCGGACAGGAGAGTATCCAGACCACACGAATGAAGTGTATGCTATTTATATTTTAGAGAACCATCAAGGGAACGGAATCGGGTCCGCTCTCCTTGAGCATGCCGTGCAATCGATGTGTGAGGCAGGACTCTTGATCTGGGCGCTTGAGATGAATCCGTTCCGCACGTTTTATGAACGAAAACAAGGGCAGGTCATCGACCAGAAAGATCGAGAGTTTGGTGAATTGATGCTCCGCGAAGTGGCGTACGGTTGGGAAACGACCCGTCACGACTCCATCATGGGAGCCTGAGCTTAGAGACTGTAGAATGTTCTACGGTCTTTTTTTGTTGAGTGAAATGGATGCTAAATCAAAAGGGATCCTCTACTATTCAATGGCTCATCTACATCAATTCGAACGTCCAGATCAGTATGAACCGTATCTGTTAAAGGCAATTGCAGAGTATCCAGAATTTCCTCGTTACCATCTTAATCTTGGACGGTACTATATCTCAAACGAGAATATCGAAAAGGGAAAGCTGTATATAAAAGAAGGCTTACTTAGAGTAAAAGAGTGTTTCAATGAAGCATCGCCTCTAGAATTTGAAATTTCTTTATATACGTTTATCGATGAAGAGATCGGTGGACTTTATATGTTCGATGAGTTTTACAAGAAATATAAAGAAATGTCCTTATGAATCAATTAAAAATAGTGTTGTTCCATTATATAAACTCTTCTATACTGAATTGAACAAAATATTCCAAATGAAGGGTTGGGAGACATTGAAGCACCGAAAAATTTGTATCAAGTTAAGTGGAGCCGCTCTAGCTGGTGATGGAACGGATAACTTTGACGAAATGAGCCTCAGCCTGATTGCAGAAGAAATATTATCACTCGCAAATAGCGGGGTTGAAGTGTGTGTCATGGTCGGCGGGGGAAATCTCTTTCGCGGGAATCAAGCAGAAGCGTGGGGGATCAATCGAGTGGAGGCTGACAGTATCGGAACGCTCGGGACAGTCATGAACTCATTGATGCTACGTGGAATCTTGAAACGAGATACGACTCGAGAAGTGCGCGTCACGACATCGATTCCAATGCCGAGCGTAGCCGAACCGTACATTCAACTTCGAGCCATCAATCATTTGAAAAAAGGATATATCGTCATTTTTGCAGGCGGTAACGGTCAACCGTTCGTTTCTTCAGACTATCCTGCTGTTCAGCGTGCCATCGAAGTGGGATGTGATGCCTTGTTCGTGGCAAAGAACGGTGTCTCCGGCGTATATGACCGCGATCCTCGTTTGGATTCGGACGCTTGTCAATTTGAAACCCTTCACTATAACGATGTCATTTCGAATGATTTGAAAGTGATGGATCAATCGGCATTGCTTCTCGCGAGAGATCACGGTTTGCCGATTCACTTGTTCGACTTCAAGGAGCGGAACGCCATTCATCGTATTCTCGAAGGAGAGAGCATTGGAACGATGATTCATCACCATGAAACGCAACTCTTGCAGAATTGAGGAGACAGCATGTATGAAGTAACAGATGGTCACGTCATTGGGAAAAACGGAATACCCGTCCCGTATTCGTACCTGCAGCCTGATTCGTCATCCGACACACTCGTGATTTTGTTGCCCGGATACGGATATACAAATGATTCTCCAATGTTTCGCTATACGACTGGATTGTGCATAGAGAATGGGTTGAACGTTCTCGAAGTCAACTATAACTATCGCGACGAGCGGTACGATTCAGTCGATGTAAATAAGGCAATTGTTGATGATGTTCGACTCGTCATCGATCAAATCCTACATACTGATTCCGTTCAACAATACATCATCGTCGGAAAATCGCTCGGTACGGTTGCGATGGCAAGTGAACTCACCCGAAACGTGTTTCATGATGCCAAACTCGTTTGGTTGACACCTTTGTTGAAACAAGACGACATATATGAAGCGATCCAGTCTCATAAAGGACAACAGATGATTCTCATAGGAACGGCGGACCAACATTATGTAGATGAGAGAATGAAGCGTCTTGAACATCTGGCCTTGACCGAACTCGAGATTGTCAAGGAGATGAATCATAGCCTCGAGTACACAGGAGAGACATACCGGTCACTACGGTTACTTGAAACACTTCTCAAGCGAGTGGAGCAATTTATCATGTCCTCATAGGTCGTGAACCGGAGGAGAGTTGCGCGATCAAATGTAAGGGAGGAGTCGACGTGAAATTTACCACTGAGCGTTTAATAATCAGACCATTTATGGAGAAAGACTTGCATGCTACATTCGAAATGTATACAAAACCAGAAGTATGCAGATATCTTTTGCATGAGCCATGGACGTCTGAAAACAGGAAGAAAGAATTTGATAAAAAACTAACAAATTCTATTCTTACCGAGACTAGTACGTTGAATTTAGCAGTCGTACATCAAGATGAAGTGATTGGGGATCTCACAGTTTGGTACGCGGGTATGAAAGACACGGTAGAGATTGGGTATTGTTTTTCTGATTCACATTCAGGAAAAGGATATGCGACGGAGGCAGTGAGCGGATTGCTAGGGGAGTTGTTCACAAAGCTCAATCTACATAGGGTACAAGCTAATCTCGACGCCAGAAATGTAGCTTCCCAAAAATTATGCGAACGGGTTGGAATGAGAAAAGAAGCTCATTTCTTGAGAGACTATTGGAATAAGAATGAAAGGACCGATAGCATGGTGTACGCGATATTGCACGAGGAGTTTGTAAGACAATAAACGAAATAAGTGAATAGAAAAGGAGATGATGCGCGTCATCTCCTTTAATTTACAATTTTTCAATAACCATTTTCGGGTCGACACGTTCTGTATAGTCAGCAGGCACATCACTGAACGAAATCGTTCCATCAGATTGGATGATGAACGTGGCCGGTTTCGGCAACTGCCAATCTTCGTTCCCGTTATGTGCATCGACATTTAGTCCAGATGCTTTATAAATATCAATCAAATAATCTGGCATGTCAAAGACGAGGTCGAATTGACGTGCGACAATATTATCAACATCACTCAATACATAAAAATCAAGTTCATTCTTTTCTTTCGTCGAAAGGGAATAATCCGGCGTTTCCGGACTGATCGCGACAAGAGTCGCGCCTTTTTCTTGAATCGTTGCCAACTCGCGCTGGTAAGCGCGGAGCTCGAGGTTACAGTATGGGCACCATCCACCTCGGTAAAATATGACGATGACTGGTCCATTTTCAAGGAGCGTTTTCAAATTGACGGTTGTCCCGTCCGCGTGAGGCAATTCAAACGACGGCGCTTGATTTCCAACTGTTAACCCTGATGCGATGCCTGAATCTTTCAATTCTTGAGTCACCTGAGCCATCAATCGTTGCTTCTCGGCAGGTGCATTTTGTTTGAACTGATCTTTATAGGATTTGATCTCTTCCAATAATGAATTCATCATTTGACTCCCTCTTCCGATATGGTGACTCAAATTTTAACTAAATACGAATAGTATGATTTGTTCAATCGAACACAACGGTGAAACTCCATTTCAGTTTCCGAAAAATAATTTTCGAATAATTCAATCAATTCTTCAGATCTAATGACTTTTGACCGATATGATGAATAACCTAAGGGGGATTCGACTCATCGAACTCGCTTGAACATTTTATTCGGGTTAGGAGATGTTTTATGAAACAGAAGCGCACGATTAGTATCAAGCAAAAATTGATTGTCTTATCCGTTCTATTATTGATTATTCCAGCCACATTGATTGGAATCGTCGCCTATTCGCAGGCGAAAGGTAAAATCGAGTCTCAAATGATCAAGTCCGCCAATTCGGGGGTAGACCGGATGAACAATGAGGTCACGAACCTCATCGAACCGATTCAAACGGACATCTCGTTTTTTGCGAATCGGATTGATAGTTCCATTTATGAAGAGGGAGAAGCGAATCAAGCGTTAGCAGAGAAGTTTACTGAGTATTTAGAGACACATCCAAAAGTGACGAACATTTACTTCGCTTCAGTAGAAGGTGCGATGACGATCTATCCTGAGCAGGAATTGCCAGAAGGATATGACCCACGCACTCGTCCATGGTATGAAGCGGCTGAAGCAAGTGGACAAGAGGTTGCCATCACGAATCCGTACGTCGATGCCGCTTCTCAAAAAATGATGATCACGGTTTCGAAGAAGACTTCAGACGGTAGTGGTGTGGTCGCCGTTGACGTCGATGTGAACGATATCGCTGAAGTGGCATCCACCATTCAAATCGGGAAAGAAGGATACGTTGCCATCTTCGACCAGGCAGAACAAGTCGTCATTCATCCGTCGACGGCTGTCGGTGAAAAGATTGATGAATCTTGGACAGATTCGCTCTTTTCCAAGGAAGAAGGGACTCTGTCTGTATTGGAGAATGGGGAAGGCGTGGAGAAAGCATTCGTGACGAACCCAATCACCGGATGGAAGATTGCCGGTACGTTATATGACGGTGAGATTCAAGACGAGACGGTCGGCATTCTTTGGACGACTGGATTCGTCATCATCGGAATGTTCGGGATTGCAGCCATTCTTCTCTACTTCGTTCTCCGTTCAATCTTGCGTCCGTTGCGTTTATTGACAGAAGGAGCAGAACGAATCAAATCAGGAGATTTAACGGAGCCGATTACCGTCTTATCGAACGACGAAATCGGGCTTGTCTCAGAGAGTTTTAATGAAATGAGCGATTCACTTCGTATGGTATTACTCCGTCTCGATGATTCAATCAGTCAAGTTGCCGCCTCGTCTCAAGAATTGATGGCCAACTCGGCACACAATACCGCCTCATCAGAACAGATTGCCCGTGCAGTTGATCAAATGGCAGTCAGTGCCGATGGCTCGAAGCGACAACTTGACGACAATGCGACATCGCTCCAAGCGATCACGTCAGGAATCATGCGAATCTCAGAAAGTTCCATGGACGTTTCTGAACTTTCACGCGAAACCTCAAATGAAGCGGAAGACGGTTCGACGACCGTGAAGGAGAATGTGAAGCAGATGCAGGCAATCGATGCGTCTGTCGTGACATTCGAGGGCGTCATTCACTCATTGGCACATCGCTCTAACGAGATTGGAGAAATCGTCACGGTCATCAATGGAATCGCTGAACAGACGAACCTGTTAGCATTGAACGCTGCCATTGAAGCAGCACGTGCAGGTGAGAACGGCAAAGGGTTCGCGGTCGTTGCGAGCGAGGTGCGTAAACTCGCAGAACAATCGCAACAGTCGACGAAACAAATTTCAGCGTTGATTGATCGAATCAAGCATGAGACGGAACAGTCTGTACAGTTGATGCAGGAAGTATCTACTCATACGAAGGCCGGATTGGCGTCATCTGAAATGACAGCAGACCGTTTCGAGAAAATCAAAGAGCGGACAGTCGCGATGACACCACGGATTGAAGACGTGACCGCAACCGTCGAGGAGATTGCAGCAAACGTTCAGGAAGTGGCAGCGACGGCATCACAAATCGCCGACATCGCCGATGAGAATTCGAGTGTCTCGAAGCAAGTGGCGGCAACGACCGATGATCAATTGAAATCGATTGAAGAAGTATCGCAGTCAGCAAAAGCACTCGCGACCATGGCCGAGGAGTTACAAGACCTCGTCTCGCGGTTCAAACTGTAAAATGAAAAAGAAGCAGAGCGCCGAGCTCTGCTTCTTTCGTTATAAAATCGGACTGAGGAGTCGTGAGACACCCTCCCGAGCACGTACTGTCCATTTCCGCTTTTCATAGTCTTCCATCGTATAAGTGCGACTGACCGCCGTATCGGTCTCGAATAAAGAAACGAGTTCGAGGGCGACCCGCTCATCATAGATAAGTGCGTTCACTTCAAAATTGAGACGGAAGCTTCGAGCGTCCAAGTTCGTCGTCCCGACGGTCGCGATCTCATCATCGACGACGAGCGTCTTCGCGTGGAGAAACCCTTCATCATACAGATAGACGTTTGCCCCGTAGTCGAGGAGTTCCCCAAGGAACGAGAGGGACGCCCACATGACGAATGGATGGTCCGGTTTTCCAGGGATCATGATATCCATCTGAACGCCAGAATAGAGTGCCATTTTGCAAGCGTCCATAAAACTCGTGTCTGGAATGAAGTATGGCGTTTGAATGACGACCCGTCGTTTGGCGGACATGATCATCTTGATCATCATATTCTTCAAATGTTCCGTATCCGAGTTTGGTCCACTCGTGACGATTTGCATCGGAGAATTTTCTTTAATGTCATGTCGCGCAAAGCAGAAGGCATTTTCAGGATCATGTTTACGGTGACCAGAATAGTTCCAGTCCAATATGAATCGGTGTTGTAAATTGTAAACGACATCTCCTTCGACACGCAGGTGCGTGTCACGCCAATAGCCAAATTTTTCGACTAAACCTAAATACTCGGTACCGACATTGAATCCACCGACATAGCCGATTTTCCCATCGATGATGACGACCTTTCGGTGATTTCGGTTGTTCAACTTGAAGTTGATGATCCCGAGTGTCGGTGGGAAGAAGACACGCACCTCGCCATCGTTCGCAATCAACTCTTTAAAGTCCGAGTTCCGAAGACTACGTGAGCCGACCGCATCGTAGAGGAGTCGAACTTTGACACCGGCTTTCGCACGCTCGATCAACTCTTTCAACAGTGCCTGACCGAGAGCGTCACGCTGGATGATGTAATATTGAATATTGATTTCCGTTTCGGCCGAGCGAATGTCATCCATCAACGCTTTGAACTTTTGTTCGCCGTCGTGCAAGATGAGGGAACGGTTATGTACACTGATCAACGATTTAGAAGATCGTAAGTTCATTTGAAGTAGTTGGTCATACTTTTCAAACAGCGGCTGCGCGAGCTGGGTTTGGCGCGTATGAATTTGTTCAAGTTGCGCTTCGACTTGAAGCGAATGGAAGGAACGTTCTTCTACACTTAAATTATAGAAGTTATCCTTCTTAAGTTGTCGCCCTAGGAAGAGATAGACAATGAAGCCGAGCACTGGTAAGAAAAACAGGACAAGAAGCCAGGCCCAGGTCGCGCCGACGTCACGTCTTTCGGCGAAGATGACGGCGAGTGCGAACAACATGTTTAACCCGAGGACGATATAAAGTCCCCAACTGAAAATCATAGACCAATCCAACGACATACACCCCTTTATAAACGATTCATAGCTTAATCATACATCAAATGAGGGAATAGGATGCTATCAAATGAAATAGGGGGAGAAGATGATGAACATGGAAGTCGTATGGAAGAAAGGGATGGCGTTTGAAACACATACGCCATCAGGACACACGGTGATCCTTGATGCGGCGGATGATGTCGGTGGGCTCGATACAGGACCTCGTCCGACAGAAATGTTGCTTCACGCGACCGCATCCTGCACAGGAATCGATATCGTGTCGATTCTGCATAAGATGCGCCAGCCAATTGAAGCATTCGAAATGAAAATCGATGGGGTGCGGGCGACCGATCACCCGAAACGCTTTACAGCCATTCACATCTTGTATATCCTGAAAGGCGAGTTATCGGAAGAACGAGTTCGGCGTGCCATCGAATTGTCCGTTGAGCGTTATTGTTCTGTATCGCATAGCCTCAATGCGACGTTGACGTATAGTTATCAATTGAACGATGGAGACGTCACTCCGTTTGATTTTCACGAGTGAGCAGGATGGTTGAAAGGCATGCGGTTCTCCGTTATATTTGTATTTCAAATACTGTATAACTAAAGGAGGACGTTATGATTCGACTCGCGACGAAGCGCGATGCCCAACACATCGCGAACCTAATCGAACAACGAGCCGTAGCGCTAAATGAACAAGGAAGCGACCAATGGACCGAATATTTGGAACAGGACCTCGTAAAGCGTGTGCGCACTGACATTGTAGAAGGCAGTGTATATGTCTTTGAAGATGGCGAACAAATTTTAGCTTCAATCGCATTGTTACCTCCAGATGAGTGGGATGATAACTTATGGGACGACAGTGAGCGTGGACAATATATCCATCGAATCGTCGTCAGCGAAAAGCTAAAAGGGCAAGGCGTCGGACAGCAGCTCATGGAGCATGTCTTAGAGGAAGCCGATGAAGATGAACCAATTCGTCTTGATTGTGTCGCTGACAATGAATTTTTAAATGATTATTATCCACGTTTCGGTTTCGTCTTTGTCGATTCACGAAACGGGTACAATACGTTCGAATACAGATTGGATGAGAGCATGAGTGCATAAGGGTCATTTGACCCTTTTTTTGTTATACTATCAACAGCGAAAAGGAGGGGTTTTATATGACTAAAACCATTTTGGTGGGATTCGGATTCTCGGCAAACACGTTCCATTTGCCGTTCTTAAAGGCAATCGATTCATTTGAAGTGAGTGGTGTCGTGTCATCGCGCCCGGAAGAAGTGCAGGCTGAATTACCTGGTGTCACGGTATATGCGACATTAGACGAGGCGATTCAATCGGATGCTTCTCTCTATGTCATTACGACACCATCGCATTTACATAAAGAGATGATCGTCGCATGTCTTGAGGCAGGAAAAGATGTGCTCGTCGAAAAACCCGCATTCCTGACAACGGAAGAAGGATATGAGTTGATGGAACTTGAAGCGAAATCGAAGGGCATCGTCAACGTTTATCAGAATCGTCGTTATGATGGAGACTTCTTGACGGTTAAATCGTTTCTTAACTCGAACGAGTTAGGAGACTGGAAGGTCGTTGAATCTCGATTTGATCGTTTCCGTCCGAATGTACGTGACCGGTGGCGTGAAAATGGAGGACCAGGTTCCGGTATTTTATTCGACTTAGGAAGTCATCTGATTGACCAGACTCTAGCCTTGTTTGGAAAGCCAGATCGTATTCAAGCAGATGTGATGATTCAACGAGATGGTGGCCAATCCGATGATGGGTTTCATCTGACATTCTATTACGGTGAGAAGCGAGTATACCTTCGTTCGAACCCATTCATCGCCGGAGAAACACCTCGGTTTGAAGTGCATGGTACGCAAGGAAGTTTCTTGAAATATGGACTTGATCCTCAAGAAGATGCTCTGAAGCAAGGAAAGTTAGAAAGTGACCTTATAGAGACTGGCGTATTATCCAAAGAAGAGGTTTCGTCCATTCAAATCGAGAAAGGTAGTTATTTGGCGTATTATCAACAGTTAGCTTATAGTTATGAGGTACGGCAACCCGTCGTTTCATTAAAAGATGCAACATTGACAACCTACTTGATTGAACTTGCTCGTAAATCCAGTGAGACAGGAACAGTCATCACGGTAGATTGACACGCTTTTTCGTTGATTTACTAAACCGGTGATCAATTCACAATTGGAAAGAACGTGCGATGATTTCTTTGTGAACGTGTCGACACTTCTCTATTGTAAGAACAATCATACGAGTCATAATAAAAAATCGATGCCACCGAATAATTCGTTCGAGCGTGCATCGATTTTTTAATTAGGCCGCATCTTCTTCTGTCGATTCGACTTTTTCCGTATGACGGACAATCGGGAAATTTTTGAACAAACGGCTTCCGATCAAGCCGAAACCGATCCCAAGGATGAATAGCACGACGGCTGTGAAGGTGACCGTTTGCCAATCGTTGAAACCATACATGACTAGAAGTCCCGGAATCCCGGCTGCCGAACCTGGCGCATCGTTGATCATACCGGTCATGGCGACAATCAATCCGGCGATGGCTCCACCGACAAAGTTGACACTGTAAATCGGAATCGGGTTAGCAGAAATGAGGTCAGCTTGCGTCAACGGTTCGATGGCGACAGAGAGTTGATCTTTCTTTGTTCCGATTTTCAATTGACGGAACAACAAGTAATTCATTGAGATGGACGCGGTCAACGCGAGCGCGGCAATCGCCATCGGGACCCCGGTCAAACCGAGCATCGCCGTCAAGGCCATCGAACTGAGAGGCGACGTTGATACGACCGTGACGATCCCTCCTAAGACGAGACCCATGACGACCGGATTTTGTGTTGCTGCCAGTTCGATGACAGCTCCAATCTGTTCAAGTGTGTTTGTCACGAGTGGGTCTACCCCTGTCGCGACGAGACGGGCGAGCGGTGCCATCACGATGACGTAGAAAATCATATCGACGCCGGTCGGCAGATAGCGATTGATTCGAGTGCCAGCCAAAGCCAAAAGATATCCTGCAAAAAAGCCAGGAAGGATTCCGAATCCCGATACAGACAACCCGATCATCAAACTATAGACGGGGTTGATTCCAAGTGCGATGGCGACAAGAGCCGCAGCGGCAGGACCTGACAAAGCGCCAGCCGCTTGACCTACTTCTTCATAAAGAGGAAGTGGCAGCAATCCGCCGATTGCATACGCGTTGAACGCTTCGACGAGGAAACTCGCGATTGCAGCACCGGCCAATGCTCCCATCGCCTTCATTCCAAAAGGCGCCTTATAACTAAATAATGTGAACAAGGCGAGGATGAGCAGTAAAAGTGCGATTCCTTGAATAATGACCATAAACTCTTCCTTCTTTCTATCTCTATTTATTCATAATTTATTCTATATTCATGCATAGAAAGACTTCTGTAAAGCCATATTCAAAAGAAAAATTAAAATTGAACAATGATACCGGTTACAATTAGAAATTCCAAACCAAGAAAGCGTTTTCTTTGAAAAATGACATCAATTCTACAAGTTTGCACGTGTCGAGCCGCATGAGATTGGGAACAGATAGGGGAAAGACTTTTCAAAAAGTATTGGTCGAGGAGGATGAATTATGCAGAAGGAAGACAGACCGTGGCATGCGCTCGAAGTAGATGAGGTGCGAACCCATGTGGAGACTGATCTTGAATCAGGTCTTACAACAGAAAGTGTCACAAGTCGTCAAGACGAATTCGGCAAAAACGTATTGCCGGAGAAAGAGAAAACCCCTGAAATTATAAAATTTCTAAGACAATTCAATGATGTTCTCGTGTACGTCTTGTTAGCGGCTGCCGTCGTCACAGGATTCTTAGGGGAGTACATCGATACGATCGTCATCGTTTTAGTCGTCACGATTATCGGCGTCGTCGGATATCTTCAAGAGAATAAGGCCGAAGAGGCGCTAGAAGGAATCAAAAAATTGTTAGAAACAAAGGCGACCGTCGTTCGAAACGGCAAGCAATCCGAAATCGACTCGAGTGACCTGGTCGTCGGGGATGTGCTTGTGCTTGCTGCCGGTGATAAAGTGCCGGCCGATGCCCGTGTCGTGCAAGCCGAAAAGTTTAAGGTCGAGGAATCGGCCTTAACGGGAGAGGCGACGACTGTCGAGAAAAAATCAGACGTCGTGAAAGAAGAATCGGTGTTGGCCGACCGGAAAAACATGGTGTACTCAGGAACGAGTGTCGCGACGGGAAGTGCAAAAGCTATCGTGACAGCCATCGGTGAAGGGACGGAGCTCGGCCAAATCAACGCTTCAATCTCAGAAGTGCAGACCGTCAAAACCCCTCTGATTCGACAGACGACCAAGTTTGGTCAAACGGTGTCCATCGCCATCTTGATCATCTCCGTCGTGATTTATGCGTTCGGCTACTTTTTACGGGATTATGAGCCGGTCGAATTGATGCTGACGACAATCGGTCTTGCCGTTGCGGCAATTCCTGAAGGATTGCCTGCCGTCATCTCCATCATTTTGGCGCTCGGTGTACGAAATATGGCCGAACAAAAAGCGATTGTGCGAAGTCTACCATCTGTCGAAACTCTTGGTGCTGTATCTGTCATTTGTACGGATAAAACAGGTACATTGACAAAGAATGAGATGACCGTCAAACAAATCGTGACAGCGAACCATGATATCGAAGTCTCGGGTAGCGGATATGCTCCGAATGGAGATCTCGAATTGAATGGTCAACCGTTTGACTTGGACGATGACGAGTCGATGATCGACCTGTTAACCGTTGGGAAAACATGTAACGATGCGCAGTTGAATGAAGAAGACGGGGACTGGGTCATTAACGGTGATCCAACCGAGGCTTGTCTGTTGACCGTCGCTGAGAAGGCCGAGCGCCCGATCGAACGTTTAAAAGTCATTTCGAAGATCCCGTTCGATTCTGAATATAAATACATGGCGACGCTCGTCGATTACAAAGGAGAGCGAATGATTTTCGTCAAAGGTGCCCCGGACCGACTCTTTGATATGGCATTGTCTGAAGACTTTAAACAAGACTATTGGGATGAAAAACGAAAAGAGATCGCAGACCGCGGTCAACGCGTTCTCGGTGCAGGCTTGAAACGTGTCGACAGTTCAAAAGCGTCAATCGACCATGAAGATGTTGAAGATGGTCTAACTTTCCTCGGATTGTTCGGAATCGTCGATCCACCTCGACAAGAAGCCATCGATGCGGTCGCCGCGTGTCGTGATGCTGGGATTCGAATTAAAATGATCACGGGAGACCATAAAGATACCGCTGTCGCGATTGCAAAAGAACTGGGCATGGAAGTGGAAGGCGCCCTCGAAGGTCGTGAATTGACAGATATGACAGATGAAGAAATCAAAGAGGCTTCCGTTCATAACGATGTATTCGCACGGACCAGCCCTAACGACAAGCTTCGTCTCGTCAAAGGATTGCAAGAGAACGGTCTGATTACATCGATGACAGGAGATGGTGTGAACGACGCACCTGCCTTAAAACGTGCTGACATTGGTGTGGCAATGGGGATTAAAGGGACGGAAGTAGCGAAAGAAGCATCTCAGATGGTTCTTGTCGATGACAACTTCAAAACGATCTATAACGCCGTACGAGAAGGACGACGGGTGTACGATAACCTGAAGAAAACCATTCTCTTCTTGCTTCCGACAAACGGAGGTCAAGCGTTGCTTGTGGCAATGAGTATCTTGCTCGGAGCGGCTGCACCGCTCAGTCCTGTGCAGATTTTATGGGTCAACATGGTTGTCGCGATTACTCTCTCTTTAGCAATCGCTTTCGAACCACTCGAAGAGAGTACGATGAAACGACCGCCACGTCCGGCCAATGTGCCGCTACTCAGCCGATACTATATTTTCCGCGTCACCTTCGTTTCAATTATTATCGGGGGCGGTAGTTTATGGATCAACTATATGCTCGGAGATTTCGACTACTCGACCGAGAAATTACAAACGATTACCTTGAATGCCATCGTCATGGCCCAGCTCTTCCACTTGTACAACTGCCGTACGGAGTTGGCACCTGCATTCAACCGACATTTCTTTGACAATAAGATTGCGTTTCTCGTATCGGCCTTACTCATTGCCCTACAATTGTTCATCACGTACGTACCGTTTATGCACACGTTATTCGGTACCGCTCCATTAACGTGGGAAGATTGGATTTATCCAGTGGCATTTGGTGCCGTCGTCTTTATCATTGTTGAAATTGAGAAGGCGATCTCCAGACGTGTCATCGGCAACCGGAATATACACTGATACGTTTCATTCATGTGAAAAAAGGTTAAACAAGTGGAGTAAACATGAAGGAGGGATACGATGAAGCGTGACGAATCACAACCAGGGGTTCACCCGGATCCGCTACCGGATGATGAATCGAACCCGGCGAAAAAACCGGCTCCGACACAGCATCCTGACCCTGATCCAGAGGAAGAATCGAACGAATAAAGCGTGTAACAGGTAAAAGATCCTCCTAGCTGAAATAAGCTAGGAGGATCTTTTTGAGTTGGTTTATGATGTTGACTTTACAGAGCGGCTATTTTGTAGCCGATTGAATGATTTCTCGTTCATATGTTCCGTGATGACAAAATCACCGACTGGGCATTCCCATTTCCCTTTTTCGACAACACATTCGCGCAATGTCACTTGGTCATCGTATAAATCTAGTTCCAATGTGTCTTTCAAAAATTGATCGACTTTTTGGTTTGGAACTTTTACATATTCATTGAATTCGAGCTCTTCATTCTTGACAGTCACGTAAGAAGTGACTTGGAAATAACGCATGTGATGGTCTCCTTCATTAAAAACTAACTTCTAGTATAGCCGTTTCTGATGAAAACGGGTACTCAATGTTTCATTTCAGCACGTTCACGCTTCGGAGGTGCTTCGTTGAACGGTTTTTGATGGCGAATCATGAGCCAAAAAATGAGACCGAACAACGGGATATAGGGGAGCGGCCATAAGCTCATCTTATAGCGTTTCGCGTCCCGATTCATTAACGTAATTTGAATGAATGCCAACAAAAAGAAATCGACGGTCATCGTTCGAACAAATTGATTGTTCTCCACATAGGACCAGTATTCTGCAACATTTCCAGTATTGGCTGCAGCGATGAACAACCCGATTGTCACCAGTAAAAGCACAACGCCGAGGATACGGGTCGGCAGCGGTTTGACCGGGGTCGGATAAGGTGACTGTCTCGCAAAAGCCAAATAAGGAGCGAGTAGAAATCCCCCAACGAAAAAACTGGTGACAGCGGCGATGAGTGGATTCGGTTTGAGCTGATTCACTTCTGACCAAAGAAGTGGAAACATCGCCAGGGGAAACACCCCTAAGATACTAAAGAGCGATAGAGAATAGCCTTCGTACGCCTCGGTATTATAAGTCACAAAATCGAGAAGAAAGCGTCCGTCGAACGGGACATTTGGACCGATGACGGCGAATGCAATTGCCAGTCCCCAAGGAATCAATAAGAATTTTCTTGTCATACGAACACCTCGTCAATGGTTGATAGTTGTAGTATACCCTCTTTTGGAGACACGAAAAAATGAGAAGATGCCTGACGCATGTTCTCATTTATTTTCACGTGCATACGTTTTAATCATCGTGACGAGTTGCTGAGTTTCGTCAGCTTTCACATCAAGCATGATTCCATAATCATACAGCGAGCCCGTTTGGCCACGGTGTCTGACATGTCCCATGAGTTCGATCGGTTGAAGTGTCGGAACGAGGTCGAAAAGAAAATGGACCTGTAAATCATCAGAGAGCGGGAAGAGGTAGTCCGAACGCAATTTTAATCCATGAGAACTCACATTGAGGAGCAATCCTTCCCCATCATAGAGTTCTTTTTCTTCCCATACAAGTCGATAAGGGATGGTACGGGGATTCGGTAGGATATAGCGGAACGTCTCCTGGCGGCGATAACGCATCAATTCACCCCATTTCTTTACTTCTTTTATCGGCAAAATTGAATTTAAAATGAAGTGGAAGATTGTATAAAATTATAGTGTACTCGCTTTACAAATTTGAAAGCGCTTTCTATAATGGATGTACGATTTGAATAGGGAGGAGATCAGATGAATGTCCATGATTTACTCCGACGTTACTCGATTCAAACACCAGTCATCTATGAAAAAAAACGTAACGGGGAGTGGGTTAAACTCGAGCGCTTACCTGCTTATACCATTCTTGAAGTCGAAACGAACGATCATACCATCGAGGCGGTCGCGATTGATGCATTCAAAGCGATTACCGTCTGTCGAGAGTCGGCGTCGATTGAAGAAGCCCGTCCGTATGCTGTGCGTATCCTGATTGAACGACCATAAGAAAAGCCGTAACTTCATGTTGAAGTTACGGCTTTTCTTTATGCTGCATCCTGTTCGGTTTCGTCTTGTGGATTTGTTCGTTTTGCGTAATACATAAACGGTGTCGCCATCCAAGCGATCACAAACTTTGCCACGTATGTCGTGATAAAGATGTTCCACCAAATGTCCCATTCCATTCCCCAGAATGCGATGATGCAGAACGTGAACGTATCAATCAGTTGAGATAAGACGGTCGAACCTGTCGTACGAAGCCAAAGCTTCTTCTCGCCCGTTTTTGCACGGATCTTTGAATAGACGAAGACATCGAACAATTGAGAGACCAAATAGGCAGCAAGGCTACCGAGTGTGATCAATGGCAGCATCGAGAAGAGTGCCTCGAAGCTTTCATGCATGAACAGTGCCTCTTCAAACGGCTCATATAAAAGTGCATATTGCATGAGTACCGTTGAGACGATCAAGATGAAAAATCCGAGCCATACGCCTTTACGGGCAGCCACTCGCCCATGTTTTTCGTTCAAAATATCGGTTGCCAAGTAGAGCGAACCGTAAACGATGTTACCGAGCGTGAAAATATATCCGCCAATTACAATCTGTTGCGTGACTTGGATGTTTGCTACGACCGAAGCCATCGCAATCCAAGCATATAAGCCGACTCGTCCGAATAACTTGTAACTGAGGACGAGTAGTCCGAGTGTAAGGATGGCAGAAGGAATCCATAACCATTCGTTTAGCATGAATCATGCTCCTTCCTCTAACTATTCAATGATTTCAACTTTTCAAGTTTATAGAGGAACGGAAATGATGTCAAGGAGAGGGGGGAGGTCCACTCAGGTAAACACCGTAAAATTATAAAACCCTCTTCTATATCAAAAGTGCTTCTGGAAACTCCCTGCTAAGTGCAATCGTTCGACAAACTAAAAATCGATTCGACAAACCGTGATTCGCGACATGAAAAATAAGAAAGTGGGAACAAAGTGGGAACGGGCAAAAAGAAAGCACCTCCTGTCATAAACAGGAAGTGCTCTGAACCGCTTGGTTGAGCGGTATTGTTGATGCCTCCGACGAGAATCGAACTCGTGCTGCAGCATTACCATTGCTGAGGTCTGCCACTAACCTACAGAGGCGTTATACCAACTATGTTACACAGATTATTCGTCATTTTCAAGCTTTTTTAGAATAATAAGACCTCCAATCTTCGATAGAGGAAGACTGGAGGTCGAATGCTACATGTTTATTTTGTACGGATCCAAACGGCACCTGCAGAGTTGTCTTTCGCTTCACCGACTACGTCAATGACGAGACCGTATTGCGGAAGTTTGCGTCCTGCATCTGGAATGAGCGAGTTGATGTAAGAGTTTGCATCATTGAACTGCTTCACGCCAGGCTGTGCTTTGTAATCGTACACGCCACGACTCGGTGAATCGATATACCAAGCGAGCGTCTTATCGAGACTGAATGCCGCATCAGCAATTTGGTAACGTGTGCTACCTGCGACTGTCTGTTGACCGTTCAAGTTACCGATCAGCGCTTGTGGATGTGAATCGACGACACCGAGGAATCCTTCACCAGGGTGAACACCGACCCAGTTATCTGTGAACGAGTCATCACCATACCACACGACAAGACCAGTGTTGTATTTCACGCCGCGGCCGTTGAGAAGACCCATATCCGACCCAGCGTGGTTACGCCATTCGAGGTAGTAATAGTGTGGTTTTGAATCGTATCCGTCTGAAGAGACGAATCCATCGAGCGTCACGGCTTCAGCGCCTTCTGCATCATCTGCGAAGAGTGTTGCGGATTCTGATTTGATTGACAAGTTATCGACTGCGAAGCCTTTCATAGCGACGCCGCCGTCTGTCACGTATTCAAAGACGATTTGAACATCTTGACCAGCGAATTGTGAGAGGTCGTATGATTTGTTGACCCATGCACCGTTCGTCGTCTCAGCAGGGTAGCCCGCTTCGTTTGCGCCGTTGACGTCGTCACCGAATACATCGAGAACGACTTCTTGACCACTGCTGAGGGCTTTGATGTACAAGTAATCATAGTCCGATTCGACTTCATAGAATGAATCGAATGCGAGGACTCCGTCCGCACCAAGTTTCACAGCTGGTGTTGCCATCTCAGTATGGATGTCGTCACCTTTTGTCGAGTAATAGTAGCGATCGCCATAAACTGGTTCGATTCCTTTAATCTTCTTATCAGGAAGGTTGACTTTGACGATGCCTGGGTTGTTTGATTTCGTCACAGATTGGTCGAGTTGTGCGACGAACCCTTGAGAGTTGAGGTCTTCAAGGTCGACTTCTGTGATGTTTGCCCAGTTTCCACCCATGATTTTTTGGAAGTATTCTTTGTTTTGTGGTGAGAAGCTTGTTGGCTCCGTACCTGCGACTTTACCGGCCCAGCTACCGCCACTCATGATTGACCATGATTGAATCGGTTCGCCTTGACCTGTGTACTGCGTATCGTACTCATCTGGAAGACCGAGGTCATGTCCGAATTCGTGTGCGAAAACGCCGACCGCACCATCTTCTGGTTGAATCGTGTAATCGTACGCAGCCATTTTTCCGCCCCAGTAAGGAACTGCAGCTTCTGTATTGGCTACTGGGTAAACACCATCAAGAACCCAGCGATGTGACCATACCGCATCGTCACCGAGCGCACCGCCACCCGCTTCTTGGCCAGTCCCAGCGTGGATGATCATCAAGTGGTCAACGAGACCGTCCGGCTCATTGAAGTCACCGTCTCCATCCAAATCGTATAGATCGTATTGGTCATGTTCTTTCAAATCGATTCCAGATGCGACCGCAGCATTCAACGCATCTTTGACGAGTTGACGTGGTCCCGGTCCGACGTTATCATGTCCGCCATCGCCTTTGTCCGCACCGTAGTCTTTTGCGGTTCCCGGAACGGTCAACCACTCCGAAACCTCACCATCGACAGTATAACTTCCGCCTGATTGTTCTTCATAGTATTGTTTGAACGTTTGAACCTTTTCACCGTTAAAGAGTTCAAATTGTTGATCACCGAACATATACTTTTCATAATGTTCTTTACTGAAGTTATCGCTGTACATATAGCCCGGCTCTTGGATGATGTTATTGTGTTTGAAATCGCTGTACTCGACGAGGAGAACGAGGACTTTATCTTCACGTACCGAACCGTTGTATGCAGATTGCCGGGCAGGAGAAACCTTCACTTGACCGTTCGGTTTCCCTTTACGGTAATTTCCTTGCCCTTTTTTCGCTTTATCAAGAATTCGTTTTGATTCCTTTTCGAATTGAGTATGTATCTTCTCTTTTGCTTTTGAAGCCTTCTCGTTCACTTTGTCGTCGTGCTTATGTGGATCTTTCGCTTCACCTTGCTTTTTCGAGATATATGCATCGACTGCTTTCATGCGTTCAGATGCAGACAAACCTTTTTTGATGACGCCGCGTTTCTCGAGAGCTTTCGCGAGACGCTCTTCATCGATGATGTTGTGGTCGAACGGAGCGAGCTCGCTCGTTGTCGGTACCGATGGCGCAACCGAGAGGGGAGCGGCACCAGCTGCCGGAACGATACTGACTGTCATGGCAGATGTCATGAGAGCCGCTAGAGTCGTTCGACGGATGGAACGTTTTTTCATTTGTATGAACCTCCTGTTAAAAAATAATGGGAAAATGTGTGAGCTTGTTGTAAATGTACTCTTTGTGTCTGATTAATGTCAATATTCAGAAAATAATAAACGAAAAAGGAGTCTAAAGACCTATTTAGTTCAATTTGACTAAATAGACTTAGACTCAAGGTCGATATATCCGTAATGGAACTTCGACGTTTTACGTTTTATGTGAGCGAAACCGTACCGTTCAAAGGTATCGCTCTCAAAATGCGCCTTCAAGACAATTCGTTTCTTGGCTACTCGTGTTGCTTCGGTAATCAATTCTTGCGTGAGAGGGGAAGTGTCGGCGATTGTGCGAAGTGGGTTCAGATGAACCGATTCTGAAATCGTCTTTTCAAACATCGGATCAAAGTAGATACAATCAAACGAATTTTCCGCACACGTTTTCAAATAGTCAAGAGAGTTGGAGTGAACGACCTCAATGCGTCGCATCGCCTCATTGACCTGCTCATCTTTTTCGACCCATACGGACATGCCTTCTCGGACGAGTTGTGCCGTAATGAATTGACTCTCAAGGCCAATTACTTTACCGTTTGAACCGGCGACATGGCTCATGACGATACTGTCCGAGCCGAGTCCGAGTGTACAATCTAAAATATGATCACCCGGAGTTGCTTGCATGGCGTCAATGAGTGGATCTGATCCACCTCGGCTCAGTTGCTTCACCCGAAAGACGGAGCTCGATGGGTGGAAAAAGAACGGTTCTGTACTATGCAGAGGTGTGAACTCGACACGTCGTTTATCAAATACAAGTACATCTCGTTGATGACGTTTCTTCAACTCGTCGATGGAAAGTTTGCGCCGGTCGACAAATTTCATCTTGTATTCTGTGGCATGTGTATGCGCTCGAGATAAGACATCATCTGTCGGACGTAAACAAGTGGTTACAATATACATGATTCGGGCTCCTTCATAAAAAATGAGACGCAGGTGCGTCTCATTTTTTCTTGCTGAGTAAGTCTGATAATTCATCGATGAGTGCTTTATGAGAAGCAAGTTCTTTCTTCTTCTCGTCGTTCACGTTCATCG
The DNA here is from genome assembly GCF_018617075.1 of Exiguobacterium sp. s123. Classification (GTDB taxonomy): domain Bacteria; phylum Bacillota; class Bacilli; order Exiguobacteriales; family Exiguobacteriaceae; genus Exiguobacterium; species Exiguobacterium profundum. The sequence goes on along the minus strand of NZ_JACSJL010000001.1, from coordinate 135,099 downwards.
GACGTTTTGAACGGCTTTGTAGCGCTTCAAGCGTTTCATCGATTGACGATTTCAACGTATCGCGTTCTTCAGGTTTCAAAGATACTTCGTGCGGATTTTCACCAGAAGCATCTAATTCGCGGAGACGTGCCATCAATTGCTTTGCCTCGCGATTCAAATCGATTAACAATCTGTCAATTTGTTCCAGTCGTAATTTGATCCCATCACGTTCTGTAAACATCTGTTTCACCTCTTTTTGCGGTTTAACCCTAAGGTCTCTTCCTGTTTACTTTACCATAAAATTTGTTAAACGAAACTACCGGGAATATATTCCATTTATTTTGGCTGTAAGAAACATTGTTTCTCTATCCCCACACGAAGTTCACCTGCTATACTAACTGAGCTAATTAAGGAGGTGGGCGGATGGAAACAACAAATCATCCACCAAAAGCGCTCAAAGGAGCGATTGTGTCGATTAAGGCATATTTGATCTTATCTATACTAAAGGTATTCTTCGGATACTTATATGAATCTGAGGCGGTCCTAGCCGATGGATTCAACAATACGACGGATATAATTGCATCAGTCGCGGTCTATATTGGCATTCGGGTGGCTGCATTGCCACGGGATGCCGAGCATAAATATGGTCATGCGAAGATGGAGACGATCTCTGCACTCATCGCTTCATTGATTATGATTGGGGTCGGTATTTTCGTCTTCTTTAACAGTCTGTCGAATTTAATCGGGGGCGAGTATACAGAGCCGAACCCGTTGGCGGCGGTCGTCGCCTTCGTCAGTGCGCTCGTCATGTTCGGGGTGTATCGGTTCAACTTGAACCTCGCGAAGAAGACAAAGTCATTGGCACTTAAGGCGGCAGCGAAAGACAATTTGGCCGATGCGATGATTTCAGTCGGAGCCACGCTTGGTGTGCTATTTGCTTATTTTCAACTGTCTTGGATGGACACGGTCTTAGCAATTGTGATTGCCGGCATGATCATCCGGACAGCGATCCAAATCTTTTTAGATGCCACCCATCAGCTTTCTGACGGGTTCCCTCCGCACCTCGTCGAGTCCTATGAGGAGACGATTGAACAATTTGAGCGGGTGAAAGAAGTTCGGGAAATCAAAGGGCGTCATCTAGGGAATCACGTGATGCTCGACGTGACGATTGCAGTCGATGGCGATTTGACCGTGGACGCGGCCCATGAATTATGTGATGACATCGAACGGAAATTAGATGAACAGCATGCGGTCGATTCGGTGCATATTCATATCGAACCGATTTGACGTTCGGTTATCTTTTGCGCTTCATGAAGGGATTCGTTTATAATAAGCGCAGACAGATATTGAACTACTAGTTAAGGAGGGCACGGGATGAACATCGTGCGTCAACCTATTCGCCAGATTGATGAGATTGAATATGAACATTTTCAGAAGTATGGAGAAAACGCATATGGCGTTTCTGCTGAAGAGTTGAAAGGGATTCTCGAAGAAATGGGGTCCGAGCAACTTTATCACGCAGAAGAGCATAGTTATGGAGAAGACTTCTATTACGACTTGATGGTCGATGACAAACTGGTCGGTAAAGTCTTGTTACTCAAGCTTGCCCGCGTATACCAACTCGACCTGATGGTGTTCGATGCGTACAAAAACAAAGGATATGCGACGGAAGGTTTGCGACTTGCCTTACTGGACTCAAAATTGATGGATGGACAAACAGTCCGGGCTGGCATCCCACCGACGAGCCCACATCAACAAGAGATGCATCATATTCTCATTCAGAACGGGTTCGAAAAGCGGAACGGTTTGTATTATTTAAATTTCAAGAAACGATATGTGGTAAACCATTAAGCTGACGGCGTCTCGCACGTCAGCTTTTTTCATATGGAGGGGTAAGGATGAAGCAAGTCACCATTAAAGACATTGCGGAGCTCGCTGGTGTCGCCAAAAGTACGGTCTCACGCTATCTGAACGGTGGATCGGTCGGAAAGGCAACAAGGGAAAAACTCGACCGGGTCATTCGAGATACGAACTATGAGCCGAATCAGTTCGCTCAAAGTCTCAAGTCGAAACAGACGAAGATGATTGGGGTCATCGTTCCACGGCTTGATTCGTATGCCGCCTCACGGACGATGATGGGGATTGATGAACAGCTCACAGAACGAGGATATCAAATGCTCGTCGTCAATACAGCACAACAGACGGAACGAGAAATCGAACAGCTATATAATTTGGCCAAACAAAAAGTTGCCGGAATCATCTGGCTCGGGACGACGGTCACGGAACGTCATCTTGAGGCGATTGAGGCGATTCAAATCCCGGTCTTGTTGATTGGTCAGCAACATGACAATGTCCATAGTCTCGTCTATCCTGACTATGATGCGGCCTATGCGCTCGGTAAACAGTTCACGGAGTGGGGTCATCGAAACGTGGTCTATGTCGGGGTGTATGAATCGGATATCGCGGTCGGTCAAGCACGCCGTGACGGATTTTTGCGGGCGTTTCAAGAGTCGGAGGCAAATGTCAAAGTCATTCAAACGACGTTTAAGATTGAGGATGCCATTCCAATCGGTGAACAGTTGGCGGATAATGTTGGCTCTGTTTCCTTAATCGTTTGTGCGACCGACAACATTGCCTTAGGCGTCCTGAAAGGATTAGCGAATCAGGGGGTCTCTGTCCCAAGAGATGTCTCTGTCAGTGGATTTGGAGGATATGATTTCACGGAAGTCCTGCATCCATCCATCACGACGGTACACCTTCCTTATCGCCGAACTGGTGCGAAAGCTGCCGACATGATGCTACAGCTGTTGCAAGGTGAACACGTCTCAATGAAAACGTTCACAATTTTTGAACTAAAAGTGCGCGAAAGCGTTGACAAGTTAAACTAAATCGTTTACATTTGTGTTGCGGAACCGGTTCCGCAACATTTTTTATTCTAAAATGGAACCGGTACCAATTGTATAAAGAACTTATATGATTTATGGAGGTGGACGATATGAACACCGTACATTGTATCGGCGAATTATTGATTGACTGGGTATGCGAGGATGCGTCTAGCGATCTCTTGAACGGGACGACGTTCGTCAAGAAGGCGGGAGGCGCACCTGCGAATGTCGCGGCAGTCGTCAGTAAGCACGGGGGGCAATCTAGTTTCCTCGGACAGGTTGGAGATGACCCGTTTGGTCTCTTCTTGAAACAGACGTTGGTCGAGAACGGCGTCCGAACAGAAAACCTTGTGGAGTCTGGAGACACGACGTTCGCATTCGTATCGATTCAAGAGGACGGAGAGCGGGACTTCACATTCCGTCGCGGAAGTGACGGGGAGTATGCCTTCGAGTCGATCGACTTATCGGTGATCGAGTCAGGGGACATCATTCATTTCGGCTCGGCGACAGCACTACTTGATGGAAAATTGAAAGACGCGTACTTCAAGTTATTGCAATTTGCAAAGCGGGATGGCTTGTTTATCTCGTTCGACCCGAACTATCGAGATGCATTGATCACGGACCTCGAGCAATTTAAACAAGATGCGAGACACTTCATCGCGGAATCGGACTTCATTAAACTGAGCGAAGAAGAAGCATACTTGTTAACCGGAGAAGAACAACTAGAAGACGCTGTTCGTGCACTGCTTGAATTAGGGGCAAAACAGATTGCCATCACACTAGGGTCTCGTGGGACGTTGATTGCGACAAGCACGCATCATGAAATCGTTCCTTCAATCTCAATCGACAGTATCGATTCGACGGGAGCGGGAGATGCGTTCGTCGGAGCTTACTTATATCGGTTGGCAACACTCGGGTTTGACCCGGAGCGCTTACGTTCCGACATTGAATATGCGAACGTAACGGGTGCATTGACATGTACAGCTTATGGCGCTATTCCAGCAATTCCATCACGACAACTTGTGAATGAAACGTTAGGAGGGAAATGAAGATGGATTACAAAAAAGAAGCAGCATCGATCCTAGAGGCGATTGGTGGGAAAGAAAACGTTGCGGCAGCCGCGCACTGTGCGACTCGCCTTCGACTCGTATTGAACGATGAGTCAAAGGTCGATGAGAAAGCACTCGAACAACTTGATGTGGTTAAGGGAACATTCTCTACAGGAGGACAATATCAAATCATCATCGGACAAGGTACGGTCAACAAGGTCTATGCGGAATTTTCACAATTGACTGGCCTTGGAGACATGTCGACGACAGACGTGAAGTCAGCCGGAGCGAAAAAAATGAACCCGCTCCAACAGTTCGTCAAAATGTTATCGGATATCTTCGTTCCAATCATCCCGGCCATCGTCGCCGGCGGTCTCTTGATGGGAATCAACAACTTATTGACGGCACCGGATTTGTTCTTTGATGGACGTTCGTTGATTGACCAGTATCCAGGCATGGCCGACCTCGCAGCGATGATCAATACGTTCGCAAACGCCGCCTTCGTCTTCCTTCCTGTACTCATAGGGTTCTCCGCAGCCAAACGGTTCGGTGGTAACCCGTACCTAGGTGCAGCGCTCGGGATGATCATGGTCCACCCGGACTTGATCAATGCATACGCTCAGGCAAGTGTTGAAGAGATTCCGGTTTGGAACATTTTCGGACTCGAGATTGAGAAGTTAGGATACCAAGGACAAGTCTTACCAGTCCTCGTCTCGACGTATATTTTATCGAAGCTTGAAATTAACATTCGGAAGTTTATGCCGGCGTCACTAGATATCTTGCTTACGCCATTGCTCTCACTCCTCTTCACAGCGTTCATCACGTTCGCTTTCGTCGGACCGATCACTCGTGAAGCAGGGAACTTGATCATTGATGGGTTGGTATGGACGTACGATTCACTCGGGTTCGTCGGTGGCTTGATCATGGGTCTTCTCTACGCTCCAATCGTTATCACGGGGATGCACCATAGCTTCATCGCAATTGAGACACAACTTCTCGCCGATATCGCTGAAACAGGGGGATCGTTCATCTTCCCGATTGCTGCGATGTCAAACGTTGCACAAGGGGCTGCTACCCTTGCGGTCTTCTTCTTGACTGCTGATAAGAAGATGAAAGGTGTCGCCTCAGCATCAGGAATCTCTGCATTACTTGGAATCACAGAGCCTGCCATGTTCGGGGTCAATTTAAAACTTCGTTATCCATTCATCGCAGCCATCGTTGGTTCAGCCGTTGCGTCTGCATTCATCGTTGGAAACGACGTATTGGCAGTAGCGCTCGGTGCTGCCGGATTACCAGGTATTATTTCAATCGCACCGGGTTCGATCATCTCGTATATCATTGGTATGGCGATCGCATTCGCCGTGACATTCGGATTGACATTCATCCTTGCGAAACGACAAGCAAAAAAAGAAGCGGTCAAACAAGCCGCGTAACGAAAAAGGAAGTGACACTATGAATTGGACGAAGGCCGAACGTTATCGTTCACTCCGTGACGTGAGCGCCCTCGAAATGGAGGTGCTCCGTGCAAAGACGGCCGCATCCCCGTGGCGGTTTGGGTACCACATCCAGCCGCCGACGGGCCTCCTCAATGACCCGAACGGCTTCGCATATTACGATGGAGAGTACCATCTATTCTATCAATGGTTCCCGCTCGGGCCAGTTCACGGTCTCAAACATTGGTATCATGTCAGTTCGAAAAATCTCGTCCATTGGACCGACCGCGGGGTGGCGTTAGTCCCTGAAACGAAGGAGGATTCCCACGGTGCCTATTCTGGAAGTGGGTTCGTCGTAAACGACACACTTCACGTCATGTATACCGGGAATCATCGTACGGACGATTGGACGCGTCACGCCTCGCAAATTATCGGTGTCTTACGTGACGGGATGATCGAGCGGCGCAACGTGGCCATCCCGGATATTCCGGCCGGTTACACGGAACATTTCCGCGATCCGAAAGTATGGGAAGAAGATGGATCATATTATGCGATTGTCGGTGCACAGCGAACGGATGAGACAGGATGTGTCGTCTTATATCGTTCGACCAACTTGAATGATTGGACGTTTTTAGGTGAAGTGAAGACGGAGCTCGAGCAGTTCGGTTACATGTGGGAATGTCCGGACGTGTTTGAACTGAATGGAAGGCATGTCCTCATTTTTTCTCCGCAAGGGATTGAGCCTGAAGGTCATCGCTATCACAACATCTATCAATCTGGATACGTCACAGGCACTCTCGATTTAGAGACGCTCGTCTTCACGCACGAGTCGTTTGAAGAGCTCGACTTCGGTTTCGACTTTTACGCCCCGCAATCGACGGAGCATGACGGTCGTCGCATTCTAGTCGGTTGGATGGGCCTACCGGAGATCGAATATCCGACAGACCGCTACGGTTGGGCCCATGCGTTGACGCTCCCTCGAGAACTCTCGCTTGAAGATGGCGTATTAAAACAACGACCAATCTCTGAAATGAAGCAACTCCGATCTAATCAGTTCGTAAACGAATCAGGGACACGGCTTGACGTGATCTCACCCGAACGTTTTGAATTGGAACTGTCGACAGCTGGAGAAGACTTCAAACTTGAACTATTGAAGACAGAAGATGAGTCGCTCGTGATTCGGTACGAGAAAGATACAAACGAATTGACCATCGATCGGACAAACGCGGGTGAACCGTTCGCGACGGAGTTTGGGACGACCCGGACAAAAGTGATTGAGGTCACGTCCCTTCATCTGTATGTCGACTCGTCGAGTGTCGAATGTTTCGTCAATGACGGTGACGCTGTGGCAACCCTTCGCGTCTTCCCAAGTGATGGTGAGAAACGAGTCCGCTACGTCGGAGACGAGGCAAGTTTAGTCGGTTGGAAATATGAATGAATGTAAAAGCTGAGCGTTTGCTCGGCTTTTTAATTTTTCCAAATGTTGAAACCGTTTCGATTGGATCTACGTATAGATGAAGAGAAGAGAGAGGTGAGAGAATGAATAAAATGATGAAGTGGGTTGATGCGATTCGAACGATTACCGCACCGTTTGGAGATCCGATTGGAGAAATTGAGAATGAAGAAGTTGAACGCGTGAAGGTGGCGGAGTCGACGGTGCGCGGAATAATGAATCCAGAAGTGAAGTTAGAGTTTCATGAATTGAGCCAGGTGCGGGTGTTCGCGGAAATGCTACGAAGTTCAGAAGAAATCGAAGATATCGAAATCGAAGTGGCACCCGATTTTGATCTCTTGCTGCAGTTTAAAGGTGGAAAGCAAGAACGCTATCAGCTTTGGCTCGGTCAACCGGAGCATCCAAGTGTGATCACAGAATTTAACGAACAGACGTTATCTGGCGACTACCGGAACATACGACGAATCAATTGATTGATGCCCTCGGGTTAGATACGTAAAAAAGCACCTCTTTTTGAGATGCTTACGAGTTGAATCGGATAAACCGTTCGATTTGTCGTTCTGATTTTCTCGCTTGTCGTCCGACCCAAATGAGGTGTCCTGGGCTGTTCAGGATTGTTAACTGAGCATGCGGGATCAATCGCTTCGCGTAATGCGCATGACGAACGGGGACGGCCTTGTCATTTTTTGAATGGACGATGTAGGTCGGGCAGGTGACACCGAGTAAGACCTCACTTGAGACACGTTGTTTTAAATCGAACTGTGCGCCAAGTCCAAACGCCATCTGATTCGCGACACGTTTTAGGAGGAAGATGTCATAGGGTGATACCTCTTCTCGAATTGTCTCGAGTGCCAACACACTCGTCGATTGAATCATACGGGCCGTTGCTTCAAATGGATGTTTTTGAATGGCACGAGCGATGAACTGTTTCATGATGTATTGAAGGGCGATGAATGCCGGCTGGACGATATTTCGACTGACCGTGTCCCGATACGGGAAATCGACGACACTCGTTACGGCGGCAGCGAGTGTCAAGCTGAGTACACGCTGATTCTGTGAAGCGAGCTCGATGGCGGTCGGTCCTCCGGCAGAGATGCCATATACATGATACCGTTCAATCTGTAGCATCTGCATCAAGTGATGGAGTTGTGTCGCAAACGCTTGAGGCGATGCTGAAAAAGTGTAGGGAGTTTCTCCATATCCAGGCCGAGATGGGACAATGACCCGGAAACCGGACAAAACGAGTTGGTCCACATGGTATGGTTCTAGACTTGAGGATTGGGTCCCATGAATCAGTACGATGACGGGACCGTGACCACGGTCTATATATTCGATTTTTGAGCCGTTGACGTGTGCATAATGTTTCACTGTAGATGGCGCCTCCTTAAACAGTTTGTAATGGAAAATACCTTTATTTCGTGGAAATAAAATGATAATGTCTGTTTATACATAATTTAGATAGAGAAACGAAAGGGGATAGAACCGTGAATAACCGAGAGCGGTTACTTGAAGTTCGACGTTTCTTCGAACGTTACACGGACGAAGCGAATCCAAAGACACTAGAAGATTTGCTCGAGTACTTGTCAACGATAGGAGATACTTCTAAGTTAGCAAAAAAATCGGTGAAAGACGATATCCAGGCACTGAATAATTCGGGGTTTGAAGTGCAGGATGAATTGGAGAAGAATGGTCTCGCTAAAAAGTATTGGCATTCGGCCCGCTTATTTGAGATTCATGAACTCCGGATGATGGTCGATGCGATTGTCGCAGCGAAATTTATCTCGGAAGACGTGACCGAGGAAATTGTAGAGAAACTTCAAATGCTGACGAGTATCCCTGAAGCGAAGACGCTACAATCGATCATCAAGACGCCGAAGAAAAAACACGGACACATTCCTTACCATATCGATCGTATCCAACGGGCCATTCATGAACGAAAAGCTATCTCGTTCCAATATACAGACGTCGTCGGATTTGATGTGACGAAACGAACGTTCCCGCTCCGCCGTGACGGAGAGCGATACGTCGTTAATCCAATCGATTTGCATTGGAATCACGAGCAGTACTACTTGATCGGGATCGACGAATCAATCGGAGAGGTGCGGAACTACCGGGTTGACCGCATCGTCAATTCGGAGATTGTGGAAGATGGCACCATTCGTCCGAAGCATCATTTACCTGATGATTACTATCAAAAATCATTCAATATGTATAACGGATCTGATGAACAAATCGTTTTGTCCGTCGACGAACGCGTTCTCCCGGTCATCTTTGACAAGTTAGGGGAAGACGTTTCTGTTTCTGAACATGGAGAACGATTCCTCATCCGCTTCGATGCGGCCGTTTCTGACGGATTTATTTACTGGTTGCTATCTTTGGGTTCACAAGTAGAAGTGGTTGAACCACTCACGCTTCGTGATCATATGAAAGCAACGATTGAGAAGATGGCAATTACTTATGAACATACAAGCATTCATTCCGCCATCGAGTAAGCAGATGTGCTATACTGCTTGCGACACTAGATGAAGGGGGACAGGCGGATGTTGAATTGGATGCCATTGATCATTCCGATTGTCGCTGTCATTTTCGTAACGATCGTCGCAAGACGCGCCATGAAAATGGATAAAGAGAACTAATAGGAAGAGACATCGTCCAGGATTGGGAGATGTCTCTTTCGCTATGGAGGTAGAACGTGGATACGATTACACATACGTTATTCGGTTTGACGTTATATGGTGCAGCCGATAAACGTGATTTACAACAACATGAAAAACGAGCCTTATTCGTCACGACACTCGTCGGGAGCCAAATCCCTGACAGTGATGTAATTTCACGGCTATGGGACACGGAAGGCATGTATCAGATGTGGCATCGCGGCATCACTCACTCGATCTTCCTCGTTCCGCTCTTTGCACTGCTCATCTACATACTGGTTCGCCTTCTCTTTCGAGTGACGGACATCCGCTATTTTTGGTGGGCATTATTGTCAGTCTTCGTACACAATACATCCGATTTGTTCAATGCATGGGGGACAGGGTATTTCGAACCGATCTCGGACGTGAGGATCACATTCGGTGTGATCCCGATTGTCGATTTTGTCTATTGGGGAATCTTCTTGGTCGCCTGGCTCGTCGCACGTAAACAAGAAGTCCGTTATAAGACGTATCGGTATGCGTGGGCTGCCCTCGTTCTTTGTGTCGCGCTTCAAAGTGCGCAGGGCGCCTATTTATATCAGTCTTATTCAATGGAATATGACGAAGTGGCGCTCTCGGCTTCATTTATCCCGACTCAGTTCACGGTCATTACGAAGACTGACGAGGACGTATCGCTCTTTCAAGATTCGATATATCAAGAAGCGACCTTGCAATACGAATTGACGAGTGCCGAAAAGGCGAGTCTTGAACCATTGTTTGAAGCGAATCATGAGGCGCGCACATTGACCAAATGGTCGCCGTTCGTCGTCATCGTAGCAAACGAAGAACGGCTCGGCGTCTTTGACCCGCGGTTTTATGATGGCGAATCCTCATTTTTATATGAATACATCGAAAGGTAGGACAACGGATGGGACGTATACGTTATCTCTTTATCTTCGCTTACGAACAGGCACTTAGTTGTATCTTTCCGGTCGCCATCTTCGGAGCGCTTGCCGTCACAAAGTTTGTAGAGTTACCACTCCCACGATATGACGTTTTACTCATCTGGTGTTTGTTCGTTCAAGTCGTCCTTGTGAAGACGGGGCTCGAGACGATGGAAGAAGTGAAGGTCATCAGCTGGTTCCATGTCATCGGTCTTGGACTTGAATTATTCAAGGTGCAGATGGGGTCATGGAGTTATCCGGATGAGGCGTTCACAAAAGTGTGGGGCGTCCCGCTCTATGCCGGATTTATGTATGCGAGCGTTGGTAGTTACGTCGTCCAGGCATGGCGTCGTCTCGATTTACGATTTACGAAGATGCCGCACCCAATCATCGCCTTCGGACTTGGCATCGCCATTTACTTCAACTTTTTTTGGCACCATGTTTGGTTAGACCTACGGTGGCTGTTGATCGCATTCATCTTTTTGGCGTTCGGTCGCTCGGTTGTCTCGTATAAACTCGACGATCGACGATTTGAGATGCCGGTCGTCCTGTCATTCTTCTTGATTGCCTGCTTTATCTGGCTTGCTGAAAATATTGTCACGTTCTACAACGGCTGGGCGTATCCGGACCAATTGAACGGTTGGGCCATCGTTGATTTAGGAAAACTGTCGTCCTGGTTCCTACTCGTCATCATCAGTATCCTCCTTGTCGCTTGGCAAAAGCGAAAATTGGAGTATGAATTACCTTAAACTCGACATGTGTCGAGTTTTTTTGTGAGGGGACACGAATCCTTTTTTGAAGAAAGTCGTATTGTAAAACGAGGTGATTCGGTTGTTGGAAATTGTACTTACTTGGTTGATTGGATTATTGTGTCTAGGATCTCTTGTCATCTATTGGAGAGAGTGGCGAAAGACTCGGAATCGAGTCAAACTAGGACAAGCTTGTCTCGCAATGTTTTGTTCGTTTCTTGTACTTGGAATGGCAGGCATGGAAACGTACGACCGCATGACGACGAATCACATCGTCGAGACGGGAGAATGTTATGTCGTCGATGACCGATCATCGAAGGGTTCATCGAACGTGACGCTATGGTTCGGAGAGCGGTCATACGGCTTCAAGGAAATTCCGGACGTTGCATATGGTCCAGGATATGTGTTTACGTGTCGCGCAATAATGACAAAGCAGATGCAATCAGGAATCGATTATGAGTTGCGATCACTTGACGGTGAGCTATTATATTCAACTCGTTCAGATGATTGATTGCGTGAAACTCAAAAACAAAACGTGTTCAAAGCTAATTTTATAGCTTCGAACACGTTTTACTATGATTGACTCCTGTACGTATGCCATAAAAGCAACATCATGACGATAAAACCCAGTCCTCCGACTAAATTGGTTATGAACAAGATGTGCTGAGACGATAAGAGACGGAGTATGGCCTGCCATATCAAAGACAGTGAAATTACGACAAAAATGAAAACACCAAATGGATTAGCGAGAATCGCAATAAGTTTATGATTCATTGTCATTCACTAAATGACCGGAATTTCTTGAACGCCATACCAATCATTTCGATTCCTTCATCTTGTTTCGTTTTCTCTCTAAAAAGATCGGAAGGATATTCAAAAAGATTGCCGCAACCGTCAAGAACCATAGCGCACGCGACATACCGGGTACGACATCTGTTATGGCACCCCAGTCCTTAGCTTCGACCCACATGTTGAGCAAGCTATATTCGGCGCATAACGTGAGAGCAACTAATGATAGGGCAATCGCCATCGGCAGCTTATAGTCCTTCTCCATCATAAATACGGTCAAATTGATGAGCGTCGCCCCGATCGCCGCCAATCCAAAAATAATCCACATCCTTTAACCCCCTAAATATTTCTATCTATACATTGTATCATACAAATTAACCCAGATAAATTTCAGAAAATTGTTTCTATTTACATAATAATTATGCTAGAATCAGTGGAAAGTGTCTTTGGATATTATTCCCTTTAGAAAATGAACAATCAACCGGACATCCTTTCACACTTTTGATTGAGAGATTTGCATTCAAAAGGAGATCGAACTATGACGTATTTTGCTCGGAAATCAGTTCATCTGATAATCGCATTTTTCATCTTGATTGCGATTAGTGCGCTACCGTCGCTCGTCGTTCAGACGGATTTTAATCTGACGAATTATTGGAACGGCATTCAACAACAGATGGACCAATTACAGAAACTAGAGGACATTACATATTACAACATCACCGCGCAACGTTACTTGCCACTCTTGCCGGCACTTGGACCGCTCGTCAAAGAATCGGTCATCATTTTTACCACGGCACTCGCGGTATCGACCTCGCTAGGATTAATGTATGCGTACCTCTACTATCGGAGCGGGAGACGCGTTCGTACCGTTTTACACCAAACGAGTCAGACGCTCGAGATGGTACCAGATTTGTTCTGGTTAATTTTTTCTCAATTTCTTGCGATTACAATCCATAAGTCGACAGGGTTCGATCGCATTGAAGTTGCCGGAGGATTCGCAGAATATATACGGTTTCTCCCAATCGTCACATTGACGCTGACGACATTATTCTTCTTTATCAAATGGTTGACGATTCATATTCATGAACAAGAAGCCATTCCGTATCTCGAACTCGCGCAAGCGAAAGGGATTCGACCGAGTGGACTGGTTTGGAAACACTTATTACCGAATATCATCTATCGGTTTTACCTCTTTTTCCGTTCGAACATCATTACCATCTTATCGACACTTTTGATTGTCGAATACTTATTTAACGTTCAAGGGTTATTTCGATTCGCCGTCTACAACCCGCAGATGGAGATATTACTGGTTATCTTATTCGTCATCTATATCCCGATTTTTCTGTTGGATTTACTGATTGAATGGATTATTCCGAATGCATGGAAAGGAGGGATTTGATGCGCCGAGTATTAATACGTGACCCGATTTTCATCTTCTGCTTTGTTATCGTAGCGGGGCTATTGTTGATGAGTTTTGGAAATACCGTGTTTCGTGATGGGAATGTTGATCAAACCCTCATGCTCTACTCTGATGAAGGGAGACTCATTGGAATACCACCATTAGAACCGTCAAAATATCAATGGCTCGGAACGGACAATGCTGGATATGATTTATTCCAAATGCTCGTGGAAGGATTTAAGTGGACCGTTGGCATCTGTGCGCTCGTCGCATTCGGACGGATGGTCATCGGTCTATTGATTGGCATCCCTCTTGCTTTCAGGGGAGCTCGCTTAAATCAATTCTTTAAAACGTTATTGGACGGCTTTTTGATTCTGCCGATTTCATTGATCGCATTGATGATGTTAGTAGGAACACTGACCTTTTTTGATTCGACACAAGTGCCTCCATTATTTGATCGAGTAAAGATTGAACTAATCGTCTTAGTCGTTCTCGGATTACCTGCCGTCACGTTATATCTCATCACGGAGATTCGACAATTGCTTCAACAAGAGTTCATGATCGTGGCTCAGACGCTTGGTGGAAGTGTCTGGCACCGTGTGAGATTGCACCTTTTCCCGCATCTCGTCCCAACCCTCGTGATCGTCTTCATGCAACAGTTTGTCCAAACGCTCATGTTGCTCATTCATCTCTCGCTGTTTGGGATTTTCTTCGGAGGAACGGTCATGTTACATGAAGGGATCATGCCGACCGTCTATGAATGGTCTTCGATGTTCGGGTATTATTTCAGACAGTTCACTGCGATGACGTGGATGACGAATCATCTATTTCTCGTCCCGGCCATGTCACTTGCTGCGCTTATCTTTATTTTCAATTTGTTGACGAGCCGTCTCGAGCGAGCATTTAAGCTCAGACGTCAGGAACCGGTGGTGACCGAGGCAAGTCTAGCACAATCGGAAGCGGCAGCTGCTTCCCTTTCGAATCCGTTCACCCTTGTTGATTCGACTGTGTCATTAAGGAAGGAACCGGATGATATCGTATGATATGATCCGGTTTTTCTATGTCGAATGGACTGAACGGTCTTGTTTGAGGGAACGTGTATAACAGATTGAGGTGACAATTCATGAATGGAGTGAATCGATATGAAAGCTGCGATTTGTACCACGTATGGGCCACCGTAAGTACTCGTCATTCAAGAAGTGCATCAACCGAAGCCGAAAAGTAATGAGATCCTGATTCAAGTCCATGCATCGGCCGTCCACTCGGGAGACCGACGCCTCCGCGCACTAGACGTTCCAGCATTAGGAAAACTACCGATGCGATTAGTTGTTGGGTTTAAGGCTCCACGTCAACCGATTCTCGGTGTCGTGTTGGCAGGTACCGTCGTAGAAACAGGCAACAGTGTGAAAAACTTTCAGGTCGGAGAAAACGTCTATGCCCTTACTGGGATGCGTTTTGGTGGTTATGCGGAGTTTGCATGCGTGAACGAATCGAAATGTGTGTTTCAGATGCCCGCGCATGCCAGCTTTATCGAGGCAGCGGCGCTACCATTTGGTGGGACGACTGCACTACATTTTTTACGGAAGGCACGTATCGAGCGAGCGACGAACGTTCTCATTTATGGTGGCACAGGTGCTGTCGGTTCGACTGCCGTACAGATTGCGAAGCATTACGGCGTGCATGTCACAGCAGTTTGCCACGAGCGAAACGTTGAACTTGTGAAGCGACTTGGGGCTGATGTGGTCGTCGATTACACGAAAGAGGGGTACGATCTTGAATTAAATACGTATGATGTGGTCTTTGATGCCTCAGGGAAAATCGATAAACGATTAGCGAAAGCCCATGTGAGCGATAACGGGGCCTTCAGTTCTGTCGCGGGGCAAGGACCAGCCAGTGAACGTAAAGAGGATTTGATATTTTTGAACGAATTGTTTGAGTCAGGAGCATTGCAACCCGTCATTGATACGGTATATCCACTCGATAAGATTGTCGAAGCGCACCGATATGTGGACCAAGGGAAAAAGGTTGGAAATGTGATGGTGAGCATCAATGCAGAATAAATTAAATGATAGTATAAAGAGAAGTATCAAATTCTTGCTTTATCGTGGGGTTTGGTCGACAACCTCACTTACATATGAATGGATTTACCAACTAGACAAATCATGAGAGGGGGCGAATAGTCATGAATATATTGATTGGGCAACCGGAGATAGAGCGAAATCTCGAGCAACTGAAGCGAGAGATTGAGTCGAACCCGACGGTGGACTTGATTCTCTATCCAGAGGGATATTGTACATATACAGAATTAGATGGGCTAAGTGACTTAGCTATCCAATTCAACACATCGATTGTTTTAGGGTATCGAGATGACACGAATAAAGATCGGGTCCTCATCATAAACAAGCAAGGTGACACGTTGTTAACGCGACGGAAAACTCCAGAGAATGAGCTCTTGTTCATGCAATCAAGTGTCACGGATGGAGCGGAAGAATACGGTTATTTACTTTGCTGGGAGATTTTTATGGGGTGTGAAGGCTTGAAAACGCATGAGCATCTGTCGATCATATTTAATCCAATCGGAGTCGGGATGTTTAGTGAGGAACAATTCATGGAGTGGACGGAAGAAGCGAGAAAGATTGCGATGGAACGTAAAGCGATGATTATCGGAACGAGTCACGCAGATGGATCGTATCGAAATTGTGGAATCTCGCTTCCGATCGCATACTGCTTTGATGAAAAGGGGGAAGAGGTGTTTCTATCGAAAAATGATACGAGGACGCGAGTGTTAGAGACTGATTCAAGGGTTACAATATTCGTCTAATAAACTGTGACATCCTTAAATAAAAATGAATTATATATAGCGATTTTTTATTTCGCATACTGTATTTTAAACAATAATTTGAAAATATAAGGAGGCTTTTATAAGAATCACAGAAGTTACACTCTACACGAACCGACTTGACGAAATGAAACGTTTCTATACGGAACGAGTTGGATTATCAGTCAGTGAAGAAGGCCTGACCAGTTTTCGAATCAATCTAGGTGAAGATGCGTTGGTATTTCAAGAGGCTAAAACGGAGCAAGAGCGACAATACCATTTCGCGATCAATATTCAGGCTAACCGGTTCAAACAAGTGAAGGAATGGATCATGTCACGTGTCCCGCTTTTGACCGAGGAAGGGGAGGATGAAATCTATTTCGAAGGGATCGATGCATCATCGCTTTATTTTTACGACGCGGACGAGAATGTCATCGAGTTGATTGCTCGACATTCGATTAATCCGGAAAGTAACATCGAATCTTTTTCGTCAAATGAGTTTCTTGGAATCGGCGAGATGAGTTTGACGGTAGAAGACCCGTCTCTCGTCGCACAGGAGCTTGAAACAATTGGAGTAAGACGGAGAGATGGAAACTCAATTGACCCTCGTCATTTGAACTTCATAGGTCCTCCAAATCACAATACTTACATTCTCCTCGTACCTCGAGGGCGTGTATGGCTCTTCTCACCAAAACTGTCGATTCCGAGCCCGATTCAGATGGTACTTGATCAACAATATATCGTCGAAATGGATGAGAAACACGAATTTCATATTCACTCCATCAAAAAATGAGTTCACGAATGAACTCATTTTTTAGTCTTTAGATTCTATATACCGATGAATTTCCTCTAATCGTATGACTGCGTTCTCTAAGTTCACTTCAAACGATTTGTCTGAGCATTCAACTGTGAGCGAATCTCCGCTCTGACGTGAATACTCTAGGAGTAGTGGTCTGATTCGTTCATGTACAATTTGTGCATTTTCGATTGACGTTTGAGGGAAAATCATAGCGAATGTGTCTTGCGCAACTCGATATTTCTTGTCTGTTCGTCGAGTCGCTTCGTGAAGTTCATCACTAAAGTAGTTCAAGAACCATTCATACTCGGATGAACCATACCGTTTTTCAAAATCATCAAGGATCGGTAATGTGATGAATGACACCACAAACGTTTCCCCGTGGCGAATCAACCGATTCCGTTCAGCCTCTATATCCATCAAAAACCGATCTCGGTTATCAAAACCAGTCTCTGGGTCGACCGCAATCAACTGACTGACTCTCGCTTCCGCAACCTTTAGTGCAAACTGGGCATGAAACAGCTTGACTTGGAGCCAGTAAGACAACCCCGTCAAAATCGCTAATAGTAATAAAATGTATAGTTGCGCAGTAGCGGCAGTCTTATACACAGGCATCGTGATTAAAAAGTAAGCAGCGAATCCTAACAGAATGAGTACACCAGACCCGCGATAAATGAGCAACGTTGAAAGATAAAGAATCGGAATACAGATCATCCACCAAACAGGTAGATGATTCATGATCAGCAGAGAGGAAAATAGAATACTACATGCCAACGATACAACGATGAGTGCGATTAGTTGTATGGACATCGTTGTCCAATGTCTCATAGATATCCTCCTCTTAAAAGAAATAAATTGCAATGATAACACTATTATCCATTTTCCGAAATAGTGATTGTTCAAACCGATTTGAACACTTGATTCATTATAAGTGATTCACTCTATTTTAAAAGGCTTATTTTTGAAAAGACGTGAATGTTTGCGAACACTTCTTTAGAAAAAGAAGTACGAATGATTGGTATATAATGGAAAAAGAGGTGATAGCATGAATCGAAAACATATATTGCTCGTCGGAGGGACGGGGATGTTGGCAGGACTCGCATCTTATTTGGCAATCGAACATAATGTCACGGTCATTGGGCGAAATAAAGAAAAAATGGCGAGCGTCGTACAAAGAAATCCTGAAACGTGTCATCCGCTGATTGTTGATTATTGCGATGAGGAACTACTTTCAAACGCACTACAGCGAGCAGTGCAAAAAAACGGTCCATTTGATCGAGTCATCGCGTGGGTGCACCGAGGCTCAGGGAAAGCGATGCAACTCATTTTGAATCATTCGGAAACTGCAGAGGTGATACATATTTTAGGTAGCCGGGCGAATCCGGAATATGAGAAGGCGTGTCTATGTCTCAATGAACAACAGCTGTATCGGCAAGTCCAATTAGGTGAAATGCATGAGTTGGCATCTGTCCGTTGGTTGACACACGACGAGATTGTGAAAGGTGTTCACGATGCCATTCAGAATCAAGACGACTATCGATTGATTGGGACACGAAAGGATGACGTAGATGTTCACTCGAGAAATGATTAGTGAATGGATGGGGATGTACCACGAATTTCATTTTCAGATTAGGATGAAGGGATTCATCAGTTCAAAAGATATTCATACATACACGTCATATGTAGTTAGGAGGGTCAAAAATTGACCAGACACTATTCAACGGGAGAGGTCGCGAGAAAACTGAACGTGTCTGTGCGTACGCTTCGATACTATGACCAAATCAATTTGGTCACCCCCTCGTATACGAACGATGTACAGAAACGATTTTATAGTGACGACGAAATGTTTCGCCTTCAAAAAATCATGCTTTTAAAATCGATGGCCGTGCCGCTTGATGAGATTCGGAGAATCTTAGATGAGCAATCACTTACAAGCATCTTGTCCGCACATCTGTCCTCGTTAGAAGGAAAGATAGAGGAATTGAAGCAGGCGCAGAACCATACGGTCACACTCCTTCAATCCATGAAGCTTGAAAATGAAAAAATCGATTGGACGAAACTACAAACTATTCAAGCTAAATCAAATGACCGGGGACAATGGACGGACTATTTTACGGAAGAAGAGTCTGATTCATTGAAAGCAAGTTTACCTAAATTAGAAGACGGTGAGCATGATACGAAAAAGTGGATCAACTTGATTCGGAGAACCGAAATTCTAATCGAACGTGGGGTCGCCCCTTCCTCAAAAGAAGCCCAAATTCTTAAAGAAGATTTGACTTGGTTAACAGACGAGACATTTGGAGACAATCAACAATTGATTGAATCATTTTGGAAGATTCGAAAATCAACTGACGCATCGAATGAATTAGGACTGTATCCAATCGATGCATCGATTCTTGCCTATATTGATTCACTATATCAAGAAATAGCAGACTGATTCCCTCATGCCAATGCAGTCAATAGAACGGCTAGCCCATTAAAGGTGCCATGGATGAGCATGCTGGAATAGATAGAGTTAGTCCGTTCATATACCCAAGCGAACACTAGTCCCGATACAAAATTGACGAGTAACGTGTTTGTCGTCGGTAAATGAGCGAGAGTGAATATTCCAGCACTTACGATCATCCCGATCCCAACCCCAAACCGTTCTTGAAAGAAGCGGTACAAGAACCCACGATAAAAAATTTCTTCATAGATCGGTGAAACGATAGCCGCCGATCCAAACGCAATCAGTATGGAGATAATCGACAAGTCACTTTGTAAACTCTCTGTTTTTGTATTCGACGTACCGATACCGAAATATGATTGGACTATGACGATGATAATACTGAGTACAATTAGCACAATTGTCCATAGAAAGATGATGCCCGAATCTTTCAATGGAAAACGGCGAAGTCCTAACGTTTCCAGCGATAGGGTTTGAGGACGTATTGCGACGAGATAGAGGACAGTCATAAATATTATGGCTAATAACAGGCCGATACTTGTTCCTGAATAGAGGGTGTTTCCCCATGACTGTTCTAGAAAGTTGTGTAATTGTCGCTCGATAAGTAGGGGCGTCACTCCGAATAGAAGAACCATCGTAATTGCGAACTGATTCCATGTCCAAATGGGAGTTGTTTTCTTTTGCATTTGATTCAACATCGTATTTCCTCCTTATGTAGTTGTAGACCCATCATATCGGGTGACGTAACGTCACCTGCAAGCAGAAAATTGAAAAAAGAGTAATAAGACTATGGAACAATGGATTGGATCAGCTGCTTTATGCATCAACGAAGAGAGGAAAGTTCTCCTCGTAAAGAATCGTGACGTGCAACAATGGAGTTTGCCATCAGGTGGTCTAGAAGACGGAGAAACGGCGGAACAATGTTGCCAGCGTGAAGTGTTCGAAGAGACGGGCTATCGGATTTCGATTAATCAAAGATTACATATCAAACGAGCCATCATCTCAAGTTATCAAATCGAAACGCACTATTTTTTGGCAACGTGTGACGAGCGAGTGGCAACTGCAACTATCGACTCGGACATTGATGAAGTCAATTGGTGGTCGATTCATGAAATAGAGCGATTGGAACTTGCATTTCCAGAGGATCTTGAGCTGATTAAACAGTGGAGTGTAAGATGAAAAATCATCGAAGCGATTCACCGATTAGAACAAGCCGGTCGCATAAAAACGACCGGCTCATGACTTAAGACACTTCTTCGATTTGATTGTGATTGAAATACTCCCGTTTCGAACGGTCGCGCATGACATGTATGGTGTAACAACCAACAAGAAAGAAGATAATCGAGAATGCGAGATAGACCGGGCGAATCCCAATCATTTCGGCAAGGAGTCCAATCCCAAACGTGAGTAGGATGACGAGTAGCGACTCTGCCACATTGATAGCGCCAGAGAACCTACCCATGATTTCGACCGGGACATGGTGTTGATAGAATGATAAGAATCCTGTATTTGCAAAGGCAAGCGCGAATGTCAGGACAAAAAATCCGATGGAAGCCATTGTGAACGAGGATGAACTTGCGAATAGGAGATAGCCGACTGGTGTCATGATCGCCCCGAATCCGATACAAAACGATAAGGACAAGCGGTGACTCCATCTTGAATTGAAGAGTGATCCAAAGATGATCCCAATCCCAGCGATACTGACGAGAAACCCATATCGGCTCTCAGACAAGTGAAGAACTTGGGTCGCGAATGACGCCTCCAAGGAATCGAGCCCAGACATGAAGATGGTCATGATACAGAACAATCCATAGATGAGCGTCACGTATTTGGCATTTGATGCAAATCGTACGACCATTTTCCAATCCTCGATAATGAAACTTACAGAGAATGGTTCAATCGACGCTTCTGTTCGATGATGAGACGGAAGGCGCGACAACATACTGACCGAGACGATGAGTGCGAACGCATTCACGAAAATCGCAAATGTTGGGCTCCCGACTAGAAAGAGCAGTCCTGCAATCGTCGGACCTAGAATAAACCCGGATGACTGTACAAAGTTCTTCATCGCATTGAACTTTTGTCGGTTCGAGGCAGGTACGAGTTGCGTCATGTAGACCAGACTCGATGATTCGAATAACGAGCTCATCACATTGAGAAGAAAGACGATCCCGTAGATGAGCCACAGTGAATCAATCCAGCCTAAGCTGAATACGAGGAACGCACGCAGACCATCCAGTAACATCATCAGTCGTCTCGTATCGACCCGGTCAATCAGGCTACCTGACCAAAGATTCGAGACGAGCGAGGCGAGCGGGACTAATACATAGAGAATCGAGACGGCGAAAGGGGATCTAGTCATCTCTAAGATAATCAAGTTGAGCGCAATGAAGTATATCCAGGCACCAAGGTTTGAGATTCCGACACTAACGAGCAGTAGCGCAGAGGTTTTTCGAAACGAATTCAAGTCAATCACTCCTTCTATTTTTGATCACTTTCGGAACGCAAAAAAATCCCACCCCCAAGAACGAATTCTTGGGGACGAGATTCTCATCGTGGTGCCACCCCTGTTCGTCCGCACGTCACCGCACGAACCTTATTCGGTACTGCCGAATGAATCGGACTATACCTCAACTCTATAACGGGAGTTCCCGTCGCCACATCCCTCGGGGTGAGTTCCATAGCGCTGCTCAGAGGCTTGTTTCGATCAACGTTCTTTACTCCTTTTCACCAAACGGAGCTCTCTACGAAAGATTCATTGATGTACTGTTCTCTTCATCGCGTTTGTAAGATCATTTTTAAAAGGATAGCACATTATGAAAAAATTGGAAACAACAATTCATCGTATAAAAACAAAAGTTTTCCTGCATGAATGAAAAATCAAAGAGATTTAGGATAATTAAAATTTAAAGGAAGATATTAAGCTTCGTGATATTGCCAATGAAGAATTTGAACAAGAATTAGAAGAACAGGAAGCGCTAAAAATTCCTCAGTTCTTCATCATGGCTACATACAACAGAACTAAAGTGGCTGATTATGCAAGGCAATATGTAACCAAAACCAATCCCAACTATAAACGTTATAATTTAAACTGTACTAATTTTGTTTCACATGCGATTCACGCTGGTGGAATAGCGGAAGTAAAACCATCGCCTGTAAAAAATGGTATGCTTGAAACGACCACGTATTGGTTTAATGACAACTACATGGATTGCACAGGGTCTAATAGTTGCTATATGCGAGATAAGACATCTACCTCATGGGTAAGAGTGACGGATTTCTACTCGTATTGGACAAAGAAAGGCATGAGCGCCACAACTAGTACTAACAAAACACCATCATTAGTAATGCAAACGTTGGAGATGTCATTCAATTTAAAAGTAAAAATGGATGGTTTCACTCGGTTGTCGTAAATAGAAAAGCTAATGGAACTGTATACATTTCTTCTAATACAGCCAATTATTATAACCAAGACTTCAAAAACCGAGGCAATGATTCCCTTAGTTTTAGAGTAATTAAAATTAAATAAAGTCTTATAAGGACTTTGATAATTTGAGGAGATTATATGAACTATAAAAAGATCACCTACACTATTTTATCTATTGTTTCGATTTTAGCAATCTGGATCATTTTTTCTATAAATCAACCTCCTAAATGGATCGGGAATTCTAAACAATGGGAAGCAGAATATAATAGAGAGTCGAATGCTCCAAAAGGTGACTGGACAGGTTACGTGTACTGGCTTGGTGAAAACGATGCTACATTAGTTGGGGTTGAACTCACTAAAGACGGTGAGCTGATCCATGAGCTTGAGAATACCAGCGAACACCTGACGGGGGAAAAGAATTCCACCATCTTCATTCACACTTGGGAACCAATGTTTAAAAGTGAGGATGAAAAAGTGGAATTGACTATTCAGTGGGAAGATAAAGAAGGGAACCATGAAGATACGATTGTTCTGAACCCTAAAAATCGGTATTTTGTCTTCCCTAGTTTTATTTATTAGACGGTTTTTCAAATTAAGCGCAACACTTCCTCGGTGAAGGCCTCGTGTGCGGTTTTCCAGTTCAGGCATTTTCTCGGCCGCCCGTTGATCTTGGCGAGCGCATCCGCGAGTGCGTCGTGCGCCACCTGCGCGAAGTCCGTTCCTTTTGGGAAGAACTCGCGGAGGGAGCCCGTTGGCGTTCTCGTTGCTATATAGGAAAACGGGCTTATTCGTTCCTAGAGCAATCCGGAGTTCTACATGTGAGCCTTTTCCTCCAGGCAAGAGGATGACGACGAAGTCCGCTGTTTGAATTCCAGCAACCTCTTCTTCGCCAATCGCACGTAACGCATCGATTGAAGCGGCACGTTCGTTTTGGGTCCAGTCGTATGTATGGGTGTGACCGAACGCAACCAGATGATCACGGATGAAACGTACTTCTTCGATATTTGAAAAGCTTGAACCGACATAAAATCGCATACAAAGACCTCCAATTCGTCACAAATGGTTCATCTGGTAAAGCGATACGACATAAAATAGGATAATCAACAGACAACAGAGTACAAGGAAAAAATTCACGCTAATCAGGACGAATTTCATCAAAGAAAGTGGAAGGTATGATTGAATCAAGCGCGTGATTGATAAAGACGAGAGTACGAGTAAAATGATTGTGCCAACGAACCAAATGTAGTCATACGCGATGTTTGGGATCAGCCAAAAGTAGACGATCGTTATGACGATTAGACAGAAAGCCATCATCAAATCTTTATGCTTTCGTGTCATCTGATTCCTCACGATGAAGTTCCAACTTCGACCTTACCTGTTCGGCATCCTCTGCATCAAACGTGCTGTACCACCTCACATGGTTGAGATCGATGATCCGATAATGTCCGCTGATGATATTTTGTTGAAGGGTGTAATGTGGACCTGACTCGATTGCATGCCAAAAGACGCGTCCGCCGAGTGTTTTTTCTTTCGGCTCATAAGTGTTCTCGGTCGCAATCAGTTTGACGAATTCGACGGGGTCGTCACCAATCAAGTGTATGAGAATCTCACTTTCGTTAAACAAGGCGCATAGCGTCACAATCGTCGACCAGCTTGCTTCATTTCTCTCCTTCTCGATTTGGATGAGTGTTTTTTTTGAAATCCCAAGTAAGTTCGCCATCTCTTCCTGTGAATACTGGGATTCGATGCGAATCAATTTCATTTTTCGAGAGACTTGTCCAATAAATTCGGATTTTTTCATAATCGGTTCTTCCTTCCTGTTTGTTCGACTCAGAGCGTCGCCGAGCTTATGAAAATCAGTAACCATGAGATTCCGAGAAACACGGTGAATAAAAAGAGACAGACGATAACATAACAGCAAATGTATTGCCAGTAGGTCAATTGTTTTGATTGATAATAATGGTATGTAAAACTGAATGTCGAAATCCCGATGACTAAGAACGCAACAATATCCCAGATGATGCCAACCTTCAAGAACGATGGAGTCAGAAACGAAGCGATGAGTGCAAGCAGGACGGTCACAATCCCCGTAGAGATGGCAGCGGATGGTGTTGAAGTGTTTTCCAACGAATCACCTCCTAGTATATTACAAGTGTAATTTTACACTAAAAGTGGGCGATGTCAATTTCAGAATGTAAAAAAACCCTTCTCTAAGAAAGGGTCTCGTCACTCGTCATGTTTATTCGTTAAATAGGTCGTTAATGGGTAGACACCGACGCTTTGTAAGATCAGAGAGAGTAAAATGACGGCAAACGCGAGAGATATCATTTCGCTCGAGCCGTTAATGTTCTCTGCCTCTAGCCAGAGGACGAGGGCGATCGACATCGTTCCTTTAATTCCTGACCACGTGAGTAATGAAGTCGCCGTTAAATCGTCTTTAAATTCTCTACGCCATACAGGAACAGTATAAACGAGACCGCCGACGACGATGAACCGGGTCAGAAGCGAAAGCAAGAATAAAAGAACAGCGAACGTCCAGAGCGATACAGACAAATAGCTGGTCGCCTCGATTCCAATCAATAAGAACAGGAGAGCGAGCAATATCGGAATGACGATGTCCCAAAATCCATTCAAGTGACGCTGGACCGATTCGTAGTCCTCTTTCATGCCGAGCTCATGAGAAAGCATCATTCCGGCTGTGACGGTCGCAAGGACCCCCGATACTTCTAGCGCGTCGGCGAGATAAAATGCCCCGTATGCGATGACGATCGTCAACATGACGAGCTCATGCTTTTTAAAGCTGACAATCATCAATTTTTTAAGTAATAATCCAAAAATGAAGCCGATGCCGATTCCTCCGGCTGACACAATTAAAAATTCAGTTAAAAAGTTGAGCGTGGAGAACTGTTCTCCTGTCGCGAACATACTGAGGAAAATCGTGAAGATGACGACACTCGTCCCATCGTTCACCATCGATTCACCTTCGACAACATCCGCAATCCGTTTTTCCCCTTTACTCCGTTTTAAAATGGCTGTCACGGAAACAGGATCGGTCGGAATCAAGATGGACGCCAATAAGAAAGAGGCGGTCAGGCTGAGCGGGGTGAAGAGCTCGCTGATCCAAAACGTGCCATACCCCATCAGGATGGCGGTCAAGACAAGACCAATCGTACTCAATATCGTGATGATCCCGATATTGTCTTTCAAATCTTTGTATTTGAACTGATAAGCCGATGTAAACAGAAGTGCTGGTAGGAACACCTCGAAGATTATATCTTTTGAAATGAATACCGAATCAAAAAAGGCGATGTATGAGAGACCAATCCCAATCAAGACCAAGATGACCGGGACAGGGAAGTAATTTCGTTTGGAATCAATCAAATAAATGAGATAGCCAATCAGTAGCAATGTGATGATTTGTTGCGCGATCATGACGACGTCCTCCTCTACAATCAAGTTGCTATACACTATCTTCCCATTCAAGGTCTAATCAAACGAGAATTGTGGAATATAGGGATAGTACATTCATTTCATAGAGGGAGGAATCGATATGGGAAACCCGATTGGTGATTTGTCGTGGACGTTTTATTCAGAGTGTGAGGTGCCGATTGATATCACGGAGTCATTCATCGATGGGGAGCGGGCCGTCGCTGCCTACAAGACTGTCCGTGACATCGCCGTCTTCACGAACAAACGTCTCATTGTCCGTGATGCGCAAGGGCTCACGGGGAAGAAGATAGAGGTGTACTCGCTTCCGTACGACTCAATCAATATGTACTCGACGGAGAATGCGGGAAGAATGTTCGACTTGAACTCAGAAGTTCAACTGTTCACTCGAGCCGGAACGATCAAAATCAATCTAAATAAAAAAGTGGATGTGCGTAAGTTCGACAGATTACTCGCAGAAGCAATTTTGTAAAGCAGTGGACCGAGAGTTCTCGGTCTTTTCGTTTGGATTTTTCTGACAATTCGTCGTATGTCGTGTTACGATATTACATAATGTGTGACGGAGGTTACGATGCGATTTTCAATCCGATTATTGATGGTCATGTTAAGTAGTTTGATGTTGGTGACTGGATCCATCTATCTGGTCCGACTGTTTTGGGAATGGTTTCACGACCCGACAAAAGGTGGAATCGTGCTTCTTTTTTCTGGAGAGGACGGAGCCAGCAGTGATGAACATGGAGGGAAGTTTCGTCTGAAAGATGATGAGGGTTTTCAATTCTTGAAGAATGACTTTTTAGACTATACGTTCGAAACAGGAGGGACAGTAACCGAGTCGGGAAATTCATACTGGTTATGGTTCCTTATTGGGGGTTTGATTGTTCTCCTGATTTTGACGCTCAGCATGCTACGGAAAAGAAAGCGTGTCGTCTCGACTATTGATTTCTCGAGTGGCACCGTAAAACGAAAAGGGCGTAAGGCTAAAGCAAATGGATTTGTGGAATCCAAAGAGGTTCAATGGACCGATAATGCGGTTCGGAATGCGCTCATCCAGTTCAATCTGGACTTGCCGATTGCCTCAAGACATCAATCGAATGAGACGGTGTTGGATTGGTTCAAGCGAATCGGAGTGGAAGAGTTGGACCTTTCGCCTTATTGGAAATCGAGATATATAGACGAAGTGGTGAGTGATGAAG
This sequence comes from Exiguobacterium sp. s123, assembly GCF_018617075.1. Classification (GTDB taxonomy): domain Bacteria; phylum Bacillota; class Bacilli; order Exiguobacteriales; family Exiguobacteriaceae; genus Exiguobacterium; species Exiguobacterium profundum. The sequence continues at coordinate 107,659 of NZ_JACSJL010000001.1, read as the reverse complement.
AATCTAGACAATTTCGAGCAGCATTGGAGTTTAAGCGATTCGAAGACGGTAAGGGGTGATTGTGTATGAACGATGAAATAGAGGTGGTTGATTCCGATACGCGGAAGCCGATGGGTTCCGCTCGTTTGGTCAAGACCAATCATCAATTCTACATCCATTGGAATGGGTTGATTATGGACTTCAAACGGCATGAATATGTGGCAGGTATTCGAATCATTGACGAGAATCACTTGTTCATCTGGGCGTTTACGTTAGAAGGAGAACCGATCAATGCGTGGGTGTTAGATGCAGACGGAGACATCAAACATTCATTTCACGCAGGTAACGCGATTGCAGTAGTCGTTATAAATGAAACGGGAATCTGGATCGGGTATGGGGACGAGGGTATCTTTGGAGAAGGGATCTCGACCGAGGCACTCGTCTGCTTCTCAACAGAGGGAACCGTACGTTTTCACTATAATCAAGAAGTCAGAAATGCCCCGGTCCTTCATGATTGTGACGTGATGTGTGCATCAGAGAAGGGGGTGTGGGTCATCTCTTCAATCGACGGTCGTCTCGTTCATGTCCAAGTGGACGGACGGATTGACTCTTATCCGATGCCACGTCATCTCCTTGACTGTTCCTCGTTGACTATTGAAAACGGTGTAGCCTATGTCGGAAATGAGGAAAAGACTTATCGTTGGCCGATTAAGGAGAGGAGACGTGCCGAAGTCTTTCAGAATGAAACCAAATAATAAGAGAGTATATTAGCTTGAAATATATTTCGAATACCGTATTTTTAATCATATATAGACAGGGATGAACTAAATGATTGTACCAATCAATACTTGTATGCAAGAAGATATCCGCTATTTTTTTGTTAAACATTGGGGTTCAACTTAAATGGTCGTTTCTTCGGGAACATACGATTGTGCAGAGCTCGAAGGATTTGTCTACATGAAAACAAATCAAATTCACGGTCTTGTTACGTATGTTATTCGGGATGAAGAAGTAGAAATCATATCTCTTGATAGTCTGATAGAGAATAGTGGGATCGGCTCTCACTTACTCCATGCTGTTGAAGAAATTGGTATGCAGCACGGAGTTAAGCAATTAATCGTCATCACAACCAATGATAATTTGAGAGCGCTTGGCTTTTATCAACGTCGTGGCTATCGTCTAGAACGAATCATTCATGATGCGGTGACGCGGGCAAGAAAACTGAAAGCGACAATCCCACATGTCGGATATGATAAGATTCCATTATTGGATGAAATTTTACTCATCAAAAAACTGAAAGAACAGAAATGAGGAATTCACATGATTCGTTTCGGCATCATTGGTACAAATTTCATCACAGACTGGTTTATTGACACAATCAATCAGTTGGATGACGTAGAAGTGACAGCACTCTACTCGCGCACGGAATCACGTGTTAAAGAATACGCAGAAAATCACTCCATCTTACATACGTTCACGTCACTTGAAGAAATGGCTCAGAGTGATGTCATCGATGCCATCTATATTGCGAGCCCGAACTCACTTCACGCCGAACAGAGCATCTTATTCATGCAGCATGGCAAACACGTCCTCTGTGAAAAACCGCTCGCCTCAAACGTCCAGGAAGTCACTCGTATGATTGAAGTCGCGAAGGAGAACGAGGTCGTCTTACTTGAAGCACTACGAAATCTGTTCATGCCGAACCTTGAACGGGTTCAACAGGCGATGGAGCGAATTGCTCCGGTGCGTCGGGCCGTTTTCAATAAATCACAGTATTCTTCACGATACGACCTGTACAAGAACGGGGAAAATCCAAACACGTTCAATCCTGAGTTTTCGAACGGCTCGTTGATGGACCTCGGTGTCTATCTCCTCGGACCTGCCTTAAAACTGTTCGGTCAGCCGAATGAAGTCCAGGCGAGCGGGGTTACGTTAGAATCGGGAGTGGACGGGAGCGGAACGGTCATTCTCTCCTATGATGACCTTGATGTGATTGTCATGCACTCAAAGATCCATGCGACATCGACGCCTTCTGAGATCATCGGAGAAAAAGGGCGTATCGTCATCAATGATATCGCGACGTGCGATGAAGTCCGTCTAGAGTTACGGGAGGGCACGTCAGAAATCGTATCAGAATCACAGAATGCTCCGATGTCCTATGAGATCGAAACGTTTGTGCGAGCAATCGAAGCTAGGAATTTAGAGACAGTTGCGCATTCAGCAACAGACATGGTTCGTCTTGCTGATGTGATGACGAACGTTCGAACACAGCTTGGCGTGGTCTATCCGGCGGACAAATAAGTACAAAACGGTCCTTGATGTCATGTGGACATCAAGGACCGTTCCTGTTATTCATTGTTCAAATAGAGATATCTCAGGAAGAGTCCCAAGACAATCGTCATAACGACAGCGGGAATGAGTCCGATTAGTAGTAACGTACTCATACGGTTTCCTTTCTGAGCGACTCGAGACGTTCATGCATCTCATCAAAGGAATGGTTGTCCGTCAACATGCTGAGCTCTGCATCTGCGATTTCCGTCACTTGAGTCGACCATTCTCGTTCAATCTCGATTTCGGATTTCTTGATTTCTTCGTTGGCCCGCTCGACTTGTTTCGAGTGAATCGTTTCAAGACGCGACCGAATCATATCGCGAAGCAGTGAGGTCAACTCATCTTTCAGTTGTGTCCGTCCGTCTCCCTCGAAAAATTGACTCGCATTCTTATAGCGCTTCAACACCGACTGATAGGGTGATGTCTCGAGATGAATCGGTTCGATAGCCTCTCGTAGCCATGCCACGCCGAGATCTCGGTCGAATTCAAGCGTCGGAAGGAGAGACGCTTGACGTTCTGTCAATCGTTCGACCAAGGCGACGAACTCGCGTTTAACGTATCGCTCCAACCGATATTGGAACACTTGGAGCTCTTGCTGGATGTCATAGGCATACTTATCGAGTGTCCGTCCGAGGGCACGCTCCAAGCTCTTCCTTGACCCATCGACCTCGACCGGATGGAACGTTTCCTTGACGAAGTCCGAGAGGCGGAGGAGCGAACGCGTCTCGAGATGGGCGAGGAGTTCTTTCGCTTCCCGGTCAAACAAATCGATGAGTGCTGACACATCGAGTGCCGGTGGGTTCTCGAGTAAAGCGATTAACTGCTGGCGACGATGTTCTTTCGCCGACGCGTCTTCTTTCGCTTCATTCAAAACACGATCAAATGCAGCGAGTAGCGCTGTCGTTTCTTCCTGTATACGCATCGCGTTGGCGAGACGAAGGTCTTTGTCGACATAGCGTTCAAGTGTTGAGACGAATCGATCGAATCCTTCGTCATCCCCCTGCATGGCGTTTCGGCTTGAGATGGGGAGAACGCTTGGTCTCCGAACACCGAGCGCGGTCAACTGTTGTGAGACATAGCTTGTGACCGCATCCCGCTCCTCGTCATCTGTCGCAAGATCAGAGGCGTTCACGAGGAAGAACATCTCGTGATCTCCCGTCCCTTGGACCCGTCCGAGCTGAATGACGAGCTCCCGGTCCGCTTCCGTGAACGCATGATTATAGTACGTGACGAACAAGACGGCGTCCGCGTCACGCATGTAGCCGAACTGTACCTCGCTATGTCGGTTGAACTGTGAATCGGCACCTGGCGTATCGACGAAGACGATACCACGTCGTGCCCAAGGGGAGTCGAGATATAGTTCGATTTCTTTCACGATACAGCTTTTCTCTTCTTGTGCGACGAACGCGCAGAACGTGTCATAGTCGACGATTTCCGTTTGTCCGAGATAATCGAGCGGTGCCGCTTTTACCGCATTGACGAACGGGTGGTCGACATCGAGCGAGGTGAGGGAAGTCCCATAACCTTGTAACTCTTCTTCGAGTTCATCGTGTGATTTGAAGGTGATTGATGCCGTTCGATTCGTCCGTCCGTTCGGCGGGACGATCTTTGTGATGGATGCCGTCAACGGGTTAGGGGACGTCGGTAATACCGTCTCACCGAATAGCGCATTGAGAGTCGAGGACTTTCCAGCCGAAAATGCTCCGAAGATGGCGAACGTGTACTGTTCATGCTTCGCACGCTCGATTTTCTTGCGTAATGTCGAGACACGGGAGCGGAATAACGGATGATCCTCTAATATTTCACATACCGCATTTTCATAAGAAAAATCAAAATTAAATAAATGATAATCATCTTCCAAAATCGACGTCGATGCAACCTCTGATTCAACAACATTCGACTGTTTTTCGGGGAGATACGTTGCATCAACATAGTTTCGAACGGCCAACTGATCTAACCGAATTGAATCAAGTTGCAACACTTCATATTGACCGATAGCATTCAGACGGTTCGAAAGACGAATCCGTAACGCTTCCGTATCGAGCGCTTCATACAACGCTTCCTCTTCAGTCGTAAATTGTTCCAAGCGCATGTCGACTTCCGCTTTCATGTACGTATCCGTCGAATGGACCCAAGGTTCAGATACTTTCGTCACCCATGACGCAAGGGCCGTCTCGATGTCACGACTGAACTGTAACACCGTGTCACCACTTAGGGATGCGCCGGATTTCACTTGTTCGGTGATGAGTGAGCTCGGTGCAATCGGGAGGACATCGCCTTTCGGTAGCAAGGTCTCTGGAAGTTTCAAATCTCGGATGATGTCTTCCGCGTACTTCACGAGGTGCGGTCGTAAGTTCATATCAATCAGACGGTTGAACTCTTTGGCGGCCACTTCCTCACGACGAGCTCGTTCCTGCTTCGTCTTCTCTTTCGAGAACAATAGTCCGACCTTGAAAGAAGGAGAACAACTCTCGAGATAAGAGCGTAATAACTCACGGAACTCATAAGTCATGATCGGTGCACTTTCGACGATTGGTGCCTGATGTTTGAAAAATTCGCGACGGAATGATGTCCACCATGCCCGTTTCTTCTCAAGGCGATGTAGACGTGACTGCATTTCCTTCGGACTCTTTTCATAAGTTGGCAATTGATCCAACGTCGATTGAATCGATGTTTCGTTGCGGCGGACTAGCGTATGAATCAATGCATCCGCATGCTCGACTTGCTGCTGTCTCGAGTCCGTGATGACTTGTCGCACATACGACCGCAAGCGCTCGACTTCGTTATGTGGATGCTTAAAATCACGAAGTGAGATGTAGAACGTGTCATTTGGTATGATGTCATGATGACGGAACGCCTTCGTCAATGAGGCTTTGAAGTCCACAAAGGAAAGCTCATCCTCATCATGCTTGTCGATTTGGTTAATGATGATGGAATAGGGACGACCTTCCCGGCTAAATTGTTTCATCAGCCCGATGTTTTGTTCCGATTGGACATGGTTGTAGTCCATCATGAAGAACAAGTGATCGGCCAAGAAGAGCGAGCGCTCCGTCGCTTGGCGATGTCGTTCATCCGTTGAGTCAATCCCTGGCGTATCCATCAACACGACGTGTTCATCAAACGGGAATCGGTCAATCGTATACTCGACTTCCTTAATTTCCTCGACTTTGCAATAGTCACTGATGTTTGATAGGGAAGAAGGGTCTAATGAAATCCAGTCCGTATCATTGATCGCGACAGCTGCCGCAGATTCTCCACCTCGCAATGTGACGATATTGGCACTTGTCGGAATCGGACTTGTCGGAAGGAATCCGTCCTCTAGCCAGTCGTTGAGCAATGTCGACTTCCCGGCTGAGAAGTGACCACAGACGGCAATCCAGACTTCTTCATTCGTTACTTTTTGTAGGGCTGTCCGAGCGAGTCGTGCAGCGTCCGTCATCTCCTCTTGTTCAAACGTTAAAGCGAGTCGTGCTAATTGTTCTCGTTGTTCGTGCATGTTTCCCATCCCCTAATTATGATTCCGTCGTGATGCCGACACGGTGTCCGACATATGCATCATTCGTTAAACAATCCATTGCTAAATCGGCGACATCGTTCCTCGAGATTGGACCTGATTGTTTCGTGCCTAATACCTTTTTTGAGATGATGATGTCTCCGTCCGATTGCTCATCGATCAGTTGAGTCGGACATATGATTGTGAAGGCTAAACCTGAATCCCGTAATAACTCATAAGCACGGGCATGATCTTCGGCTGCGGTTGTCATCGTACGCTTCGATTCTTTCGTTTCAAAGCGATAGTTGTCGCTATCATGAGCCTGTAAGATGCCGGCGGTCCCGACCGTGATGATGCGTGTTACGTTAAATTGTTTCATCGCTTCGATCACGAGTGGTGTGAATGTAGACAATACGTTCTGTTTGTCCGTCCCTAACGCCGAGATGACGACGTCTGCAGATTGAACCGTTTCTCGTACTGCTGCTTGGTCCGTCGCGTCTCCGATGATTTGGTTGACACCCTCCTTAGAATCCATCGAATGTCTTGTTAAAAGTTTGACGTCATGTCCTTGATTTAATAAACGCTCAAGTATCCGTTCCCCTGTACGGCCACTTCCGCCGAATAAAGCAATTGTTGACAAGTAAACCCCTCCCCATCAAGATGAAAGAAATATCCAACGCCATCATAACACGGAAGCGTTCACAAAACTGCCTGAAATGGTTCATTTCCACTTGAAAAGAATATGGTACGTTTTAGAATTGAAGAAGAAGGCAAAAAATACATATGACAGGTGTAAGAGAGGAAGGCACCACTACATGAAATTTGGGGCTAGAACTATTAAGACCGGACTATCGGTCGCAATCGTCTTGCTGATTGCCGAGGCATTTCAATTCCAACAAATCGTCGTCCCGGCACTGGCCGCATCGCTCGCACTGCTTCCGTCTGTCTATCAGACCGGACTACGATTAATTGAAGAGATGAAAGGGAACCTGATTGGAGCATTACTCTCCGTCTTATTTCTGCTACTCACTCCGAATCCGACACCAATCGCTATCGGATTCGTCATCATCATCGCCATCTCCATTCTTCTCTTTTTAAATTTAGAATCGACGACACGGACCGTCATCTTGACGACGATTCTCATCATGGAAGGGGCGAGCCAGTCGGATATGCCAGTGTGGGTGTTTGCGGGTGAACGTTATCTACTCATTATGATGGGGATTACGGTCGCATTGATTGTGAATGCACTGTTGTTCCCACCTCGCTACGAACGGAAACTCGAAGCCCAAATCACCGACACATTTCAAATGGTTGTTCGGATCGCACGCTTGTTTGCGGAGACGGAAGGCGGCCGCTCCTCATTCGAATCGTTACCAGAGGCGAAAAAGTTGCATAGCGACTCAAAACAAACGTATGCCTATTTTGAAGAAGAAATTAAAGCGAATCGATGGCTTGAGAAGAAGACCCCGATCTTTCGTCGAGCTGTCCTGAAGTCTAAAATGATTGAGACGAACCGTGCCGCGCTCCATGTCATCGAGAAGCTCGATCATGATTTTCATACGATTGAACAACTTCCTCCACAATTGAGCGAAGAGCTGTATCGCCACATTCGTCACTTGTTGCGGCGACATGAGCGTCTGTTTTCAGCCTACGAGCTCGAGAACGAGCACCTCATCGATCGAGAAGAGGATCTCATCCATGAGAACTTTGACTTTGCGAAGTTAATGATTGAGAAGATGAGAGAAGAAGAGGAAGAACTCATTCTCATCGTCGTGCCGCTCGTGGCGACGATGACTGACTGGGTCAAAGCAATGAATGAACTCGAACGCTACCTTGTCACTGAAATGAAGAAACATGGAGACAACCTAAAAGTGGAACCACGTAAGAAATGGTTTTTTGAAGACTGAGAATCGGGCCGATATTCGGCTCGTTTCTTGTTTTCGTTCAATACGAAACCTTTTTGTGGCTTCAGCGTATAAAATAAAGACAGATACATAAGAACGATAGGGGGATTCACCATGTCAGAAACAACACCGACACCTGAAGAAGGTGTCACACCACAACGAATCAGCGGCACACTTCCAATCGAGGCACGTGCCGTCTTCCGGTTATCAAGTGCGATTTTTTATCTCATCGGACTTCTTGTCACAGGTGCTCTCGTGGCGGCCGCTTACTGGTTCGACTGGCCGACTTGGATACAGATTGGTTTGATCGTGCTAGTCGTCATCGATGTCGTCTATAGCTTGATTGATCTCATCTGGTTCCAAAAGTGGAAACAAGAACGATTCACGTATGACGTTCAGCCTCTCGAGATTCGGATTCACCATGGGATCATCACGACACACGATGTGCTCATCCCGATGACAAAGGTCCAATATGTTCATGCGGAACAAGGACCGCTTCTCCGTAAATACGGGTTACAGACCATCACCATCGGGACAGCGGCCGGTTCTCACGAAATCTATGCAATCGAAGAGTCATTCGCCAAGACACTCCGTGAACAGATTGCCATCTATGCACGCATCGAAGAGGAGGATGTCGTATGACCGAGACCGCGTTAACATGGCATCGACTCCCGAGTCGCGTTTTGGTGCTGCGTATTCTCGAAGTCATCAAGTCGTTCGCCATTCCAATCGTCTTACTCTTTGTGCTCAATAACGACTGGGACTCGACATTCGGTATCATCATCCGAGTCGGGATTTTACTCTTCCTATTACTCGATATTGTTCAGAAGTTCTTCGGATGGTTAAACTTCCGATATGCCCTCGATGAAAAGACTGTCTATGTCATCGAAGGGAACTGGTTGAAAAAAGAAAAATCGCTTCCACTCTATAAGATTCAAAGCGTCCATTCCAACAGCCCGTTCCTTTATCGGTTGCTTGGTGTGGTGGAATTGACGTTCGATACGAACGCCAATAGTGACGATGCTTCCTTCAAATTGGCGGGTGTCTTCCCGACCGAAGCCAAACGACTGGAAGAAATCCTCGAACAAGTTCGTCACCGGAAACAAAATGGAGTTGCGGTAGATGACTCAGAAGAGTCGGATGAGACAGCTGCACAGGCAGCACCGGTACCAAGTCGCCTGTTATATGCCTTGTCCACGCGTGAAATCGTATTGGCATCCATCACGTCGCTCTCTGTCTTCGCCATCTTCCCGGTCGCCTCGACGGTTATCTCGTCAATCGACGACTTCATCAACTTGGATGGGGCGTTTAATCAAGTTGAAGACTATGTCGTCCATGCGTCCGTCATCGCCATCGGTCTTCTCGTCATCGGAGTGTTGATGCTATCGGTCGTGATCGGCATGATCATCAACTTCTTGAAGTATGGGAACTTCCGACTTGAGCGGAGAGGGGAACGCATTCGTGTCGAGAAGGGATTGTTGAATCGAAGCGCGAAAGAAATTCCATATGAGAAGATTCAAGCGATTTGCATCAAAGAGACGTTCATTCGTCGCTGGTTCCACATCGTCGGGGTCGAACTCGTCGCAGCAGGAACGATGGATGAATTGAAAGATGAATCATCGACGATTCTCCCGTTCGTTCGTCGTGACCGGGCGATGCAAGTACTCCGTGAACACTTCACGCACTTCACATGGTCGGACGAACTTCATCGATTACCGAGACGTGCCTTAGGAATCAAGCTACTCCGAATCAGCTGGTTCGGGATTATCATATCAGGGATCGTCCTTTACTTCTTCCGAGATTACGCCTGGTGGCTCATGCTCTTATGGGTCATCATCATCGGGGGACGCGTCCTCAGTTACATCACCACAAAATATGTCCGCACGGATCAATTCATCCAGTTACGGACTGGAGCATTCAACGTCCAATCATTTTTGACAGACAAACCACGGATCGAACAGATTCAAGTGAAGCAATCGCTCTTGCAACGTCGATTCGGACTTTGTACGGTTCAGTTCTCGACACGTGGAGGATTCTTATCAGTCGAGACCATCGATGATATCCCGAAAGAAGATGCGGACGCGATGCTCGTCTGGTTCTCCCGATACAGTGAGATGAACGAAAACCGCTCAGGCTGATTGATCCTGAGCGGTAAGATTATTTGTGATTTTCGTGTCAAATAACGTTTCTCTTACTGAAAACGCGGATAAAGTATGGTATGATGCAAGTAGAAAGAGACCGGTGCTGGACACACCGACCTCTGGCTTACAGGCTACCACTTTAAGAGTGGTCCCAGCCGCCACAATGGTTAGTGAATCAGAAAGTGACCCATCTCATTGCGCCGAGGGGGTCATTTTTTTGTGCGTTCAGACGTTGCACGATCGGATGTTCGGTGAATCACCAAATGAACGATGATCGGAGCAAGGATTGGGATCATCACATAATCCCCAACCCAGGTCCAAAGTTGTTCCATCCGCACCACCGCCTTCCTCCATTGTGGACTTGGCGGCTGACCCCACTATTGCTGCGTTAACCTGCCCCTTCATTATAACAGATTTGTTCGCAAAAATGCGCCGAAAATAAGAACAAACGTTCTTGTTTTATAAAATGAATCTTTTGATGGAATCGGTCTCATAAATGGGTCCAAAGAAGGAATTGAGTCGAATCACTCTTGCTTGTTAGATGTCTGACAGGATATAATCAATCTCGTGTGTATACACGGGTGGGTGAGGGTGCCAATAAAGGATTGATTCCTATGGCAAAACAAACAGAATGGAAAACAGAAACATACGGGGGCGTGCTGAACTTCCTGGCGACAGCATACATCCCGGCCGTGCATGCGGCAATCTTGACACAAGCCGGACTCCCGTTCGAGGGGGCGCTCGTCGGAGCGATTTTGACAAGCATCATCGGGACATTGATTGCGGGATTCTTCAATCTGCCGCTTCTCTTGTTACCGGGAATGGGGATTAATGCGCTCTTCACGTACACGCTCGTCCTACAGATGGGATTGAGTTGGCAAAGCGCGCTCGCCGTCTCGTTCGTCTCAGGTGTACTCGTCGTATTGTTGACGGTCACCAAAGTGGCTAGGAAATTGGCGAACGCGTTTCCACCGATCATTCATGACGGATTGACGGTCGGTCTCGGTCTCTTCCTCATTTTGATTGGTCTTGAGGCGGCAGGAATTGTCTCAGGTGGGGGTGGGGCATTGCTTCACATCGGTGACCTCGGAGAGCGTAACGTCCAGGTGGCCTTTTTATCACTCTTCGTCGCCATCTTACTGTTCTTGAAGATGGGGCCGAGTAGCTTCCTTTGGACGATCGGTTTCGGTGTCGGACTCAGTGCCGTGATGGGAACACTCGATTGGACGGGAAGCTTCGCGTTGACACCGTTCTTCGAATCGTTCGGCACGGTATTTGGGAACATCTCGTTCGCGGAATCTGCGTCTCCACTCTTCTTCGTCGCGGTCGGTGTGCTGACGCTCGTCTTGTTGATTGAAAACATCAGCTTGATTCAGAATCAGACACGGGCAATCGGCAAAGAAGAAGAGGCGCCGAAAGGTCTCGTCGCACAAGGTCTCTCGACGATGGCCGGGGCCATGTTCGGGTCAAGCCCGACCGTCTCGACGGTCGAAGTGGCTGCCGGAATATCGGTCGGGGCGCGAGGCGGTATCGCTTCGTTCGTCACGTCTGGATTGTATGTGGTATCACTCTTATTGCTACCGCTCTTTGCCATCATCCCGGTGACGGCGATCGCTCCGGTGTTGATCATCATCGGAATGATGATGTTCCAGAACGTGAAGCATCTGCCACTCGATAACTGGGAACATGCCTTCCCAGCAATCCTTGTCATCATCATGATTCCGTTCACGTATTCCATCGTCGATGGGATCGGACTCGGATTCATCGCGTACACGATGATTATCTTGTTCAAGAAGGGCTACCGATCACTCAGTCCAGTCATCGGTGTCTTGACCGTATTGTTCTTAGTTTTCTTCTCATTACCAGTCTGGTTATAGAGACACGCACGGCATCGTTCATGAAGAACGGTGCCGTTTTTTTGATTTGAAAAGACTCGTTCGTGCTATAATCGCAGTAATTTGAAGAGAACGGGGAGGAGATTGGATGCAAGTTATTCAAGAATTCGCATCGTACACAGAATGGCTCAAGTCGTTAGAAAAGCTGAGTGAATCTGAGTGGAATAAACAGATTCACTCTGAGAAATGGTCCATAAAGCAAATCGTCTTACATATCGCCCATTGGGACAATCATCTGTTGAATGTCATCATCCCATCGGTGAAGAACGGTGAAGGAATGATCTTCCCTGACTTTGACTCGTTCAACGCACGGGCGACGAAAAGGGCGGAAAAATTGACATGTGACGCGGTTTTGAAAGAATCCCTCAACAGTCGACGAACACTCATCACCATGCTCGAGTCCTTAAGTGAAGAAGCGCTGACTTACAAAACGACAGCGAATGGTGTCTCGCATGATCCGCCTCAAGGTGTCCCCTACTCGTTACATGTGATCATCGAAGAATTCATCGAACATGACCGACACCATATGAAGCAAGTCGAGTCTATTCTCAAGCGATGAAAAAAATTTATGAGTCTATAGATCAACTGCTCGTTCAATGAACGGGCTTTTCTCTTGTCTGAAAATAACTGAATATTCCGTAAAAGTTCATGGTATAATCCATTTAATCCTATTTCCAAAAAAAGGATTTAAACTATGAGAGGAGCCGTCACGTCAGATGAAAACGATCAAACTGAATATACATAAGCGGAAACACCGATGAAACAAGCCAAAACGATTTTTGTGTCAGGAATTCTTTTCTCCTTGCTACTTGTCGCCCTCATCTCCTATTCCGGTCAACTGGGATACCGTTACTACCAATCATTAGATATCTCAGGGAGCGAGATTACAAGTTGGATCACCGACTGTCATGACAAACGAAAGTTTTTAGGGATTTTCGAAGTGACGGATGTCGACTTTTGGTGTGGGGATGCGCCATATGAAGAACCAGAAGGGAACGGCCCAGACGGAGCAATGATTGACTCAGAAGAGGATTCAGGTGGTACACCGAAAGAGCGGATCAAGGACCAATCCCCTTCTTACGGAAACCCGTCAGGAGAAGAGACGAGCAGCGTCTCCTACCTCCCATACATGATTACCGGAATGATTATCTTGCTCGGATGGTGGCTCTGGAAAAGACGACGCCATTCGAAGAAACAAAGCGAGGCGGGAGAGTTAGATATCGAGGATCACTCGCTAGTGACTTCTGACAACGCGTCGATGCAGATAAACCGAACGATTCATCCATTACCAGCATCGGCTATCCGAAAGCAGTTGATTCAATTCGAAGCAGCGTTACCTCCATATAAACGTCGTCGCCCAACTGAGACGTTGTCGACTTGGGCGAAACGAATCGAGCTCGATGCATCCCTACTTACCTATTTAGAGACACGTTATGATGATGGAAACATCTCACCACAACGTGAGCGAGCGTTCACCCAACAACTTGATGAATACCTACTACGCACACAAAAGGAGTCGAACTCATGACCATCCGACACGTATTGGACCAATTAGACCGCATTTACCTCGGTAAACCGGAAATCACAAAATTATGTTGCACAGCCCTATTGGCGAACGGCCATATCTTGCTAGAGGATGTGCCTGGGACGGGGAAGACGTTACTTGCGAAAAGCATCGCCAAAAGCTTTGAGGCAGACTTCGCCCGAATTCAATTCACAGCCGACCTGCTGCCTTCTGACATCATCGGTTCAGACTTCTTCAATATGCAGACCCAGACGTTCGAGAACCGCACCGGACCGATCTTCACGAATATTTTACTCATCGATGAAGTGAACCGCGCCGTTCCGAGAACGCAATCCGCCTTGCTTGAAGCGATGGAAGAACGCCAAGTTTCTATCGGTGGCGTCACCTATCAACTACCGAAACCATTCTTCGTCATCGCGACGCAAAACCCTATCGAGTCGGCGGGAACGTTCACGCTACCGGACGCCCAACTCGACCGCTTCCTCATGTCCCTTCAAGTCGGATACCCTGGGGCAGACGAAGAGCGGAACTTGATTCTACAGACGATTTCAAAGACGAGACAGACAGTGCATGCCTTGATGACGAATGAAGCTTTTTTAGAAGCACAAGAAGAAGTCGAGAATATCCGGATTCATGAAGATGTCGTCACGTATTTGCTCGCACTCATCCACGAGACGAGGCAACACCCGTTAGTCGAAGTCGGGGCGAGCCCACGGGCGACGCTCGCGCTCGTCAAGGCCTCACAAGCTTATGCGTACTTGAACGACCGTCAGTTTGTCACGCCTGAAGATGTTCAAGCCGTTGCGCCACATGTCCTCTCGCACCGATTGACCCTCACCCTTGAAGGGGATATCAAATCGACGAAGCGACAAGTGTTGGTGGACGTACTCGAGTCCGTAACTGTCCCCGTCGAAAAGGTGTAACGATGCGACAGGTCGAAATCAGTACACCATCCATCTTACAAGACCAACTTTGGCCGGCTTATGTCAGTCTCGGTCTCCTCACCATGTGGATACCTTATGTATGGCCCATCGCTTATGTATGCGGAGCATTATTAATCGTCATGTTCATCCGGAAACGAATCATTCGAACACTTTCAAACGAAGTCTCATTTTCCATCCGGCAGAAAGAAGATCTCTTGTTCATCGACGATGAGACATCATGTATCGTCCGTATTGATGGGTATGAGCGAATCATTGCCCTTGGTGTTCCGCTATTGATTCGGCTAGAGGGTAATGAACGGATGGTATTCGAGGACGGGTCACAGGCATACGACACCAGGATCGAACAGGACATACATCATGTGAGCGTCTCGGCTGTGAAGCGTGGACCTGCTTCGATTCATATGTGTGTGATGCGTGTCACCTTACCGTTTTATTTAGGTACTCTTTTTTTCACGGATGAGGAGATGGATATGCCCTCATGGATTGTGTTACCTACCATCACGAAGTCACCAATCACCGAATCTCGCATGATTCGGATGGGTGACCGTATCGTCAAGCACTCCCCGTTGAACGATCCGTTGATGATTCAGAGTGCAAAACGATATGAGAAAGAACCGGCTAAACAGATTGACTGGGTCGCCACTTCAAAAGTCGGTCATGTACAGGCAAAAGTGTTCGAACGACAAAATCTCGACACATTCACGATTTCCCTTGATTTGAGCGGTCCGCTCGGGAACGGGCTCCATGCGCAATATGAAGACTTGATTCAACAGACGGCGTATTGGGTCTCTTACTTGATCAAAGAAGATTGTAAAGTGGAACTGTTAATCAACCGACTCGACAAAAACAACCAAGTCGACCGTGTTACACTGGGAGAAGGAAGAAAACAATTACGGCTCATTCTCGTCCGACTGGCGATGATTCATGAATCGAACGCGTTTGTTGCATCATCGCGATTCACGTCATATGTCAGTCGTCACAAACAGCCTCACGCCGAATTGATTCACATCAATCACGCGATGCTGCTGAAATCTTCAGGGTGATGAAGGGAGAAACACATGCGACGAATGACGGGCTTACTCATATGTTGTGTCGGACTACTTGCAAACACAACAATCGTATCAGCCGAGATGACTGAATCCTCGGCGGAACGTTTTGCAGATGCATATTTTTATGACATTGTGATGGATCATATTCAGGGAGATGATCCGGCTAATTATCATATGACAGACAGTGAGAACATCTCGTTCGGACCACTACTCGAGACATACGTACCGTCATCCTCTTGTTACAAAACGGGAGAAACATGTACGTTCGTCCCAACGAAAGAATATGTGGCGACCGTCTTTCAAGATGACGAACCGGTCAACGTGATCGGAACATATGAACAAGCAGCGGGTACATATGCGTTCTCAACGTTTGGTTCAGATAAAGAAACCCCGAAAGCGTTGACGGACGTAAAAGGCGATCTCGTGAAGTACACAGAAGAATCGGCTTGGTTTGATTATGATGGGGACATGTTGACGGCGTTGACATCTAATACAAAACAGATGATTAGCGGAGATGAAATTTCAACTGAGGCGTTTCAAGTATTATTGGTTGAAGAGAATGAAAGTATTGAAGGGAATGCCGAAGAAGGGATGATGGATGGAGCGGATGGCTATTCGGATGAGGAAGAGTCAAACAAGCCAACATCGAATACCAACCGATTGATTGGCTTTACTGTGTTAGCGATATTGCCATTCGGATATTGGTTCCTCAAGAGACGGAAAGCAACATGATGTCAAAACACTTATCCAATCATCATAATCCACTAGAATTAGTGGTCATACCGAGTCATGCATTGAGAGACAGAGAAGCAACCTACTTGATCTTTCGCCATTTGGAGAATGAACAGTTTCCATTACATATAGAGCGTAAGCGGACTGTAAGGGATTCGAGAAAACGTCGCTTCTCTTTTAAAAGTCAGGAAGAAGAGCATGTGATGACCAAAACCATCAAAAATCGTGAGGTGTTAGAGTCGGAATTGACGCTCTCTTCAAATGAGGTCATCGTCTTAAGAGGAGAGAGGAATTGGATTCTGAGCTATTACGAAGACGGGTTGACGCTTCAAGGAAACCAAGTGAAACGTGTCTCGACAACTGGTATTGTCCAAATGGAGACATTTTTTGAACATGTGGTTAGAGGCGCGTTTCCCATCAAATTGGCGTTTGGTTTAGGTGGGACGTTTGCTCCATTTGAAAACGTGTTTCGCTTTATATTGCATAACCCAGATTGGAAGGGATTGATTGAAGACGAATTATTGCCTGAGCTTCAGATTCCGAAGGCGAAGAATGTGTGGCAGTCCCTCTCATATCCGACATACGAGCAGACGCTTGAGACGTTCACTATTGAATTTCATCCAAATATACTAGGAAATTTCATACTCGCACATGATGCTAACGATACGTACTATTTCATTGATCATGTGAATGGGGATATCAAGATTTTTTAAATTCTAAATACAGAGGGGGAGTGTAGTGAGTTACATACAGCATATGCGTCAATTAATCGGATCGAATCTATTAATCACTGTAGGATGTGGAGTCCTCATCGAACAGGACAATCAAATTCTGTTGCAACACCGAAAAGATCATCATGTTTGGGGAATCCCCGGTGGCGTTATGGAGCCTGGGGAATCATTTGAAGAGACAGCCATCCGTGAAACTCTCGAAGAGACGGGGCTCTCCGTGGATAATTTGAAACTGTTCGGAATCTATTCCGGTGATGAGGGATATGCCAATTATGAAAACGGTGATCGCGTCTATAGTGTTCAAGTCATCTTTTACACCCATTCATTCTCAGGAGAAATTGCTCAATTGACAGACGAAAGTCACGAACATCGATTTTTCTCAAGAGAAGACCTACCACGATTACATCAACATCAACGTCGGTTCATTGACGATTGGGTCGAACAGGTTAATCTCCCGGTCGTGAAGTGATATTCATCTTGCGACAAACAACCCCTCATGCGCGCATGAGGGGTTGTCTTTACATATAGGGCCCGTTCGCCTGAATGACGAACTGTGAATGTGTGTAATGATAGGTGATGCGGGAATAGTCAAATGGTTTCCCATTCGTGAGATGGAAGATCGTCTCGATGCGAAGTGTCGGGTCATTCTCTTGCAATCCGAGGTGTTCCGCTTCACTTTCCGTCAATCGCCCGACCTGTAGATACATGTCAGAAAATCCAATCGTGACGCCGAGCGCGCTTTGGACATAATCGAAAATAGAGTCTGCCACAATTTCGCGATTCAAATAGGGGACGATAGCTTTCACATAATAGGATTCCTCGTGACAGAGCACTTCCCCGTCCACATATCTCACCCGTTCGACCCGGTACACATCGTCCGACACGGCAATCCCGAGATTCTCTGCAACGGTCGAGTCTGGCTTCACGACAGACACATCAATCACATCAGATGTCAAGATACGGTCTCCGAGATTGCTCTTGAACCCTTGGGTGGAGAAGAGGCTCATATAGCCAGGTCGATTATGTCGTCTGACGAAAATGCCGCTTCCCCGCAGTTGAAAAATGACACCCTTTCGTTCAAGCAGCTCTAAAGCTTTCGTGATGGTGCTTTTGCTCACCACATATTGATTCATCATCTGCTCAAGGACAGGGAGCTTATCGCCTTGTTTTAAGTTTTGTTCGTGGATGTATTGTTCGATTTCATTTGCGATTTGTTGGTATTTTAGCATCGTCATTCCTCACTTTTTCGTCACTGATTTTATTATATCATGAGAAAACAAAAAATGTTTAAGTGTATCGACCTTGTTAAATTGTACCGGTACAATTATACTTGACGTGTACGATTCATGTGAAGGAGGACTTACAATGAAGACATTACCGAACGATTTTCTATGGGGAGGCGCGCTTGCCGCTCATCAATTCGAGGGCGGTTGGGACGCTGATGGCAAAGGACCGAGTGTCGTCGATGTCTTGACGGCAGGTGCACACGGCGTCGCTCGCCGGATCACAGACAAGGTCGAACCGAATGAATTCTATCCGAACCATGAGGCGATTGACTTTTACCATCGTTATAAAGAAGATGTGGCCCTCTTTGCTGAGATGGGATTGAAATGTTTACGTACTTCCATCGGATGGAGCCGCATCTTCCCGAATGGTGATGATGCAGAACCGAACGAGGCGGGTCTCCAATTTTATGATGACTTGTTCGATGAGCTACTCAAACACGACATCGAACCGATCATCACACTGTCGCATTTTGAGATGCCGCTCCATCTTGCCCGTGAATACGGGGGATTCCGAAATCGTGAAGTCGTCGAGCATTTCGTCCGCTTCGCTGAGGTCTGCTTTGACCGTTACAAAGACAAGGTCAAATACTGGATGACGTTCAACGAAATCAACAACAAGATGGACGTCAACAATCCACTCTTCTTATGGACGAATTCGGGAGTCCTCTTAGAAGAAGGGGAGAACGCCCGCGAAGTCATGTATCAGACCGGACACCATGAACTGATTGCGAGCGCTCTCGCCGTTGCCAAAGGGAAAGCCATCAATCCTGACTTCGAGATTGGAGCGATGGTCTCTCACGTCCCAATCTATCCGTATTCATCAAACCCGGACGATGTCATGCTTGCCGAAGAGATGATGCGGCAACGCTATTTCTTCCCGGACGTACAAGTTCGTGGGTTTTATCCAAGTTACGCCTTGAACGAGTTCGAGCGGGAAGGGTATAACATCCCAATCCTCGAAGGGGACAAAGAGATTTTACAGAATGGGAAGGTCGATTATCTCGGTTTCAGCTATTATATGTCGACGACCGTGAAGAGTGACGTCGTCGCGGACAACAGCGGAGATATCGTCAACGGTGGTTTGCCGAACGGCGTCGAGAACCCGTATATCCAGTCGAGTGACTGGGGCTGGGCGATTGACCCGGTCGGTCTCCGTTATGTGCTCAACCGACTCTATGATCGATACCAAATCCCGCTCTTCATCGTCGAGAATGGATTTGGTGCCGTCGATGAGATTGTCGACGGGAAGATTCATGACGCGGCCAGAATCGACTATTTGAAGGCACATATCGAACAATTGAAGCAAGCCGTCCTCTATGACGGGGTCGATTTGATCGGGTACACACCTTGGGGTATCATCGACATCGTCTCGTTCACGACGGGAGAGATGAAGAAGCGGTACGGGATGATTTATGTCGATCGTGACAATGAAGGGAACGGATCGATGGAGCGGATGAAGAAAGACTCGTTCGACTGGTATAAGCGGGTCATCGCGACGAACGGAGAGAATCTCTAAATAAGATGAGCAAAGAACTGTGAAATGTCTGCAGGTCTTTGCTCTTTTTCGATATAATGAAGAAAAGTGAAAAATTGGAGGGACGCATGATGCAAATAAAGAACTATGGACCGGTGACGGCTGTTTGTGCCAACGTAAAGAACGGTCCATTCGAGATGTCGATGTATGTGTATTATATCGACGGGATGCTCATCGATACGGGAACACGCACGATGCTACCCGAACTTCAACCGTTTTATGAGTCGGTTCCAATCGATCTTGTCAGCATCACGCACCCCCATGAAGACCATATCGGAACGGCAGCCTGGCTTGAACGGTCATACGGTGTCCCAATTTACATACGAGAATCCGCCAGGGACATGTGCCGGACGGGGCTAGATATCCCAGATTATCGGGCACACTTCTCAGGAGACCCGGAACCGTTTCAGCCGATTGCCTATTATGACAATCAGATCACGTCAGAACATCATACTTATCATGTGATCCATACACCTGGTCATGAACCGAATCACGTCGTCTTATACGACGAGGAGAACGGTCGGCTGTTCTCGGGTGATTTGTTCGTCCATCCTTATCCGAAGGTGATGATTCCGGAGGAGTCGGTACCTGAACAGATTCGTTCGCTCAAACGTGTTCTGAGTCTTAATTTCGAGGAAGTTTATTGCCAACACGCCGGGCATCTCGAACAGGGAAGGGAGCAACTGACCAAAAAGCTCGATTATCTAGAACGTTTGACGGATAACGTGATAACAAAAACTGCAGCGGGCTATACGATTGACGACATCAATGCTCAGCTCTTCCCCGAACCATCGCCGCTCGTCAAAATCTCCAAGCGGGATTATGACTCGAGACACATGATTGCAAGCATACTACGTGAAGTGTACGAACAACTTCGTTGACAGAAGGCGGATCACCTAGTATTCTTAGTACAGGATTAAACGTTTAAACTTTTAAACGGAGTGATGAATATGAAACAACCAGATGCCACACCAGAAGTCTCGTTATCTTTATTTGAAGATGCGATTCCGTTGTTCCAAGTATTAGCCGATGTCAATCGTCAACGTATCATCGTCGAGATCGCTAAACATGAACGCTTGAACGTCAATCAGATTGATGAAAAGATCGAGTTGTCTCGACCGGCCATCTCGCATCACCTCAAACTACTTCGACAAGCGGGCATCGTTTCATCGGAGAAAGTCGGGACAGAGAACTTTTACTTCCTGACGCTCGAGAACGCGGTCGGACTGCTGAAGGCACTGACACGAGCGATTGAAGACGAATGCATCCTTTGACCTTTCTTTTTGGAAACAGAGAGAAAGGCTTCTTTTTCACCAATGAGTTTATACGTTTAAGCATATAAACATTTAAGGGAATGAATATGAAGCAAAAACAAACGATTGTCATCACAGGAGCATCGAGCGGAATCGGTCGGGCACCGGTCGAACTGTTCAGCAAACGAGGTTGGCATGTCGCCGCGACGATGCGAAAACCTGAAGACCATCAAGAACTGTCTCACCTAAAAGGGGTGTCGCTCTATTAACTATATGTGACGAACGAGACGAGTATCCTAGAGGCATTTGAACAAATCGTCTCGGATCACGGAACGATGGATGTATTGTTGAACAATGCTGGGTATGGAGCGGTAGGGATTTTCGAGGAAGCCTCTCCCGAACAGATTCAGCGGCAATTTGATACGAACGTATTCGGGGTCATGAATGTGATTCGGGCAGCACTCCCATACTTCCGCAAACAGCGGAGCGGACGGATTGTGACCGTCTCCTCCGTCGGTGGACAGATCACATTCCCAATTTACAGCTTGTATCACAGTTCAAAATGGGCGATTGAAGGATTCATCGAATCGCTCCAGTTCGAGTTGGCACCTTTCAATATCGACATGAAATTGATTGAGCCGGGACCGATTAAGACAGACTTTTACGGTCGTTCCCAAGAACTCGTCCGTGACCAACCGCTCGATGTATATGATGGCTACACAGAGGTTGCGCTCCATAACACGAATGCCGCTGGTGCGAACGCCGAAGGTCCAGACGTTGTCGCTGAGACGATTTGGCGATCCGCGACCGAACGGAAGAAACGACTCCGTTATCCAGCAGGTAAACAAGCGGGCCTTTTGATTGCCCTCAAGCGTTATCTTCCAAACCGGGTATTCTTCGCGATTGTCCGAGGTGTCGTTGAAAAGAAATAATGAATCATATCCTTTTTGTTTTCTATAGAAAATGAGAAGGATTTTTTATGTCGTTTTGAGAATGATTCAACTCACACAAAATTACCCGATATACCATCTATGAGGAGGGATTTCATGAAAAAAGTCATGCTAGCACTTTCAACATTCATTCTAGCCATCGGATTGTCTTCAACACCGACAAAATCAGTAGATGCAGCGGTCAAGACATTTAAAAACTGTACAGAGTTAAACAAAACGTATAAAGGTGGTGTAGCCAAGTCAAAGACGACGAAAAATAAAGGTGGTAAGACACGTTACACGCCATATGTAAGTAAAGCACTATATGACGCGAACAAAGCACGTGATCGCGACAAAGATGGAATCGCCTGTGAGAGATAAGAACATGTGTATAGCCGCCAATGAGGGCGGCTTTTTATATGGACGTAGACACATATTCGGACGCATGATATTATCATAAGTAATAATATTATCAAATATGATAATAATGAGGTGAAGATGATGAATCAAGACGTTTTAAAAAGTCTGTTAAACCCGATTCGCATGAAAATTTTTCAGCACGTTCTCATGAACGAGCAAGTGACGACCGGAGAGTTGGCAAAGTTGCTTCCCGATGTGCCCCAAGCGAGCCTCTATCGCCATATCAACAAGATGGTACAAGACGAGATTTTATCTGTCGCAAGTGAGAACAAAGTACGTGGGGTGTATGAAAAAGTGTACGCGATTCAAAACAATCCATTGACCGCTGTCAATCAAGTCGTCGAAGAGGAAGATCGTGAACAACTATATAAAATATGTTACACGTTCGCGATGTCACTGCTCATGGATTTCGGAGACTATTTAAAGCGGGACAAAATCGACCTTCAAGGAGACAAGGTCGGCTTTCGGAGTATCCCACTTTATCTGTCTGATGCCGAGAGTGATCGATTCCTAAGAGGTCTCTACGATCTCTTAGAGGGAGTGCTCAAGCATGAACCATCTGAAGAACGTACGTTGCGGAAATTCTCCTACACGTTCATGCCGGTAGAAGAAAAGGAGGAGATGGATGATGTATAAACAAGAAAATGTGTTAATTCAAGGGGAAACAACCATTGCTGCCACCATAACGACACCCGATCAGGAACGGTCGTCCTTTCCAGCCATCGTCCTCATCGGAGGAACGGGAGGATTGGACCGTGACGGAAACGGTACCGGCTTCAAGTCAAACTTGTATAAAGACTTAGCTGAATGGCTGACGATACAAGGATTCATCACATTACGCTATGACAAACGGGGGATTGGCAAGAGTGGTGGCAATCGACATAGCGTCGGTCTAACAGGACTCGTTGATGACGTGTCGGCGGTCGTCTGTTATCTGAAATCTCATGACCATGTCTCACAAGACGTTTTATTTCTCGGCCATAGCGAAGGATGTATCGTCGCGACACTCGCAGCAGAACGTGAATCCGTTTCTGGTCTCGTCCTGTTGTCTGGTGCCGGTGTCGCCTTGAAGACGAGCATGCAGGAACAGGCACATGCTTTGCTCGAAGAAGTGGGACGTACGAAAGGGATCAAGGGTAAACTGCTGCGCTTTAGCTTGAATGAGAAGTCGGTCGTCGGGAAACAACAAAAACTGTTCGAGCGCGTCACAACAACGGATCAGGATACGATGCGGATCCAGCTGATGAAGTTCCCTGCCAAATGGTTACGGGAGCATCTTACACACACAGACGTGTCACTTCGAGAACGATTGGTTCAATTGAACATTCCGACGCTCGCACTGACAGGAGACCGGGACGTTCAAACGGACGTCGAGCATCTAGATGAGCTCGCCGCACTTCACGTAGAGCATATCGAGGTACAAAAGATTAAGGACATGGACCATATGTTGAAACATTTCGATGGTGAGATGAGTATTTTGGACGTGAAAAAACATTATCGTTCACAACTCAGTGAACCGCTCCATCCTGAGCTACAGCATCAACTTCACGACTGGCTAAAGCGCCACGACTGGGCATCATGACGAACAAGACAGCGGAAACCTCTCCGCTGTCTTGTTTTATGTATGTAAGAACCGCTCAACATTTTCCATCGAGAAATGACGGCTCCATTGAACGAAGTGTCCACCTGGTACGGCAATCAATTGTACAGAAGGATGAAGCAGTCGTTCCGCTCGTTTGACATGATGGAGCGTTCGCTTCGCCTCCTTCAAATCAATTCCCGTGAAATCCGCATAATACAGGTGCGTCGGGACTTGGACGCGTCGTAACAAGTCCTTAAAATCCAATCCATCATAACCAAACAACAAGTGTAAGCCACCGGTCGAAAGACGGGCCGATTGCTCGACAGCAGAACGAATCGATAACGTCGGCTCGACCCCGATTCGTCGACAGAACAGTTGGAACCGCTCTTCAGAAAACGTGGGGTCACTCTTATTCACTTTCGTTTCAATCCAGTTCAAGAGGTGTCGTGGTGAATGGTGATACAGTAGACGTAAAAGCGGTAAGGCGAATCCGAAGATGCCATATTCCCGATATGGTAGCATAGCGTTCGGTTTATGTCCTTGGTCGAGAAGTATCAAATGCCTGACTTGGTCTGGATAATGGACTGCATGAGCCAGGGCGATGGCACCTCCCATCGAATGACCGATTAGTCGAACCGATTCAAGGTGTCGTGAGATTCGATACGTCTCGACCCAGTCCGCGAGTACTTTGGACGTGGCGAATGTATGTAGTCCCTCACTTTCACCAAATCCAGGTAGATCTAACAGGTGAACTTCGAAATCGTTATGTAATGCTTCGGCAAATAATTGGCCTTGTGACCCAGTGAATCCTCCACCGGGAAGGAAAAGTACAGGTTCACCTCGACCATGGACGGTTGCATGGAATTGTCTCACGTCATCTCTCCTTTATAAAATGGAGTGCTTTCCATTCAAGTATAAAGATTGCTGGGAGTCAATTGAAGAAAAATCGCCATGTTTCTCAGGAGGCTCGCAACCAAATGTGGGTATAACATAGTGACAGGCAGATTACTGTCATCACACATCGTATACGTTCTGACCTTCCAAAGGAGGAATGAGGAATGAAGCTTTCAGGAAAAACGGCAATTGTCACTGGCGCAGGTTCAGGCATGGGGCGAGCCATCGCCAAACTGTTTGCGGAAGAAGGCGCACGAGTCGTCGCCTTCGACTTGAATGAAGATGCTGTGCAGGCGGTAGTTGATGAAATCAAAGCAGCGGGTGGGGAAGTTCTTGGCATTGCTGGTAACGTGACGAATCAAACGGATATTGACAAACTCGTCGATGCGGCGAAAGACACGTTCGGCTCGGTCGACATTCTCGTCAATAACGCGGGAATCATGGACAACTTCATGACGGTGGGAGAAGTGACGGATGAATTATGGGACCGTGTCCTTGGCGTCAATTTGACCGGACCGATGAAACTTTCACGTGCCGCCATCCAAGTGATGGAGAAGCAGAACCGGGGTGGCGTCATCATCAACAATGCATCGGTCGGAGGATTATTCGGTACACGAGGTGGTACAGCGTATGTGGCCTCAAAACATGCGTTAATCGGATTGACGAAGAACATCGCGGCGACACATGGCACGCTCGGTAAGATTCGGGCCAACGCCATCGCACCGGGTGGCATCAATACGAATATTGGGTCAACCATCACAGCACCGAGCGAACTTGGGATGCGCGCCATTCAAGGGGCGGGGGAAGCCCCGATGGGAGAACCAGAGCAAATCGCGAACGTCGCCCTCTTTTTAGCATCGGATGATTCGAGCTTCGTGAATGGTGATGTTTTGAAGGCAGATGGTGGGTGGACCGCAAGATAAAGAAAAGAGCCGAGATTACTCGGCTCTTTTCCTTTGGTATTGTTTTCGATAGGCGAGCGGGGTGATTGAATGATGTGCTTTGAATGTCTGTACGAAGTGACTGACGCTTGAGTAGCTCAGGCGATTGGCGATGTCAGCAACCGATTCAATCGAATCCATTAATAGAGTTGCGGCCCGGTCCATTCTTTTAACTTGGACATACGCAAGTGGGGAGGTGTTCCCGAACGTAGTAAACAACCGACAACATTCACTGCGACTTACATTACCCGCAGTCGCGATTCGAGCTAACGTGGGCTTATCTTCTAGATGAGACTCGATATAAGCGAGCATCAGACGAAGGCTCTCCCGTTTGTTCTCATTCTTCATCACTTCACCCTCTTGCTGAATCCAGTAGCGCCAGATGACCGTACACTGCAGTGTCGCATCCATCAATGCGAGTGGACCGTCCGCAGATAGATGTTGCACAGCGCGTTCAATCGTCTGAATGATCGATTGATTCACGCGTCCCTGCTTTAACATATGTATGGATTTTTCGGAAGTTAGATACGGTGTTACATATCGTTTCGCCAACTCGGGATGGAACAAAGCAGTCGGATCAAACTCGAGTAACCTCATCGGTAACGCTTCCTCGATTTTCTCAACCATGAGACTTTGTCCTCGTGCCAAGAGAACGGCTTCTCTCGAATGAAGGGTGAGGCTTACTCCATTCACTCGAATCACGGACGTCCCAGACTCGCAAAAAAGAATAGTAAAATGATCAGTCACCTTTAATGTCAATGCTCCGTGACGAATCATCTCGATACTCTTCAAAAGCGCCATCCTCCTCGTTTTGGAAATTTCCCGACATTTCATTTCGATTGTTCACGGAGAAACACTTTGAAATGAGCATGAACTGGGACGAATCTGACATTTTTAATCATCGTTCATTAAAAGATACAATCGAGTTTCTTCTATAATAAGAGTTTAAAAAATCAGCCAACCGGTAAACGCAGCATGCACGAGAATCGCGACAGGTACCCCAATCCGAAATTTCGGCTTCAATGTCTTATGTCGAAAGACACGCATCGCCACATAAGCACCGAACGCCCCACCAATCCATGCCATCGTCAACAACGTCCGCTCCGAAATACGCCAAGCTCCGACGCGAGACCGTCGTTTATCGACAAAATATGACACAAACGATAGTAAATTAGTCACAATGTAATATAGCAGTAATAGTTCCAAAGACCAAAACCTCCTTATTTCTCTCCTTATTATATCTTAGAATGGCTCTAGAAAGCCGTTCTTATGGATTAAAACAATTTTCTGAATCCTCTCATCCCCATGAATTGTTCTGTAAATGAACTGATAACACTCTCATATCGTCCTGTAATCGCTGTGAAATATACAGGTGTTACAGTAAGGGGGCGTTAGAAAAGGGAGGAATATTCTTATGAAAAAACCACTATTGACACTAACGGCACTCGCTGGCCTTAGTTTAGGAGTCGCTGCTCCAGCTTCGGCAGCATCAACACACACAGTTCAGTCTGGAGATACACTCTATCGTATCGCAGTGAACAACAACGTCTCTGTAAATGACATCAAACAAGCGAACGGCTTAAACTCAAATATGATTTATCCGAACCAAGTCTTGAAACTTGGAAAGGCAGAAGCGAAATCACAAGCTTCTACTGCATCTAAAACGTATACAGTTAAATCAGGTGATACACTTTATCGTATCGCATTGAACCACGGGGTCTCTGTCAATCAATTGATGACTTGGAACGGTCTTGATTCAGATCTTATTTTCCCTGGACAAGAGTTCGCCGTGAAAGGTGCAGCCGCTGCATCTGTAGCGAATGATGCGAAGACAACAACACCGAAGACATCGACATCAGCACCAGTTACGAAAACTGCATCGTCTACAACGCAAACCCAAGCTCCGGCTTCAGGTCAGACAATGACAGTGGAAGCAACAGCTTATACACCATATTGTGCAGGATGTTCTGGTATCACAGCGACAGGAATCGACGTTCGTTCGAACCCGAACCAAAAAGTCATCGCGGTTGACCCTTCTGTCATTCCGCTCGGCTCTAAAGTATGGGTTGAAGGATACGGAGAAGCCATCGCAGGAGACACTGGTGGTGCCATCAAAGGAAACAAAATCGATATCTTGATGCCGACACAAGAGCAAGCACTTGCTTTCGGTCGCCAATCAATCACAATCAAAGTCTTGAACTAATTCAAGCTGATTAAAGACACTGCCATCGGGCGGTGTCTTTTTTGTTTACGCCTTTTCCCATGGATTCTTCACTTTCGTCAGTCCGAGTCGCTTGGCAAGTGGTTTAATCGTCAGGCCATGCAAGGCGACAGACGTTACGACTAAACCGAGTGTGATCGGCAACATCCGCTCCTCATCTTCAATCCCGAGTTCGGCAATCTCTTGTGCAAAGAAACCGGTCACCGTCATCGCGACGATGCCTCGAGGGGCAATCCAGCTGATGAGCGCCCGCTCTTGCATCGATAACGGGGAACGGAGGAGCGACGTCTGTACCGAGATCGGACGGACTAAAAATAAGATCCCGAGAATCGACAGGAGGAGTGGCCAGTCGAAGATGGCGAGCAAACTATCGCGCGTCAAGCTCGCGGTCAAAATGATAAACACGGTGGAAACGAGTAAGATAGAGATATTTTCTTTAAATTCACGAAGCTGTTTCAGGATATGCATATGTCCATGTTTTGAGTTGGCCATCGTCAATCCCATTGCCGTCACGGCCAACAGTCCGACTTCATGCATGACCCATTCACTGATGGAGTAGACAAGAAGGACTCCCGAGAACGTCAACGTCGTCCGTAAATATTCAGGGACTTTCTCATTACCGAACAAACGAATCAATAGATGTCCGACGGCAATCCCAAAGGCGACGGCGACGATACAGGACCAAAAAAATGGCAAGTGACTCGCGAGTCCGTCGTTCTGATAGAAAATGAAGCCCACGCGGACGACGAATAATCCCATCAAGGCGCCAAGCGGATCGACGATGATTCCTTCCCATTTTAAGACTTTAGCCGGACGTGCGGACAAGTTGGCTTGCCTTAGTAACGGGATGATGACGGTCGGCCCGGTCACAACGAAGATGGCACCGAGCGTAAATGCTGGCAACCAATGAAAATCGCCAATCATGATGAGCAAAATCGAGGTCAAGATAAAGGACACGAATACCCCGACCGTGACGAGTCGAAAGATTGATTTTCGTAAATCATCAATCTCTCTGAATTCGAGACTGAGGCTTCCTTCGAATAGGATGAGCGCCACCGCGATGGAGATGAGTGGGCTATACAGCTCACCGAGTATCCGATCCGGCTCCAGCCAACCGAAAATCGGTCCGACGAGAATCCCGGCAACCGTCATGATCAAGATGGCTGGAAAGTCAAAACGCCAAGCGAGTAACTGCGAAAGTGCACCGATGAGGACAAGTAAGCTGAAGCCAATCATCATGTCTTCCATAAGCTTCCCCCGTTTCTTCACTTCTTCATTAATGTATACCCAAATCATGAAAAACATTTGCTAAGATTGTCTGATTTCGGGTAAGAATTGTAAGGAAAGGGAGGGATACGATGGAAGTGACTATCGGACTCATTATCGTCATATTGACATGGCTTATCTTACTGCTTAATCTCACGTTCGCCATCACCATCATCTTTTTCGAGAGGCGAGACATCGGAACGACATGGGCGTGGCTACTTGTCCTCTTCTTCTTACCGCTCATCGGCTTCTTCGTCTACATCTTCTTTGGTCGATTGATCAAATCACAGAACTTTTATGAAGTCGAGGAAGAGAAACGTGAGGCGTATCATCATGTGGCGGAGCAGCTCGACCAATTAGACCAATCCACGGCACCGTTCAATCATCCACTTCTATTGAAACACCGACGACTCGCAAGACTGAACCTCGTGTCGACGAATGCGATGATGTCTTTCCACAACGACATTCGTGTCCTTCACGATGGAAAAGAGAAGTTCGACCAGCTGTTTCAAGACATCGAGCGCGCGACGAAAGAAGTGAACATTCAATATTACATCATCCAAAATGATGCCCTGGGTCAATCGTTAATTCGCCTATTAACGGAAAAGGCAAAACAAGGGTTACGTGTCCGATTTCTCTATGACGCGGTAGGATCGAGGGGGCTCAGGCACAAACACTTCAAGGACCTGCTCGCCCACGGCGGGGAAGTCAAATCGTTCTTTCCCTCTAAACTCGGCATCAACTTCCGCGTCAACAATCGAAATCACCGAAAGCTCTGCATCATTGACGGTGATCTTGGCTATATCGGCGGTTTTAACGTCGGGGATGAATATCTTGGAAAAGATGAGCACTTCGGCTATTGGCGTGACGTTCACTTACGAATCTCCGGCGACGCCGTCAAGGAATTATTGGAACGTTTCATCTTGGATTGGAATCGCTCGGTCCCGACAAAAACGAAAGCGCGGAAAGATGACTTTGTCTGGCCAACCGAGGGAATCTCACATCACGCTGCACCCGTTCAAATCGTGACATCGGGTCCAAACTCGTCGACGGAACATTTAAAGAATATGCTCGTCAAAATGATCACGCAGTCAAAAGAATGTATTTACATCCAGACACCGTATTTCATCCCGGATGCGAGTTTTCTCGATGCCTGTCGCATCGCCCTCATGGCCGGTACCAAGATCAAACTGATGATCCCGAACAAGCCCGACCATATGTTTGTCTACTGGGCGACCTATGCGAACGCGGCAGAGCTCGTACGCTACGGGGCGGAAGTGTTCACGTATGAGGAAGGTTTCCTTCATGCGAAGACACTCGTCATCGACGGAGAAGTCGCATCAATCGGGACGACAAATATCGACGCCCGAAGCTTCCGCCTCAACTTTGAAATCTCGGCGCTCGTCTTCGACCAAGACGTCGCAACGTCCGTCATCGATGCGTTCGAGCGAGACGAGGCACGTGCCGAGCGGCTAACCCTTGAGCGATATGAATCGAGGACACGTTGGATCCGCTTCAAGGAGAGTGTGTCCCGCCTCCTCAGTCCGATTTTATAATGAAAAACATCCGGTCAGAAGAATCTCCTCTGCCGGATGTTTTTTAGCGTTTTTTCACTTGCTCGACGAGTCGTTCGAAGGAATCGCTGATTGCTTGTGGCGCTTCCTTGTCTCCATACTCTGCGGCCTCTAACCAATCTGCATAGAGCCTGTGGTCCGTGAACTCGATTCGCTGAAGCCAATCAGCTACCGTCTCCTCTCGAAGACGCGGGTGCTGCTGTTCCAACTTCCGTCCCGTATCAAGGAGGCGGATCTGGCGAGGCGAGCGGACAATCCGCTTATCTGAAAGTGTCGGATGGTGAATACTTCTCGGAATCATCCCGTCTTCCTGGATGTCTTTTCGTTTCTGCAAGTAGAAGAATAATCCTACCCCAAGCAGCAAGATCATCGCGAACACTCCGATGTAGAACAACGAGTTGTTCGATGCCGACTCGAGTAACGTCTCCTGTGCCACCGTCTCCGCATCGAGGTTCGGGTTGTCCGGAACGAGGAACCGGTTCACGCGATCGTTCGGGTCGAGCACGATGCCATCAAACCAGCTCCCAATCCACAGAAAGAACGGAGTAATCCAGGCGACGACATTGCCAAACAACAGCTCTTTGATTGTACGAATGACGAGGGAGACAGTCAGTCCGATGCCTAGGCCGACGGTCAACATCGTCACCATCCGCTTGTAGTCGCGACGGTAATACAGGTTTCGTTGCCAAATCAAAAAGATGAACGGGAAGAGGACCATCGCGAGCGGTTGCGATGCCGGTGGGAATAACCAGTCTGCCACCAAAAACAAAACGCTCGCCATCGCATAACGGTCCGTCCAATCCAACGTCCGAATGAACGCATGAACGTATGTGAAAATCAACAACAAGATGCTCATTTCATAAGAGAAATAGAGGGCACCGACGCTCATGATCGTCTGTACAATCAGTTGTGTGTTCCGAGGGAGACGAAGTGTCAATAAGAAGAGCAACGGAAACACATGTCCGATGTAAAAGGATGCGAATACCCACCACAACCATCTCATTGACCGTCACCTCCCAAGCGGAGAATCGATTGATTCCCACTATATTTGGCGACCTTTCGCTCAAACAAGGAGCGAGCGAGTGGAAAATCACTCTCGGACAGACAAGCGAATGTCGTCATGATCTTCCGGAAATGTACCTCGCCACTTCCCGGTTGAAGGTCATACGTGATTCCATCCTTCGTGAGCGTCGGGACAATCAGACCGTAACTCGCATTTTCTTTCTCGAAATCGCGACATAATGCGGCCGCTTGCGAGATGAGGCGCTCCATCTGATAGGTGAGGGCACGCCCATCCTTCGTCAACAAGTCGAGCACGATGACATATTCATTCGCTTGTACCGGTTGCTCGGTACGGGCCAGCAGTTCGCCCGTCTTCGCATAGGCAGACCAATATAGCTGTCGCATCGGTTGCCCGTGATATGGGGTGACCGACTGGAACGTCTCCGGGTCACGATAGGCACTATGACGGACCATCTCCTCACCCGGGAGAGTAGGGGGACGTTTCGGGATCGGATAGGGCGAAAACTCAGGGAAGACGTAGCCGATGCGCGGGAGTGAGTCCTCTTTATAGAGCGAGAACATGCGCAACGGATCCCGGATTTCCATCCCGATGGCTTCAAGGCGGATTGGACCACGTTTCTTCGCATAGAGTGGGATTGTGAAGTCCACGGTCGCATTCGTCTCGACAAAGTTCTCCTGACGCCAAAACGCATGTCCCTCTGATTCCACGGTCGGATGCAAATAGCCGGATAGGCGGACAACGCCAAGCGGCACTTTTGCCGTCGACACGAGCTTTAAAACATAGACGGCCTCGTCGTTCGGAAAGAGTTTCATCTCTCCTGTGAGGTCGACATGGATTTGTTCTGCCAATCGAAACATGAAAGATGGCATGACCAGTGCATAGAGACTAAAACCGATCAATAGACTCGCAATCAAGACGTTTCCATAAAGTGCCGTGAAGACCCCGACGACGAACAGGAGCCACATATAGCCGGACTCGAGATAGCGTGGGCTGACTAACTGCATCTTACACCTCTGAAGGGACCGGGATGGTCTCGAGTACAGATTTGATCAACTTTGACGGCTTCGTCTTCAGCGACGCTTCGACCGTCAAGACGATTCGATGCCCTAAAATCGGAAGTGCGAGTGCCCGAATATCCTCCGGTGAGACATAGTCCCGTCCTTCCATATAGGCATGAGCCCGAGCCGCCATCGTATATGCGAGCGTCGCTCGTGGACTTGGTCCGACCTCGATGTCGCGATGGTGACGGAGCGATTCCATCAAATCCAGCAAGTAATCTTCCATCGCCTCGTGGAATCGGACATCTCGTACCTCTTGCTGCATCTTTAACAATTCGTCCTGTTGCAGAGAGAAGGATTCTGAAGCGAGATGCTCATCGCGAATCAGTCGTCGTTCGGAATCTCGTGAGAGGGGAGCAAGTGTCAATTTGAATAAGAAACGGTCCAATTGAGCCTGCGGGAGCGGGAACGTCCCTTGCCCGTCGAACGGGTTTTGTGTAGCAATCATAAAGAATGGTTCCGGTAACTTGAGCGACACTTCCCCGAGTGTCACTTGACGTTCCTGCATCGCCTCGAGCAACGCTGATTGTGTACGTGGTGTCGTCCGGTTGATCTCATCGACAAGTAGAATCGACGTGAAAATCGGACCCGTCCGGCGTTCGAACGCCCCGGTCGTCGGATTGAACAACTCCATTCCTAATATGTCACTCGGCAATGTATCCGGAGTACATTGTACACGCTGGAATGTCGCCGAGATGGAGCTTGCTAAACTACGGGCGAGTGTAGTTTTGCCTGTGCCGGGACGGTCCTCGAGTAAAACGTGACCTCCCGAGAGTAGCGCAATCGAAGCGAGCTTGATGGCTTTCGATTGACCAATGACTTGATCATTCAAATGTGAAACCCATGGATGGTTCATTCAAAATCCCCCTATATTTTTCTGATAATTAAGAAAATCATAGCATAATCGGTTCAGGAGATGTATCAAAAATCAAATTCACTAAAAAAGACCGACCGGCATAAGCCAGTCAGTCAACGTTTCGGAGTATCTAAATATCGTTCAAAATGACGTTCGAGCCATTCTTGGAAGAAGGACATGAACGTACAGATTGCCCAGTAGATCAACGCCACGACGATATACACTGTCATGTAGTCGAACTCCCGACCACCGACGATCTTGGCCTTGTTGAAGATCTCAGGTACCGTGATCATCGCGGCGAGCGAACTGGCTTTAATCAAATCGAGAAAAACGTTCGAGAGCGGCGGAAGGGCGATCCGTGTCGCCTGTGGTAAGACGACCCCCTTCAATGTTAGCCATTTCCCCATCCCGAGTGAACGAGCCGCCTCCACCTGTCCGTCATCGACCGCACGAATCGAGGAGCGGATGATCTCAGCGATATAGGCGGCGGAATTCAAACTGAATCCGAGAATGGCTGCCGTCAAAGCGGCGAACTCGATCCCGATGAACGGGAATCCCGAATAGAGGATGAACAGAATGATCAAGATGGGTACGCCACGCATGAACGAGATATAGAAAGTTGACGGGTATCGAAGGAGTCGTGTCGGAGACAACTTCCCGAGCGCCAACAAAAGACCGAGCAAGAGACCAAAAAACATACTGACGAACGAAATCCAAAGCGTACTCGGTAATCCACCCAATAGATAAGGAAATGATTGAATCGCCAGGTCTACGTCAAAGATGGCGTCCCATTTAATATCTGAGAACGTCATGCCGTCATTACTTCGTTTCGACGATTGTTGCGTCTACGTCTGGTTCTACCGAAACATCCGCGCCATTGTAGAATTGCTCAGATAGTTTCTTGACCGTACCATCTTCAAGCATCTCATCTAGTACACGGTCGATATTCTTCTGGAGCTCGTCATTTTCTTTGTCCATCAAGAAAGCGACTTCTTGTGGGTTATAGGCGATATCCGGGTGAATCGTGATATCAAACTCAGGGAAGAAGGCAAGGGCCAACGTCTGAAGGTAATAGTCATTCAAGATGACATCGGTCCGTCCTGTTGAAACGTCGCGCAAGTACTGATCGTTCGTCGCGTTGTCATAGATGACTTCTTCTGCACCATATTCTCGAGCCACGTCCATGAAGACAGTCGTCGCCTCACCAGCGGCTTTCTTACCTTTCAAGTCCTCGAGTGATTCGATTCCAGAGAGGTCGCTCTTGCGAACGATGGCCGTCCCGTACGTGTATTTATACGGTTTTGAGAAGGCAAACTTCTCTTTACGGTCTTGTGTTACCGAGATATCATTCGCTGCCACGTCGATTTGACCGTTCTGTACACTCGTCAACATGTTGTCAAATGCCGTTTCTTTGAATTCGATCTCGAGGTCAAGACGCTTGGCGACTTCTTTCATGAGTTCGACATCAAATCCTGTCAACGTGTCACTCTCTTCTTCACGGAAAGAAGCGGGGTAGAGGGTACCGGCCGTACCGACCGTCAATGTGCCTTCTTCTTGAATCTCTTCCCAGCGTGTCGTATCTGCTTGATCCGTGCTATCATCACCACAAGCAGCAAGTGGGATTGCTAAAAATAAAGTTGCTGCCAAACCTTTAGTCGTTCGTTTCACAAGAATTCCTCCTTAGATGGTTCATCTGTCTAAAAATAGCATGACTTCAGCGGTCTAGCAACTGTGAAGCATGTATTAAACAGGTGAAATTAAAATTTGAAACGTTTATTCATAAAGCGTTATCATTCCTATGAATGCTAAATTCACACGAATGATACAGAAGTAAAAATTAAGTGAGACAGAATCGATATTGAGGAGGCGGAGCGTATGAGTTTGATTCAAATCATTGCCTTAGATGAGGCGCATATTCATATTGTAAACGATGCAAATGATCCTTTTCCGATCATCGGACGAATCATGCCAAGTTATATGGATGGAAAATGGACATATGTCGAAGAATTAGATGAAGAAGTCAGAGAGATAACATTTCCGGACGATCGATTAGACTGGAAACAATATATCGAACATGACAGTCGCATCCTGTTTTTAGCGATGGATGCAGATGAATGTGTCGGACAAATCCGACTCGTGAAGGATTGGAATCGATTTGCATACATTGAAAATATCGCGGTCCGTCAAACACATCGTAAGCGTGGAATCGGAAAACTGTTGCTTGAAACAGCCGAACAGTGGGCAAAAGAAAAACAGCTGATCGGCTTATCGCTTGAAGCGCAGAACGATAACTTGATTGCATGTCGCTTTTATAGAAAAGAGGGATTTCAACTCGGAGGCGTCGACACGATCAAACAATACGCGAATCCACAAATCGAGTTGACCTTGTATTGGTACAAGATTTTTAAGGAATAGGGAGCTTTAAAATAGAGAAAAAATTGCTCTATTTTTTATTAGTTTACATAACATATATTATCAGGAAAAATAATATCTCATCTCATTATCTTAGTATACTTATGATAGTGAGATGAGGTTTGAATTTAAGACGTATGCGTATACCGGATCAATGTGACGCCATGTTCTGGTTCGAATTCGGCACTCGGTTCAAATCCAAGTTTCGTATACAGACGCTTCGCCGGTCCGTTATGCTTGCCAGTATGCACGTAAATCAACTTTCCTTTGTGAATGCTCAATATGTGTTCGAGTAACGTCGTCGCCAGTCTCGCCCGAAAGTATGTCGGGTCGATACATAGTTTCGTGATTTCAACAGTTTTCTCAGATGCTTCCACCGTGACAAACCCAATCAACCGCTCCTCGATATATAAGCCATAACTCGTGCCTGGTAAGTTTTGAATGACATCAATCGTCTCATAGCGCGCTGGGATTTCGTCAAACCCGAGCAGTTCCGCTTCGACCGCATAAGCGTTACGTTGAATCTCGAGCATCTGTTGGGCTTGCTCAAATTGATGAATGGCAACTTCTTTCAGCTGCATGGTGCAACCCTCCCGTTAACGGATAAACTTTCTCGCCTGCTTCCGTTTCGCCCGTTTCAACGCCAAATAGAGCCGGTGTGTCCCTTTGAGTGGCGGACCGTGCCCTACGAAAGTAAGGAGTGGTGACAAGTCCACTAGCCGCTCCGCACTCTCGACGGCAACGGACCGATTCCATGTCGCGAGTCCTGGTAATGGGAATAACGGCCGAACATCTCCCGCTACCGCTGCCCCTCCCTGAGTTTGAAAAGCGTCACCTGCAAATAATACCCGATTTACCTCGTCATAGTACGCAATTGACCCTGGTGTATGACCCGCTGCATCGAGGACACGTAAACCGAATAACCGCTCACCAATATCTAGTACCGCATCCGGTGTAGAACGAATCGTCGGCAAAGAACCACGAATCTTGTTCTGCTCTTCTTCCTCTAGCGACCGATCTCCCGATAAGAGCCGGGCATCACGTCGGGAGATGAAGAGTTCAGCGAGCGGATGCTCTGCTTTGATGGTGTCCACCCCACCGACATGATCCCCATGAGCATGCGTTAACAATATCGCGAGGAGTGGCTTGTCTAGCTCGGCGATATACGACAAAATGTCGGTCGCGTTCCGTTTCAGCGCCGTGTCGATTAAGACGAGACCGAGCTCGTGCTCAAACAGTTGAACGTTGATTGGCATTACGGGAGCGTAAAAGGTCAGTTGATGGATATGTCCGTATCGTCTCACTTTCATCGGTGATCCTCCTAGTCGAATAAAGTGGTCCAGTCTTCTTCTTGCCAATGCGCGTCAAAGCACATGTGAATCTGTTCAAGCGTATTACGGGCAAGGGAGAGCTCTGGCAAAGCGTCTCGTTCGAAAAAGCCGACGTCACTCGTCTCCAAGCCTGCATTCCCCTCCTCGTCACCAATCAGTGTACACTCGAGGAAAAGTTTGTAATAATGCTCCGAGAGAGGCGGATGTGGATGTTCATGCATATCGAACAAGGCGAGCAACCGTACTGGAATCACATCCAGGCCAGCCTCTTCCTCTACTTCTTTGATGATATTCGAAGCAGGAGAGCGATTCACTTCACAGAAGCCACCGGGTAAGGTCCACAACCCATCTGACCGCTCCTTCACGAGCAGGATTCGATCATCTTTGAAGATGACGCCTCGCACATCAAGTTTCGGTGTCGGATAACCGTCCACATGAACAAGTTGTGAGATGGCCTCATCCGATAAGTCCGAGTGCCGTTCATACATCTCTCTTGCGATTTCTTGTAACTCTTCGTACCGTTCTTGGTCATATTGATCACGCGTGAACGTCAGACCGGCCTGAGACAGCGCCTGAATTCGTTTCGCCCATGTCAGCCATTGAGACATATAGATCCCCCTATCTTTTGTCCTACATGTCTTTTTCGGCAAATCGATGCATTCTTCCTTTTCAGAACCCACATTCTCTGATGTCAGCTTTCCATCACGTATACGAATAACAATTGGTCGAGATGCACACGCGGCACCATCGACGACAACAACGCGATTTAGAGACATGGCTACGACAAAAAGACCTGTGAACGGCGAATCAGCCAAATCACAGGTCTTTTGATTAATTGAGATACACGTCCTCGATTTCACCGAACGAGTCTTCGTCAAAGACGAACGAGCCGTTGGCATAGCGATCGAGTAGCGTAAGGGTTTTTGTCTTCACTTGTTTTGCTTTTTCTTTCCCGACGATATGAAGCGTCTCATCCCCATGTACTGGAAGCACACGACGGATTTGGTGTGGTTTTGATTTGACCTCACGAATGAGCATCGTCCCACGAAGGTTGCGGTTCGTACAGTCGAACTGGTCGTCGAGTTTCATCTTCTTGACCGCTCCCCGTTGCGTCACGAGAACGAACAACGGTGGCGTGAAGAAGGAGAAGGCATCGGCGACGAGGTCACCGTCTTTCAGGTTCATCGCCTTCACACCGGCTGCCCGCTGTCCGACGACAGGGACATCATCCTCTTTGAACCAGAGACCGTATCCACGCTCTGAGACGAGGAACAACTGCCCTGGACCGTCACTGATTCCGGCGAAGACGACCTCGTCGTCACCTTTCAGCTTCAAGGCCATGAGTGGTTTCGATTTCCGCTGCGCGTCGTAGTCGCGTAACGGTGTACGTTTGACCATCCCGTCTTTCGTCACGAAGAGGCAATGGGCGTCCGTATCGAACGTCGAGACGACGTCTGCCGAGATGACCTGTTCCCCTTCAATCGGGACGAGG
This sequence comes from Exiguobacterium sp. s123, assembly GCF_018617075.1. Lineage (GTDB taxonomy): Bacteria > Bacillota > Bacilli > Exiguobacteriales > Exiguobacteriaceae > Exiguobacterium > Exiguobacterium profundum. Next base: position 68,862 of record NZ_JACSJL010000001.1, on the reverse strand, counting down.
TTGGCGACGTGTTGTCCGGCATCCTTCCACTTCGATTCTGGAATCTGATGGATCGGGATGAGGAGGTAACTACCCTTGTTCGTCCAAACGAGCAAGTGGTCCGTCGTCATGGCTTGTGTCGTGAGAAGTGGACGATCCTTCTCTTTCATCTCCGGTAAAACGTCACTTGACGCGCCATACGAGCGCATCGAGGCACGTTTGACGTACCCGTCACGGCTGACGAATACCATCGTCTCTTCGACAGCAATCATAACTTCCGTCTTCAGTTTTAATTCCTCAACTTCCGACTCGATGACCGAACGACGGTCATCTCCGAACTCGTCACGCAATGCCGTAAGTTCTTTCACGATCAACTTTCGTTTTGTCGCGTCCACCTCGAGGATGTTTGAGAGGCGGGCAATCTCTTTTTGGAGCGCCTTTGCTTCTTTTTGCAACTCGACGATATCCGTATTCGTGAGTCGATACAACTGGAGCATGACGACCGCTTCGGCCTGGCGGTCCGTAAATGAGAACCGCTCCATCAGTTTCTTCTTCGCGTCCGTCTTGTCTTTGGCGGAACGGATCAATTCGAGCGTCTCATCGAGGACCGAGATGGCTTGTTCCAAGGCGTCGACGATTTCGGCACGTTTCTTCGCCTGTTCGAGCTCGAACGTCGTTCGGCGTGTCACTACTTCTTCGACGTGTTTCAAATAGGCGTCAATGATTGGGATAATTCCCATCTGTTTCGGCGTCCGGTTCACGATGGATACCATATTGTAGTTATAGGCGAGCTGTAGGTCCGTATGCTTCAAGAAGAAGTGAAGGACACCTTCCGCGTCCGCTTCTTTCTTCAATTCGATGACGACCCGAAGGCCCGTCCGATCCGTCTCATCACGGACTTCCGCGACACCTTCGACTTTTTTATCGAGACGGAGCTCTTCCATCTTTTTGACGAGGTTCGCCTTATTCACTTCATACGGAAGTTCGGTAATCGTGATCTGTTCACGGCCACCTTTTAGCTGCTCAATCTCGGACTTCGCTCGGATGATGACCTTCCCTTTACCTGTCTCGAACGCCTTGAGGATACCGTCTTTCCCCATGACCGTCCCTCCGGTCGGAAAGTCAGGTCCTGTGACATACTCGAGGGCGTCTTTCGCCGTATCGACCTGACCCTTCAAGCGTGCGATGGCGAGGTTGAGCACTTCCGTCAAGTTATGCGGAGGGATCTCCGTCGCATAACCAGCTGAGATCCCTGTCGTCCCGTTCATGAGTAAGTTCGGGAGGAGCGACGGCAAGACGAGCGGTTCTTCCGTTGAATCATCAAAGTTTGGCGTATAGTCGACCGTATTCTTCGCAATCGACGTCAACATGACACCCGCAATCTTCGAGAGACGGGCTTCCGTATAACGCATGGCCGCTGCCGGGTCACCGTCCATCGACCCGTTGTTCCCATGCATGTCGATGAGCGGATACCGGAGTTTCCAGTCTTGCGAGAGACGTACCATCGCCTCATAGACGGACGAGTCCCCGTGCGGGTGATAGTTCCCGATGACGTTCCCGACCGTCTTGGCGGACTTCCGGTATGGCTTGTCGTTCGTATTCCCCTCATGGTGCATCGCATATAGAATCCGGCGTTGTACGGGCTTGAGTCCGTCACGAGCATCCGGTAAGGCACGGTCTTGGATGATATATTTTGAGTAACGCCCGAACCGGTCACCGACGACCTGTTCGAGAGATAGATTTAAAATGTGTTGAATCGTCGACATCGTTACATCACTTCCTCAATCGCTTTAGTCACATGTTCATTGGCGATGATCGAATCATCTTCTTGGAGTCCGAAGGCGACGTTCTCCTCGATCCACTCACGGCGATGCGTGACGTTGTCACCCATCAAGACCGATACACGCTTGTCCGCGACAGCCGCATCGTCCACCGTGACACGGATGAGCGTACGGGTATCCGGATTCATCGTCGTCTCCCATAACTGGTCCGCGTTCATCTCACCGAGACCTTTGTAGCGTTGGAGGATATAGCCTTTCTTATACACTTTGACGAGCTTCTCGAGCGCCTCTTCGTCCCAGGCATAGTCGAACTGTTCGGACTTGCCTTTCCCTTTTGAGATGCGATAGAGCGGTGGCAAGGCGACGAACACACGGCCCGCCTCGACGAGCGGTCGCATATAACGGAAGAAGAACGTGAGAAGGAGCACTTGGATATGCGCACCGTCCGTATCGGCATCCGTCATGATGATGATCTTGTCGAAGTTGCAGTCATCCAAGTCGAAATCGTGACCGACCCCAGCGCCGATTGCATGGATGATCGTATTGATTTCTTCATTCTTCATGATGTCCTGAAGTTTCGACTTTTCTGAGTTGATGACCTTCCCGCGTAGTGGGAGGATGGCTTGGAACGTACGGTCGCGCCCTTGTTTGGCGGAACCACCGGCCGAATCACCCTCGACGAGGAACAGTTCGTTCTTGGCGGCATTCTTCGACGTCGCCGGCGTCAATTTCCCGTTCAAGATGCTCGAACGTTTCTTTTTCTTCCCGTTACGTGCCTCTTCACGGGCCTTTCGAGCCGCCTCGCGAGCCTGAGCCGCACGAATCGCCTTCTTGATGAGCATCGTCGCCATCTGAGGGTTCTCTTCTAGGAAGATCGTCAACTGTTTCGCCATAACGCTGTCAGCACTCGCACGTGCCTCTGGTGACCCGAGTTTCGACTTCGTCTGCCCTTCGAACTGGAGGAACTCTTCCGGGATCCGGACCGAGACGATGAGCGTGAGTCCCTCACGGACGTCGCCGCCGTCGAGATTTTTATCTTTCTCTTTGAGTAAACCGTTCTTCCGTGCATATTCGTTCATGATTCGGGTCATCGCCGTCTTAGCACCGACCTCGTGCGTTCCACCATCGCGTGTCCGGACGTTGTTGACGAACGAGAGCACATTTTCGGAATAGGCGTCCGTGAACTGAAACGCGAGTTCGATTTCGATCTCATTCTCGACCCCTTCGAAATAGACGATTGGGTGGAGTGTCGCCTTGTCGTCGTTCAAGTATTGGACGAACTCGGCAATCCCTTCCTCGTAATGGAACGTCTCTTGCTTCTCCGTACGCTCGTCCGTGAGCGTGATCGTCAATCCTTTTAAGAGGAAAGCCGATTCACGGAGGCGTTCGGCGAGCGTGTCATAGTTATACGTCGTCGTTGAGAAGATGGTCGCATCCGGTTTGAAATAGACACTCGTGCCGGTTTGGCGTGTCTTGCCTGTCTCAATCAGTGTCGTTTGAGGCACACCGCCGTCTGCAAAGGTCTGTTCGAACACTTTTCCGTCACGATAAATCGTCACGACGACCTTGCTTGATAGGGCGTTGACGACCGAAGCACCGACGCCGTGGAGTCCACCAGACGTCTTGTATCCGCCTTGTCCGAACTTTCCTCCAGCGTGAAGGACCGTAAAAATGACTTCTGGGGTAGGCTTTCCAGAGGCGTGCATTCCTGTCGGCATCCCGCGGCCGTGGTCACGGACCGTGATGGCATCGTCCTTATGAATCGTCACATCGATTTGACCACCGAACCCAGCGAGCGCCTCATCGATCGCGTTGTCGACGATCTCATAGACGAGATGGTGAAGTCCGCGATGGTCGGTTGACCCGATGTACATCCCCGGACGTTTCCGTACGGCCGTGAGTCCTTCGAGCACCTGGATGGCGTCTTCATTGTAATTAAATAGATCTGTTGACATAGCAGTCACCTCAATTTCGAACACACGTTCGTTTTTCTTTCCTATTGTATAGCTGTTCATCGATTCTGGCAAGCCTCCCTTGTCAGCCATCGCTGAAAAAAAGGAGACCTACCAAGGAGGTAGGTCTTATCCGAGTAGACGAGCATGTTCCACGTACAGGCAGCGATTCTCGACGTAGTCGAGTCCGGCATCGCGTACGATTTTCTCCGCCTCAGGACTTGAGAGACCGAGCTGATTGAAGACGAGCCCGACATCCCCATGTCGTACCGCATCTTCCGCGACACCTGCTAAAAATTCGCTGCGACGGAACACGTCGACGATATCGATTCTACCCGGGATGCTCTCGACGGACGGATACGCTTTGCGTCCGTTCCACTCCTCGAGCATCGGGTTGACGGGGATGACGGTATAGCCGACACGGAGTAAATACTCTGCGATCTGGTTGGCCGTCTTGTTCGGGTTGTCGGACACGCCGACGACCGCAATGGTCTTCGCTTCAGACAAAAGTTGCTTCAAACGCTGATCATCCATCCAAAATCCCCCTTTGGTTTACGTTTACAGTGTAACGTTACCTTCCTTCCTGTTTCAAGTCCTATTTTCATCATAAGGTATAATGACCCAACATTACAATTTCAAGACAAACCAATATGGTTTACATAACAAATTATTGTCTACCTTTTATTTTGCGGTAAAACTCATCGGTCGATTAACCACTCGATTCAGAAACAATCATGTAACTCATGAACATTGCGTGAAATATCTATTTCACGCAATGATACATACGAAATTAGGACGTTTTTTAAAGTCATTTTACGGACTTCTATACAAATTTAATCATTGTTTCGTTATACTAAAAGAAAGGAGGTGTGTGATGGGAACAACCTATGAAACTCGTCGAGGAACACTATATAACGAACGAATTACTTTTTACGGCAATGTCATCGCTTGGTTGGTCCACTTCCTATTTTGCATCTTGTTTTATCGTTTGGATATGACTCTCTTATTCCTATCAAATGGCTTGAGTGTGATCTATTACACGATTTCATTCTACTTTGTACATAGGCGGTGGTACGGCATCTTCTTTACCGGACTTTTTATCGAAGTCGTTTACAACGCCGTCATCTCGACCGTCATTCTCGGTTGGGAAATCAACATGCATTATTTCATCCTCATGATGGCCTATGGTGTCTTTTTCATGCCAAGCGTATCCAGAAGCCAACGCATCTTGACCACGGCCATCGCGATGTTGATTTATAGCCTTCTGTTCATCTATGTGTCCGACGGCATCGAGACCCTACCGATTCAGGTGGAACAAGCGCTCGGACTCTTTTGCATCCTATCGACCGTGGTGATGATCGCAGGGCTCTCCTTCATCTTCGAGTCAGCCGTTGTCGAAGTGACAGATGAACTCGAACGATCCAATGAGCGATTGCAAATCCTAGCGTCTACGGATGGATTGACCGGACTATTGAACCGAAAAGTTGGGCATGAACAAGTTTCTAAAGCAATCGACAAAGCCGCTCATGAAGGCGTTCCGTATGCAATCGTTCTCGGTGACATCGATCGATTCAAATCGTTTAACGAGACGTACGGTCATGATTGTGGGGACCGGGTGCTTCAACAAGTGGCCTCCATATTATCCGATATCGACGGCATGGCCGTCCGCTGGGGAGGAGAGGAGTTTCTGGTCTACCTATCGAGTCCGTCCGGTGACTTCCTTCCAATCGTCGAGCAGTTGAGACAACAAATCGAGTCGACCCCTCTCCATTACGCAGGAGAACGTCTTCATGTCACAATGACATTCGGACTTGCGGTTCGTGTTGGTCACGATACGGTCGAAGAGATCGTCAAAGAAGCGGACAACTTCCTTCGTGAAGGGAAGCGTAGCGGAAAGAATCAAGTGAGAACTACATGAAGAAAGGGGCATTCTATGAGTATTTTCCGTCAACTTGGACAGCGGCAGACACCGACGACGACGAAACGCTTCGAGTTGAACGGGTTGCACCGACTACCCGCATTCATCCAACAGTTTTTTCATCATTTAGCAGCGAAGCATTATTCCAAACAGACGGCCCAGCGCTATGTGTATGACGTTTTAGATTTCTTTCGTTGGGTCGAGCACGTTAGTGGTACTGAGTTAGAGCCTGAAACGATTGACTTGCCATCATTCACAGAGATTGACCATGCCGGAGCAGAAGCGTATGCGACTTATCTTGCCCTCGATCTCGATAATGCTCCGAGCGTCATCAATCGGAAGCTTTCAACGTTACAGTCACTCTTCAATTACTTAATCGAGACCAATCAAGCAACGGTGAATCCTTTTCAAACCGTAGAACGCCCGAAACGCGGCAAACGGAACCCCGTCTATTTGACGGAATCGGAGTGGCTCGATTTCTCGACGCTCGTACGTAGCAATGTCGGCATGACGAATCGCGAGGCGAGTTGGTACGAAATGAATCGCGCGCGAGACTTTTTAATTATACAGTTACTCGGACTGACAGGAATGCGCGTATCCGAGCTCGTCGGACTCAATTGGTCCGATATCAACATTGAGACCGGAACGATTCGGGTCATCGGTAAAGGCAATAAGGAACGCTTGATCCCCATCGCAGGACCACTTCTTCCACTCCTCTCTGAGTATCGCGACACGTCGAGCGAAGGGGCGGTGTTCCAAAATGAGAAGGGGCAACGAATCGCTGTACGGACGGTTCAGCATATGTTGAAAGGGCATATTGACCGCTTAAAGCCTTACCTGCCGTTCTTGAGCTATAAACAGGTAACGCCACATAAACTCCGTCACACGTTCGCTTCACGTCTCGCCATGGGGGGCGTCGATGTGCTCACGATTCAACAGCTTCTCGGGCATGAATCTGTGGCAACGACACAAGTCTATGCCCATATCGGAGATGAACGGAAAAAACACGCAATATCGAGTTTACAATAATATGTTATGTAAACTATATATCCAAATATAACCACCACCTATATAATGGGTGGTGGTTATATTTATGTGCTGGACATTGACAAAATCAAAATGGCATCATCGATGACCATAAAATAGGCATTGTCATAAGTGAGACGTTCTTCCGATTCTAAATCGAAAATCACGACACCGCTCGTAAGTCCTTCCGTATATTCATGGACGAGATAGCGGCGACCGATGACGCGTTCGAACGGTTCCACATCGATATAACGCGCACCGGTTGCGAGGTCGATGACTTCTGAGTGCATATCTGTCTCATCAACTTTGATAAAAATCGTCGAACTAATATCGTCGTACGTGAAATCAATCGGTTCATAAGCACCCCAATCGACGACCGATACTTCATGTAAGACATCGGGACCCGTCAAATCATAGATGACCTCCTCATTCAACGAGTCAACAAACGCGGAGAATCGAAGCGTCCCTTCATTTTCTCCTAGATATTGGACCGTGTCCCCTTCCCCTTGGAGACGGAGGATATCATCGAATGGCAATTCACCCCGTTGATCCCATATCGCCTCGACCGCCTCCTCGAGTGGGCAAATCAAGAGTGCCTCGGAATGGTCAATCGGGTCGTCAGGAGAGATGTGCCCATCATCGAGTGCATTGTAATAGTCAAACTCATCGAGTCTCGCGTTACAGACGATGTATGGAACACCATCGAATGTGGTCGTGAACAAATACAATTCTCGGAAACGTTCCGTCTTACCGACAAGACGCTCATCCCGAATACGCTCCCGTTGATTGGTCACGCGATCATAGAGCCACGCCTCATCCGATGTTTCAAACGCCGTCAAAAAGAGGAAGTAACGATGATCCAGTACCCAGAACAATGTGCTATTTCCACGCTTCTCAAACGTCGTGACCACTTCTTCGGTGCCCGTCTTGTAAGAGAAGGCGATCAATTCTGTTTTGACCACCCCTTCACCGTCGGGGACCTCATTTATAAAATAGACGATGTCTCCATCGACGAATAGCTTTGGATAACCGTAATCCGCGTACTCCCTCCGGTTCAATTGTGTGATCATGCCATCCTCTTCGTCAAAGCGATAGAGCGAGAATGTCGTGCGATCTTTCTTCTCTCGATAGTAGACCGAGGTAGGGGTAACGGCGATCACATCTTCATGATCGATTGGCATGGCTCGTGCGTCAACGATTCTCATAAAGCACCTCTCTCTTGTCCGGATTCAGCGGGTTCGACTGTCACAAGCCCAGGTGGTCGTTTCGGGAACGTGATCCGTAGATGAGCATATTCAATCACATTCTGATGCGGATGGTTCTTGTCAATCCAGCGAATCCGTTGTTGATTCGCGAGGGCATGCCCGATCTTTTCTTCCATTTGGAATTTGGAGATGTCACGAAACGCGACTTCTTGAATGTATGTTTCCTCATCGGTTTCAAACTGTTGCCAGATTCCCATGATCAATTGACCGAGGGATGAGACACGTCGTTCAGGGAGCGTGATCGTCCCTAGTGTTCGACTCACTTCCTTCAGACACTCGTTCGAGTCGTCCGAGACGGCAAATAGTCGTTTTGCCGTGTTGTTCATGACGCGATAGCGACGTTTCCCACTTTCAAGCCTGAGCACCTGCGCGTATGGTTCAACCGGGACACCATGAAAAAATGTTTGCGTTCCGCCCCATGCGAATCCAAACGACGGGTCAAACTTCCGGATCGTCTGCATGAAGGACATCATAAAGTCCTCGACTTCTCGTCGTTCGAGTCGAAGCCATTCGGCCAAGGCGAGGGTTCCTTTCTCTTTCGAAATCCGATCGACCGGGAAGAAGAGCTCACCATCCGATAGACGATGAGATTTCAATTCGACGCCGTCAGCACGATAATCGGTCGACGGCCTCCCCCCTCTCCCCGCGTAGATGACCCACTCATCGTCTGTGCTTTCGATGGCATATGCTTGATGTGCCCACGGTGGCGTCACGTATAAGGCGGGATACTCCTCGAAGGTGTCGAGGTGAATGTACGAGCGGTCATTCCAAAGGTGGGCGACGAGGCGTACGACCTCCCCTGTCTCCGAATCTTTTGGGGCGATGTAATTTCCGGTATCTCCGATGAACGTCAAAATGTGAAAACCATACCCGTTATACAGGTGACGCACAATTCGTTCAAAGACGGCTGTCACCATGCGTTCAAATAACGGATGATCTTCATTCCGATTGAGCGTTGGCGAATCGACCGTACACATGAGCCAACCCATCCGCTCATATAGACGAACTCGGAGCGGATAAGAGATCAACGGAGAAGAACTCGCATGAATCTCAGTCAAGCGGATATTGGACATGTTTTCGACTTGCAAGGTGAAGCCGCTACGTCTTAACTGTTCCTCCATCTTTTTCTTCCAGTTGATCGTCTCCATCCCATTCACTCACTTTCTCTCATCATCTCATTGTGAATTTTTCCCGATTCTCGTTTTACACAAACGCTTTTCGTTCCATTTGCGCGCTCAGTCGCTGAATCGCCTCGTCCAATAGTTCACGACGTGCCCCAATATTCATCCGTTCGAATGATTCACCTTGAGGACCGAACGGACTACCCGGTGACAAGAAGATTCGGACGTTTTGATGCAGCCAAGACTTCCGCTCCTCGGCTGACATCGGTAACTCTGAGAAGTCAATCCAAAGTAGATAACTCGCTTCCGGACGGGTCGTATGGAGCATCGGGAGGTTTGATTCTATGGAATCGATCACGTCATTCATTTGTTGCTCCAATTCTTCCCGTAACTGGTCGAGCCAATGTTCCGCGCGGCTGTCGGTATAGGCGGCGATGATGGCCGTGTTCGCGAACGGTGTCGGGAGCACGTGATGTTTGTTCTGTACTTTCGTGATTTGCTTCCGCCACTCATCGACCGGACAAATGATGTAGGACGCAAACAATCCGGCGATGTTAAATGCTTTTGAGGGCGCACTCACCGTGATGACACGTGGGTCGAGTGTGCCGATTGCGGTATGTTGATGAGAAGGGAACGTCAAGTCTGCATGAATCTCGTCAGCGACGACGATCACCTCATATTGATTCGCGAGTGCTACGACCTTCTCTAGTTCCGCTCTCGTCCAAACACGTCCAACTGGATTATGTGGGGAACAGAGTAAGAAAAGTTTCGCTTGTTTCATCGCTTCCTCGAGTGCGACAAAATCCATCTCGTAGCGTTCGTCAGTTTTTTTCAACGGGGCATCGAACACTTGTCGCTTGGAACCGACAACGAGTTCGTGGAATGGTGGATAGACAGGTGACTGGATGACGACGCCATCTCCGACTTCAGTCAACGCCTCGACGATATGAGTCAACGCAGGCACAACACCGCTAGAGAATAACACATGGTTCGGGTCTACAATCAAATCGTGACGTCGGCCGTACCAATCACTGACCGCCTTCTGCGCTTCAGGTGCGAACAATGTATACCCGAATTCCCCTTGAGCGGCTTTTGCGGCGAGCGCCTCGGAGATGGACGGGGCAGTCCGGATATCGATATCCGCTACCCAGAGTGGTAACACATCATCTGACAAACGGAACCATCGCTCCAACCCGTCCCACTTCACCGAATTCGTACCTTTACGTTCAAGTTGTTGTTGTAAAATTGATTTCATGTTCATCCCTCCTCCTCTTACTGTATCAAAGTTGATTCGACTACGTGCCAAAAAAAGCATGGCAGTTTTTTGCCGACTTCGTTATACTCGATCGAGATAAGTAAGGAGGCACAATAATGCGTGTTACCGTCATTCGAAACAAACGAAGAAAAAGAGCTGCCTTTTATGTCACACCGGAAGGAATCGAACTCCGGGTCCCGGCTCGATTGCCAAAACGTCTCGTCGACCGCGCACTAGAAGAGCACGACACATGGATTCGTGAGACGTTGCAGAATCTTCCTCAACAGACGTCTGTTCTCGATGAGGGGCTCGTTTTTCATGGGAAAAACTATCCGACCAAGATAGATAATGGCACGACTCTCCGATTTGACGGCTCCTCATTTTTCGTTCCGAGGAGATGGGACGAAAACGCCCTAGCTAAACATTATGAGGCATGGCTGCGCGACCGCGCGCTTGAATATGTAATCAACCAGGCACCGACTTACGAAAGACTATTAGGCGTTAAAGCGAAGAAGATTCGGATTGGTCATCAAAAGACACGGTGGGGATCATGTAGTTCGAATGGAACCATCTCCATCAATGTCCGCCTCATGCTGGCGCCGAAAGAAATGATGGACTACGTGATTGCTCATGAGTGGGTGCATCTCGTCCACTTCGATCACTCAGCTTCTTTTTGGAACACGTTACAAGCCATCCATCCGAATACCGTTACAGCGAAAGTTTGGTTGAAACGACACGGACATACGTTACGACTCAAAAAGACCGACTGACCCGGTGTCGGGTCAATCGGTTCACAGGTTGGATGTAAACGTGTCGGCCGTATCATGTAACTCGGCTGCGACCAGCTCGAACGAATGGAATCGCTCCATTGTCTGCTCCATCGTTTCGGCACTCAACTGAATCTCTCGATTCGATTCGGTGACGCCGTCAAGAATTTTTTGAAGTTCTAGATTCATCCCTTCCGTGTTCGAGTTGACGTCCACGACCGCGCGCTCGACCATACGTGAGAGGTTGCGGACCTCTGTCGCAACGACATTGAATCCGAGCCCGTGTTCCCCGGCTCGTGCCGCCTCGATGGCAGCATTCAGGGACAACAGATTCGTTTGTGCTGCAATCTCTTTGATCGACGAGGCAATTTTCGCGATGTCATCGGCTTGACGACGCAAGTTCTGAAGGGCACGGAGGTTGTCCGCGGCATCTTTTGCAAGCTTTTCAATCGTTTCATTCAATACTTTCGTGTCTTGCATGCCTGTCTTCGCCCGTTCGTCGAGCACATCGGTCATCGATTTAAAGCGATACGCGTAATCCTCAATCAGCTGTTGTCGCGCGGTGATGTCTGAGGCGATCTTGACGACCCCGACGACATCATCTCCTTCAACAATCGGCATGTACGTCGCCTCGAGCCAAATCGTCTCTCCTTTTGCATTCTCACGCTCCACTTTATCCGAGAAACTGAAACCATTCCATAATTTCTCCCAAAATGCCGAATACTCTGGACTGTTGACAAAGGAAGACGGGCAGAACAAGTGGTGCTGCATGCCAATCATCTCCTCGCGTCTGTATTTCATTGTTTTCGCAAACGTATCGTTCACATCGACGACCCGGCGTTGACGATCGAATCGAATTATCGCCATATTCGTTTCAATGGATTGAAAAACGTCTGCAGATTGAATTCCTTTTTGGTTCAAAGTACTCATTATAGATAGCAACCTTTCTCATTCTTAGGATTTTCGTACTAAATCGTGAATTTCAGTGTAACGTATCCTATAACATACCATTAGTCTCTTTTTATACAGAAGGTCAATATCTTGGATTTGAAGTATTTACCAAATAAAAAGACGCCGAGGGGCGCCTTTCACTCATCTAAATCAGGGAAATAGGAGAAAAACGTTTCCGCCCCTGCACTGCTCAGTTTGAACGTTTGGGTTCGTGTTTCATCCGTCACATAGACATCTACTTTTTTAGACCGTTTCTGGAAGCTTAACTGAAACTCTTGCCCTTTCCATCCCTCGATGATGGTGAGAAGGGGATAGTCCCCCACTTCTCCAGCTCGATCCACCGGTTCTGCCTCCTCAAATGCGTTCATCAAATCAGACATGTCGGTGCCAGCTGCACGCAATGTATCCGGATAATTCAATGTAGCCTCCGCATCTAACGGTTTTTTATGGAGAAAGAAGAACGGACCTCGCGGAACGGAAGGATTTGCAATGAGTCCTGCTTCAGTAGATTCTTTAATGGACTCTTTCGTGGCAAACTCGCCCTTCGTGTACGTCAAGCTGACTTCTTCTTTCACACGCTTTCCATTTTTCATGTATGAGAATATGTAAAGCGGTGTCTTAACCCCCGGCTCTAACGTATCCGTCTGGAGGACCCGTTCGACTTGTAATCCTTCGAACTGGATGGGGACATGTGCGCTCTCTTTCTCATCCCATACAAGGAACGGTTGAATAGATGTCGTTCCGTTCGTAGTTTCGAAGTAAAAGTGAGCGGCTTCCAATTTGTCATTATATCCGAGTGCAATCTTTGCGGTTCCCATTTGCGCATTATATGGTTCAATGGTTGAAATGGGAAAGATTCCATCCTGATCACCAACTGTCAATGCAATCGCGCCATTCAAGGGAGAAGTCAAATGAACCATCGTGTCTTTGAACAGGTTGATGGGCATCCCCAGGTACTCTGATGGGTCACTCTGTTCTGCGACTTCTTCTTCCTCTTTCGTACCCGCTTTCATTTTCGGGACGTTCGGAACTTCGATACCTGCTGATAAATCAAGGAAGTCCGGTAGTTCATCAATCTTCCCTAATTTCATGTTGGAATAGTCTCCGTCATAGCAAATGGTGTAGTTTTCTTTTCCTTTCAAGAAAGTCACTAATTTATATGAGCTCGGATCATAATCTGATATCATGACTTTCCGATTCACCGCATATGAATTGAAAACCGTTACATCCCCCTCGATCTGAGTGAGCGGTTCACCCGTACAACCGCCGAGAATTGCAGTCGACCACGTCTCCGACTCGGCATCCATCTGATTCGAATACAAATCGCCCACGTTCCATTGCTCAGGCATATAGTCCAACTTTACGACATCCATCTGTTCGCCAGCACAACCCGACAAAATCCCGACTGTGCTTAACATCAATAGCATTCGTTTCATCATGACCCTTTCACCTCCGGAAATAGATCCAAGAACCGTTCCGCTCCTTTGCTTGATAATTTGAATGTTTGATCGCGGAGCGGGTCCGTCAGATAGACATCGATTTTTTTGAATCGTTCCTTGAAACTTAACTGAAATTCTTGAGCACCCCAACCATCGATGATTGTGAGACGCGAATAGTCAGTCACATCTCCAGCACGTTTGACAGGTATTGCGTCATCAATCTCATTCATCAGATCTGATATGTCGTTCTCTTCAGCCATTAGCACGTTTGGGTACTGAATATCGAGCGCACCGTTTAATGGCTTCTCATGAACATAAACGAATGGACCATTTGAATGGCTAGCGTTTTGAACAGGATCATGTGTCGAAAATTCACCATTCAAATAAGTTAAACTGATCTCCTCATTCACACGTTTCCCATCTTCAATGAAGGAGAACGTGTAGAGAGGCGTCTTGACACCAGGTTTAAGAATGTCTTCCCGAAGTACCTGTTCTACTTGTAGCCCTTCGAATTGAATCGGCATGTGTTTATGCTCTTTTTCATTCCACACGACTAAAGGAAGCAGGGTCGTCAATCCATCTTCTTTCTCATAATAAAAATACGCTTCTTTCGATTGTTCGTCATACCCAAGCGCGATTCCTACTTCTTCCGATTGGGCACTAAATGGCTCTAAATGTGAAATGGGGAACAGTCCTTGTTGATCTCCAATCGTTAAATCGATTTGGCCATATAATGAGGGTGTCACATGAATCATCGTCCCCTCGAGGAGACGGACGGGCATAGGATAGTAATGACCTTGGTCTTTCTGTTCCATTTGTTTCAATTCTTCATGTGTACCCGTGCGAATCGTTGGCGTACTCAAGATGTCGGTCCCTTCTTCCGTATGAACAAAGTGAGGAAATTCATCTATCTCTTCCGCCCTTATCTGTTCAGATGCACTGTCATAGCAAACGGTGTATGGTTGATCTCCTTCCATATACATCACGATTTTATGTGCATCATCGAATTTTCGATTCAATTCATACGAGCGATAGACGGTGACGTCCTCTTCGATTCGTGAAATCGCTCTACCAGAACACGCATCGAGTAAATCAGGAGTCCACATCACCGACTTGGAATCCATATGACCTGATTGAAGATCTTTCACATTCCAATGCTCCGATATGTAATCTAGCTTTACGACATCCATTTCCTCGTCACCGCAACCTGTCAATAAACCTACACAACAAATGAGTAAAAGAATTCGCTTCATAATGTTTCCTTTAGGCGCGGAAATATGTCTAAGAACGATTCCGCTCCTTCGCTCGATAATTTAAATGTTTGATCGCGGAGCGGGTCCGTTAAATAGATATCGATTTTTTTCGAACGCTTTTGATAGCTGATTTCGAATACTTGACCCTTCCAACCGTCTGATAAAGTTAAATATCGATATTCTGAATCTTCTCCGCGGCGATCGACGGGGTCTGCCTCATTGACGATGTCGAACAATTCTTTCGCTTCCTCTTTCGTGGCATCACTATATTCTGCGAAGTCCATCGCCCCTCCATCGTATGGTTTGCGATGGACGATGACCCTTGGCCCAGCTTCTTCATCAGGCAACCAATCCTCAAACATCGGATCCGGTTCTTCTCCTTCTTTTAAAAACAAGCCAGGAGCGAATCGAACGGTCATCGTTTCGGTCACACGTTTCCCGTTTTTCAGATACGAGAAAGTATAGAACGGAGTTTCCTCTTCTTCGTTCAGTTCACGAGCTGTCGCGACAGTCTTGATCTCTAACTCGGAAAAGACCGTATTCTCTTTTGACTCCGGGTCCTCTAACTCATCAAACTCGATCGGTTGAGGTATAAAAAATTGACCGTCAAACGAGTAGAGAATATATGGACGAAACGTCTTTTTATCATATCCGATGGCAATCTGTTGATTCGGCATCTCAAATCCTCGTGGTTCGAACTGCGCAATTGGATAACGAATCGCCTTGCCACCAAGTTTTATTTCAAGTTCGCCGTAGAGTGCTGGTTCGATTTCCAGTAACGTATGCGGGAACGGGGTGATGGGCTTCCCGTCGATCTCCAACCCTTCTGCTTCCATTAACTCATCTTGTAGTGCGGAAGATGTCTGATGAATACTTGGGAGTTGTGGAAGTCGAATTCCGTCACTTGTATTCACAAAGTCTGGAAACGAGTCAATCGCTTCCGCCATCAATTGATTGGTGTAGCTTTCACGACATACGACATACCGTTCGTCACCTTCTAAGTACGTCACGACTTTCATCGTATATGGGGTCATGGCTGAAGCAGGCTCGGTTCTCCCTGCAATCGCCGTTTGATATACCGTGATGTCACCCTTTAATTCGGTTGCACGCTTCCCATCGCATGCAGCCAATACTTCTTTTGACTCTTGAACTTTAATCATCTCTCCTTCTTTTGAATAGCTTTCCACGTTCCATTGATCCTCTATGTAATCTAGTTGAATGACTTCTATATTAGATGCCCCACATGCGCTTAAAAATGAAGCACTAAGTAACATCATGATTCCTCTTTTGTACAAAATATCCCCTCCTATAATCTCCTCATCCAATTTTACCATTATCTAACTATCCTATACGAAAAAAATCCGCTCACGTTTCATGAGCGGATGGTAGAACAATCATTTACTTTGGTCGATGGCACGTTGCAATCGGGACTCGACGTCTAACGCGACGGCTTGTAACGATTCGTCATCGATGAGGCGAATTAATTCAGTCGGTCTCGGCATACCAATTTGGGTATGGTCTTCTTTTTCGAACACCGCGATTTTGCATGGAAGGAAGTAGCCTCCTTCTAATTGTTGCGACAGCACTTCTTTTGCCGCCTTCGGATTGCATACTTCTAATATACGATACTTCCCATCAATCCCCTGTCCCTTTTTCTCGAGCGTCTCACTCAAATCAAAGTCCCAGAGCACCCCGAATGATTCTTCTTTCAATGCTTCTCCGAGACGAATGACAACGTCATCCACGGTACGGTCAGATTGTACGGTATAGTCAAACATCTTCATTCCTCCTTATGTGGTTACTCATGAAATCTGTACCCGAACGAAGTCATGCTCAATCAAAAAGAAACTGTATGTGATTTGAAACATAATCACGCACTCGAACGTATAAAAGGAGATAATAGTTAGAACCAAACTGATGTAAAGGAGAAGTGGTTGTCGTGACGGTCACGGTATTCACGCATACGAGCTGCAGTTCTTCCAGAAAAACGATTGATTGGTTACGGGAACAAAAGATTCCCTTCATCGAAAAGAAATTGACAGACCAAGGTTTATCCTTCGGAGAATTCAAAGAGATGTTGAGCCTGACGGAAAATGGGACGACGGACTTGTTGTCGGTCCAAAAGAGTGTCTATAAACAAGCGGCAGAGAAACTAGATGAGATGTCGATTCGTGAGCTATATAGCTTCGTCGCCTCGAATCCTCAAATCCTGAAAAGTCCGATCGTCTTCGACCATCATCGCATCCAGGTCGGTTTCAGTGAAAAAGAGATTCGGACGTTCATCCCGAGACATGACCGCATCGCTGAACTGAAACGTCTGCTCCATAACGCATAAATCGTGTCGCTTTCGCGACACGATTCTTTTATGCCTTTTTCAATTTTGCCGCCAGTCGATTCCCGAAGGATTGGATGGACTGAACGAGGAGGATGAGGACAAAAATGGTCACGTACATGACTTCCGGTTCGAAACGAAGATGTCCGTATTGATAGGCAATGTCCCCCAGTCCACCTGCCCCGACGAGTCCCGCCATCGCCGTCGCTCCAATCAACCCGATCGTCGCAATCGTCAGTCCGAGAACGATGGAAGAACGTGCTTCACGGATTAACACATACCAGATGATTTTTCTCGTCGAGATGCCCATCGCCTCATACGCCTCGATGACCCCGCGGTCGACTTCGAGTAGTGCCGATTCCATGAGTCGCGCAATATACGGCGCGGTGAAGACAATCAAGGGGAGCAAGACGCCCTGCACGCCGATTGTCGTCCCCATGATGAACCGTGTGAACGGTAAGATGAAGAACAACAGAATGATGAACGGGATGGAACGGATGACGTTGATAACGCTCGATAAGCCACCATAGACGAATCGGTTTGCGAGTCTGCCATTCGGTCTCGTCAAAACGAGCAACGTCCCGAGCGGCAATCCGATCAAGGTCGAGATCAAAAGCGCGATGCTCGTCATCGTCAACGTTTGAACCGTTCCTGTCCAGATTAAGTCACCCCAGTCTGTCCAAAACTGTTGCATGGTTTGACACCTCCCTCACATGTACGCCGCTCGTCTTCAAATAACGGACGGCGAGTTCCGTTTGATCATGATCCCCGTCAAGATGGACGAGCAAGTTTCCGACAAGCCCCGCCTTTAACTTCTTGATTCCGCCTCCGACGATGTTCGGTAGGATGCCGAACCGCTTGGTCAATTGTGCCAGGACTGCTTGTTCCGTCTGACTGCCGATGAACGACAAATGGACGAGCGTTCCCCGGGTCTGGAGTTCCGAGACGACTTCTTCCGGCACGTCGAGGTTTGTCTTAAGAAACTTCTGGGTCGTCTCGTGTGACGGATTGGAGAAGACGTCTAGTACGTGTCCTTGTTCAACGATTTGGCCACGATCGATGACGGCGACCCGGTCACAGATTCGTTCGATGACTTCCATCTCATGTGTGATCAAGAAAATCGTCAATCCGAGCTCGCGATTGATTTCGAGCAGTAACTCTAAAATCGACTCGGTCGTTTCAGGGTCGAGCGCACTTGTCGCCTCATCACTGAGGAGAATATCAGGCTCATGGGCGAGCGCTCGCGCAATGGCGACACGTTGTTTCTGTCCACCCGACAATTGTTCAGGGTAATGGTTCCGATGTTCGCTCAGTCCGACGATTTGGAGATAGCGGTCGACCCGTTCACCGATGATCTGCTTCCCCAGACCTTCGAGACGAAGCGGGATGGCGACGTTCTCTTCGACGGTCGCAGTCTTCAGCAAGTTGTAGTGCTGAAAGATCATACCGATTCGCTGGCGTAACGTCGACAACCCTTTCTTTTTGAGGAGCGTGATATCTTGTCCCTCAATCTCGACGACCCCTGATGTCGGACGCTCCAAAAGATTGATCATCCGGATGAGCGTACTCTTACCGGCACCACTTCGTCCGATGATTCCGAAGATTTCTCCTCTCTTAATCGTGAGGGAGACATCATCGAGTGCCGTGATCGTGTCTCCGTTGACCTTAAACTCCTTGGTGATATGTTTCAGCTCAATCATAAGACCCCTCCTTAAAACGCCGGCACGACCGAACCATTGAATTCTTCTTCGATGAAGGCACGTACTTCCTCTGAATGATAGTAAGACTCGAGCGTCTTCACGACTTCATCTTCTTTATTGGCTGAACGGACGACGACGTAGTTCGGATACGGGTTATCGACCGTATCTTCATGGAAGAGGGCATCTTCATTAATGGATAGACCCGCTCCCATCGCGAAGTTCGTGTTGATGGCTGCGAGTGCCACTTCCGGGAGTTGCGTCGGCAGTTGGGATGCTTCAAGTTCAATAAATTCGAGGTTGAGCGGATTCTCAGCAATGTCGCGCTTCGTTGCTTTATCCGTCAATCCTTCTTTTAACGTGATGAGTCCGGCCGTTTCGTATAATCGTAGCGCACGGAGTTCGTTCGCCGGGTCATTCGGGACGGCTACTTTATCGCCCTCCTTTAAGTCCTTGATATCCGTCAACTTCTCTGAATAGAGCCCCATCGGGAAAGCGACCGTCTTGAAGACGTCGTCAATCTTATATCCCTTGTCCGCTTTTTGCAGTTCGAGGAACGAGAGCGTCTGATAGCTGTTCACGTCGAGACTTCCTTCGTCGAGAGCGGTGTTCGGGGTGTTGTAATCATTAAATACTTTAATATCGATTTCGAGCCCATCTTCTTTTGCGAGCTCCTGTACTTTCTCGGCGATTTGCTCGTGTGGTCCACCAGTCACGCCGATCGTTAGCTCTTTCGTGCTTAGCGTCTCGCTCGCCTCGGATTGTCCGCACGCCGAGAGTGCGATGGCCGCAAGGATAGATGTACCTGCCAAAATGGTTTTTTGTTTAATGTTCATGAATGATTCCTCCTCCAAATGAAAAGCCCGCTACTCAAAAAGAGCGGCGGGCACGACACGTGAAAGTCGGACACGCTCATCTCCCAGACGTCTCGTCTGTTGGAATTAGCACCATGATCATTTCTGATCTGGTTGCCGGGTTTCATCGGGCCAGTCCCTCCACCACTCTTGATAAGCAATCGGTTCTATTATTTTGTTATTATATTACTGATAAAAGAATTATTTGTAAACTATTTCTTGAAGATTTCTTAAAATTTCTTTTAATTGCTCGGTATCTTCGACCTTGTGAATGCCTTGAATCGTCATTTCTTCGACGACATAATCGACCAACTCATCGATTTGGTCAAATCGAATCCCAAGTTGGTCAAGTGACGTCGGAGCGGCAATCGCTTGTAGCCAATTGTCGAGGAATGAGGCGTCTTCGGATGAGGTCAATCGTTCTTGAACGATCAGCCCGAAGCCTACCTTGTCCCCGTGCAACCAATGATGCGTCGAATCAAAACGACTGAGTGCGTTATGCACCGCATGGGCGACGGCGACTCGGGTGCCGGCGTCACCGAATCCACCAACGGCACCACCGATGGCGAGGACATGATCGACGATAGATCGGATGTCCGCGCCATAATGGCGAAAATCATCTTCACGAATGGACAAATCCATCAACGCTCCGCATTGCGCCGCAAGTGAGAGCCCCGACTGAATCCCTGCGTCCCTTGATGTTGTTCCGCTAATATATCGAGCCTCGAACCACTTTGCGACCGTATCGATGACACCAGCCTTAAAATAGTCGTAAGGTGAATCACGTAACAGTCGTTCATCCGCAATGACGCGCTCGATGACGACGGGGAACGTATCATATCGTAAATATGTACCGTCTTCTCCATAGATCACGCTGAGCGGGGTGAAGGCGGCACAGTTTGACACAAGTGTCGGAATGACGATGAGCGGGACCGACTGGGTAAATGCAATCCGCTTCGCCGTATCAATCAATTTACCGCCACCGACGGCAATCCAGACGTCAGGTCGATGCGCTTTTAGTCGTTCGACTTCTTCGTCTGAACATTCCCCCTTGAATCGTACGCTCGGAATTTCTGCTAGACGAGGAGACACGCGAATCGCTTCACCGTATCCGTTAAATCCTTTCAAAACGAGTGCATCCCGATTCCCAATCAGTGAGTAAAGTTGATCGAGCGCATCGTTCGAATGGTCGTATTCCAGCACCGCTTGTCGAATCATTGATGGACCTCCTCATAGGCTGCAAACAGTCTCTCAATCCGTTCTACCGCTTCATCAATCTTCTGTTCAGACGACACGAGACCAAAGCGGATGTGGTGCTCCCCCTCCGTTCCAAAAAAGTAGCCCGGTGTGACGGCGACGCCCGCCTCATGTAGTAACTTCGTCGAGAATGATTTTGCATCGCCTTCAGGCACTCTCGCCCATACGAAGAAAGAACCTTTTGGTGCCTCAATCTCCCACCCTGCCCGGCGTAACCCATCAATCAATCGGTTTCGTCTTGTTTCGTAAAGCGAGGCTAGGTCGTCACGTATGTCACGCGGGGATTCTAACGCCACGATGGCTGCCTCTTGAATGGCAGAGAACACAGAGACGTGGACATGATCTTGGTACGTATTGATCGCCTCGATGATATCTGCATTTCCGACTGCGAACGCGACACGCCATCCCGACATGTTGAACGCCTTCGACATCGTATACACCTCAATCCCGATTTCTTTTGCCCCGTCTGCTTGGAGAAAACTTGGCGGGACATGCCCGTCAAAGCCAATACTTCCATAGGCGAAATCGTGTACGACCATCAAATCATGGTTTGTGGCGAATTTAACCGTCTCCTCAAAGAAGGCTGGCGTCGCGACAGCGCCGGTCGGATTGCTCGGGTAGTTCAAATACATGAGTCGTGCATGAAGCGGATCGAGCGTGGTGTAATCCGGGAGATAGCCGTGCTCTTCCTTCAACGTCAAATCGATGATGTCCGCTCCGGCGAGACGCGCTCCCGAGATATAATCGGGATAGCCAGGGTTCGGGAGCAAGATGCCTTCACCCGGCTCAAGAAGACACTGAGGCAACGTGATGAGACCCGATTTGCTGCCAATCAAAATCGCCACTTCTTTTGCTGGGTCGAGGTCGACTCCGTATTCACGTTGATAGAATGCGGCCACAGCTTCTTTTAGTCGAGCCTGTCCCCGGAACGGTCCGTATTGATGGGTCGTCGGGTCGGTCAATGCTCGTTCAAGCGCTTCACAAATTGGAGCTGGTGTCGGTAAGTCGGGTGTGCCTTGTCCGAGTCGGATGACGGTCTTGCCACTCGCCTCGACTGCCGCGACTTCTTCTGCTAATCCGACAAAGTGTTGTGTCGGTAATGATTTTAATAACTTGGAACGTCTGTCTGCCATGATGGGTCCTCCTCATACGAAAAAACACCCCTTTCTGAGGAAAGGGGTGCTCGATACAGACGTATGTAGTCAACCACCTTTCCATCTCTCAAGGTCACCTTGCTGGAATTAGCACAGTATTTTGCAATCTGTTGCTGAAGCTTCATCGGGCCAGTCCCTCCGCTTCTCTTGATAGAAAGTGTCATTCGTTATGTAATTTTTGTATGTCCCTAAGTTAACCAGACATTCCCAACGGTGTCAAACATTTTTTTCAAAGAGAACATCTATTGAATCCTTTTCAAAAAACATTCATAGTAAAAGAGTAGAAAAATTATATTTGTATGAGGGGATAGAGCATTGGAGCTTAATCGTCAACTTATTTGGAAACTGAGTGTAATCGGACTGATCTTGCTCGTCTTATGGCGGGTCATCAGTGAACCGGATACCATCTCACGTGTCTTACAATACACGTTTCAGTTACTTACCCCTATCATCATGGGGATCGCCATCGCCTTGTTACTCAACACCGTACTCTCTTATATTGAAGAACGGTTCCACTTGAAGCGATATCAAGGACTACTCATCGTCTATATCACGTTCATCGGCATCTTGGCGATTTCGGTCGTCACGTTGTTCCCGCGGATTTACTCGAGTCTGTCATCACTCATCAATGAGTTACCGGTTTATATCCGTCAAATCGACGTGTTTTTAGGTGAAGTGAACAATTACTTGAAAGACTATAACGCGACGATCGCCCAAGCGATTGATTTTGCGCGCTTCGAGGATCGTTACTCTGGATGGGTCGAGACGGCCGTCCTCTCTTCCGTTAGTTATGTCTCTAGTTTTACAATGACATTGATCAACTTCTTGATTGGGATTGTAATCTCCATCTATTTGTTAAAGGACAAAGAAGTCTTCGCTCGTATGTTCAAGCGTCTTCTCTATGCGCTATTACCCGTCGGCACTGCGAAGACGACAATCGATATCTTTCAAGAGATGGATTATATCTTTAAGCGATATATCATTGGGAAGTCGCTCGACTGTCTGATTATTGGAGTGCTAGCAGTCATCGGACTCTTGATCATCGGGGCCCCATATGCCCTACTTCTCGGAGTCATCGTCGGCGTCTTAAACTTCATCCCATATGTCGGACCGCTACTCGGGATGATCCCGGCGTTTATCATCACCTATTTTTATGATCCGTTCACCGCCGTCTTGGTACTCTTGTTCATCTTCTTGTTACAGCAGTTTGACGGATTGTGGCTCGGACCAAAGATTCTTGGAGATAGTGTCGGCATCACACCATTTTGGGCCATCACATCGATTATCATCGGGGGAAGTCTGTTCGGCCTCGTCGGGATGTTCGTGAGCGTGCCGATCACGGCCATGATTCAAGTGGTCTTGTCTCGCCTCATCGATTATCGACTGAACCGAAAAAATCTAAACGAATTACTTTGATTCACCTCATAAATTTGTTGACACATTGAGGAAATGTGTCATACAGTTGAGGAGAAGAACACAATTAACAGAAAGGAGAGGTTCCCATGTCAGTAGTATCTTCGAAACCATTCACTCAAGTTCATACTGATTGGCAGGCACCTCTTCGATTGATTCATATCTAAGACGCCTGCCTATCGAGGCATGCATAAACAACGTGGGACGTCGTATGCCTTTATGCATATGACGTCCCTTTTGTGTCTAAAATTAAATAAAGCAGGTGACCTGTATGTTTCAATCACTCAAGCGGCTCGACCGCAACATTTGGATTCGTTTTTTAGGGGAGACGATTACGGGAATTATGATGTTCATGATTGCCCCATTCCTTGTTCTCTACTATAGTGACCAGTTAGATAGCTACCTTCAAGTCGGAATCATCATGGCGACTGGCCCGATCATGGCGCTCCTCGGTTCGATGATCGGAGGACGTCTAGCAGACCTGTATGGTCGAAAACCAATCATGATGATCGCCATCATTGGGGACGCACTTGCCCTCATCGGATTTGCGTTCGCCGACTCGTTCTGGCCGCTTCTTTTATTGAACGCGATGCTCGGACTGACGAACTCGCTCTTCCACCCTGCCGCAAGCGCGATGGTCGCCGATGTCACGGAGCCAGAGCATATGAACGAAGCGTTCGGACTTTTACGGATGGGACATAACATCGGCGCTGCATTCGGTCCACTTCTTGGTAGTGCGGTGCTGTTCATCGACCGCGAGCTCATCTTCTTTGCGGCGGCATTCATCTTTGGACTATATGCGATTGCGCTCGGCACGTTCATACATGAGTCGTTGCCCGAGTTTACGGAAGATGAGACTCCAAGCAACCGGGAAGTGTTGCGCCTCTTTTATAACGATCGCGTGTTTCTCGTCTTCATCTTTGCGGGTATATTCA
This sequence comes from Exiguobacterium sp. s123, assembly GCF_018617075.1. Lineage (GTDB taxonomy): Bacteria > Bacillota > Bacilli > Exiguobacteriales > Exiguobacteriaceae > Exiguobacterium > Exiguobacterium profundum. The sequence continues at coordinate 44,513 of NZ_JACSJL010000001.1, read as the reverse complement.
TATCAATGGGATTCTCCGTCGTCGAGAGCATGCTACCACTCTTTTTAAAATAATCGCTCCCGACGTATACCGCACAACAGAACCCATTCCCGTATCTGTTAGCACTGAATGGAATCATGGTAGTTCTTTTCCAGTTCCCGATTGCTTCAAAACTCGGGAACAAGCCGTTCGGTAAGGTCATGTTAGCAGGAGCGACCGTATTTGGTATCGGTATGATCTTGCTTGCGATTGTGCCTAGAGCCTTGTTCGCACTCGATACCCCTTACGTGCCACTCGTCGGGATCTTACTCGCCGTATATGCGTTTTATACGTTAGGTGAGATGATTATGTCCCCTGTTCAGCAGACATTCATCGCCTTGATCGCACCGGAGAATATGCGTGGTGCCTATAACGGTGCAGCGAGCATCCAATGGCTGATCGGCGGTGTCACGGCACCAATCATCGCAAGTCTCTTTTTTGACAATCGTGCCGGACACATCGCTTTGATCCTCATCGGTGGAGCGAGTTGTTTATCAGGCATCATCTATTGGCAGCTCGGACGTCATGTCCAAGCGACGGAAGCAAAGCAAAAGACGGCTTAACCGCTCATTGACCACACTCTCTGATTTCGGAAGTGTGGTCTTTTCATTCTTTTCATCTTTATTAAAATTTGAAATTATCATTCAATTCACTTTACAATCATAATAATCCTTTTTATGATAAAACGGTTAAGGAGGGATCTTTCATGGAAAGGATCGATAAACAAACAATCGTGGATAGTGTTCCACAAAAAGGCTTCTTCGGACAACCGAAGGGGTTGTTCACTTTATTCTTCACTGAATTTTGGGAACGTTTCTCGTACTATGGCATGCGGGCAATCCTCGTATTCTATATGTACTATGAAGTCTCTGAGGGAGGACTCGGTCTCGACCGAAACGTCGCACTCTCAATCATGTCCGTATACGGCGCGCTCGTCTATATGTCCGGGGTCATTGGGGGATGGCTTGCAGACCGGATTTTCGGGACGTCTCGCGCGGTATTCTACGGTGGTGTGTTCATCATGCTCGGACACATCGTCCTCTCGATTCCAGGTAGCGTCGTCTTCCTGTTTATCTCCATGGCGTTGATTGTCATTGGTACGGGTTTATTGAAACCAAACGTATCCAGTATCGTTGGAGACATGTATAGCGAGACGGATCGCCGTCGCGACGCTGGATTCAGTATCTTCTACATGGGAATCAACTTGGGTGCGTTCATTTCACCACTCATCGTCGGTCAAGTACAAAAAGACTATGGATTCCACTGGGGCTTTGCGCTCGCAGCCATCGGGATGTTCGTCGGACTCGTCGTCTTCGTATTGACACGCAAGACGAACCTCGGCTTAGCTGGTTCGTATGTACCGAATCCATTGACGCCTGATGAGAAAAAGAAAACGATTAAAATCGTCAGCATTGTCACCATTGGAATCGCTGTTTTACTCGCAATCTTGATTCCACTTGGATGGTTCACGATCAATACGTTCATTTCACTCGTCGGGGTGTTCGGTATCGCGATTCCGACCATCTACTTCATTATCATGTATCGTAGCCCGAAAACGACTGAGGTCGAGCGTTCGCGAATCATCGCCTACATTCCGCTATTCATCGCCTCGGTCATGTTCTGGGCAATCCAAGAGCAGGGCGCAACGATTTTGGCGAGTTATGCTGATACACGAACTGACTTAGAGTTCTTTGGGTTCACGTTGTCACCAGCATGGTTCCAATCACTGAACCCACTGTTCATCATCTTACTGGCACCGGTCTTCGCTTGGTTATGGGTCCGACTTGGTGACCGCGAACCGAGCATTCCGACGAAGTTTGCTTTCGGGATCTTGTTTGCCGGGATCAGTTTCTTGGTCATCCTGCTCCCTGCATACTTCAGTGGTCCAGATGCCCTCGTCAGCCCACTCTGGCTCGTCTTGAGCTATTTCATCGTCGTGTTGGGAGAACTCAGTTTGTCACCGGTCGGTTTGTCGGCCACGACAAAACTCGCTCCAGCTGCCTTCTCGGCTCAAACGATGTCGCTCTGGTTCTTATCAAACGCTGCTGCACAAGGGATCAACGCACAGCTCGTCAAGTTCTACACACCTGAGAATGAGACGCTATACTTCGGGATTATCGGTGGCGTCGCCATCGTCTTAAGCTTGATTCTGTTCGCACTCGCACCAAAAATCAAAGTGTACATGCGTGGAATCCATTAACCATCAAAAACGCCAGCCGATCGAATCGGCTGGCGTCATTTTTATTTTCGCACTTGAATGAGTGACAAGTAGCGATCGATCATATTGTGGTTAAAGTAGTCATGGAAGTTATCTTGTTTCAGTGATTGGATCGATTCATGGAATGTCGCAGGCAGTGATGCGATTCCTTGGCTCTCGATTTGCTTCGCAGAATACTCGAACAAGTCATCCTCGTTCGGAGAAGACGGAACGAGCTGTTGCTCGATTCCTTCAAGTCCCGCATAAATGAGCGCGGCAAGTGCCAAATATGGGTTCGCACTCGGGTCAGGATTTCGGACCTCTACACGAGTCGCACTTCCACGGGAAGCGGGGATTCGAATCATCGAACTGCGGTTCGATGGGCTCCAGCATATATTGACAGGTGCCTCGAATCCAGGAACGAGACGCTCGTATGATTCCGGTAGTGGATTCGTGAAGATTGCTGTGGCACGGGCATGCTTCAAGATTCCCTCGATGAAATGACGTGCCGTTTTCGACAATCCGTAATCCGCATCGACTTCGTCGAACGCGTTGGTCGTCGGATTTCCAGACTCATCATTCTTCCAGACAGAGATGTTCAAGTGCATTCCAGAACCATTCACATCACGCAACGGTTTTGGCAAGAATGAGACGGATGCCCCTTTCTCCTTCGCCGCAATCTTGACGATTTCTTTAAAGAACTGAATGTTATCCGCCGTATGGAGTGCATCATCATACTTGATGCCAATCTCATGTTGCGCAGGAGCGACTTCATGGTGAACAGCCTCAATATTGAACCCGACACCGCTTAGACGGTTCGCGATGTGCTGTCGCACTTCATATCCTTTATCCTCTGAACGTGTCGAGAAATATCCGGCCTCGTCATAAAATTCTCCGTTCTCGTCAAAGATGAAGAATTCCGGCTCTGCCCCGACGAATACCGAGTAGCCATCACGTGCTGCACGTTCAAGTGCATCCTTCAATACATTACGTGGGTCGTATTCATATCGCTCTCCCTCCGGAGTGCATACGTCACAGAAGAATGCCAAAATATTTTCCTCGCCGTCTTGCTCATACCGTGGACGATCTAAATCCGGTCTCAAGAATAAGTCTGAGTTTTTGATGGAAGAGAACCCGTTGATTGAAGAACCGTCAAACATCGTTTTTCCCTCAAAGACTTCAGGCAACAATTTTGCCGAAAGCGTCAAGAGTTTTAAATCACCGAGAACATCTGAGAAATAGAGATGGATTTGGGTGATGTTTTTCTCTTGTACCGTTTTCTCAATATCTTGTTGCTTCTTTTTTGCGTCATCCTTGTCTGTTCCGAATAGATTTGCCATGATTCGTTAAAACCTCACTTCAATAGATTTGACAGGCAAGCTGTCTTTACGCACCGTTCGTACGCTTCTCTATAGTTCATAACCGAGTTCGATTTTTTCTAAACATGGAATTTCAGCAAAGGCAAAGTGGCTACATGCGACAAGAGTTGATATGATGGGTAAAGAATGTCACAGAGAGGGAGAACGCGATTGCATATTTTTATGACTGGTGGAACCGGATTTTTAGGAGGGCGACTCGCCAAAGAATTGATTCAGCGGGGGCATCGCGTCTGCATGTTGGCGCGAACACCGGAGAAGGTACAAGCACAATTCACCGCTGAAGAACAAAAGTCGATTGATGTGTTACCAGGCGACTTGACGTCACATGCGCTCGGTGCTAATGAAGCGTTCATCGAGACATATAGAGGGAAGATTGATTTATTCCTACACATGGCTGCACTCGTCAAATTCGATGAAGAATTGCGCGATGAATTGTTCGAGACCAATTTGACCGGGACGAAAGAGGCCCTTCGCTTGACCAAGCTGATTGACTGCCGTCGCTTTTTCCACGTGAGTACGGCCTACACACTTGGCGCTAAAGAAGTTGGCGGGGAAACACTGTACGACGTGTCGCAATCTTTTTTGAATCCGTATGAAGAAAGCAAGGCACACGCCGAGCAGGCGGTCTGGGAGTCACGGGATGAGCTTGATGTGTCAATCTTCCGACCGGCCATCATCGTCGGAGACTCGAAAACAGGAGAGGCTGACTCAAAATTTACGATGTACGGATATATGCGTGCTCTCGAACTGTTCAAACGGAAATTGGAACGACGTGGGCATGACGTCGAGTCGATTCGATTGATTGGCTCAGCGACAGGTACATCAAACCTTGTCCCTGTCGATTATGTCGCGGATGTACTCCTCGCTGCCATCGAGCATGCGAAGGCGGGTACAATCTATAACGTGACAAACGACGCACCACCAAAAAATGAAACGATGCTCGACTATATGAAAGAGTCGTTAGCATTCCCGCATTTAACAATCACGGAGACACCGACATCGACACTCAGCTCAGTCGAACAGTCGTTCAACGATATGGTGAAAGTATTCAATCCGTATTTGAACCGGAATATCACGTTCCGTGACGACAACACGAAACAATTGCTACAGGATGCTGGATTCGCTCCGCTCCGTCTCGATCAAAAATCGTTACGTCGCATCGTGAATGCCTATTACAAAGCAAAATAAAAAATGGACCGATTTTTCCGGTCCATTTTTTATTTATCGCAAACTAACACGATTTTACCATCTTTGATTTCACGTTCGAGTGAATCCACCATCTCTTTTGTGAGTCCAAGACTCTCCATCTGTTCCATGCGATCTTCTGAATTGCTCGTGAATTTCGAGAGCAACGACTCGAACATTCCTTTTTCCGGAATTCGATATGGTTGTACCCCGGCCTCTGCTGCCAATCGAACGGTCAATTCCTCATCTTTGGCGAACAAATAGATATGCTCATTCACACATCCGCCTGACACCATCTCATTCACTTCATGGTCCACCGTCGTCATATCATTCACTACTCTTGTCTCTAACATGCCCCATCCTCCTAAACGTTCACAGTCATGGTTTTCACTGTTTTTGTTATTCCCGAAAAATGAGGTGGTAAACATCAAATCAACTCGATTCTTCGTTCATCGTCCATTCTTCGATGGCGAAATGTTGCACGATCCCCTTGATGCGATCATGTTCCCCTTCCATTTGAGTCTGCCCCTCTAACCGAGCGGTCACCATGAACTGGCAATCTATTGCTCGTATGCGAGATATGCGATACCCTGCTTGTTGCAACAATCCAGCGATGATCTCGATTTTTTCTCTCTCAACTGAACGGAATGTATGCATCCAGCCCACCTCTTTCTGTTTCGTTCCTTATACATGCTATCATATCGTTTCTAGTGTGTGATGCTATACTATGGATAGAGAAAAGGAGTGAGTTCTGTGCCAAAACAAGACTTGAATACAATCATGCTTGAATATTTGAATGAAAAAGAAGATTATGAAGCGTTTGCCACAAAGTTGAAAGCACTCCTCAGTGAATTGTTGACAGAAGCTGGCATCCAGTTTCATTCAATCGTTGCCCGTGCCAAAGAAGCGGACAGTCTATATGCCAAACTTTCACGCAAACCTTATCAATATCGTTCATTACGAGACGTGCAAGACTTGGCCGGAATACGGATTGTGACATACTTTCATGACGACGTACGAGCCGTCGCGCAAATCTTGGAAGATGAATTCACCATCGATCGTGAACAGTCCATCGACAAGTCGACATTGCTCGATGCCAATGAATTCGGTTATCTTTCCGTTCATTATGTCGTGGAACTGAGTGAGAAACGCCTTGCGCTCGGTGAATATCGCCGTTTCGCAGAAAAAGAAGCGGAAATTCAAGTCCGCTCCATCTTACAACATGCATGGGCAGAGATTGAACATGACCTCGGCTACAAAAATCCGAATGCCGTGCCGCCTGAAATTAAACGAAGTTTCAGCCGGGTCGCCGGACTCTTGGAGATTGCCGACTCCGAGTTCGTGAACATTCGAAAACAATTGCGGACATTCGAACAGGAGACGGTTGAACAGATTCTCGACTCCCCTGAAAAAGTGACCATCACACGTGATAACCTGAATTATTATATCGCAAATGATCAAACGGTTGAGAAGCTAGACAACGCGATTTTCCAGAGCGAATGGTTGCTCGAGACCGATCTCTCTGCCATTGTCGAACTGACCCGAATGTTCCATTACGCCGATATTCGTACGTTTAAAGATTTGAGCGATACGCTCTCCACTTACTTCACACAGGCAGTTCAGTGTGCGACATTACTTCCATCTTCCCTCTTGCCGAGACAAGGGATGGGTGTCGTTTATGCCGTTCTCGCTAAACTGTTAGCGGAAGGTGATGACCCACAGATTGAATTTTTCTTTAGACGGTTCTATCCGGACTTGAAACATTATGAAGACATCATTCAACAAATTCGGGCAAAAGACGAGCCCCTATAACTTTACAGACAACATGTTTTTAATGTAGAATGTTTCTATGTTCTGAAGTATATATGAATAATATTATCGCCAGGAGGTAGTTTCGAGGATGACAACACCCGTACAGACCGCTTCACGTCGTCAGCTCGTCGCAGACGCTGAACGTGGAATCCGGATGAACTATCGCGGAGTGAAAAAAAATCTCCGTTCGATGTTCTCACAATATTTGACCCGCAATGAATTCTTCATTCTACGTTCTCTTTGTCAACAGAGTCCTCAAATCGCCTCTGCTCTGTCAAATGAGTTTCAATTTTCAGCCTCGATGATCACCGCACTTGCCGATGAGTTGACGAAAAAAGGATTGATCTCTCGCGAACGTAGCGAGCGTGACCGCCGTGTCGTTGAACTTCAGGCAACGGATGAAGGTCGTGAGTTGTTTGAGACGCTAGAGAGCATGAAGATTGAATATTTGATGGATGTCTTCACTGATTTTTCAGATGACGAACTCATTGTACTTTCAAAATTATTAGATCGTATGGATGCTTAATCCGACTATAGCCCTTCACCGTAAAGGTGAAGGGCTATTTTTTGCGAAAAAAAGAGATGCGACCCATCGGTCAGCATCTCTTCATCTTTACGTTTCAATCAGGTGTGCCGTGACCACAATCCGGTCCCGATACCCAAGGTTTTCGTCATACGGTCCTGCACAAGTGATCAATTGAATACGCTTTGACTGAGTCGCCGCAAAAATGGAAGCGAGCGGCACTTGGTCGAGGCGATACTGTTTCACACTGACCACTTCATACGTTGCGACTTGGTCTTTCCGTTGGAGCGTCACCAGTTCTCCGATCGGAAGTTGATCCAGATTCGCAAAGATAGCTGGACCATTCAGATCATCTAGATGACCCGATAGGACGACATTCCCCGTTGCGCCTGCTTTGGCTCCGTATTGATACCAACCGACTTGATTCACGTCAGACGGTGTGTCCATTCTTCCAGCCCCATCCTTCCCGACCGCTTCAATCGATGTATCAACATCGATTGAAGCTATGACCAGCCGGGCAGGGACGAAACTGTTCGAATGAAACGTTTGTCGATCGACCTGCTTCGAGGTCAAGACCTGCGGTTCGGCAAATTCAGCCGTTGGCATCACAAACGGTTTGTCAGGAGCTTCCGCTTGAGCGCTCCATACGAGAAATGTGATTGTTCCTAAGAAAATCAGTTTAAGCGTCTTGCTTCTGACGACGAAAGACGTAGAATCCAGCTGCTGCCGCTCCAACCACTGCTGCCGCGAGCAACCAGTTCATTGAAGCTGTTTGAGCAAGACCACCTTGTCCTGTTTCAGGAGCCATTGCCATTTCCCCACCATCAGCGGCGAGAAGGACTTCAAACGCTGGTTCTCCTTCAAGGAGTCCGATTGCGAATGCTGTATAGTTTTTGCCACCTTCAAGTGCAACACCGTCAAGTGCTTTGACGACGTCAGTCGCTCCAGCGGGGCGGACTTCAAGGTCATACGTTCCAGCATCGAGTGTGCCGTAATCACTTACTGCTTTGAACTCGAGGTTTGAGAAGAGTGGGTCGCCACCTTTAGGTGCGACATCAACCGCTGGTGCATCTGGTGCGAAGTGAGCGACACGAACTTTCGATTTACCATCTTCAAAGTTTGCATCGTCTTCCATTGCGGCGATTTCAATGTTTTCAAGTTGACCGATTGCAGCGGCTGTATAGAACTTGCCTGCCTCGATCGAAAGGTCTGCTGCGACGACGACTGTTTCAGCGTCACCTGCCGGCTTGATTTCAACGTTGTAATCGCCTGCAGGAAGTGTCAAGTAGTCTGTGAGATCCTTGAATTCTGCTCCCTCGACCGCGACTTCCCCATCCACGTACACGTCAACTGCCGGAGCATCAGGTGAAGCATGTAGCACACGGACCATCGCGTTTTCATGTCCATCCGCGCTAACCGGTAAGACGAAAGCGAAAGCCAGTGCTAGAGTACCCAGTAAAGACATCAACTTCTTCATGTGAAATTTCCTCCTTTTGATCTTTGGTAACCCACAACGTGCATACAACAAATGTGATGCAGTGCTACATGGTGTGCTACATCTGATTGCTATGTAGCTCGGTGACATCTTAAACTTAAGACAATCCGACAATGACGTAAAGGGGACACTATGCCCTGAATGTGCTCCGATATGCTAACGGACGAAAGCGCTATCTTTACATAAAATGTAGTTCCCTTCCAACCAAATATAGAACCACTCAGTCGGCGACTAAGTGGTTTCGTTTGCCCATTCGATATCATTGACAAAGATGGCATCGACTTGAAGTGCCATACAACGCTCAAGTTGATGTTGTGTTTTAATCGTATACGGTCTGATCGGAATCCCTCGACCTTGCAACGAGCGTACTTCTTCGTCTGTGATCCGATCGATGTGTGGGTGGACCGAATCCGCTCCGACGAATCGAAGATATCCGGAAATGTCATAAAGCGGCTGTGCAAGCAGAATGGCCGCTTCGATATCCGGTCTCATCTGTTTCAATCGGTGAATGGTCTCATGATTGAATGAGGAAAAGAGAATGCGGGACGCATCAATTCCAGCGGATTCAATGGATTCGATGATGCGAGATTCGATTCCTTCATATCGAAGGACATCCGTCTTCACTTCTAAGTTCAAAATGACCGATTCCTCTTTCACCAGGGCGAACAGCTCCTCGAGCGTCGGGATGTGTTCTTCGACCCCATGATGTACCCCGGCATTAAACTGTTTAAGCTCATCATAGGTATAGAGTGAAACTTGCCCTCTTCCGTCGGTCGTCCGTTCGAGCGTCTCATCATGGATGAGCACGAGGACGCCGTCCTTTGTCATATGGACATCCGTTTCAATCCCATCTGCTCCGGTTTCGAGTGCGAGCCTGAATGCCGACATCGTATTCTCCGGACGATGTGCCATCACGCCACGATGTGCAAATCGTTTCATTTGGCAACTGTTTGATATTTCTTCGTCAAATATCGAACGAGCGGTTGGACCGAAATCGCTTGACCCGTCACTTGTTGAATGAGTTCGTTCGGGGTGAGACGTTTTCCATATTGATGAACGTTCTCCTGTAGCCACGCTTTGACCGGTTCAATTTCACCTTCTGCAATCAATGTCTCAAATTCCGGAAGATCTGATTTCAACGTTTCTGTCAATTGGGCCGCATAAATCAATCCGAGGGCATAGCTCGGGAAGTATCCAAACGAACCGCCTGCCCAATGGACGTCTTGGAGGACTCCTTTGGCATTCGACGGGACATCGAGTCCGAGATACTCTTTATACTTTTCATTCCATGCCGCAGGAAGCTCATCGACGGACAACGTCCCTTGGATGAGTGCCTTCTCGAGCTCATAGCGGATGATGATGTGTAGACTGTATGTCAATTCGTCAGCCTCGATCCGAATCAGAGATGGTTTCGCTTCATTCACACCTCGATAGAAAGTGTCGAAGTCGATTGCATCGTATACCGGATGAAGCGATTGTAGTTTCGGATAGACGCGACGCAAGAACGCTTCGCTTCGTCCGATGAAGTTCTCAAAGAAGAGCGACTGGGACTCATGAATCCCCATCGACGCACCGCCACCTAGCCCGAGTTCATCGAGCATCGGGTCGATTTGCTGCTCATACGTCGCGTGACCCGCTTCATGCATCGTACCGAACAGTGCATTTCTGAAATCTGCTTCATCATACTTCGTCGTAATCCGGACGTCGCGGCGGTTGATGGTGATTTCGAACGGATGTACTGTCGCATCCAATCGACCACGTGATAAATCGTAAGCGACGACATTCATCCAGTCATGACAAATGGTTTCTTGAACATCCGCCGGCATCGACCAGTCCAGAGAGAGCGATTCTTTTGGGAGCTGCTGGATGAGAGGAACAAGTTCGTCTCGGAGCGAGGCGAATAATTCGTCTAAGAGCTCGACCGTCATGCCCGGTTCGAAATCATAGAGCAATGCATCGTACGGATGTTTCTCATAGCCGAAATATTCCGCAAATTTTTGCTGGAATTCGATAATCTGTTTAAGGTATGGAGCGAACATGTCCCAGTCGTCCTGTTCTTTCGCCTTTTCCCATGCCGTCTCGGCTTCCGAAACGAGTGTTACATATGCTTGATATTCATTGTGTGGAATCTTGGCATTCCGTTCGTATTGCGTCTTCGCGATTTCAAGTGACCGCGCCTCGACGTCAGATAAATCCTTTTCATCTGCCATCCGTTCTAGTAATGAAGCGAACGACTCACTCGTCTGTCGTTTGAACGCCTCAGTCGATAAATAACCGATCGTTTCTGCCCGAAGCGGTGCCGACTGTTCCGGCATTTGTGTACGCATGTCCCAATACAAGAGCGAGATCGCCTCATCGAAGGAACGCAGTTGCTTAAAATGTTCACGCCATTCTTTTGTAACTTCCATCTGTCTTTCACCCCTATGTGTTATTCTGTTCCCTTTCTACTTTATTATAGATGTCAACCTTTGCCTACACCAGTTTACAAATCTTCTCGCTTGCTGTAGGAAAGTGGTTTTATGGCAGGACCTTCTAAGACGTTGCCTTTTGCATCGAAACGAGAGCCGTGGCATGGACAATCCCATGACCGCTCGGCATTGTTCCATTTCACTGTACAGCCGAGGTGCGTACAGGTCAGGTTGACGACATGGCATTGGTTATCCAAATCTCGATAAACGCCACTCGTCTTGCCATCAACTTGCACGACCCCACCCTCGTCTAGCTGTAGGTCTTTTACATCTTTTCGTTCAAATAGCCGATCGACTGTCCCTTTCGCAAATTGAGTGGCAGTATCTAAGTTCGTTTTAAGAAATGCACTGATATCACTAGATTTAACCGTTTGACGGAGCGGTGAGACCAGATTGACGAATCGGTTCGGACGACCTGTGAGTTGATCCGCGAGCAAGGTCCCGGCAGCGATTCCGTTCGTCATCCCCCATTTTGAAAAGCCAGTCGCCACAAAGAGATCTGGTTCTCGCTTGAACATTTGGCCGACATAAGGAAGCCCGTCTAAGGTGACAAGATCTTGAGATGACCACCGATAGGATGCCCGATTCGTTTCGAAATGTGCCTGGGCATCATGCTCTAATCGATCATATCGGTTACGCGTGTCAGTGACTTGCCCCGCCGTATGCCCTTCACCGCCAACTAGTAAATAGGTCTTTCCGTTTTCCTCATAGGACCGAAACGAGCGTTTGCTCTGTCCTACCTCTAAGTACATCCCTTTAAGTGGTCGACTCCGCGATTCACAGGCGACAATATACGATCGCTCAACAGAAAATTTCGACACATATAACCCGCGCAGGTCATTGAATGGATAATGGGTCGCGATCACGACTTGATTTCCTTGTACTCTTCTACCGGTAGAAGTAGTGACTACAGGACGCGGTCCTTGACTCACTTCCGTCGCTCTAGAGTTTTCATAAATCTTCCCACCGAGTTGAACAAAACGATTCGCTAATTCACGTAGATATTTCACGGGGTGGAATTGGGCTTGGTCATGAATCACCAACGCCTGCTCGATTGAAAACGGGAGCGCTTTTCTGACTTCTTCCGTCGCTTCTCCCCCGTCAATCTTTAAGCGACGATACGCATCCAGTTCTTTCGTAAGTTCTTCGTTCGGTTCCCTAGAATAAAGAAACGATTGTTCATTCGAGTGATCGCAGTCAAACCCTTCTTCGATTTGATTTTTCAAATAGACGAGCGCTTCTGAGTTGAACTCGTAATATAAACGCGCGATGGATTCATCAAAACGACGAATCAGCTTATGATAAATCGTCCCATGTTGAACGGAACATTTTGCTGTCGTATGTCCCGTCGTCCCATGTCCAATCTCAAACGCCTCTAAAAGCGTCACTTGCCTCCCTCGTTTTTGGAGTTCATAGGCGCAGACGAGTCCTGCAATCCCTGCCCCGATGACGACGACTTCGGTCGATTCCGAAACGGAAAGGGATGGGTACGGCGTCCCAGTATCATGTTGACGCCAAATGGAGTTCGTGAACGGATAACGATGCATGACGCATTCTCCTCTCAAAAAGTGACATCTTTACCCTTATACCCGAAACACAATTCTTTCATCGCCGATCAATCATTGACCTAGTTCTTTATTTTAACAGCGAAAAAAATAAGCGTTTTCTATTATGTTTATAGAGTAACCAAAAAAGGAGGGACTTTTGTTGACCCGAAGAAGGAGACACCGAAGAAGAACGTACATCATGCGAAGAATGATTGCCGCAGTCGTTTTGCTCGGAATCATCGCACTGATCCCGACGTTGGTCGGATTTAAACAAGATAAAGAGGCAATGACACCAGCAGAGGCTTCCACACCAAAGGTCGAACCGATGAAGCAAGGTCCGGTTTTTCCGGAGATCGATATGGGTTCATGGCGGCCGAGTGAGGCGACATTGCTTTCAAATGAAGAAATCCCTGTCGGCGCGTTGACCTTCGTCAATGTGACCAACCAAGAGATATTAATCGATAAAAATGCCAATGACCGTGTGTTTCCAGCCAGTACGACCAAATTGATGACAGCACTTCTCGCCTATGAAAAGGCGTCTGCAGCGAATGAGCTCGACCAGCCGATCATCACGATTCAACAGTCGACACTCGACATTCCATGGGATAGCCACATCGCACATCTTGCCATCGGAGATACATTGACAGTCCGGCAAGCACTTTACGCCACGCTACTCGAATCTGGAAACGATGCTGCGAACAGCCTTGCGGAATACACGAGCGGGTCGACCGAGGCCTTCGTTCAAATGATGAATGACCGAGCAAAGGTTTTAGGATTGACTGGAACGCATTTCGTAAATGCGCATGGCTACTCGGAACCGAATCATTATACGACGGCGAACGACATGGCTAAAATCGCCTTCGCATTCAGTACATACCCGGAGTTGATTGAAATTGCCGGGACTTATGAATTTAAAGCCGAATTTAAAGATAAAGACGGTAGCGGCAAACGTCGTTGGTGGTATCACCTCGGTTCATCGGTTAATGAACGAAGTGTCAACTACTCCAAGTTTGTGACCGCCACGAAGACGGGTTATACGGACGAATCCGGATATACCATGGTATTCATCATGAAACATAATAGCGAAACATATATCTTGGTTACGATGCAGGCGAAGTCTGGACAAACATTCCCGACGATGCGACTCGTTGAAGAAAAAGCATTCAAATAAAGAAGTAAAGAGCATTCAAAGATGCTCTTTTTCTTATGATTAAAAATATGTTTTCTGAAAATTTTCCCATAAATATTACATTCATGTTACACAGGAAAGTCCTCAGCATTTCAAATATTCATAATATTTAAACTTTTTATTTGAAAATTTTAGCCTTCATCCGTTGGTATAATGGGCTTTAGAGCCGATTTTATGAAAAAGTGTCAGTTTGCAATCATTTCAAAGGTTCTGTAAGGTAAAGCACAAGTTCGCATTTTCAACTTTTGTTTTTAACTGTGTGATGTCTTCACACAATCGCGAACGAGTTGATTAAATAGATCTTTTAACTTAATAGGAGGTAATTCAATGTTATGGCAAGAATGGGTATCCATCGCGCTTTATCTCGTGATGATGCTTCTTATCGGATACGTTGCTTATAAACGAACGACCGATTCATCAGATTATATGTTAGGTGGCCGTAAAATGGGGCCAGGTGTTACAGCCATGTCAGCCGGAGCTTCGGATATGAGTGGTTGGATGTTAATGGGACTACCGGGTGCAATGTATGCAACTGGACTATCAGCAATTTGGTTAGCCGTTGGATTGGTCATCGGAGCTTACTTGAACTACTTGTTAGTTGCTCCACGACTTCGCGTCTTCACAGAGATGGCGAACGATTCGATTACGATTCCAGATTTCTTAGAGAATCGGTTCCGAGATCACTCGAACTGGCTACGGATCCTTTCTGCATCCGTCATCATCATCTTCTTCACGTTCTACACGTCAGCTGGGCTTGTATCCGGCGGGAAGTTGTTTGAAAGCTCATTCGGATTAAATTATCAGACAGGTGTCATTGTCACAATTAGTGTCGTCATCTTATACACCCTCTTCGGTGGATTCACGGCAGTTAGTTGGACGGACTTCGCACAAGGTGTCATCATGTTCTTGGCGCTCGTGCTCGTACCATTTGTCGCTTTAACAGATATCGGTGGAGTAGACACTGCTGTCAACTCTGCAACGACAATCAATGCCGATTTGTTCGACCTCTTTAAAGGGACGACGACTCTCGGGATTATCGGTCTCCTCGCTTGGGGACTTGGTTACTTCGGTCAGCCACACATCATTGTTCGCTTTATGGCAATCCGTGATGTGAAATCATTGAAAACGGCTCGTCGTATCGGGATGAGCTGGATGACAGTATCTATCATCGGTGCCGTCATGACAGGGTTCGTCGGAATCGCTTATTTCCGAGGACAAGGAAATCCACTCGGGGACCCGGAAACAGTCTTCATTCAATTCTCTGAAGTCTTGTTCCACCCGTTCATCACTGGTTTCTTATTGGCAGCCATCCTTGCTGCGGTCATGTCGACGGTATCGTCGCAATTGCTCGTCACATCATCTGCATTGACAGAAGACTTCTATCGTAAATTCTTCAACAAAGATGCAAGTGAGAAGACGATGGTCCTTGCCGGACGTGTTGGTGTCTTGCTAGTAGGAGTTGTAGCGACGCTCATGTCACTCAACCCATCAAGTACAATCCTTACACTCGTCGGATATGCATGGGCTGGATTCGGTTCTGCATTTGGACCAGCAATCCTCTTGTCACTTTACTGGAGCAAGATGACGCGTCAAGGTGCCCTCGCTGGTATCCTCGTCGGAGCCATTACCGTCATTCTCTGGATCGTCACTGGACTTTCGACAGTCCTTTATGAAATGGTACCTGGCTTCTTCTTGAGTATGTTGGCAATCGTGCTTGTCAGTAACTTTACTAGCCAGAAAGAACAAAAACGTATTAACCGTGAATTCGGTGAAATGGAAGCTGAATTGGCAGCTGCGAAGAAAGAGTAACGATTCACACAAAAACTCGGTTCCCTATAAAGGGACCGAGTTTTTTGTTTTACATCGATGCTGCGATTAACCAGACACGAATCACAAACGGTACGAGAACCAACACGAACATTGCGTTTCGCATCCACCGATTTCGGTTCCAATAGTACGCCATTAGTACGAACGGATGCAATGCGACCAATTCGTATGGATTGAACCAAAACCATGTGAGAATCAGTACGATTAAGAAGTACAATACTGATTTTTCTTTCGACGTTCGGTATTCACGCCACATATCATAGGCGCCTTTAAAGAAAGCGATGAATGTTGCAATCCAGAATACGATGACAATCACATTATCAAATCCACTAAACAACTGAGTAACCACCTTTTAGGAAGGATTTTCTACATAAAAACCGCCCCAGTAAATATGACGGTACGTAAACTCTTTTCCACTTTCTACAGTAATCACAATTTCATCTTCCGTCAACACGAGGACATGAACCGGTACCTCACCTTGTCGAAGCATCGGGCTAAATAATTGAAACTGTTTGTTTAACCATTTGCGCTCTGAAAAGTTTTGATAGTGATGTAGAGAAAGCATCGGATGGCTCAAGTATGCAGCTCCAACTATCGCGACAGCGATCGGTGGCGCGCCGATTTCCATCATGAACGAGAAGACGAGAACAAGTGATAGCAATCCGTAACCGAACTCTACTAATTCCATGAGAGATGCCCGACTGGCTATCACATACTGAATTACACGAAACATGAGATACAAGATGATACTGACAATCAAGTACTCAGAGAATGGCGAATGGCGGAACGAGACGTCTAAATAGAACAAGACAGGTAACAGTAGGATCCATTTCCATAGATGTAAGGCGAGGTAAAACAATGATTGATCGATGAAACGACGATTGTGTACGAGCCGTTGCATATCCATGTTTCCCACCTCCGCTTTGATGATGTGACCTTACGATACCATTCCCTATTCTTTCGAATGATAACTAGCAATTACACGTCTAACGAAGTTTTTCTTTCCTCTCGATTAACGTCGCATTCAACAGCCCACCAAGCAAGATGACAGAGGCAGCGAGATAAAACCAAATCAATAAGACGATGAACGCACCGAGTTGACCATAAAACTGTTCATAGTTTGCGAATTGTGAATAGTAACTAAACACGTTCGAGACGAGCAGAATCCCTACTGTTGCAAAAGCGGCTCCGGCCCAACTATTTTTAAATGTTCCGGACACACTTGGCAACCACTTATATACAAATACGAATACAGTGAATAGAAGACCTGTTCCGATGATCCATCTGAAGTAAAACCAAATCTGCGCATATGTCGTGACAATCTCATCGATGAACAACACGTATGAAGAGATTTCTCGAAGTGCCGTCTCAATCACAGGGACAAGCAATGAAAATGGCAACACAAACATGAGCGCCAAGGTGATGGCGATATCCTGTAAGACGCCCCTCCAAAAGGCTTTATTACGAACAGCCCGGTAGGCATCGTTCAATGCTCGCACGAGAGATTGTACGGCCATAGATGAGATCCAGAGTGCTGGTAAGATACTGAATGATGCCAATTTCAATTTGGAGTTGTCGAATACGGCTTCAATGTTCCCTTCTAATAGCTTGTAACTGGCTTCAGGCATGATGAGTGATAACGCTTGAATCACATCGCCACTCGTAAACGGCAAAAATCCGACAATCCCTAATACGAATAATAGGAACGGGAACGTGGATAGAATGAAATAATAGGCCAACATGGCCGCTTGATCAAAAAATCGTTCCGTAAAAAATCGCTTGACGACTGTCAAAAATACTTGTTTCATCGATACTCTCTACTTTCTTTTAATAAAATAATAGCGGTATTTGAAATAAATAATTTGAAATGAAGAGGAAACCCCTGATGCCAGGGGCGTCCCAATGATGATCTTTAACTGATTTCTTCTATTTTCGTTTCCCATGCTTCGATGTGCTCTTTACCAGGAAGATCGACACCATCTTTAAAGAATTCCGGGTCTCTTCCTTCTTTCTTTTGAACCATATAGTCATCGAGGAGCGTCTTGGCGACTTTACTCAATCGGAAGATCGCATACATGTTGACGAGTGCCATCAGCCCCATAAAGATGTCGGCAATCGACCAGACGAGTCCCGCCGATCGTACTGACCCGAACATGACCATCCCGACAACGGCAATCCGATAGATAATCAAATACCGCTTCTTCTCAGAAATGAACTCGATGTTCGTCTCCCCATAATAATAATTGGCCAAAATCGAACTGAAGGCAAAGAGTAAGATGGCGATTGTCATGAGCGTCGTCGCAATCGGTCCAATTTCGACGAGAAGCGCCTCTTGGGCAAGCTCGATCCCTTGGAATGCTTCAGAGCCTTCGACACCTGCGATGAGGACAATCATCGCCGTTGCGGTACAGATGAACAATGTGTCCACAAATACACTAAGCGATTGAATCAATCCTTGTTTGACCGGGTGACTCACCTCAGCGGTAGCTGCGGCGTTCGGGGCAGACCCCATCCCTGCCTCGTTCGAGAACAGGCCTCGTCGAATACCTTGGAGGACAGCTGCACCGACCGCTCCACCGAACAACTGTTGGAAACCGAGGACACCTTCAGAGAAGATGGCCGAGAACACTTGTGGCACGACATCAAGATTCGTAAGGACGATCCAAATGGCTAGTAAGATGTAACCGCCCGCCATGATTGGTACAATGATTCCCGATAAGGTCGAGATGGAACGAATCCCACCGAAGATGACGATAGCGGTGACAACGGATAAGATGATGCCGACCCAGACCGTATCGATCTCAAATACGTTATTCACGGAGAGTGCGATTGTATTCGCCTGGACGGAGTTGAAGGCAAAACCGAAGGCGAACGTAATCAAAATGGCAAATACGATACCTAACCAGCGTGCACCGAGAGCGCGCTCAATATAGTATGCCGGACCACCACGCCACGCCTTGCCGTCATGCACTTTATACACCTGGGCGAGCGTACTTTCAACGAATGCCGACGCCGCTCCAATCAGTGCAATGAGCCACATCCAAAATACGGCGCCAGGTCCGCCTAAAGCGATAGCCGTCGATACGCCGGCGATGTTTCCCGTACCGACTCGTGCCGCCGTTCCGATGGCGAATGCTTGGAAAGATGAGACCTGTCCTTTCTCATGCTTGATTCCTTTCACGAATAAAAGTTTAAACATTTCCGGTAACATTCGAAATTGAACGAACCCCATCCGAATCGTAAAATAAAGACCTCCTGCAATCAATACGAAGATGAGAAGGTACGACCATAAATAGTCATTGATTTGCATAATCAGTTCACGAATATCCAACGAAATCGCCTCCTTTTATCGAGTTTTTACCCGGTCTGAATATGACGGAAACAGTATGTTCACCGCACTTCCTTTAGAATCTCTTCACAGAGACGATGTGTCTCGAGACTGTCTTCCGCGACAACGGAGGCATTCGGTTCCCCACGAAGTAAACGTAAGAAGTCTTCCACAAGGTCGATAAAGCCTCGACGCTTTAAATTGGACTCCCACGGGTCGAGCGACCATTCCTTCACACCGTCTCGTCCATAGTCTGTAATCCGCTCCACATCGCGTGTGACCCGCTTCACGGTCGGTGACATGACCTCCATCACTTCTTCGGTACAACCGTTGTCTCGGTTCATCCAACCGATTGCTTCGATTCCCCCTGCCATGAAATGAATTATCACTTGTTTCAGCACATTCCCTTCAAATCGTGGTGTCACGCGCAACCGCTCGACAGGCTGAAGATCGGTCAAATAACGGAGCGTATCGACGACATGCACGAAATCTTCGATCACAAATTCACGGAGCGTTGCCGGTTTATACGTTCTGTTCTTTTGAATGAAGACCATATTTTTTTCTTCGATTTGTTTGAGTGCCTGCGTGGCCGTCGCAAATCGGCGATTGAAGCCCGTGACGAGATGTACACCTTTCTCGTTAGCGAGTGCGACGAGTCGCTCCGTTTCTTCAAGAGTGAACGTGATCGGTTTGTCGATGAAGACATGCTTCCTTTGCCGCAGACAATACTCGGCTTGCTCATAGTGGACAGCTGTCGTCGAATGAATCATGACGGCATCGATTTCTGCCATCGGCACGGCGTCGAGCTCCGTATATCCTCCTTTAAAACGATAGGTCGAGATGACTTCGTGTAACTTTTGTTCATCTCTAGAGACAAGATACACATCGACGTCCTTTAATCCGGCATATACTGGCAGATACGCTTTTTTTGCCACGTCACCTATGCCTACTACCAAAATATTCATCTACTCACTCCTCCAATATTATGTAGAAAGCCCGAAGCGACTGCCTCGGGCTCACGTAATAGATACAATCTCAAAACTTGTGATCGGTTCACGAATCGCGTCAGATACAATCTGATAAGCCGCATGTAGTTCTTCTTGATTATTTAAGTCCGGCACACGATCCATTTCCACCTCGACCGTCCGAGTGTTTTGTTCTTTCGCATGTAACTGATATTCGACGGTATACTTTTCCATCATCTGTCCCCCTCTAATTATACATATGTTATGTATAACCTGTTAGACGGATGATGAAACAAGTGAGTTTGCTCTAATAAAATAGAAAATGACCGCTCAGTTGAACGGTCATGGATTCATTATTCTGATTTCGGTTTCTCGTCACGGTCCGGACGTGGACGGCGCTTTCCGAAGTATTGATAATATTGCGTTTCGATATTTCCGTTGTACAACTTCCGACGCTTCGTCGCAGGGCGTCCGTATGCCTTCTCGAAGTCTTCATAACTCGTCAACATGTAGACGCTGTAACCAGGGTATTTCGAATATTGTTCTCCGATTCGCTCATACAAGTCGATGATCTCTTCTTCTGACTGAAGTCGTTCCCCATACGGAGGGTTACCGATGATGACTCCGTACTCTTCTTTCGGCTTCAGTGCGGCTGCGTCACTATGGACGAACGTGATCGCATCGCGGACGTCAGCGAGTTCCGCATTGTCTTTTGCGAGTTTGACCATCCGCGGATCGAGGTCGATTCCATAGATTTTTAGCGGTTTATCCCACTCCGCCTTCTCATTCGCTTCATTAATTGCCGCATACCAAGCTTTTTTTGGGATGCATGTCCAATCTTGAGCGAAGTAATCACGGTTGATACCCGGCGCGATATTTCGTCCAATCATCGCCGCCTCGATGGCGAGCGTCCCTGAACCTGTAAATACGTCATAAAACGGCATGTCCGGACGCCAGTTTGTCAATTGAATCATCGCCGCTGCCATCGTCTCTTTGAGTGGAGCTTGCGAATGAAGCTCACGGTAGCCACGACGATGGAGCGGACCGGACGTGTCGATCGTGATGGTCGCCACATCTTTCAATAGGGCGACTTCGATTGGGAATTTCGCGCCTGACTTCGGCAACCATTCTCCCTCTTTACGATAGCCGCGTTGCATCGCTTCAACAATCGCCTTCTCCGTAATCTTCTGACAGTCACGAATCGAGAACAGCTTCGATTTGACCGAGCGTCCGTCGACCGTGAACGCCGCGTCCCACGGCATGAGGTTGGTCCATGGTAACGCTACGACCCCGTCAAACAATTCTGTAAACGTTGTCGCCTTGAACTCGGCAACGACGAGTTTGACCCGGTCTGCTGTCCGCAACCACATGTTCAAACGTGGGATGTCTTCCATTTCCGCGTCGATATAAATCCGTCCGTTCTCGACTTCGCACGTGTATCCTAAATCCCTTACTTCTTTTGCCACAAGTGCCTCGATTCCCATCGCTGCCGTCGCAATCAGTTTACGTTTTGCCATCTAAATCGCCTTCCTTCTACATAAATATCTTTCAGTCATTTTGTAAGTTGTAAAAAAATCATGAAAAAAGGAGCTCAAGTATATGTGCTTGAACTCCTTGTCGTTGTCAGTTGAGACTATGTTGTCCTGTAAGCCATGTTCTGTACTCCGGTGCTCATAGCGGTCTCCCTGGCACGATGGAGTGACAATCATCTATCTGCGCACATCGGCGCCCTCCGTCCCGTTCGATTCCGGTCTGGAAGTTCCCCTACCATAGTTTGGGTTTCTCGCTCGTGGGGTTTACCTCGTTCCACTCTGAACGTTTCCGATCAGACTCCGTCACTGTGGCACTTTCAAGAAGCGTACACCATATCCGAGGACTTAGGTGTTTCTTCTGCCGTCAACTTGCGTTGCCTACACTTATCGTTTCGTGTAGCACGATCACTACAGCCATCACAGGCTGTGCGAGCATGGACTTTCCTCAAGACTTGCGTCCCGCGATTGTCCAGACCTCATAGTCACTTCAACCATTGTAGCTGAAATTTGAACGGTTGACAACTTAAATTCGAAACTTGATTTTACGTTCAGTCAGCGCTAAAATAAGGCGTGTTCATTGAATAAGGAGGGATTTTGATGCATCAGGATGCAAAAAACGGTTGGATTCAACGTCTGACTTATGTAATAGAAATCGATGACATTAAAGTGCTCCACCCGAACAACGGCGTGTTCGCCTTCTACCGAAATAATCGTCTCGTCCGAGGGTTTGAACCGTTCGATATCAAGGCACCGAACGAACTCTCGAAACGACCTTATCATTTTGACCATCACAATTTAGCACACCTCGAGGAGCGTTTCCCGGATGCCATTCCAGTATTCGATGAAACGCATGAGACGCGTCGTGCTTGGAGCGACCGCATCCGAGTCGGCCTTTGCGAAATCATCCGAGATGGGAAACTCAGTTTCGAGCATATTGATGACCAAGGGAACGTATTAGAAGCGAGTATCCGTTGGTGTGGAGAAGCCATCACCATCGATTAAATAGAAAAAGCCGTCTCTCCGTTAGGAGCAGGCGGCTTTTTATCTTACAAGGTCTCTGTGACCGGAGGCTCGTCTTCGATGATTGGTGGCTCAAAAGATGTCGTCACCACTTTTTCGCGAAGGTCCGTCGGCTTCAGAATTACGGTCAACTTTTCCGCCGTATCCCCTCTTACCGGGAATGTCCCAGCGATGTGGAGCGCTTCGTATAAGACCTTCCCATTTGAATCAAGTACCGTGACCGTGCCTTTTCGTGTCGTGTGAATCGAGAACGTCCCTTCTTCCGATACCTTCACAGACACTGCCGTCTTCAACGTGTTGACATAATCAATCGTTCGGCTCGTGTAGCGCTTATGTTTTCCATCCGTGACTTGACCGACGATGCGATATTGTCCGCTCGGTAGCCAATCCCCGCTCGAATACATCGTGAACGACCGATTTGGTGTGAGCGTCTTGACTTTCTTGTTCCCTTGATACAGTGTGAACGAGGATTTCAAGTTCGAATGGTTCATGACACTTAACTTGACATCATTCACGTATCGACTCTTCCACACCGAAGGGGCAGAGATGTGAATCGGGCGAGCCGTCGCTTCTAATAGTTTCATTGTATTCAATTCCGTATAGGACTTGCCGGACGCTCGAGGCATCTTCGCAATTAACTGGTCGATCTCACCCGGTGTCAAATAAGGGTTGATCGATTTGACGAGCGCGAGGCTCGCCGTGACCATCGGTGCCGCCATCGACGTCCCATCCATATAGATAAAGCGGTTGTTGACCCCGAGCGAGAGGATGTTCACACCTGGCGCCACGATTTTGACGCGATCGTCCATATTGCTAAAGCTCGCGAGACGATGTCTAGAATCGATTGCACCGACCGCGATTACTTCTTTCATGTTTGCAGGAAAATTGATCGTCTGTTTTCGATCATTTCCAGATGATGCGACGATAATGACCCCTTTTGCCCTTGCCCGTTTGATTGATGCGGCCAAACGACTATCATAATCATCCCCACCAAGCGAGAGGTTGATGATGTTCGCCCCTTTCGCCACAGCCGTATCCACGGCATTAGCGACCGTCCAAGAGTCCGTTTTATCTTTATTCACCCCGTAAAACACATTATAGAAGTGGTAGCGGACGTTCGGCGCGAGTCCTGCAATCCCAAAGCGGTTATGTTTCCCGGCCATGATTCCGGCGGTATGCGTACCGTGAATATCCGCAGTATACGGACCTTTCATGGAATTGACGACACGAGGAACGTTCTTCAAATCCGTATGGTTCCGGTCAGCTGACGAGTCAATCAGCGCCACAACGATATCACTTGCGCCTCTCGTCTTACTCCAGGCCAAATCCGTACCGATTTGCTTCACATAATATTGACTCGTGACTTGTGGTTCTGAAACGACGTAGCCATGTTTCTTAAGGATGACTGGCTTTGCAGCATCTACTCCGACCGGCAGTAAAAGGGCAATCGCTGTCAAAAGGGCAATCTTTTTCATTCCTTCCGCTCCATTCCAAACTGATAAAGTGACTCCATTATCTCAAACTTTGGATTAGATTTCCCTTTTTTTGAATAAAAAGTTGTCGACAAATTCACCAATAGCTTGGCTCATCCGGATGTAACATATCAAACTCGACAATCCGTCCAATCGTCAAGTACGTATAGTAGCGCGCCAGTTCCACCCGACTTGGGTCGGGACGAAATCCTTCTAAGTCCTCTCCGAGCGGGGAGCCGTCAATGGTCTCAAACTGCTGGCAAAAAAAAGACTCGGTTTCGGCGTCCCAGACGATACGATCTCCGATATATCCGCTTCCGAAGCGGATGTAATCGATGATGGACGGAACGATGACTTCTGCCGGCAAGCGTTCGCTCATCCGACCGACGAGCTCATATCGCAAGCGATCTGCCTGATTGGCTTCCTCGAGGGAGGCACATTTGAGTACTTCTTTATTGATTTCAATCAATACGACATAATCCCCTGGTTCAATGGAGAGCTTCATCGCCTCACCTCACTTTTCATACCTTCATCCGATTCTCTACAAGTCATTATTCGAGATAAATGGTGGGAATCCTGTCCATTCCTCATTTTTTTCCAAATCGCAGTTGAGTTCACAACGGTCGAACTGTTTTTGTTATACTAATCATATGAATTGAGAGAGAGGAAGTGCACCATGGCCAAACGACCGCTGACCCCTCGAGAAAGTGAGTTGATTGCGACCGCGTTATTTGTTGTCGGAAGCGTCCCATATTCAGGACATATCGACCGTCTCGAATCCCTCACCTTACGTGACATCGCTGATGACTATTTGAATGGAACTGCCACTTCCGCAGACGCGATCGACGCACTCGACCAATACATCTACGTCCGGCGTCATCGCTTCAAAAACGTGACCCCTCACAACCTCTGGACATTGGATGATAGGACTGAACAAGAAGCACTGCGTCATATCTCCAAGCGACCCGAATTGAAAAAGGGTCAGACGTTGAATAAACGGAATCAACCGTTTCAAGCAGGACAAGAAATCGAGTTCAAGGTGGACAAACATGTCGACCGTGGACAATTCCGCATCTACATCGGAAAACTTCAAGGGTACACGTGTAAAGCCCAGTCAAAAGAACGTGAAAAGCTGAAGTCAGTGTCAGGATGGATCACACATATCGACCCGAAAGACCGATTGGTATTTGTTAACGTGACAGACTTCGGACGGATGCCAATCGAACCTGCAATGAAACAAGAACTTGAATCGATGAGCGCCTCGATGCTCGGTTGGTTCGCCACGGCAACAATCCCTTCTGAAGAAGAAGCACTCCTTGCCAAACAGATGATCGGCACGTTACAGCGACGCGATCAACCGTATTGGTTCACGTTGACGACCGCGTTGAACCACCCTCGCCCAGAACATGTGAAACGCTGGGGAACAGTCGTGAATCTTCTCGTCAAAGCGAGTAACGGTGACCAAAAGGCCATCCAAACATTAGAGACACAAGAAGACAAATATTTTAAGGATGCGTTCATCCGCGCCCTCCGTGCCCTTCATCAAGAGATGACGAAACAATAAAGCTGATACGACTCGAGGTGACTCCGCATGGGTCACCTCGTTTCGTGTCGAACCTATTTTGGAAAGGAACGACCGATATGCGTATACTCATCGTAGAAGACGACCCATCCATTTTACGCCTTGTGAAGGAGACGTTCGAGGATGCGGGTCATGAGGTGTTGACGGCGACGGATGGGAACACAGGCGAAGAACGTTTTACAACGCAACCAATCGATGCCGCAATCGTCGACATCATGCTCCCAGGGCTTGACGGTCGTGAGTTGTGTCGACGACTCAAGGCGACTCTTGATATACCCGTCATCCTACTAACCGCTCTCGATGAATGGGAGGATAAGCGCCAAGGGTTCGAGCATGGGGCAGACGACTATGTAACCAAACCTTTCATCCCTGAAGAGTTATTGTTCCGATTGCAAGCCGTCTCGCGGCGTTATCAACGCTCGGCCGCTTCACAAATTCAAGCCGGTCCTCTTCGACTCGATTTAAGAGAGTACGAGGTGACGCTTGAAGGGCAGCTGTTCTATCTTCCTAAAAAAGAGTTCGAGCTATTATTTCAACTCGCCTCTTTTCCGGGAAGAGTGTATCGTCGTGAGGAGTTGATCGAGTTGGTGTGGGGATTTGATTTCGAGGGGGATGAGCGAACGGTTGATGTGCATATCAAGCGACTTCGTAATCGGTTCGATCACCCTGCTCTGACAATTCGAACGGTACGAGGTGTCGGATACGCACTCGAGGTGAACGGATGAAGACACTCTACACGCGAATCATCGTCACGATGTTCCTGATTTTACTTCTATCCGGAGCCATCTCTCTGTTGATCAGCAATGTGGCTTATTATACGTGGTGGCAACCTTCCTATAGCGAGAAGACGGAACGGGTCGCCAAAATGGCGGAGTCGTATGTCGAGAACCATACCGATTTAGACTATGATGCCTTCTATACCTTTTTAGCCGCGACCGGATACCAACTGGTCGTCGTGGACTCCGCAGACGAACGTCGACGCTTTGGCGGTGCATTTCGAGACGAGACCATATCTGACGCGGTGATTCAGTCCGTACGGAACGGAGCTCCCTATCAGGGAATGCGTGACTTTCCGTTTCATCTCTTCTTGCTCGGATTGTTCGATAATGAATTGACGAACACATATGGATTTACACTTGAAAACGGAGACGTCATTTTTATCCGTCCGGACTTGAGTGCCCAAATCCGTGAGTTACATCTGTTCGTCGGTCTATTTTTCGCACTCGTGACCCTCTTGGCATTTGGCTTGATCGCCATTTCGACAAGGTCATTGGTCCGCCCATTGCAGACGCTCACGAAAGCGACCACATCCGTCGCCATGCGTAAAGCTCCGGAACATCTCCCCGTCGAGCGTCAAGATGAGATTGGGACGTTGGCACGACAATTTCAACACATGTCGAACGAGATCAATCGGACAGAAGCGAGACAAAGACGATTCGTTTCGAATGTCTCCCATGAATTCCAATCTCCGTTGACTTCCCTAGTTGGCTATGCAGAAAAATTGGCTGACGGAACGAAAGGAGAATCGAAGGAATATGCGCGTGTCATCGAACAGGAGACGAAGCGTCTATCCCAATTGACGAAACAACTGCTGCTTTTATCACGATTGGATGAAAATCCACCGATTCTCGAGACGAACGTGAATGTGCTTCAATCGGTATCCGAAGTCATTCAAATGAACGCATTCATTCTTGATCAAAAAGGGATTGCCGTCGTTACTGACATCCCACAAGACGTAGTCTTGAAGAGTGACCCGGTTCTACTCGCACAAGTTTGGAACAACGTATTGGTGAACGCCGTCCATGCCTCACGTGATGGAGGCACCATCCACATCACCTGTACCGTTGATCCGGGTGTCGTCATCTCGGTTACAGATGAAGGGATTGGGATGGATGACGAGACAAAAGAGCACCTCTTCGACCGCTTCTATCGCGGAGACACGGCTCGAACGAGTCAAGGGACAGGTCTCGGTCTCGCCATCACCTCAGATATCATCGACCTACATGGCGGAAACATCACAATCGAGTCTAGCCTTGGAATCGGCACCACGATCCATCTACATTTTTGATGTCGTTCATATTCTGTTCATATTGGTTGCGTACACTTCCTTCATCAGCACTTGAAGGAGGTTTTTTTATGCAGTTAGGTTGGAAAGAGATGTGGAGACAGAAAAGAAAGTTCTCCATGTTGTTCGTGATCACATTTTTGATTGTCATGTTGACGACACTCATTACAGGGCTAGCAGACGGCCTCGCATATGATAACGGTTCTGCGTTGCACGAATTGAATGCTACGACGTATCAACTTGATCCGGACTCAGAAGGTCAATTGACACGATCGTTTATAGACGTCAAAGCGGATACTTCAAACGAAACGATGAGCGTCCGACAGCTCACGGTCACGATTGATGGAAAAAAAGAAGAGGTCACGCTATTCGCCCTTCCAAGTGGAAGTAATATTGGCCCAGGTACTTATCTAGAAACAGGTGAAGTCTTGTTTGACCCAAGTCTCTCAGAACAGCTTGGAACAGGTGACACGTTGACCGACTTTGCGTCCGAATATCGTTTTACGATCGCCGGTGAGGCGCCTGGACGCTACAGTCATGGACCAGTGATTTACACGACGAACGAGACGTGGTTTGATTATTTGAATCAATCCGAACAACGTCCATATGTATCTGCTGAGATTGGAACGGAATCCACGATGTCCGATGCGCTCGTCATGAGTCAACAAGATTTGATTGAGTCGGTTCCTGGATATAGTGCCGAACAGAGCACATTCACTATGATGCGTGCCTTTCTGCTCGTGATCGGAACGTTTATTTTGACCGCGTTCTTTTATTTGTTCACGCTTCAAAAGTTACCTGAGCTCGGAATTCTGAAGGCAATCGGCCTCTCCCCACGTATCATCGGACGGGCACTGCTCTTTCAGGTCATCGTCATCGTGTCGGCGGCAGTCGCCACATCGATCGAGGTCATGTACGTCGTCGATGCGTTGATTCCATCATCATTGCCGTTTCTCGTCGACTTCGGTCATGTCGCGCTATTCGGATCCATGTTCATCTTCTTATCTGTTCTTGGTGCGTTGTTGCCGTTATGGAAACTCCGTCAAGTCGACGCAATTGAAATCATAGGAGGGAAAGCATCATGAGGTTAAGCCATGTATCACATCAGTTTGACGGTCAGCTCGTATTGAATGACATCGAGTTACATGTCTCACCGGGGGAATGCGTCGCCATCGTCGGTCCGAGCGGTAGCGGGAAGAGTACGTTGTTATACATCCTCGGTCTGTTGCGAAAACCGGATCAAGGAGCATTTTTGATGAACGAGCGAGACGTATTCGAATTAGATGAGGAACAACGTCGTCTGTTACGCCTGCATGAAGTTGGGTTCGTGTTTCAACAGGCCCACCTCATTCCCTACTTGACGGTGCTCGAACAACTAGAGCTGATTCAAGAGAAGAAAAAGTTGGATGCGAAGCAACTGTTGATCGACCTCGGCTTAGGGCACCGTCTGCACCATCTCCCGGCGACCTTGTCAGGAGGTGAAAAGCAACGCGTGGCCGTCGCTAGGGCCCTCATCAACTCCCCGCAACTCATTTTGGCAGATGAACCGACGGCGAGTTTGGATTATGAGAATGGACGTCTTGTAATGGAACTCTTGGCCAAACAAGCGCATGAGGAAGGAAGACGTGTCGTCGTCATCACACATGATGAACGCATGCTCGATGTGTGTGATCGTGTCCTTCGCGTGATTGACGGTACCTTGACCGAGCTCAACAAGGGAGAAGGGCATCACAACCAATTTGATGCAGCTGATGAGTGAGCCATCCTCCAAAGCGAATGGCAACACGGATTGATCCATTTTCTAAAATGGTCGCCTCTTCGATGGTCATCAGTCGTTCGATGATATGATTCGATTCGAGTCGAATCCCCGAGAGACAGGAGAAAGCGCGGACGATTTCCTCTGGTCGACACTCGACTAGACGCGCAATCTCTTGCACCTCGGTGAGGAGGCTTGTTTTGTTGTATAGAAAATACCGGTCGAGTATAACATCAAATACGAGTCCGACAATCCGTTCATCACCTTCAAGTGTCCACGAGAACGTTACTCCTCGCTCAAGCGTTCCCTCTCTGTCGCTCAACACCCTTTGAATCATTCGATAAATCTCTGACCTCTCCATGTAGATGCCCCCCGCCCTCCTGCTATTGTCACTTCATCATACCGTTCTCTACCTAATCTTTCGATGTGCCGTCATTCATCTAATTCACCTGCTTATGTTACGTATGCCCTCCCCTTATGTAAGAAAACAGGACCGTATCGAGTCGTTTCGGGTACAATAACGTTGAAAGGAGTCGGTATCAATGCAACGAAAATGGAAAATTGGATTAGCATCACTTTTCACAGGTTATTACGCAATCAGCTACTATGCCTTCAAACGAATGACGCGAGGCAAACGAAAGACTCCGGAGATGTTACTCGCTCCATATACGGACGAAGATCGCACCTTTTATCATGACGTACCGTTCGAGCATGTCTCGATTCAATCGCGTGATGACTACCGCCTCTACGGGCGTATCTATCGGAATGAAGGATCAACAAAGTGGATTGTGTTCGTACATGGATATACCGCATCACATAGTTTCATGGCCCCTCACCTCGCCATGTTCCATCGACTCGGCTACAACCTGCTTGCCGTCGACTTGCGCTCACACGGGGAGTCTGAAGGGATTTATGCCTCATACGGTTTCCATGAAAAAGTCGATATGATCGACTGGGTGGACTGGTTGAAGAAAGAGGAAACAGTCGATCAAGTCGGGCTTCACGGCGTCTCAATGGGAGCGGCCACCGTCTTGCAGACGACTCCGCTCACGAACGTCGACTTCGTCATCGCAGAATGTCCGTTTGACGATATGAAACAATTGATGCGTTATCAACTGAAAGAGTTACACCATATCCCAGCCGAGCTCATTTTACCGGGAATCGACTATTTCCTTTGGTCTCGTGCTGGGTTCACGATGAGACAAGTCCAACCGAAAAAGGCCGTCACGGAAACGACGACCCCAATCCTATTCGTACATGGTTCAAAAGATGATTTCGTCCCGACGTGGATGTCGGTCGAAATGAATGCATTGAACCGGA
The DNA here is from genome assembly GCF_018617075.1 of Exiguobacterium sp. s123. Classification (GTDB taxonomy): domain Bacteria; phylum Bacillota; class Bacilli; order Exiguobacteriales; family Exiguobacteriaceae; genus Exiguobacterium; species Exiguobacterium profundum. The sequence continues at coordinate 13,833 of NZ_JACSJL010000001.1, read as the reverse complement.
AGAACGACTTGGTATTGATCGATGGCGCAGAACATACCGATTGCATGATCAAGGACGCTCTCGCCTATGAGGAGGCGGTCACTCGCTTTTTGCATCGACATGGATTGGACCGGCAATCAAATCTAGAAGTACATGTAACACCATGACCGGCCAAAGGGCTCCCATCCCTAAATAGAGGATGCCTAATCCGAATCCAACAATCCCTGTCATAAATACTCCCTTTATCCCTTGATAGGCGTGGGCCACGCCGAAAAGGGCGCCCCCGATTAGGGCGAGAGTCACATCTGGCACCTCGATATAGAGGGAAATCGTGTATAGCAGCACTCCTCTGAATATGAATTCCTCGGTCACGCCAGCCGTGACCGAGACGGCGTTCCACGCCTGTTCTTCTGCTTTTGTCCGGGGTAGTAGCAACTTCTCTAAATCGAGCTCATAGTAAGGGCGTAACACATGTCGGAGACGTGCTGAAGTTTTGACCAAGAGATAAAAGACGAGTGTCACGGTGACTAGGATGCATGACAAGTAAAAGACTTGCCAAGCCTGTTCGTTCCCCGCTTCTGGTGCGAATGTCAATCCAACTTCTGCTGACGGTACTTGAAATAAAAAGATGAGGGCGACAATCAACAAGGTCAGTCCCCATGCCGACTTCACGGTTTGTTCGTACACCCATGCCCGTCCTCTCGTTTCAATCAAGGGACGAATCAATTTGGCATTAAAGATCTGAACGATCAGCATGTAGCCGATGATGGCTGTAAAAATCAAACGTTCGAGCATCCATATCCACTCCTGTCCTTCCTCTTAGCTATATGCTACACTATTCGGGTATTGTCTAAAAGCTAGGAGGCGGTATCTTGAAACGTATGATGCTGCGACTGACCGGTTTCATCATTGTGCTCGTGCTTTTGCTCGGGGCAGTCGGCTGGCTCGGTCAACATGATAAAGTGAACAATGGATTGTATCGAACCTATTATGGAGAGAACGGTGTCCCGAACACGCATCTGGCCGTCTATCAAGACGCTGCTGACACGTATGACGTGGACTGGCGCCTACTGGCTGCCGTTCATCGGGTAGAGACCATCTTCTCGCACAGTTCTTCGATGCGTTCGTCTGTCGGTGCGATTGGACCATTTCAATTCATGCCCCGCACTTGGCTCGGTTGGGAATATGACACCGATGACCAAAAAGGCGATGTCCCAGAAGACGAAGTAGATTTGACGGACCTTGCCTTGATTGAGCAGTATGGTGGACTCGGTCGCGACGGAAACGGCGATGGAAAAGCTGACCCACACAGTCTAGTTGATTCTGCGCACACGGCGGCGTATTATTTAAGTGAACACGGTGGAAAAAAAACAGATTCAGTCACATCCGTCCGAAACGCTATCTTCGAATACAATCGAAGTGAGCAATATGTCAATGATGTCATGACGTACTTCGAGAACTATGAATCAAGCGTGACGTTCATGCCGGATGAGCGTGATACGCTTAGTCAACGAGTTGCTTATTACACGATTCGATATATCGAGTGGTTTAAATCGCTCGGCTGATGCTTACATGAAAAAGTGAGGAATGGAAATGAACACGCATGTAGAAGAAGTAACCATCCGCGTCAAATCAATCTTCAATGAAGATAAAACGAAACGCTATATGCGAACGTATGAGTTCACCGATGTGGAGGATGGCGTCATCTGCGCCGTCATTATTTACTCGCCGCGGATGAGCGATGCCTTTTTGTCTGGCACGACGACACAGCGTGCTTATATGTTGATGCAAAATCATTTGTCACAACCGATTCGAGAAATGCGGGTCATCAGTCTCGTCCCGACACTCGCCATCAATGACAACCTTCCATACGTGGAGTCTCAACTCGATGAGACGAACTACCATTACGTCGAAGAGACGTTACAAGAGGTGGAAGCAAGCGGCGGGATGATCATCGTCGGTTGGGGGTCTCCAGGTCGCTTGATGCACCACGCGACATCTTACAAATCGCTCTTTGCGGATTATGAAGCGAACATGTATTGCATCGGTACGACAGCAAAAGGCGAGCCACAACAGATTCGAATGGCAAACGAGAATACCGTTCTCGAGGCGTTCAACAACGAATCGGTCAAACCGAAGTTTCGCATCGTGAAAGAAACGAAAAAAGACGACTCTCCGTGAGTCGTCTTTTCATATGCCAATCCAAATGGAAAGACCGAACAGTGTGAAGAATATACCGGACCATATGTAATCGGACGGTTTGACGTCAATCCGCTCATAGACGGTCCGTTTCCCACTCGTGAACCCCCTCGCCTCCATAGAGAAGGCGACCCGTTCCGCACGTCGGATCGAACCTGCCAACAGCGGGAGAAGGAGTTTCGGTACATGTCGAATCCGTTCCCATTTCGTATCGAGCGGAACGCCGCGAAGACGATGCGCGTATTGTAGCTGATGCATCTCCCGTTGCATTAACGGAAGGAAGCGGAATCCGACGAGCGCACTATAGGCAATCGTCGGAGAAAGCCTTGCCTGTTGCATCAAACTCATGACGAAACGTTTCGAATCGGTCGTCAACATAAAGAGGAGCGACAGTACGGTGAATGCCAACACACGTAGACTAAGAGACATGGCGATACGTGCCTCTTCTTTTGAAATGCCTTGACCGAGAAGCGTCACCCACGTCTCTCCCCCGAGCTCCTTCCCAAACACGAGCGTCGTCCAAAACGTCCCGAGCGCCGTGACGAGAAAAGGAATCAAAAACAGGCTCCACTTCTTCCAGGACACGTCCGTCGCCAGCAATTGAATCGTCAACGTACCGACGATGATGACGAGCGGGGTCCACGGGTTATAAAACAAGGCAAGACCGAACATGATGATCGTCATCGTCACAAACTTGATCGTCGGATTCATATCATGGAGTGACATCGCTTTCGACCTCCCGTGAGTCGATAATGACGAAGTCTCTCCGTGTCCTGCCAGAGCTCATCTCCGAATGGTCCTGAGAGTTCCCCGTCCTTCATCAAATAGAACGTATGGGCGATATTGGCGAACGATAAGTCATGGGTCACGAACAAGATCGTCTGTCCCTTTGCCGCATGCCGCTTCATCAAAATCTCTAGTGCATGGAGTGACGGTTCATCTTGGCCAGCCGTCGGTTCATCGAAGGCAAGCAACTGTTTGTTAGATAGTAACTGAATCCCGACGGCGAGTCGTCGCTTCTGACCGTGACTGAGCGACAGTGGATGGAGGACTCGTTTATCCTCGAGGGATAGCTCCTCTAGTACGTTATCGATCGATTCCTCATGACCAAACTGTAGCTCTTGCTCGACCGAGTTCATGAAAAATAAGTGTTCCGGAGATTGAGGGACGAGTCCGACCCGACGGTCAGACTCCGTCAAACTTCGTAATAACGTCGACTTTCCACTCCCATTTGGTCCTAATATGGCAATCACTTCCCCGATACGAGCTGTTAGGGTCACTCCTTTTAATCGAAATGTGTCACGCTCCACCTCGTCGACCACATAGTGTTCGACTGCTTGTCGTGGTAATGACGATCGTGTGAATGAAAAATCATCGACCGGTTGAAACGGCTCGTTCCGTACAATCCGTCCTTGATCGAGTTCGATGTGCCAATCAAAAAAGTCTCCCCACAAGTGCGCGCGATGTTCGACAACGATGACGTTCACGTTGTCCAAGTGATCGAGCCAGTCGACGAATCGATTCGCGGTCACTGGGTCAAGGTGTGTCAACGGCTCATCGAGAAGCAACCATTCCGGTTGTCCGACCATGGCGCAAGCGACGGCGATCCGCTGTTTCTCCCCTCCTGACAAGGAATCGATGTGACGATTTCGGTAATCGGTCAGTTGGAGTGACTCGAGAATCTCCGTCACGCGCTGATCGATGACCTCGACCGGCGTCTGCAAATTTTCGAGTGTGAAGACGAGTTCCTCTTCCACCCGTTCCATCACGAACTGCGTGTCCGGGTCTTGGAATACCGTCCCGACCCGCTGATTGATCTCGCCTGGTGCGTAGTCGTCGTGTGAGCGTCCCAGTAGTTCGAGTTTGCCTTCCAGGATCCCATCACAATTCTCTGGATAGAGACGGTTGAACAGCGCGAGCAGGGTCGACTTCCCGCTTCCGCTCGCTCCTGTCAAAATCGTGCGTCCAGGTTTTATGGATAGTGTCACATCTTTTAAGATGGTGTCCAGACTTTCGGGGAATCGGAATGAAAGCGATCCTGTCTCAACCATGGACGTTCCCACTCCGAGCAATCGCATAGCCACGAAGCGACCCCGTCTTGAGCAACAGGTCACTGAGCAACTTCCCACCGATTCCTGCGATGACCATGCCACTGACCGCCCGCAGCCCGAACATCGTCGCTACATATCCCGGTTCGAGCATCGCAAATCCGCTCATGAAGTAAGTGTACACGAAACTCGTGACGGCCGAGCCAAATCCAGCAAGCATGAGAACCCAAAGCTCGTATCGACGATAACCTGTCATCGCAAAGACTGCTTCCGCCCCAAGACCTTGGACGATACCGACCAAGATGATGCGCGGTCCGATCGCATTCCCAATCAACATTTCAATCGTCGCTGCCATCACCTCCGAGATGAAGGCCGCACCCGGCTTCCGAATGATATACGCCGAGATGATTGACACGATGAACCAGATACCGAAGATCCATTCATAGGCGATCGGTCCAATCAACCCTGCCCATAAGTTCCCGATATGAACAAACAATAAGTAGACGACGGCAAAGACGACAGACAATACGGAGACGAGGACGACCTCTTTCAATTTCCACGATTTAAGCATGTTGTCCTCCATGTGACGGACTGTTCACACTGAACGTCACCGTCATGACGACGTGTCGATTCTTCTCGCGTGTCCGGTTGAACGCCGACTCGTAATACGAGAACACATCATCCAAGTTCCCATGAATGCCTGACGCGTAGTGCATGGAGTCATTATAGACACCCGCCTGTTTCGCTTGCTCGATTTCATCATAGATGAGATCCATATAGTTCTCCGCCCCCATCGGATAAAGCGCGAACTGTGACGAGACATACTGTTCTCTTGAAATTCCATTCAGTGGTTGTGGTGGTGCCTCGAGCACCTCATCCCCTGCCGAATCTCCCGGACATCCGACAGAGAAGGTTCCGCTCATCGAGACATGGCGTCCTTCCTCCGAAGCCAGGCTTAAGACGGTCCGTGCGACGTCGAACACGTGCTCGGCGCGACCTCGGATCACGGTCGACACGTCATCCGTATGTCGCCACACACCCGTCATATTCGTTCCTTTCAATGCCCCTTTGATCGTCCCGACAAAGTCATCTGTCATCGGGCTAAGCGTGAAGCGAAATCCGACAATCGGACTCGTGCCACATGATTCATTCATCTTGTCTCCCCCTCTATATGTGTTTGCATAAAAAAAAGCCGCATTCATGAGAATGCAGCAACAAAATCTATACAAACTTGCATAGAGAAAGTGCCGCACTTCCTCACGCCAGTATTACCTGGATCGAGTTATAAGGGATCGGAGCCATGCTCACATCTCAGCCGAAGCACCCCTAGTGCAGTCATTGATATGCGGTTACTTATGCAGTCACAGTATAGCGATGTTTCGTCAGTTTGTAAACGGTCAATCTGAATAGGTGACGAGTTGGCCAGTACCAGGAAGTGGGTCATGGAACGAATCCCACTCCGCTACCATCTCCTCATCCGTCAACAAGCAGGCGTCAAGTGATTGCTCGACCGCCTCCCGGTCCATCCGTTGACCGATAAGGACCAATTCGTTCTGTCGGTCTCCGTACGGCTCGATGTAATCTTCACGCAGCTCAGGTTCTGAGACGAACATGGCCTCTCGTTCACTCTCGGGAAGGGTCGCTAACCAACGACCGGCATGTTCGAGCGTCGATGCGTATCCGGCCTGGGAGAAGAGACAGGCAAGGTCGTTCCGTGACGCGATCCACAAGAAGCCTTTGGCACGGACGATTTCTTCAGGATAGTGCTCCATCCAATTCATCAAGCGCTCAGGGTGGAACGGTCGACGACGACGGTAGACGAACGAGCTGATGCCATACTCCTCCGTTTCCGGCGTATGTTCTTCTGCCTCAAGTTCTTGAATCCATCCCGCCGCACGCATCGCCTGATCGAAATCGAACAACTGGACGTCGAGTAGATCGTCTAACGCTACGTCGGAGTATGTTGAAGTCTATAATCGCGCGCTCGGGTTGAGTGTCTTAAGTAGCCCCTTCATCTCCTGCAGTTCCGCTCCAGACACCCGGTCTGCCTTATTCAACACGATGATATCCGCAAATTCGACTTGATCGACGAGTAGGTCGACGACTTCACGTACGTCACCTGTATCGACGGCTTGTTGACGTTCCATGAGCGATTCACCAGAATTGAAATCTTTGAAGAAGCGGTACGCATCGACGACAGTGACCATCGCATCGATATAGACACGGCTCGTCAAATCGATTCCGAGCGCATCATCGGCATACGTGAACGTCTGCGCAACGGGAATCGGTTCTGAAATCCCAGAAGACTCGATGATGATGCCATCGAGGTCACGATCGTTTGTCAACTCATAGACCGCTGTCAGCAAATCCTCACGTAGGGTACAACAGATGCACCCGTTCGAGAGTTCGACTAATTTTTCATCGGTACGGGAGAAACCACCCTGTTCAATCAATTTCTCATCGATGTTCAACTCGCTCATATCGTTCACGATGACCGCATATTTTTTATCTTCCCGGTTATGTAAGATGTGGTTGAGCAGTGTCGTCTTTCCGCTACCAAGATAACCCGAGAGTACGGTAATTGGAATTCGTTTCATATTGATGAACCTCCTTTAAATCGTAATCATTACTTTTTATATACTGTAACGACTGATTCGATTTGTCAACAAAAAAAACACGCCACACGGACGTGTTTTGAAAAACATGCTTTTATTCTTCCAACGCTTTTCGTTCTGCTTCCGAGCGGGGATAGGCGTTCGCTTGCCACTCCGCCCGATAGATGGAGTCGAGTTGCGTCAACCCGACCTCATCCACGTCCTTGTCAGAATCGACACTCGGCACCTCGTCCCATTTCGGGTCGAGATAAGAATGATCTTCTTCCCGCGCTCGATTTTCTTGCAACTTTTGAATTCCCATCTTGACCGCTGCCGCAACTGCCAACCCAATACCCGCTCGAACTAACAGTCGTTTCACCATTGCATGTCCTCCTCAACGCCCAAAGCGATAAAGCGGCATCCCTTTCACCTCTGTATCGATGATAAATACCGATCCAGCATCCGGATATTCGGCTAACGCTTCCTCATCCATCCCCTCACGAGCCGTCGTGATGGCCAATCGATTGAGCCCATCCCCGATGAAGGCGCAGGATGTGACATTCGGTGCAGGAACGTGAACTTCTAACAGCTTTTCACCGGTTGATGGATTCCAGCGAGATACTTTGCTTCCGGCGTAATGCGCAATCCATAAATATCCTTCCGTATCTGATGTCATACCGTCTGGGAAGCCATCCTCGTCCGCGAAATCGATGACGACCTTTCCATTTGATAACGTACCCGCCTTCAAATCGAAATCATATTGGCCAATCGTTTCAGTCGGTGTATCGATATGATAAAAAACGGAATGGTCAGGAGACCACGTCAACCCGTTCGAAAGTGTGAGCTCATCCATAAGTGTCGTCGTCGTACCATCCCGATCGACACGATACAATGTCGCTTGATTCTCTTTGTCTTCGAGATGAAGTGTTCCGGCGAAAATTCGACCGTATGGATCGGCTTTTCCGTCATTGAACCGCAATTGACCGTCCGGATCATCCAACTCGACAATCTTCTTCAAGTCCCGATTGATCTCATCCCATTCATAAATGCCATCCTTCAAGCCGAGGACAACGCCATCCGTCACTTTTGGAATAACGAAACCGACTTGTTTCCTGACTTCAAACGACGAGATTTCATCCTCACGTTCATCATACCACCACAATGTATGATCTTCGATATCTACCCAATAAAACCGCTTTAACTCAGCATCCCAACACGGACCTTCACCAAGCGTATTTCGTACACGAATCCACAACGACGCATCTACTTTCTCCATCACTTAGCCTCCACTCTATCCATTAGTTCAGAAATCTATTCCCCTCTCGCATCGGGACTATGCATGAATCCAGAAAATCGTGATGGATTTTCACCGTCGTCTGTTCGTTTTGCTATAGTGAAAGAAACGTAGCGAGGGAGTGAATGGCTTGTCGAAATGGGATGAACGATTTAGTTCGGAAGAGTATGTGTATGGGACAGAGCCAAACGAATTTTTACGCGAATGGGTCACGTCTCATCAACCTGAAAGAAAACGTGTATTGGCCATCGCGGAGGGCGCGAAACGCGGTGTGGCTCGCCACGCTCGGCTTTGAAGTCGAGATATGGGACGTTTCTATAGCAGGGATCGACAAAGCGAAACGCTTGGCGACGTCACGAAACGTGTCCATTCAGACGAAACAGATCGACTTGAATGAAGCCGATTGGCCAAACAAGGCGTATGACATGGTCATCTGTATCTTTGGCCACTTTCCTCCACACGTCAGAGAAAAGGTGTTTACGGGTATTCAACAAACGCTTCGACCTGGTGGTTTGTTCCTGAGTGAAGTCTACGCTACACATCAACTCGCTTACGGGACAGGTGGACCAAACGACGCCTCATTCCTTTACACCGAAGAGATGTTCCACCAACTAGGGGACGATTTCGTACCGCTCGTCTTACATGAGACGGTCGTCTGGCGAGAAGAAGGCACGCTCCATCACGGCGAATCCGCTGTGATTCAATACGTCGGGCAAAAACGATAAACGAATGGCCTCCCCGAGATTCGGAGAGGCCATTTGTTTACTTCGCGCCTTCGACGTTCATATGCTTACTGCGGAGTTGTCCACATGCCGCATCAATGTCTGTCCCGTGCTCAAGACGGACACCAGTGTTGACGCCACGCTTTTTCAAGATGTCGTAGAACGCCATGATGTCTTCAGGCGTGCTTCGCTCATATTGGATGTGCTCGTTGACCGGGTTATATGGAATCAAGTTGACGTACGACTTGTCTTTGATGTCTTCAATCAAGTCAGCGAGTTCTTCCGCATGTTCCGGCAAATCGTTCACTTTCGAGAGCAGGATATACTCGAAGGTGATTCGTTTGTTCGTCTTCTCGACGTAATAGCGAATCGACGGCATGAGTTTATCAAGCGGGAACGCCCGGTTGATTTTCATGATGCGTGTACGTAATTCATCGTTTGGCGCATGTAGAGAGAGCGCCAAGTTGATGCGTAAGTCGAGGTCCGCAAACTTGTAGATCTTATCCGCGAGACCACTTGTCGACACGTTGATTTTACGTGGGGCGATCGCAAGTCCACGCTCATCTTTGACGACACGCAAGAAGTCGACCAAGTTCTCGAAGTTATCGAACGGTTCACCGATTCCCATAACGACGATATGGCTGACGCGGTCCCCTTCACCATCTTCATCGAGGAAGTGTTGGACGGTCATGATCTGCTCGACGACCTCACCCGCCGTCAAGTCACGCGTCTTTTTCAACAAGCCGCTCGCACAGAAGCTACAGCCGATGTTACAACCGACCTGAGTCGTCACACAGACCGAACGTCCGTATTTGTGACGCATGAGCACCGTCTCGATGTAGTGCCCGTCATGTAATTTAAGTAAGAATTTGACCGTCCCGTCGCCCGCTTCTTGTTTGACGAACAGTTTTTGTGTTGAGATGACATATTTCTCTGTTAAGTAATCACGCACCTCATCACGTACGTTGAGGTCGTCCATCGATTTGACCCGGTCGATGTAGAGCGAGTCCCAAACTTGACGTGCGTGGAAGGCACCGTATCCCGCTTCCGTACACTCGTTTGTGAGTTGATCGAACGTCAACCCGTATATAGATGATTTCATTGTAATCTGTCCTTTCTCTAATCCGCATACGTACCATTGTAGCGGACGTGAGAGACGGGTGCAACTTACGAATAATCTGGAGGCGTCGGTCGTGTGACGAACTGTTCGAACGCATAAGCGACTCGGATTAAATCACGCTCCGCATAGCTCGTCCCCGTGAACGAGAGTCCGAATGGGGCACCGCTCTTTTTCAAATGATATGGGATTGTAATCGTCGGATGACCTGCTTTTGCAGCCATGTCGTAGTTCATGTCATGCGGCAGGACGAGTGCGTCCAGTTTATGTGACGCAAGCAATGTGTCAATCCCTTCCGTTTTCGCGAGACGGACGTCCTCGATGCGACGATCGAGATAGTTCGCTTCAGTCAGTTTTCCAGATTTGGCGTTCGCTTCTTCAAAGATGGTCTGGCCGTGCGGAATCGATTCAGGATGTTCCGCGTTCCACTCGATCAGGTCGGATAGCGTTTTAAACGGCACGGTCGTATTGGCAAGATACGCCTCGACCCCGAGCTTGAATTCGTCGAACAGGATGTCCGCCTGTTCTAGTGCCGCATGCTTCGGAAGCGTGACCTCGACGAGTTCGACCTCGGCTTGCCGTAGCAATCGAAGCGCCCCCTCATACAATCCGACTTCTTCTTCAGAAATGTCCGGTTTGACGAACCCGACGCGCATCCCGACCGCTTGCCTCACATCGAGACATGTCACATAAGGCGGTCCGACTGGAGTTTCCCACGTCGCCGGGTCTGATTCATCCTCACCGCACATCGATTGTAAGGCGATGACCGCATCACGAAGCGTGCGCGCCATCGGTCCTGCCGTATCTTGAGAACGTGAGATCGGGATAATTCCGGAGCGGCTAATCAATCCGACCGTCGGCTTAATCCCGACGATGCTGTTATGGACACTCGGATGGACGATGGAACCGCTCGTCTCAGACCCGACTGCGAGAAGCGTGAGGTTTGCCGCGACCGCTGAAGCCGAACCTGAACTTGATCCCCCGACATCCAACCCGTCGCCATATGGGTTCATCGTCTGTCCACCGACAGCACTCCAACCGTTCGGCATATCTTCCGTTAAAAAGTTCGCCCACTCGGACAGGTTCGCCTTCCCAAGGATGATAGCGCCGTCAGCCCGCAAGCGTTTGACGAGCTCGGCATCTCGAGCAGCGAAATGATGTCGCATCGCGGCAGCACCTGCAGTCGTTCGCATCAGACCGCTTGTCTCGATATTGTCTTTGATTAAGACGGGAATGCCGAGTAGCGGTTTGCGTACCCCTTTTCGGTACGCCCGGTCTGCTGCCTCTGCCTCGAACAGGGCGTCCGGATTGACTTGAATGACGGCGTGAAGCCGTTCATTATACGTCGCAATCCGTTCTAAATAGTAGGCGGTCACGTCTCTCGCCGTGAATTCTCCTTCTTTATACCCACGACGCGCACGCTCAATCGTCAGTTCATGTAATTGGATTTGTTCCATCCTACATTCCTCCTTTACCTCTCTCCCTTTATTCGTGCTCTACGTCTGATTTCCTTTTCGTATCGCCAAGTCGATGTGTTCTTGATACACTTAAGAAAAAACAGGAGGTCCCAATGACTCGCTCCTATGTCTTTGTGTTGCTTGCCGTATTCGGTCTATTTTTCTTACAGCTATACGGGGAGAATGTGCCGTATGGTACGCTCATTTCCATCGGGTTGATTGGATTCATCATCGTCTTGACGGTTTTTCAGTTGAAACGAAAACCGAATCATTGACGAATGTATTTTGAGGGTGGTATGATGCTCTCACCAACTACATATCGATATCAAGAGTGAACGAGAGATCTGGCTCCGCGACTTCACAGCAACCTGCCTTAGGCAAGGTGCTACGACCAGCAAGGGAAACCTTGGACGATATGACGAAAGCGCTCATGTCATCCGACGTGAGCGCTTTTTTGTTGAATGACGATTTGGAGGGAACGACAGTATGGAAAAAGCAACATTCGCAGGCGGCTGTTTTTGGTGCATGGTGACACCATTTGAAGAATTACCAGGGATTGAAGGCATCGTATCCGGCTATATGGGCGGACAGGTCGACAATCCGACATATGAACAAGTGAAAACCGGGACGACGGGGCACCTCGAGGTCGTTCAAATCACATATGATCCAGCATTATTCTCGTATGAACGTCTTCTTGAGCTGTATTGGATTCAGACAGACCCGACGGACGATGGTGGTCAATTCCAAGACCGGGGACCTCAGTATGCCCCAGCCATCTTCTATCACACGGAAGAACAACGTATCGCGGCTGAGGCGAGTCGCGATGTGTTGGCGGCAAGTGGTCGCTTCTCGGCTCCGATCGTCACGAAAATCATTCCGGCGACGACGTTCTTCGCTGCAGAAGACTACCATCAGGATTATCATAAAAAGAATCCGAAGCATTATAAGGAAGACCGGGCCATCTCGGGACGCGACGAGTTCATCGAGGAAAACTGGACGGAAACCGTATAACGGTCATCAGACGCGAATGTTAGCATTCGCGTCTTTTAATTAGCACATTAATCGGGAAACGGGAAATAACGGTTCATACAACCGAAAAGGAGGACTCATATATGAAAACAAGTACGAAACTCATCATCGGTGTGATTGGCGTAGCCGTAATCGCTGTTGCCTGATGGCTCATCTCCCCACTATTCTTAACCGGGACGGTCGATGAAGGATTGCAGTCGACAGCAGTCGAATCACCAGCTCCAGAGGAAGAGGAATCAGATCAAGAGACGTCCGAGACACCGGAAGCACAACCGAGTCCAACCGAAGTAGCGGGTGTGTTCATGGACGGGGAGAAAAATTATGAGACGACCGGCACAATCCGCTCGGTCGAGGCAGAAGACGGGACGTACCTCCGATTTGAAGAATTTGAGACGACAAACGGTCCTGATTTATTCGTCTATTTGACGAAACCAGGACAGGAGACGACCGAAGGCGTCAGTCTAGGGGCCTTAAAAGGAAACATCGGCAATCAAAACTATTTGATCCCTAAGGATGTGAATCTAGAAGAGTACAACACCGTCGTCATCTGGTGCCGTGCGTTCAGCGCGACGTTCGGGACGGGAGAACTGACTGGTTCAAGTGAATAACAGACTTGAGGGTGGCTGAATGAATCGGCCACCCTCTTTTCATTTGAAATCGGCTTAAAAAGAATGATTTCTCATCCAACCTCAAATGAGAACATGCTATCATATATGTAAATAAGTGTAATTCAATTGAGGAGGTACGATTATGGAGCAGCCTGTGCCACAACCGTACAAACACTATTTTTGGAAACGTTTCTTTCTATTCTTCATTCCATTGATGATGGTCGGCATACGATTTGAACCGATGATCATTCAGAATCCATTTGAGGAACTCGAAGACTATGGGGCATTCGTATTATTTTTAGGAATTTATATCCTAGTACTCGGTGGATGGACAGCGTTTATGACGTCGATGATGTGGCGGAACAGACAATCCAAGTTGAAACAGTGATGACATATCCACCGTCTTTCCCATTGGAGGCTTTGAAAGAGCTATTTACATCCGTTCTAAAAGTAACCCTATTCGAGTACTCCTAAAGTGAGGTATGCAGAAGATATTATCAGGGCTGAATCATCACTTGTCTTTATGAAAGTGGAATGATGGTTTTTAAGGGGGAGCGTTGCGATGAGCCACTTCGCCAAGAAGCGTTAGACGCTCACGCATGAGCCCGGATTACCATTCCTTCTCCCATGCTCCGTCTTCAGAGACTCCCCAATCCTCGAAACGATACTTGATGAGCCAATGGACATGCATCACTTCTACACCCTTGGATAGCTCTGAGACGACGAAGCTGACTTCTCCATCCGCCACCACCCATGTCCCGTATAGATACACTTTCTTGATCGGAC